>CAZIKK010000001.1:0-232791 GCA_964539975.1 uncultured Clostridia bacterium
TAATATGCTATCTTACTTAACCACCAATATCGGTGCCTTGACATGGTGTACTACTTTATTTGTGACACTTCCAAGTAAGAATCTCTTACCAGGACTCATGCCTCTTGAACACATAATGACTAAATCGTACTCTCCACTATCTGCTTCATCAATGATATCAGAAGGCGGATCTCCTTTTATGTACTTCGATTTGGCTTTTACTCCTCTTTCTTCGAAATACTTGACCGTTTTGTCAAGGTATTCTTTTTTGCTATCCGATTCGTACATTTTTTCAATATACCCAGCATATTCCAGCTCATTTGGTATCCTGTATAAATCAAACACATAAAACACTGTGATGGTGCTGTCATACTTCTTTGCTAAATCTTCCGCCATCGCAAGAGCGTGTTGGCATCCTGGTGAGCCGTCAACTGGTAATAAGATATTTTTCATAAATACTACCACCTTTCAGTTGATATTAGCTACATGACTAGCTTTGGTTATATTATACACCATAGTTGGAAAAAATGAAACCCTTTCCCGGTATTTAATGAACTTAATTTATTTTTCTGTTTTATTGAATTCTTCTTTTATCTTCTCAAGTAGCTCTTGGTCTTGGATGATTTTTGCTCCTGTCATTGCTAAAGCTTGAATAGTAATCATCATATTGTCATAAGCATACTGGGTCACCGTGCTCTCAGCAAATTCTACGGTATGAGCTCCAATGTTGATGTCTCCAACAATATCAAAATATGGATGTATGGTTGGACAGACATGACTCACATTGCCTGCATCAATAGATCCAAAAGATTGTCGTGGTTCAAGAATCTCTTTGACTCCCAACTCCTCTAAATGTTTTGTAAAAATATCTGACATAATTTGATTTGTCACCATATTGTCATAAGAATACTCATAATTTGAAATAGTCAGTTCAACACCAGCTGCAAGTGCTGCTCCTTGAGCGCATTTCTTTACCTTTTCTGTGAGTTCTGTCAGATAACCTTTTGTTTGTGCTCTAACATAAAACTGAGCCATCGTATAATCTGGAATTACATTTGCCGCTTTGCCACCATCTTTTATCACACCATGAATTCTTGCTTCTGGTTTTGTCTGCTGGCGTAGTGCGTTTACATTGTTAAACGTATTAATGACTGCATCAAGGGCATTAATTCCTTTTTCAGGAGAAGAAGCTGCATGAGAAGGCTTGCCTTTGTATTCAAATTGAATGGCATCCATCGCAAGAGATTTGCCACTTTTGTTATATGACATATTTGGGTGAGCGACCATAGACACATCAATATCGTTAAAGGCTTCTTTTTCTACAAACAAGACTTTTGCGCCACTTGTTTCCTCTGCCGGCGTTCCAAACACGACCACTTTTCCACCAATTTCATCCAATAATTGACTCAAAACAATTCCTGCACCCGTACTTGTTGTCCCAAGAATGTTATGCCCACAACCATGTCCTATACCTGGCAATGCATCGTACTCAGCTAAGAAAGCGATCGTTGGCCCCTCTTTATTTGAAGTGTATTCTGCTCTAAAAGCAGTATCCACTCCTAAATACTTCTTCTGGACTTTGAAGCCATATTTTTGCAAAATTTCCTCATGTAATCTACAAGAATTGTACTCTTCATAGCCAAGTTCTGGATTTTTGTAGATTTCGTCACTCAGTTCGATCAGTTCCTGCTTCATTTGATCAACAAGCTGCTTCACTTTATCTTTCATAGATCCTCCTATTTATTATATTTAATAAATTTGCCCAATCTACCATTAACGACATGTTTGTCTTTAACAGCAACCTCTCCATTTAGTATAACATAATCTATCCCATCTGGTGGAAGAGTTGGATGTTCAAAGCTGGCATTATCTTTAATCGTTTCAGGATTGAAAATGGTAATGTCCGCCACATTTCCTACCTTTATTTCTCCCCTGTCGAATAATCTCAATCTTTGAGCCGGGCCTAAAGTCATTTTCCATAAAGCATCTACCATGTCTAGTCTTTTCATTTCTCTTACATAGCGTGACAGTACTTTTGGAAAGCTACCTGCCCCTCTTGGATGTCCGCTATTTTTGCGATAAACACCATCACTTCCAACAAACACAAAAGGTGCTTGAAGTGCACGGATTATTTCTTCTTCATTCATCACGAATGCAATCGCAATCATATCTGGATATTCTGTTCTTGCTTTATAAAAGGTTTCTTTTGTAGCACGTTGGTTTTTAAAAGGTTCCTCAGTAAACAAAATATCACTATATGTGCGATTCCATTTTTCAAAGCAGCCCTCATCAAAAGCTGCCGAACCAATGAAAGTGCCAAAAGCATCATAAGGATAACAGTCCGCCAAGACATCACTTCCGTTATTTCGAGCATTCTCGATGGTTTTTAGACTCTTTTCCATATAGCCATAAGCACTACAACTACCTATATGAGCTATTTGCATAGGCAACTTAGCCATAGACGATATGTCTATCAGTTCTTGAATTGATTCCACGCTTCTTTCAACATCTGATCTAAAATGAGCTGATAAAAGATACTTGTCCGAATTTAAGTTCTTAGCTAAGCGGACAATTTCTTCGGTTTCGCTACCAGGCGAGTATTCAATTCCATAAGACAAGCCAACAATTCCAGAGTCGTTTTTTTCTGCTACCAATTTCTCCATATCAAGGATTTCCTTTTCAGTAGCAGCGCGATATCGGTCGTCTATCCCTACACGGTTTCTTAAATAGTTATGCCCTAAATAAGTCATGTAATTGACTGGCGATTGATGTTTCTGTATAAATTTAATAAAATCATCCACACTTTGTCGATTCGCACCACAATTGCCTGCCACACAAGTTGTAACCCCCATCATTAATTCGTAATAGGCAATGAAAAAAGGATCTTTTTCTGTTGGGTCTATCTCCTCTTCATGCATATGGATATCAATGAAGCCAGGAGATACAATTTTGTCTGTCGCATCTATGGTCTCATTCCCTTCTTTTTGTACATTCCCTATTTCTTCAATGACTCCATCCTTTATTAATATATCTTTCTGCACGAGTGTCTTGTTGTTAAAGTCAGGCACCCATCCATTTATTATTTTCAATCGTTTCAAATATAATCCTCCTCATCTAAAATAATCAGGCAGCTAAGCTGCCTGATTATTGTTTAGCTGCAAAATGCCATCGCTATTTCACTATAAATCTTCACATAGTTATACAAATCAATTATTGGCACCATTTCATTCTCTTTATGAGAGTAGCTAATATTTCCCGGGCCTGTTATCACAGTCGGGATTTTGCCATAATAAGAGAGTGTCGCCGCATCAGTCCAACCTCTTTTCCTAGTGACTTCCGGCTTGTTTTTGAGATGTTTCTCTAAAACATTCACAACTGTCTTAACAATTTTTTCATGTGGTTCCGTGTAATGATAAATGTGATCAAACTCTCTCATTTGACCTGAATCCATCCGAATCAACTCCGCATGGAAATCCTTGTCATAAGCTTTTATGCCCTTAATCACATCATTGTATTCTTGTAATACTGTTTCTACAGTTTCTCCAACAACATAACGTCTATCAATTTTTAGCGAACAAAAATCCGCTACAGTTGAAGGTTGTGTTCCACCTTCAATTTTGCCAAAATTCATGACAGAAGGGCCCATGAACTCATTGTTTCTTTCTGATAATTTGGGGATAATATCCCTTTCAACGGCTTTGATAAAATCTGCTGCTTTCGATATGGCATTGATGCCTTCGTTTGGAACACCACCGTGTGCCGCTTTTCCCTTGAATTGGATTTCCAACCATTCAAGCCCTCTATGCCCAATAGCATATTCATAGTTCGATGGTTCTCCAACAATTGCTCCATCTGCTTTTAGACCCGACAAAACCAAGTCCTCAGTTCCTTCACTCTCTTCTTCTTCGCCTATAACAGCTGTTACAATCACATCACCTGCCAGTTTCAAGCCAGATCGTTTTAGCGCGAGGGCGGACATGATCATGCATGCCACAGCCCCTTTCATATCATTTGTCCCTCTACCCCATATGCATCCATCTTTGATTTCAGCTTTATAAGGGTCTACTATCATGTTATACGGTGGGACTGTGTCTGTATGGCCATTTAGCACCAAAGTTGATCCCGAGCCCGATCCTCGCAAGTAAATGTAGACATTCTTTCTTTCTCCATCCACACTTTTTAACTCAACTTCTAGCCCATTGTCTTGACAGAATTTATAAATAAACTCAGAGACTTCTTTCTCTCTTCCCGGTACGTCTTTATGACTTGGGATTCTAACTAAATCTTGTGTTAATTTTACGACTTCCTCTTGCGTGTAAAATTTTGTGATGTCCAAACTTATCACTCCCTTTAGAATGGACCATAATCAATAATATTCGCAATAATCAAGAACACACCACCCATTGCTATCCAAATCAAAGTCATAGGCCACAAAAATTTAAACCATTTTTCATATGGAATTTTAGCAACAGACAATACACCCATCAATGCTGCAGAAGTTGGAATGATAGAGTTGGTAATCCCATCTCCAAATTGGTATGCTGTAACAGCTACCTGTCGATTAATGCCAATAACATCCGCCAAAGGTGCCATGATTGGCATAGTCGCAGCTGCTTGCCCACTACCTGATGGAATAAAGAAATTCAAGACAACTTGTACAAAGTACATGCCTAAAACTGCAATTGCGTTTGGTAAATTGTCAATAGCTGCCGCCAATCCGTTTATAATGGAGTCAATGATATATCCATCAGTCATGACTACCAAAATACCTCTGGCAATACCAACGACCAATGCTCCAAAAACGATTCCTCTAGCGCCATTCACAAATTCTGTCGCCACTCTGCTTGGGCCAAGTTTACCGACAAATCCACCGATGATACCAATTGCCAAGAATACTGTCGCAATTTCTGTGATGTACCAGTCTAGAGAGAAAACACCGTACACGATAGCTACTAAACCAGCTGCCAAAACTAATAATGTGAAAATATGCCTTGTTTCTAGTTCAGGCAAATTGGACAAATCAATTTTCTTTCCAGCTTCTTCAATCTCAAGTTCCCTCACGATACTTCTTTCTGGATCAGCTTTGACTTTTTTCGCGTATCTCAGTAAGAAAATATTAACTAAGACCAGCATCACACCAAGGATAACAAATCTGTACGCGATTCCTGAAAACAATGGCAACTCAGAAATGCCTTGCGCGACTCCTACTGTAAATGGATTCATGAATCCTGATGTAAAACCACAGGCTGCCCCTAATGTTACCATTGCTGTTCCGACTATAGCATCATAGCCTAGCGCTCTTGCTAATGCGATACCAATTGGAACGAAGACAATTGCCTCCTCTGCCATTCCGATGGTTCCTCCGAAAATCGAGAAAACAATCGTGAACATTGGGATCATTAATAAGTCTTTGCCTTCCAACTTTAGAGCTACCCGGCTGATTCCTGCCTCAATGGCTCCAGTTGCTGTGATGATTTGAAAAGCACCACCAATTAGAAAGATAAAAAAGATTATGCCTGCTGCTGCGTTCATGCCTTTTGGTACTGCTTCAACCAGTTCAAATGGTGTGGTTGGGTTTTGTGGAACTCCATGGAATGAATCCGGATCAACCACTGTTCTTCCTGTACTCGGATCTTCCATCCTTTCAAATTCTCCAGCTGGAATAATATAAGTCATTATTGCCATGATAATGATAACTGTGAAAAGAATGACATAGGTATGTGGTACTCTTGACTTCTTTTTTTGAATCGTTGGTTGTGACATATAACCCTCCTATTTCATATTTATTTTAAGATGCCTTGTTTAATCCTCCTTTCATATAATATATTTGCTTATCTCTTCGGCACCTTTTTTTAAGATAGTGATGAAGTGGGTAAATTCTTGCTGTTGGATGGCATTTTTGGAGCCTGCCAAAGCAACACATCCATGAATTTCTCCAAACGAATTGAATATGGGGACACCAATACCAAGAGCTCCCACCAAGTTTTCCTCGTCACTGATGGCATAGCCTTGTTTTCGTATTTTCTTATATTCTTCGAGTAGTTGATCGGGATCTATAATGGTGTTGGGCGTAGTCTTTTCCATTTTTGTACTTCTAACAATTTCTTCCAATTTGTTAGTTGGCTTGTAGAAAGCCATAATGGTTTTCCCATATGCACCTCTGTTAATAGGAAAGTAAGTACCGTACTGGTAGGTGATTCGGATAGGCATGGCAATCTCGGACTCATATAGATTCATAATCTTATTATTTTCTATGACTGTATAACCAACGTTCTGTTTTGTTTCAACGGCCAATTGATCAATAATCGCTCTGATTTCCAAAAAATTGCTGTTTCGATATAGATACTTCGAACCAATATGATACATCGATGGTCCGAGGGTATATTTTTTATCCATGTTGTTCTGGACAACAAACATTTCGCGTTCAAGTTCATTTAATATGCGATGCACCGTTGTCCGATTGATGCTAAGTTTAATGCTTAGTTCCTGGGCACTATATGAAAAAGGTTTTTGAGAAAAAGCCTTTAAAATCTCAATCGTTTTCCCTATAGCTGTTAGCTTATATTTCATAAGCACCCCTTGTTCATATTGTGAACTAATGTGCGAATAATGAACTTTTAAATTATTTTAACATATTGCCCCCCTCTTGTCAACGAAAGGGGCCCGCCTTTATCTCCAACAATGAATCTAGTTCACTGTGGCTTGTTATTTGTAAATATTCCCATGCCATTCTTTGTGTAAAAATTCCATCGGGCATTTTTCTGTCGCTTCATTGTAAGAAAGTGTCTTTTTTGAATCTTTAATTGCAATAAGATATTGTTTGTAACTATCTATCGCACGATTGATAAATCCAGATTCATTACCTATTTTCCCATGGCTTGTCCACAAGACTCTGTCTACATGTTTTGCCAATTTTACGTAAGCATGGATTTGTTCATCAATTCGTTTTAAATCGACTAATGGCAAGATAGGCTCACCGTCATTAGAAAACATTAGCTCGTCACCCACATGTAAATATTTATCGTCAATCTCCACCAATACACTACATTTTGCATGCCCAGGGTGTTTTTTTACTTTAATAAGGTGATCCCCAAAACTGAAAATTTTCTGATCTTTTACCAGATCTGTTGGTTTGTATTGTTCTTGTTGGTTTTTTTCTATATAAACATCTAGAGCCCTTTGATACTCATTGCTTCCTATTACGTTAACTTGATCCAACGCCTTAAGGCCATTAATATGATCTAAATGAAAGTGACTTATAATCACATCGGTCACGGTTATCCCTTTTTCACCCAAGTATGTTTTTACTGCTTGGCTGTGCTCTCTAAATCCAGTATCGATCATCAAGGCCGTGTCATTATTTGTGATGACATAAATGTTATATCCAAACAGGGTGTTTTTCCTAGGTCCAAACACAAATTGGAAGATATCTCTTTCTAAATTAATTATCTTCATCATTTTCTCCTTTCAATGAGTAAGAAAGATTATACAAAGCCTGCATCATATTTCTTCGCCTATTCTCCAACATTCTCTCTGTTTGGGCTTTATTGATGAACGTTCCTATCAAGAACAGATCTCCTTTTTGATAGTCAGTCATAACTTCATCCGATTCCAAGAAATCATTGTAAATCACAACTGGTTTCTGACGAGACAAAATGCCTTCTCCGAAGCATTCTACTCCATTCCCATCAACAAGAAAGTGTTCATATGCCACATACTGTATCCTGTTTAACTTTGCATTAAGTTTAGCCTTGTCAATAAATAATGGGATCAATTCATTTAACATATTTATTCCTGTCCCATGTAATACCGTAATGGGAGTTTGGCTTGGCAACCTAGCATCTATTTCTAACAATTTGAATCCTTCTGAAGACAGAATTGCTTCAACATCCATAATGCCTTCAAGTCTAATTCCTTCGGCAATTCGAACGGCCATATCGGCTAATTGCTGTTTTTGAAAATCTGTCAGTTCGACTGGCATCGTCACTTTACAGCAGTCATATTTCTTGTCAACATGAATTTCTGTGATTCCATAAGTCTTATATGCACCAGGTTTTCCAATCACTTCAATGGAGTATGCTTTTCCTGTAATATATTCTTGTATCACCCAATTTTCAATGTCTTTGCATTGCAAAATGAACTGTTCTGCGTCCATTTGTGTTTTAAGTTTTATGACCCCTTTGCTACCACTTTCGTCGTTTGGTTTAGCCACATAAGGTGGTTTCCCATATGGATAGTATTGGGGAACAGGGAGTCCTATTCTTGTCATGAGTTCATCTGATCGCTTCTTTGATGAAGTTATTGCATAAGCCTTAAAATCAAACGCCACATTTATTCCATATCTTTCCGAATTTTCTCTCAGCCAGTTTAGTGCTTCCTTATTCTCCAATGCTGGCAATACTAACTTTGCCTCTTTAAGAATAGTCACTGCTCTCTTGCTCTCTTTAGTAATATCTAATTGGTAAAAATCATCGGCTTGTCTTTTTGCAATTGGATTAGTTTTCTTATCAATCAAAACAGTGCTAATACCTGCTTTTTTAGCCAAATAACAAGCTTCCAATCCTTGAAGCTTCCCACCTATAATCACTAAATCTCTCATTTGCCACTCTTTCCCTTGTATTTTTCCAGCAATTTTTTATACTCATCTATGGAACCAATAGAAAGGTCCTTGACTTTTAACACATTTCTAACTTGTTCTACCGTTCTTCCCCCACCGTCTACATCCATATAACTTTGAGCCACACCTGCTAATCCTGTTTCTGGTGGAATAATCGATGTGATCACATTTGCTCCTGCATCCAATCTATCTGATAGCCCGCGCAGACCTTCTATGTCTAAAGACGCTGGAATCAATGCTTCTGGGAAAACCAGCCGTAAAATGGCAATGGTCTTTAATTCCAAGTTATAGTCCGATTGAGGGTTGTTCTCCATAGGACTGCCTTCTTGAGGAACGAAGCTCATGACCCTCACTTGTTTGGCCCCAATTCTTTTCATTTCTATTATTGAGTCCGCAATATCTTCATATGACTCTCCTACTCCTACAAGAATTCCTTCCTCAATCAATAACCCTCTTTTTTTCGCTTGAATCTTAGAAGTCATTCTTCTATCATAATCTTGGCAAACTCTAAGTGTTTTGAATAATTCCTTGTTATGCGTTTCTTGATATAATGCAAACCAATCCATCCCAACGGCTGCAATGTCATCTAGATTTTGCTCTGTCATGACACCTGGCGAAAGCATCATGGGAATATCTGTTGCGTCTTTGATGTTTTTAGAAAGCTCCACAATCTCTGAAAAATTATCTTTTTGGTATTCCGGGTCCTCACCCATTGTCAGATCAATTAAGTGTACGCCTGATTCTACTAATGATTTTGCTAAACCGAGGACTTCTTTTGGTGATTTTCTGTATCGTTGGATGGCATTCTCTTTCCGAAAATAGCAAAAATTACAGTTATTTTGACAATATGTGGAAAAATAGACAAATCCATACAAATAGATAGCATCCTCAAAGTTATTAAATCTCAATTCTCTTGCGGCTGTCATCAATAACTCTTGATCCTTTTTATCTTTAATCGCCAACAATTTAATAATATCTTGTTTTGTAAGTTCTTTTCCTATTAATGCTTTTTGGATTTCTATCATATTTAACCTCAGTATTATTTATTGGCGAGGAGCCCGAGAGTCTCACTCGGCTACACAGATTTAGAGTCTGTGCGATCCATCCGATCCGCCCCCCATAATTAATTATTGAATTAGCTCAGCCAGCATGGCAATCGTGCCTATTTGCAAGCAATCATGTATGATTATTTGCTCCATGCTCGCTTTCTTGTCTGGTTTTATAGAAAGAGGTACTCCTGGTGATGAGAATACAACTTTTTCATTTAGTTGATTCAATGCCAACCAACCTCCTTCAGATGTTGCGTCAAATACAAGTTGAAATCTTTTGATTGTATCCATTTTTGTGATTGCTTCAATGCCGTACTTAGCAATGAATCCCTCTGCTTTTCGTTGTATTTTATCATAAACGCAAGGTTTAGCCTTTTTCTTTAGTAAAATCTTAACTGCTTCTTCTCCCAGTCTGCCACACCCTAACACAAGTACCGATTTATTCGCTAAAGTTCCGTTCGAAAGTTTCTCTAATATGGCAATATATCCTCGAGCGGTGGCGTGATCATTCTCCGATATTTTATTTCTTTTCAAATGCCAAGATATATATCGATTGTCATCTGCCATGAATAGGATTGATGCATTTTGGGTTATTGCCTCATGTATGCCAGCTACATCTCTTTCCTTGGTAATAAATGCTCGGAACCCAGACTGATTCAACACGCTGTTCAATGCTTTTGAGAAACCTTCAATGATGCCCAACCCTGATTCGAAAGGAATAATTGCAATAGATTCTTCTGATGCACATGCCAAAATTTGTTGTCGATTCATGCCGTTTATCTGCCCCATTAAATCAATGAAGCTCATTCCAGTAAGCTTTATGAATTCTTTTTCATAATTTGATATGTTCTGACTTACGTCATATACCCATTCATTGATCAGTCTTGTCATTATTAGACTCCTCTTCTTTCAAAGTTTTCCCATAATGCGCAGAAAAAAAAGTCTTTGAATACTTGTCTAGTTTCCATTGTGGCACCTTGCAAGACTCACAGCCCACAACCGCCCATTTATTACGCAACCATCTTGCTGCTCTTGATTTTTTAGAGTTGTAAGCTCTAAAAAACTCACCGCAATGCGTTGTGATTTCAATATAATTCCCTTTTAAAGCTACTTCTTTAACGCCATGCAATCTACCTGTTCTAGATGGCCAAAGTTTCATTTTCTTTATGAGGAGATACAGATCCGTGTATTTTCTATAATATCTTTTCTTCTCTGTTGACAACACCCATCATCTCCTTCGCAGTTTTTACAGCTTCCAATACATCGGCCGCATACCCATCTGCTCCTATCTTTCTTGCCCACCTTGGCGTACAAGGAGCTCCTCCTACCAATGTTTTGTACTGATCTTTCATTCCTTTTTGTCTCAATAGCCGTTCAACTTTCTTTTGTTCCATCAATGTCGTGGTCAACAACGCACTTGTGGCTATGATGTCAACCTCTTGTTTTTTGGCTTCTTCAACGATTTTAGATGCAGCCACATCCCGACCCAAATCAATCACTTGAAAACCTGCTAATTTGAATCCAGTCGCGATAATAATTTTCCCAATATCATGAATGTCTCCTTCTACTGTTGCAATTAGAATTTTCCCAAGCGGTTCTCCTGAAGAAAGCTTGGAATGTCCATAGATTTTTTCCAGAACATCTTTCACGATGAAGCTAAAATGAATTAACTCTGGAATAGACAAATCTCCTCTTTCAAACTTTTCACCCATGTATCGATTGCCATCCGAAAAACCTGCTAACATGTCTTCAATCGCGTGTTGATCATTTCTACACAATACCTCATCCACCCATGTAGCTACTTCGTTTTCATTGGCGTTTAATATCATCTTTTTCGATTTTTCTGCTAAGTCAATATACTCCATCTCCTAACCTCATTCAAGTCGATAGTCTGATGCCATCGTAATAGGTCAGTCCTCTTCCAATTCTTTTGATATTAGTTGTTTGTCCTTTGATCATCGCGATTCTTTCGAGCCCAAATCCTAAGCCTACCCATGCATCAAAAACTCCCCATTGATGATCTAAAGGATGAGGCCCATATGAGCATGATGCCACCTCCATACCATCTATTTCAATATCTATGGTTGTTTGGTAAACCTCTGACTTTTCAACCACTAATTTGTAGGTGTCAATCTCCAATATTTCCATGGCTCTTTTAGCTAAATATTCCAGTCGTTCAACTTGTCCTCCATTTTCAAATCCTCCATACTCAACCAAGTTTAGCATCGTGAATTCGTTGAGGTGCTGTGCCCCTTGACTTTCTTTTCTGAAGCAAGAACCGCATTCAAATATTCGAATCGGTGTCTTGGTCATCTTATTCATTTCCTTCATCATTATGTATAGATTCGGAGCAAGCATCGGTCTTAAACATTTGTTTTTGTCCACCCAAAACACTTGACTAGTAAGAGGGTGGTCTTGAGTAATTGTCATTTTCTTTAACATTTCTCTTGAAATAATTGCTGGCGTGCTAACTCGAGAAAATTTTTCTTCATCAATCAACCATGATGACATTTTATTCTGTAAATGTTGTAAAACTGGTAGATGGCCTGATTCCAATCTGTTTTTAAGTATTTGCTTATTTTTTCTGACCAACTGGCTTTCCATTTGCTTAAAAAGATCATCCCTTGTTTGTTCATCACTAAAAGATTGAATCAAATGATCCATCCCCCCATCCAATTCTTTCAATCTTTGCTTTTGTACTTCTGTAAAGTATAATTTCATTTTACATCTCCTACAGTCTAATCTCGCCTTCTGTGAGATGGCTTTTTGCTTTTGATAAGTGTTTTATAATTCTAAGCCCTATCGAAGAAATGAAGACCAGTTCTGTTTCATGTATTGATTCATCATACACTCTCAGATCAATTCGTTCGTTAACTGTACTTACTTCTAGAATGCCTTCGTCTGTCTCGATAAACCCTTTGATTCGGTAAGTGTGTGGTGTGATTATTTTTAGAAATTCCCTGAGTTTAGTGATAGATTCGCATTTTGGATCTTTGATCCTAACTGTCGTCAACCTATTGTCAGGTGTGTTGACACTTTCTGTTGTTTCTTTGGAAGATGGTTTCAAAATGCTCAAAATCTCATCGTAATCAGCCCGACAATAATGAGTTTCATAGATCGGCATCGCCTGGTCAATATTAAAGATACTATCATATATAACTGACAGCTCTTTTTGTTCAACCAAGTCCGTCTTATTTATAATGACCGCACTTGCGTAAGCAATTTGTTGCTGGATAGCTGGAAACACATCCAACATTTTAACAAAGGTCTCTGCATTGACAATCGCAATGGATCCCATGTAATGATAAGGTTGTTTGATTTTGGGTTCTAAAACCTTTAAAATTTGCCCCATATTAGATGGGTCCGCAAGACCAGAAGCTTCTATAAAAAGATAGTCTAACTCGTACGCCGACATTGTGATGAGGCTCTTTAGAAAATGTTCTTTAAGGCAAGCACAAAAAATTGAACCATTGGATAATTCAGACAAAGCTATCCCATCTTTCTTAAGCAATTTGCTATCAATATTTGTCTTTCCAAATTCATTGACAACAACGCCTATTCGTGTTTTATCAAAATGCTCTAATAGTGCATTTAACATGGTGGTTTTACCAGACCCAAGAAAACCTGTGAGTAATATTACTTTTATCATTTGTTCACCTCTTGTCGACTTCATATAATTATATCTAAACCAGTTGTCTCTGTAAAGCAACACTGAAAAAGCTAACCGTTCAATGCCCTGATCAAACCGTTAGCTTTATCTCTTAGTTCTAATTCATAAAGGCGCTATCCTTGCTTCTACTCCTCGCAGAAGCTTAGATACCCGCTCTTTCTTTGAATTTCTCTACAGAATTGATTTGTATCCCGAGTAGTTTTGCTATTTTGAATTTGGCTTCCATTCCTGCATTAGCTTCTGCGCAAGGTTCTACATGTGCAAGTCCTAATCCAAGGTCTTCTCTAACTTCAGACATGGTTACCACATCACATAATTCTTCTAGAGTTACATTTAGCTTCTCAGCAACGTAAGCTTTTGCCTCATTGATTTTCATCTTTTTGGCGAGTTGCAAACGCATAACCAGATCTCCGGCTGTGCGTACACCACCCATGCTTGCAACGATGCCGTGAGTCGCTTCTGCCCCTAGTGGATCGCCTACGCCTACCTACAACCCATCTATTTTTCCAATCTCTATCAAAGCTTTATCCGCTCTAGCCACAATATCAGTAGGTAAGTTTTCAACCATTGGGATTCCACATACACCCATACCTACATTTGCATGCACCGGAATACTAGCTGCTTCAGTACAAGCTTTGACAAAGGTGCACACTCTGCCAATATTCCACGGAAAACTCTTATTGCTATTTGTATTGACAACGACTCCAAATATGCTCCCGCCAGCTTCTTCAACCATTTTAACTTGTTTATGCGGATAAAGTCCTGCCAACCTTACATCTTTGTATTTGAGTTTGCCATGCATGCCAAGCACGAATTCTCCTGCCATCCCAATTTCCACAGGCATATCTGGAAATCTTTCATTGATGATTTCAGTCGCTTTCAATGCCGCCAAGAAATCAGCGTCACCAGCTGCCCCACTGGTATCTAGCATGAATGCATCTGCTCCCACATCATGCATTTGCTCAGCTACATAAACCATATCTCTAACCGCGTGTTCGACTGCTTCTTCTTGTGCTGTCATCGCCTCTTTTATCTTCCCTTCAGGTAGAAGTACCGCCCAATTATCAACCGGACCATCTGGTTTGGTGTAGAAACCCAAGTTAGGCATTGCCCCATAGAATAGAGGCATTGTACATTTGTTTAGAGCCTGCTTTAATACGGTAGCCTCTCTTTTCGCGACCCCTTTGACCGTCTTATAGTTATAGTCACTATACCCGATATCCACTGAATCACAACCTAGGAGGCGCTCATGTATCATAGCGTTCGTGTCTCTAGATGTGGGAATGCCACATTTTGTGTTGATCTTATCTGATCCAGAGTCGTTTGAGGTAACCACTTGCATGCCATGTTCAACACCAACCAAACTGCCTGGCATGGCTATAATTTGATACAATTTTTCTTTTTCTTCTTCTGTCAATGGATCGATTTTGCCTCTTTTCGCTGCGTCTTGAACGCCAGCTTCTATATCTTGTCTAATTTCCTCTTCGGTCATATAGACAATGGCACCATCTCCCATTCGAGTAAAATATTTCTTGCTTTCACTCATCCTTTTTCTCCTTTCTTTTGTTTTAGATTGTTAGAGGTTTCCAATCCATCCCAACAACGTATTTACAGCCTCTGATGCATCTTCGCAATAAGCATCTGCACCAATTCTGTCAGCCCATCTTTTGGTAACTGGGGCTCCTCCTACTAGTGTCTTGACCTTGCCTTTCAACCCTTCTTTCGCTAGAAGCTCTTCTATCTTTTTTTGTTCAGTCATTGTTGTTGTCAACAATGCGCTGCTACCTAGAAAATCGGCGTTGAACTCTTTGACCTTTTCAACAAACACTTTTGCAGGGACTTCTCTTCCTAAATCATGTACGGTTACACCATTGGTTTTTATCAACGATGCCACAATACCTTTTCCAATATCATGTACATCCCCTTCGACTGTTCCTATTACCATTACACCTTTAGGTTTCACATCTTTTACGTCCATTTTGCCCTCAATCTCTGCTGTTGCAACTTTCATTACTTCAGTCGAAAACATTAATTCCGGCAAAAACACTTCTCCACTTCCGAATAAGTCTCCCAATTCTTTCATTCCAGCACTAAAACCATCGCTTAACAATTCCAATAAATTTACTCCTGTATCTTCCGCTTCTTTCAGAGCCTCTAGCGCAAGATCTTCGTCGGCCTCCAGAATTGAGGTTTTAGCCTTTTCAAGTATTAACTCTTTTGACATGTTTTCCTCCTTTTTATTTATTTGTTTTCTTTTTATAAGCTTGGGTGATGACTTCAATCAATTCTTCTTTACTTGGTATTAAAGAGATCCATTTTTGCTCTCCGTCCACACACATCGTTGGTAAATTTGTTAGTCCCATTTTCATTGTTCTCGCAATGTCTTTTTTGATATTGTATTTGTAGACACGGTACTCTGAAATGTCTTTAATCGCTTCATAATTGTCACTGACTACATTAACCATATAAGTACATGCCGCGCATTGATCTGGATCTAAAGTAAATATTTCAATCAGCACTTTGTCCATTTTATCATATTCAGGTATTTCAATTTCGATATCTGCAAAACTAACACTTTCATAGTTTTTTATCATTTCACGTACAGCTTCTGGTGTTTTAACTGCTTGTGCTGCCGCAATGGTATTTTCTATAGGTGTGTCGTAAGGCATGTCGCATCCAGGACTAATGATTAAGTTCTTATGATCCATACTGTCTAATAAATCAATCACACCTTTCATATTGTCTTGTTGCGTGCCATAAAGCATTGTGGTTGTGAGTGGAATATTTCCACCAATCGCAATATTATACTGATCTGTGATTTTTTTTGCTTTAACCATGTCAACGTTCTCGTCAACTGAAACACCATCGGGACTCATTTTACACATGGATTCTATTTGCTTGGTGGCATTTCCACAAACGAAGAAATTTGAATAAGCTCCTTTTGACCTAATAAATTCAAACACGTTGGTAAACGAAGGTGCCAAAAGTTTGTCGATATGTTTCGGCGATATCTGGCTTACCAACGGATCTACGACAGCAATTACTTCCATCCCCGCATCAATATACATTTCCGCCATTTTACACGCTACTTCTCCACAAAATTCAATAAGATTCGTGACATAATCTGGATCAGAAATCATATCCATGAAAATGCCTGTTCCTCGAAGATGGGAAGCCAGGGTAAAAGGACCGCAAATCAGCCCATATAATGCGACATCCTCACCAATCTCTCGATGGATTCTATTCATGACCTCTAAAATCATCGGTAATCGGCCAGAATTTTCGTCTGGGATTTCGCATCGACATGGAATAATCTTTTCATTTGCCAATGGATGAGACTTTACTGAAGGTGGGTTGTCTTTAGCCCACAGCAAATCACATCCCAAAATCTCAGCTTCAACTTGCAAATCAAACATTGTCGTCATGCCATCGGGCACGTACAACCGATGTACTTCCATCAAGGACTCAAACAATTTATCTCCATCAGTTAGGACTTCCTCTGCTGTATAGCCTTTTAGTTTTCCAGCATGGACTCCTGCAAACGGTACCCAAGGCACTTGCTCAACTGTCTCATGTCTCAGTGTTTTTATAACTAAATCTTTGCCCATTTTTTCCTCCTTTTATTATACTCTGCTAGTTATTATACCGCCTTGGTACATGAAGATATAGGACTCAATCTATCAGTTTTGGTAATTTTATTATGTATTGTATTTTAAATTGATCTTGATCCTTTTTTCGTGTAAAATCTTCATAAGCATCATTCTGATAGGAGGGACCATGACTACTAAAGAAAATCATAAGTCGCTTACACTTCAACACTTGAGCTCTTTTACTGAAATCACGCAAATTCCCATAACCCTTTTCAATAGCGATCATACGATTCAGTGGGGAACAGATCCACACAAAAAATTTTGCACTTTGTTTAGTCATTACCAAGATCCTTCAAGTTCTTGTCGTCTGAATCTACGCTCTGCAGCAGCCTTTTCCCACAATCTTGTCGACCCCTATATTTTTACATGTCCCATTGGGCTCGTCAATTTTGCTTTGCCTGTTTCTTTTTCGGAGACAGATTTTGGCTATTTGATTGCTGGACCCATTGTAATGGGTAGTATTAGAGAAAGCACGATCTCAAGCATTTTGGAATCTTATTCCTCAGAATATGATCAAGTATCTCAAATTCTATTTTCGTTAGTCCGTCAAAAAGTCTATTCTCCTGATGAAATCGCACATTTGGCTAATCTATTCTATTGCTGTACAACTGTACCCTCATTGCCATCTACTGACAGCAACCCTAATGCTACACAGGTGGGTGTTCTGAAAAAACAAATCGAAGATCGTGATATTGATGGGATTCCAAAAATTTCATATCCTTTTGAACTGGAAAATCAATTATTGGTGCAAACGAAAAATGGTGACTTTTTGAATGCCAAAATCACTTTAAAAGAATTGCTACACCAAATTGCCCTAATCGAAGCTGGTGACATTGAAGCTATCAAAATCAAGCTCATAGGCATTTATGGTGTTCTAGCAAGAAACATTGCCAACCAAGATCCATTGTTTCATGATACGATGGATCTTGATGTAGAAGATATCTATAAGCTTGATCAAGTGGCCAATTACGATCAACTTCTCAAAGTAGCTACTTCTTTTATTGAATTCTGTTGCAGTAAAGCCTTCATTTACTCGTATAGTGGCGATTCTGAAACACTTAAACAAGCACTTCATATTATCCATATGAAATATACAGAGCGTTTGACCCTTCAAGATATCGCTTCTTCTGTTCATGTAAATCCCGCTTATTTATCAACCTTGTTCAAAAAGGAAATGTCTATTTCCTACACAGATTATATCAATAGACTTAGAATTGACAGAGCCAAAATCCTTCTTTTCAAAACTGATCTCAGTGTCATTGAAATTGCTACCCAATGCGGTTTTGCAGACCAAAGCTATTTCACAAAAGTTTTTAAAAGAATTGAATCATGTACTCCAAAATCATATCGGGCATCAAAAGACTTGTTGTCTTGATGCCCGATATGACCTTACAAAACAGGGTTCCCATTATGGTCCCATCCCATATATTCATAGTGCTTCTTGATCATACTCTCTGTATCCAAGGTGTTCCCAGCCAATGGTCCTTCTTTGAGTGGAGGCGTACCCTCTAAGCGACCGATTAATAGGTTATCCATTGGACGAATCCCTTCACGAATGTTAAAAGCTTGCCTCAATGATTGAATCCGTCTTCCTACTTCCATGTAATCGTCAGGCGTGTAATCCCAACCAGTAACAGCATTCAAATAGTCAAACAAAGGCCAATGGTTTAAGCCTGATGCAAGTGCAAACAAGCATCCTCCTGCACCGTCTAATACTTGTTTGACACAAGCGCTCGCTGCTGTTTTAAGACCCACTTCTTTTTTGTTTAGAAAGTCGTCTTTTTTTAAGCTCCCTGCTTTAACTTTCGGTGCCCATGATACAAACTCCCACAAGTGCATGGCATTGTAATACATCGTTGCGCCTATGGTATGTCTGCCCGGAGTGGGGTCAGCTGAGAAATGTATACCAAGTAACGGATCCATTCTTGGATCGTGCATTCCCGGTTCTTGACCTCCAATATGCATGGCATAAGGGGCTGCAACCTCACCAATCCTTTCTACAGCTTTTTTCACACCATCCGAAAATATCTTCCCTGGTCCTTTTCTATAAATCATTTGCTCTAGCAAGACTTTAATCGCTGAGGTGTTTCCCCATTCTAAGCTCAGGCCTCCCATGTCTTTTGAAGAAATAACCCCTTGTTCAAAACACTCCATGGCAAAAGCCACCGTATTTCCTGCAGAAATACTATCCATTCCACCTCTATTTAGAATATCATTAATGGCAAATAGACTGTCTAGGTCGTCATTCATCAACAACGGCCCAAAAGCATTAATGGTTTCATATTCCGGTTTGTGAGATTGTTGACTTTTCATGTTTTCTATATCTGTCACGTCGCATATCCCACCGCATCCTATAATGCAACTATGACATCTGTACTTTTTCGTCTCTTTCGCAATGATTTTATCTGGATTCAATCGCCGATATTTTTTTAATGGATAGTCTTTTATCGAGCCTTTCCAATTCTTTACAGGATTGTCCCCATTTGGCATCCCAAGTGTGTTGTTCGATATGGTTCCCCATCTTTTCATTGCCGCAACTGTCATTGCACCATCTATCGGTCCATGTTTTTTCTGTTTGGCACTTAAGAATCCCATGAATGGCAACATGTTTCCTTTGACGAATGAAGGAAGCTCTGATTTTTTTACTTTGGAAGCATATGCTTTTGTGAGTTCTTTAGTGCGATCTGCGTTATGGGCTTTTATACTGTGTGATCCTTCCAAAACGAGGGCTTTAAGGTTTTTAGACCCCATTACAGCTCCCACGCCTGATCTAGCCGCATACCTGCCTCCATCATTAGATATCCCCGCAATCAACGATTGGTTTTCTCCAGCAGGTCCAATGGTTGCCACAGCCAAATTCCCATTCTGGCGATACTTCGATAATAGCCATTTCTCTGATTCAATGGCGTCTTTTCCCCATATATCTCCACCATCAATAAATCTTACTTTTTCATCTGCTATATGTACATAAATAGGTTTTTGTGATCTTCCTTGAAAAAAAATGCCATCGTAACCACATTTCTTAATCTCGATGGATAAGTTCCCGCCACAATTAGCATCTCCCCAACCTTGGGTTAATGGTGATTTTGTCACAACCGACCATCTGCCAGTCATTACACTTCCTGTCCCTGTCAATAGGCCACTCATGAACCCAATCATATTTTCAGGACCTAAAGGATCAACGTTTTCTGCCATATGATTGAACAGATAATATGCTCCTAAACCTGTTCCAGACAGGTATCTTTTGTATGTGGATTCTTCTATTATTCTCTCTTCGACGGTTCTATCGGTCAGATTAATGTGCAAAATTTTCCCCATATATCCATTGCTCATCATGTCTCCTTTTTCATCCTCCTGATATAAAAGATACAAAGCTGACAATATCTCCTTCTTCAAGGGGGGTATCTAGTGATGCCTTTTCATTGTTGACATAAGCAAATACAATTGAACAGAATAAAACCGGAATCCGAAGTTTTCGGTACACATCTCTCAATTTGCTACCCGGATTCATTTCAAGATATCCATCCTCATCCACATTATCTCGATGAAGGAAATGTGGCAGGTAGATTTTAATCTTCATCCGCGCTCCCTCTTATCAAATGCAATAATCTAATAAAGTCTTTCTTTGACATGATCTTTGGAACAGGGTACGCAGGATTGCCTTCTTTCTCAATGCGTTCAGCTAAATATGGAATATCTCGTTTCCTAATCACACTTAACTTGTCAGGCAATTCTAATTTACTTCTCAAATCCTGAATTCTGTTGATGAATATCTCTGTCATAGATTCATCAGACTCTTGCTCACTCCCTAATCCTATTTCTCTAGCCATCAACGCTAACTTTTTCATCGCCTTTTCTTTGCTCTCTTCTAACACATAGGGTAGTACCACAGCATTTGCCAACCCATGGGGAGTTTGATAGACTCCTCCTATCGTATGTGCTATTGCATGAACATATCCTATAGAGGCTCTTGTAAAAGCACGTCCAGCATAATTAGAAGCTTTGAGCATCTGCATCCTCATAGCCTCATCGTCACCATCTTCAAATGATTTTTCCAAACAATCAAAAATTATCCTAGTCGCTCTAATTGCACAATCATTTGTGTACTCGGTCCCATGCCACCCTATGAAGGCTTCCACAGCATGCGTCAAAGCATCCATACCAGTAGATGCTGTTAATGACTTAGGTAGTGTTTTTAACAACAGTGGATCCAGACAATACGCTTCAGGCATAATTTTAGGATCTAGTATGACAAATTTTTCGTTTCTGTCATTGAGTATAACCGCCGCAAGAGTCGCTTCTGAACCGGTTCCTGCAGTCGTCGGAATTGCAAGTAAAAATGGCGGTTTTTTTCTAATTTTGAATAGTCCTTTCATAGCTTCGACTTCTTTTTTGTTGGAAATTTTTGCGCCAATTATTTTTGCGCAATCTATAGAAGAGCCTCCACCAAACGCAATGATGCAATCACACGAATTCTCTTTATAAATAGCTGCGCCTTCATTCACATTCGCAATTGTTGGGTTTGGCTGAACCCCATTGTAAATGATATAATCAATGCCATTGCGTCTAAGTGAATCTATGACCTCATCGATAATCTGAAGCATCAACAAATGTTTGTCCGTCACTATTAGGACTTTCTTTAATCGCTTTTCTGTCAACAAGGTGTGAATCTCGCTACTCTTCCCTGCCCCTACTAATTCAACAGGCTCAGGAAAGCGCATCCCCTTAGTGAGTAGTTTGAATAACAAATGCCTCGATCTAATAACAAATGTATTCATAGTTTTCTCCTGTTTTATTTTTGAATGAATGTCCCCTTGTTATAGTCTTCAAAAGCTTTGTTTAAGTCTTCTTTTGAACTCATCACAATTGGTCCGCCCCAATGAATTGGTTCATTCAATGGTTTGCCCGCAAAAAGAAGAAAAGATGCATCAGATTTCCCAGCTATTTCAACTTCATTTCCTTCATCGAGAATGACTGCATTTCCCGGTCCAACTTCCGTCTCGTCTTCCGGCAAAAATATATTGCCCCGATAAACATATACGACAACTTTCTTGTCCTCTTTGATTCCATGTCTAAAAATAGAACCTGCTTGTAAGCTAATATCAAAATAATCACATGGGACAACCAGCTCTTGAACCGGACCTGTCGTATCCATGAATTTACCAGCAATCACTTTTACTTTAATTCCACTTTTTAAATAGACTTCCGGAATTTCTTTCGCTTTAATCTCACGATAACGCGGCTTCATCATTTTCTGTTTTTCTGGCAAATTGACCCAAAGTTGAAATCCTTCCATCCCTCCAGGGCTTTCTTGTGGCATTTCTTGATGAATTACGCCACCCCCCGCTGTCATCCACTGTACATCACCTTCGAAAATCACGCCTTCATTTCCCATGCTATCCCCATGCTCAACAGAGCCTTTCAACATATAAGTTACCGTTTCTATCCCACGATGTGGATGCCAAGGAAATCCAGCCATATAATCCTTTGCTTCTTTTGATCCAAAATGATCAAACAATAAAAACGGATCAAAATCGGGTAGCTCATGATGTCCAAAGACACGCTTCAGTTTAACACCAGCCCCATCAGATGTTGATTGAGCTTTCACCATTCTTTTCATTTTCTTAAATCCCAAAACCCGTCACCTCTTTTTTTGACTTGTTTAATACAGTTTCATTTTACCATTTTACATACAGCTATTCAATGGACGATATTTGTGTGATATAATAATGGATCAAACAAGGAAGTGAGCATGATGAATCAACTACTAATAAATTTTATCCTTAAAAATAAAAAATCAACCCGGAAAAACATCGGGTATATTAGCGCTGCCACAGGTGCTATTTGCAATCTTTTCCTATTTATAATTAAATTAACTGTAGGATTAATTGTCAACAGCATCTCTATAACAGCAGATGCTTTCAATAATTTATCTGATTTAGGTACTAACATTGTTTCATTTATTGGTTTTACCTTTGCAGACAAGCCCGCTGACAAAGATCATCCATTTGGACATGGCCGATTTGAGTATGTATCTGCTATGATCATTTCTATCATCATTCTCATCTTCAGTTATGAACTCATTAAAACGTCATTTGCCCGTGTTCTAAACCCAACACCTGTTGTATTCCGTTGGTATATTGTCATCATTCTAATTGTATCTATTTTGATTAAATTATGGATGGCTTTATTTAACAAAACTCTAAACAAAAAAATCGCTTCTTACAATCTTAATGCCATTTTCATTGACAGTGTTGCTGATGTTATGGCAACAAGTTTGGTTTTATTATCTTTTATCTTGGCTGGCCATGTTTCTTTCCCTGTGGATGGTTTTGCTGGTATTCTTGTTGGTTTGTTTATCGCATACAATGGCATTCAAATATTCAAAGATACTTTAAACTCCCTCATAGGACCACCACCTAAAACTGAATTCTACGATGAACTCATTAACCACATTAAAAGCTTTGATCATATTACTGGTGTTCACGATCTTATCATTCATGATTATGGGCCAGAGACAAAGCTGTCCACCATCCATGTTGAAATGGCTTCTACTTTTACATTTTCTGAAGCGCACAATATCATCGACGCCATAGAAAATAGTGTAAAGGAATCATTTGGAATTGAGCTTGTCATTCACGTTGACCCTGTACAGGATCACAATAATCAAACTTTTTTGTTCCAACATATTCTTGATACAATAAAGTCCGACTATTCAAGCATCCTTAACATTCATGATTTTCGTATTGTCAATGAACGTGGCAAGAAAGTCGTCATTTTTGATGTCTTAGTCCAAGACACAATGACTAATTTTGACATTAAAAAACTAAGGAAAGAAATCCTGCAAAGATTTCATCATCATTGCCCTGATTATCGTGTCATCATTAACATTGAAAAGGAAGATACTTTCGTATATCAATAAAAGCTGCAAAAAGCAGCCTTTAATGAATATCTCTATAGAAATATGGTTTTCTGAAGTGAAGTAACGGTTTGTATTTTATGCGATTACTCGGAAATAACCTGGATGTTTCTTTTAAGTGGACAAACATTTTTATACTTCCTTCCAACCTTTCAGAGTAGACCCTATCATCCGGCTTTTCAAAAGCATTCGGCCCAAAGATCCCAGAAAATCCTGCACTACCACCTCCTACATAATTCGCATGCATCACATAGAAATTGTTCTGTCTTCCTCTGTCCATTGCAAGTGACCACAGTAAGGTGTTATCGTCATCATAGAATCTATTATATTCTCTTCCATCTTTCTCTGTAACCAACAATAGGTCGATGCTACTCAAAGCTAATACCCTAGCAGGTTCCATTCTTGTTAACTCATCACCAAACAGGAATCCTAATCTCCCATATTCAGTGTCTAGAAACACTGGTTCCTCACCATATTCATCAAATTCATGCTGTGTTGAAAATATCCGCTTGTACTCGCCTACGATGCCATTTTTGCCAATAAGGTATACCCGATTGCTTGTTTTTCCTTGTTCATTAATCTTCCCGCTCACAACCACATATGCCTCATAGTTTGATAAGATCGGACACAGTTCATCTGCAAGGATTCTCACCTCTTCAGGTGTGACTGATTTGTCTATGCCGCATAATATGTTTTCTGGAAACAGTATGAGTTTTGTATTTGTGTTCAACTCATTTACCATCCACTTTTTTATCAACTTTTTGTTCTGAGCAAAACTGCCAATATCACTGCTCTTCAACTGAATAACAGCGACTTGTATGTCTTCTCCTTTAGGCAATTTGTTTTTTGTCTGCTTGAAGTACCAGGTAGGATTCCACACAAACGTGTGTCTGGATAATTCTTTGTAGAAATCCTTCTTCTCCAATTGTTGGACTTCTGATACCTCAATATCTGCAATAGCCATTCCTTCATTATTCGCAACAAAATCTAATACCATCCCTTTTTCATCTATGATACATCCTTTGGCATTGAATTTTGTTCGGCGTTCTTGCCCACCTCTGTTCGACACAACCACTGGGATCTTGTGCTCATACGCTCGAGTCATCCAAACGGTAGATATTTCTGATTCCCCAAACCAATTTGAAGGCGCACAAATGATTTGACAACCTCTTCTTTTTAAGACAGCACATGTTTCTTCAATGTTCATATCGAAACAAATGGCCATGCCTATTTTCCCAATTTTTGTATCGAAGGCCTCAAGTGGCAAATCACCGTCAGATGCCCATAAGGAATCTGCAATAAACTGATTCATCTTCCTGTATTTTCCAATGTAGCCTTCTGGTCCCACCAAGGCAGATGCATTGTAATAGATATCCTCTTCATCTTTTTCAGCCAATCCAACAACGATGTACATGTCGTGTTTGCGTGCTAGCTCTACTAATTTATTTGTGGTAGGGCCAGGAATACTTTCAACTAGCTCGCTTATATCTTTCCTGTCTTCAAATATGTACCCTGTTGTACACATCTCTGGCAAAACTGCAAGCTTCACATCTTCTTTTGACGCACTTTCAATCAAACTTTCTATCTTTTTCCAATTCTCTTCATATTGCCTATGTCTCGGAGTGAACTGCATGGCTGCAACTTTTACTTTCATATTACCTCCTATATGAGCATACGGTTATGTCTTATATTTTATTCAAATATTGAGAGTTTTTCAAGCTATTCGAGTAAATCATTTCTTAATATTCTTAATAAACTATTTATATATTCTCAAACTGTTCATACCACATGCTTTCGAGGATCGAATCAACCCATTTGCTTTGATAATCAAAGTTTTGAATTGACATGCCTTGTACCAAGTCATATACTTTGAATGTCAAAATAATTATTTATAAATTGGAGGAAACTATGACATTTGAAAAAGTAAAAGAAATATTGATGGAAGAACTTGGTTTAGAAGATACAATCAAACTCTCAGATAATCTTAAAGATGATCTTGACGCGGACTCTCTTGACCTTGCAGAGGTTGTTATTAATCTTGAAGATGTATTTGAGATTGAAATTCCAGAGGAAGACTATCCGAAGTTTAAAACAGTTAAAGACATTGTTGATTTCATTGATTCTAAAATCAAGTAGGCTTATCCATGCTTAGTACTGGTTTATGTAATCAACTTCAGATAAAATACCCTCTGTTTCAAGGAGGTATGGCGTGGATCTCTGATGCAGAACTTGCAGGCGCTGTCTCCAATGCTGGCGGCTTGGGTATTATTGCTGCTGGAAATGCACCTCCTGAGTGGCTTGAGGAGGAAGTGTATAAAATAAGAAAGCTGACAGATAGACCTTTCGGTGTGAACATTATGCTTATGAGTCCTTATAAAGATGCTGTAGCTGAGGCCGCAGCTTTTTTAGAAGTTCCTGTTATTGTAACTGGTGCCGGAAGTCCTGGGAAATACATGCCTTTATGGAAATCAAAAGGCATAAAAGTTTTCCCGGTTGTCCCGACAGTGACAATGGCTGTCCGTCTTGAAAGAACTGGTGCGGATGGATTGATATGCGAAGGAACCGAAGCAGGTGGACATATTGGCGAATTAACCACCATGGCTTTGATCCCTCAAGTCGTCGATGCCGTTCGAATTCCTGTTGTTGCTGCTGGTGGCATTGCTGATGCAAGGGGTTTTGCTGCTGCCCTTATGCTTGGTGCTTCTGGTGTCCAAATTGGCACTCGTTTTTTAACCGCTTTTGAGTGCAATGTCCACCCAAATTATAAACAAGCAATTCTTAACGCAAAAGATACCGATGCGGTTGTAAGCGGTCGTAGCACAGGTCATCCTATCAGATGTCTACGCAATCGACTTACATCAAAAATCAAGAAGATGGAGAAATCAGGTTCAACTATTGAACTGATTGAAAAAGAAGGCGCTGGCGCTCTAAGGCTAGCTGCTGTAGAAGGCGATGCTCGATCTGGTTCTGTCATGGCTGGTCAAATTGCCGGTCTTGTCAAACAAGAATCCTCATGTGAGGAAATTATTACTGATCTTATACAAGGAACAGCCAATTTAATAGGAGGGTTTCAACTTGAAAAATAGTCAAGGAAAAATTTCATTTATTTTCCCTGGTCAAGGTGCCCAGTATATCGGTATGGGACAGAGTCTTCATGATGATTTTCCAGCTGCTAGATTTGTTTTTGAAGAAGCCAACGATACACTCGGATATGACTTGAAAAAAATCTGCTTCGAAGGCTCTATCGATTTGCTTTCTAAAACAGAAATCACCCAGCCTGCTATTCTAACAACTAGTATTGCCATCTTACGTGTTGTTGAATCTTTGGGACTTCAAGCAGATTTCTGCGCTGGTTTAAGTTTGGGTGAATATTCTGCACTGGTCTATTCTGGTGCTTTCAAGTTCTCAGATGCTCTATCTCTTGTAAGATATAGAGGGAAAGTGATGCAAGAAGCTGTTCCTGAAGGCACAGGAGGCATGATGGCGCTAATAGGCATTGATCGTTCAAAGGCTGAAGACCTCTGCCAGGCTTATCGCCAATATGGGACTTTACAGTGTTCGAATTTTAATTGTCCTGGTCAAATAGTAATTGGTGGAGATATTAAGCCATTAACCCTTGCTCAAGAAAGCCATAAACGCTTTGGCGTAAAAAAAGCAATTCGATTACCTGTCAGCGCACCTTTTCATACCCCTCTTTTGAACCCTGCAGCTGATAAACTTGAAAAGGCTCTTGAGCGAATTCCGTTAGGTTCTTTGAATGTCCCCATCGTTACAAATGTGGATGCTTCTATTAATCGTGACCTCTCAGAGATTAAACAAAAACTCAAAATGCAGGTATGTTCAGTTGTTCTATGGGAAGACTCTGTTGCAAAACTTATTGAAGAAGGAACTGAAACGTTCATAGAAATTGGCCCAGGTAAGTCTCTCAGTGGTTTTTTGAAGAAAATTGATCCGTTAAAAAATCGATACAATATAGAAGATCTGAGTTCTTTGAGTCATTGCATGGAAATAATGGAGGGAAAATATGATTAACAATAAAGTTGCTGTCGTAACTGGTGCCTCTGGTGGTATTGGTATGGCTATTGCTGAATCTCTTTATCTTCAAGATTACCAACTGGTATTAAACTACAACAAGAACCCCGACAAGTTGGCTGCTTTCATTCATTCTCTTCCCACCCAAACTCATACACCTATTATGGTGAAAGCTGACGTTTCTTCTTTTGATGAATCATCCTACTTAATTGAAACGGCTCACAAGAATTTCGGAAGAATCGATTTATTGGTGAATAATGCAGGAATAACCCGGGATAAACTTCTGATTCAGATGAGTAAGAATGATTTTACAGATGTGATTGATACCAATCTAAATGGCACTTTTAATTGCATTCGCCATGTAGCTAAGAGAATGATTCGTCAAAAATCAGGACGAATTGTTAATATTGCATCCGTCATTGGGTTGATGGGAAACATTGGGCAAAGCAACTACTCAGCTTCAAAAGCTGGTGTCATTGGTATAACAAAATCAGCCGCAAAAGAACTTGCTCGAAAAAACATCACTTGCAATGCCATTGCTCCAGGGTTTATCGATACTGAAATGACATCAGATTTGAACGATGAGGCTAAAAAAAACATTCTCAAAAACATCCCCTTATCCTGCTTTGGCAAACCATCCAATATTGCAGATCTAGTATCCTTTCTTGCATCTGACAAAGCATCTTATATAACTGGACAAGTTATTTCTGTGGATGGTGGATTATACATTTAATGAATTTAGGAGGCTTTATGAAAAATAGAGTAGCTATTACAGGAATGGGCGTCATTTCTCCCATCGGAAACAATCTTAAGGATTTCTGGTCTAGTTTACAGTTAGGCCTTTGCGGAATAGAAGAAATCACTGCATTTGACACAACTGATTTCTCAGTTAAACTTGCTGCTGAAGTCAAGGGATTTGATCCTACAAACCACATGGATAAAAAAGAAGCAAAACGAATGGATCGTTTCTGCCAATTCGCTGTTGCTGCATCTGAAATGGCCATTGAAGATTCCGGACTTAACTTGAAATCTCTCAATTCTGATCGTGTTGGCGTTATCATTGGCAGTGGCGTTGGTGGTATCAATACCATCGAAACAGAACTAAAGAAAATGAGTGAAAAAGGACCCAGTAAAGTCTCGCCATTTTTTATTCCCATGATTATATCAAACATGGCTTCTGGCCTTGTCGCTATTAAATTTGGCGCAAAAGGTGTAAACATGTCTGTAGTAACAGCCTGTGCATCTGGAGCCAATGCTATTGGTGAATCTTTCAAAAAGATTCAATCCGGCATGAGTGATGTCATGATTGCTGGTGGTGCTGAAGCTTCCATTACTCCCGCAACAATTGCTGGTTTTTCTTCTATGACTGCCCTTTGCACATCTAAAGATAAAAACCGAGCTTCTATTCCTTTTGATAAAGAACGTAGTGGATTTGTGATGGGCGAAGGTGCTGGTGTTGTCATTTTAGAGAATATGGAAAGAGCCATTTCGAGAGGGGCACATATTTATGCCGAACTTGTAGGATATGGTGCCACTTGTGACGCATATCATATGACAACACCTGAACCTAACGGTACGGGAGCTTCATCGGCAATGCTGGCTGCCATTGAAGATGCAAGCATCAAAAAAGAATCAATCGGTTATATCAATGCTCATGGCACTTCAACACCTTACAATGATAAATTTGAAACCCTAGCTATTAAAAAAGTTTTTGGTGAAAGAGCTTATGATATCCCGGTAAGTTCTACAAAATCTATGACCGGTCACTTGATAGGTGGTGCTGGTGCAATTGAAGCCATTGTCTCATCTATGGCCTTACAAGATGGCTATCTGCCACCTACTATCAACCATCTTGTACATGATGAATGTTGTGACTTGGATATCATTCCCAACAAAGGCAGACATGCTTCAGTAGCTTATGCTTTATCAAATTCACTTGGTTTTGGCGGACATAATACCAGTTTATTGTTCAAAAAGAGTTAAGGAGACCTCATGTATACGATTTCTGATATTAAAACCATTTTACCCCACCGAGAGCCTTTCTTGATGATTGATGTTGTCATTGAAATGGAGCCTGGCTTACATGCTGTTGCTAAAAAATGTGTCAGTGGTAATGAGAGTTATTTTCTTGGTCACTTTCCTAATAATCCTGTTATGCCAGGCGTGTTAATCGTTGAAGCTTTAGCGCAAACTGGCGCTTTTGCTATTCTATCTCTGCCAGAAAACAAAGGTAAAACAGCTTACTTTGGAGGGATAAAGAATGTCAAGTTCAAAAAGATGGTGAAACCTGGAGATGTTTTGATCCTAAAGACAAATATTATAAAAAACAAAGGTTCACTGGGCATAGGACATGGTGTTGCATATGTAGACAATAGCGTCGTAGCCGAAGGTGATTTGACTTTCTTTATTAAGTAGGACTCAAATAAAATAAACCCTCTTTTGAGGGTTTATGCTGTTTTTTGAAGTTGTTCTTGCAAATGCTTGGCTTTGTACGTTTTTGATGTGGCTTTACGAAGATTCAAATAATATTCATATACCGCCAGGTACTTGTCCACAAAAGATACTACAAAACTTTCCTTGTGTCGAGGAATTCTAACAGGAAACATGTGACTTCTAATGATGTCGCATTCCAATTTGTTAAGCTTGAAGTGTTTTGATGCATTTTCCAATGCTGTTATTGGGTGCATGAAAGCATGCTTCATTGCGTCTAATGGCAACTTAAGTCTTGGTCTTTTGCAAAATTTATACAGATAAAAATCGTGTAATAATGCGCCGCGAATGGTAGACTCCCAGTCCCACCCCATCTTATAAGTAATTCTATATGCTTGGTAAGCAACGCTCAAAACATGATCATACACACTTTCATCATGGTGTTTTATGTCTTTCATTTTTTGAAATTCTTTGTTATTGATCAGTGGCATTGCCACTTTCATGAACTTGTAGTCCGAATAATTCATTCAATCACCTGTCTTTTTTCATAATACAAGTTCAATTATAACACAATGAAAAGAAAGTGAAAGTTTTTTATTTGAAATTCTCTTGGGTATTATTCAAACTTAAGTTGACTAGAGTCTTCTCTAATTCTTTAATGAGATTATTCAATTGTTTATAATTTTTGATTCTTATCTGCTTGTTTTCTATCGCATCTTCTGTTTTGGTCAATATCTCATCTGCCAAGTCCTTCAGAGCCTCAATTTCATGTAATAAAGCTTGTCTCTTATCAGCTTCTATCATTTCTTCGTCGCTTCTTTCAATTGTCTCAATTATGGCTTCAAACTCTTTGATTCTATCATCTAAAACTAGTTTCTTATCCTTTTTGAATTCTTTCTTCTCTACCTCATCTGAATCTAGAAGATAACCCTCTTCTAATTGGGAAACCTGTTCTCCTTCTATTCTATATACCGCGTTCATCTGAGGGATATGTGTTTCAATATTAAATTTCTGAGCAATTTTTTCAGACAACTCGAGTTTTGCTTCTTGCTCACCATGAACCAAAAATATTTTTTTGGGCTTCTCTTTGATTGCTTCTACCCACTTCAGGAGACCTTCTTGATCAGCATGGCCGGAAAAGCCTTCTATACTGACTATGTTCGCATTTACCGCTACATCTTCTCCGAAGAGTTTGACGCTTTTTGCTCCTTCTTTCAAAATTTTGCCCAGTGTTCCCTCAGCTTGATAACCAATAAAAACTACCGTGGCATTTTCTCGCCATAGATTGTGTTTTAGATGATGCCTAATACGTCCCGCATTGCACATGCCACTTGCGGATATGATCACTTTAGGCTTTGTAGAAGCATTTAGAGCTTTTGATTCGTCTACTGATTGAGTAAAGTGGAGATTTTTGAACTCCAAAGGATTGTCCCCAGACATGATTTTTTCTCTCGTTTTAGCATCAAACACATGGGCATTCTTCTTAAATACATCAGTCGCTTTTGAGGCCAACGGGCTATCTATATATACGGGAACTTTTGAGAACTCTTTCTTGAATTCAGATTCACCATCGTAGTGTTCATTCAACTCATAGATGATCTCTTGGGTTCTTCCGACCGCAAAAGCTGGAATAACCACTGTCCCATTTTTCTTAATTGTATCCAGGATTGTTATGGCTAGTTTTTCAACTCGTTCTTCAACAGAATCATGAAATCTATTCCCATATGTGGACTCTAAAATCAGATAATCCGCCTTTTCGACAATCTGAGGATCTCTAATAATAGGTTTTTGAGTCATCCCAATATCCCCTGAAAAAACAAGCTTTCTCGTTTCTCCATTTTCTTTGAACCACATCTCAACAATTGATGATCCTAATATATGTCCAGCATCTAAAAAGCGCATGGTTAAAATATCATCAATCTCTTCATACTGTCCATAGATAACTGGCTTAAAATAATTCAGGCTTTTCTCAGCATCTGCTTTTGTGTATAAGGGTTCCAGCGGTTCTTCACCTTTTCTCAAAGCTTTTCGTGTTTTCCATTCTGCTTCTGTCTCCTGGATATGGGCGCTGTCCATTAACATGATAGTACACAAATCATAAGTTGGTGAAGAGGCATAGATTCTACCCCTAAACCCTTTCTTTACTAAAAGTGGAATTCTTCCACTATGGTCAATGTGAGCATGGCTAAGAATAACATAGTCAATCGATTTTGGATCAAACGGAAAATCCTCTTCATTCAATTTTTCTACTTCAGCTTTCCCTTGGAATAACCCACAGTCCAACAGAATGTTCTTATCATTGTAAGTAATTAGATGACATGACCCGGTTAAAACCCCTGCTCCACCAGTAAATTTTATTTGCACAATTACACACTCCCTTAGAATTCGATTTTTCTTTCAATAGATGATTCAGACTCCAATTGATCCATTTTTTCTCTATATTTTTGGTTCTTCAAATCTGATAAGACCTGTTCTTTAACGCTTTCATAACTATCTATTCTTTCATCCACTTTGATAATATGAAACCCATGATCAGTCGTGACGACCTGGCTAATGACGCCTACTTCCAGATTGAATGCCACTTCTTCAAATTCAGGAACCCTATCTCCTTTAGAAAATAGATCTAAATTTCCTCCGTCTATTGCACTTTGATGATCCTCAGAATAGATACTCGCAAGCTTTGAGAAGTCTTCTCCCGCTTCTAATCGACTTCGGATTTGTTCGGCTTCTTCCAAAGAATAGACAAGAATGTGACGTGCTCTAATGTATACAAACTGATCCTCATTAGAACGAAAATGCGTTTCAACCTCTTCTTCGGAAATATTCAAGTCATCCATGAAATCTTCTAAATATCTGTGAATGGTTTCATCTCTTCTAATAAAGTCTCTTATATAATCATCGGTCATCCCCATAGACTCAATGTAAGATAAATAGTCTGCTTCATCTTCAAATCCTGATTTTTGAATTATCATGAGCTCTTCTAGTTCTTCTTCTGTGATAAGAAAATCATTCTTAACTGCTTCTTGGAAGACGATTCGTTCAAAAATCATACTCTCCAATATGCTTTCTTTTAAATAATCCAGCATCGTGACACCTGGTGCCATTTCTTGTTCGAGTATGCCTTCTCCATATTGCTCCTCAAATCTCTTTCTATTCATTTCAACCGCCTCTTCGTATTCATCAAAAGAAATGGGCTCACCGTTCACGATCGCTACTTCAGTTGGTCTATTTTCTTGTTGACACCCTGCCACACCTATGGCAATGGCTAGGATTAAAAACAATGCAATAAAAATTCTTGATCTCAAGACTTACCTCCACTGTTCTGTTTTGTTAAATACATGTCTTCAATCAAAGCTTCAATAGACATCAATATGTCTTTCTGGTCTGTGCTGTTCAGTTTATAGCGTATGGCGGGCTTGCCATTCTTGTCAAACCTCACCGTACTGATGTATTGGTCCATAAACAAAGACATCAAAGATTCATGAATGTCTTGATTGTCATGAAACTCGATGTATATTGATTGGTTAGATTGCTTTAATATCGTAATATTAAGCTTTTTGGCTGTGCTTTTTATATGTGAAATATGGATAAGATTATTAACTTCCGTCGGCATATCACCAAAACGATCTATGATTTCCTCCGTTAGATCTTCCTTGTCTTCACGCGTTTCAATCACAGAAATCTTTTTGTAGATTTCAATCTTTTGTTCCTCATCGCAAATATAACGACTTGGTATGTAACCGTCAACATCTAACTCAATCACTGTATCAATCAAGTCTTCCTTCGCCTCCGGCGTCTTTTTCCTCTTTAGCGTTTTCTCTACCATTTTAACGTAAAGATCATAACCAATAACTGCAAGATGACCAGATTGCTGAGCGCCAACTATGTTACCAGCTCCTCTTATCTCCAAATCTCTGAGAGCAATCTTAAAACCAGATCCAAACTCAGTAAATTCTTTGATCGCTTTTAATCTCTTCTCAGCGATTTCTGTCAAACTCTTACCTCTTTCATAAGTGAGATAAGCAAAAGCTGTCTTATTGCTTCTTCCCACTCGTCCTCTTAATTGGTATAGTTGTGCCAAACCTAATTTGTCGGCATGATCTATCAGGATAGTGTTCACATTGGCAATATCCATTCCTGTTTCAATTATTGTCGTGCAAACTAAAACATCGTATTCTTTATTGACAAACTCAATCATGATGTTTTCTAGTTGCCTTTCTGCCATTTGGCCATGAGCAACGGCAATTTTTGCTTCTGGAAGCAAACGCTTTATATAAGCCGCTTTTTCATTTATGTCCCGCACACGATTATGAACATAATACACCTGCCCACCACGCGACAATTCTCTTGTTATTGCTTCTTTTACGAATATGTCACTCTTTTCAATCACAAAAGTTTGAATGGGGTACCTGTCTCCTGGAGGTTCTTCTATCAAGCTCATGTCTCGGATGCCAACCATGGACATATTGAGGGTCCTTGGGATTGGGGTCGCTGTCAAAGTCAGTACGTCCACTTGACTCCTTAACTGTTTGATCATTTCTTTGTGTTTGACTCCAAAACGTTGTTCTTCATCAATCACTAGTATCCCAAGATCTTTGTACTTAATTTGGTTGGAAAGCAACTTATGTGTCCCTACCACAATATCTACCAACCCTTTGTTTAAGTCAGAGATGATTTTTTTCTGCTGTCCTGATGTCTTGAATCGACTTAGCATTTCAATTTTAATCGGGTATTGTTCAAATCGTGTTTTGATATTGCTAAAATGCTGCTGTGCCAAGATTGTCGTAGGAACCAAAATAACAGCTTGTTTCCCATTCATGATGGCTTTAAACACTGCCCGCAGAGCAACCTCTGTCTTTCCAAATCCCACATCGCCACAAAGCAGTCTATCCATCGGGATGGGTTTTTCCATATCTCCTTTAATTTCATTAATGCACCGGAGTTGATCTTCTGTTTCTTGATGGGGGAAAGATGACTCAAACTCTCTTTGCCATTCATTGTCAGGAGCAAATGCAAACCCCTCGATAGATTGTCTTTTTGAATAAAGTTCGATCAACTCATCGGCCATTTCATCAATCGCCTTTTGAGCTTTAGCTTTAGCCTTTATCCATTCTGTCCCGCTCATCTTGTTTATCTTTGGCTTAACAGCATCTGAACCAATGTATTTTTGCACAAGGTCCATTTGATCTACAGGAACATACAACTTATCGCCACCACGATAATGAATCGCTAGATAGTCTTTTTGGATACCTTTGATATCTATTTTTTCAATTTGAGTGTAAATACCTACCCCATGATGTTCATGAACAACGTAATCTCCTGGCTTCAAATCTGTAAAAGCATCAATTTTGGATGATTTTGAACGCCTCTTACCTTTCGGTTTTTCTGTTTTTGTACCAATGGTGTCTTTTTCGGATAGGATCATCAGCTTAGCATCTGAAAAGTCAACCCCTTTTCGGGAGTAACCCTTCAGTATAGCTACTTGTCCTGTCAAGAGCTCTTCGTCATGTTCTGTCATTACACCAATACGACAGTCATGGTCACGAAGGCCATCTACCAATCGCTTGATGGTCTTATCTTCTGATACTTCAAGATATATCTTATAGCCTTGGTGACTGTAATAATTAAGATCTTTAGCCAACTCATCCATTTTTGAATAATAGCGTGCTGTCTCTCTAGCGCGCCACTTTATCGTATCATCAACAAGGAAACTGGTGTTCTCTCTAATAATGTTATTGTAAAGCAGGATGCTTAGATTAGTCTTAATCGACTCAAGCATCGGTGCAAAATCTTTGAATATCATTTCATGTTCGGGTAATAGTTGTTCTTTTTCAAACAGCTCAGTGAAATTCATTAGGAATTCTTCTTTTGCAGAACCTCTTGAAGAGATGATTTGATCTGGCTCATGAATCATCAAGAGGGCATCCTGTTGAAGATAATTCCATAAATGCCCCGTCTCTTTATCTATAAACGGCAGATAGTATTCTATATTGTTCACATAATCGCCAGAGAATAAAGCTTGCTCCGCTTTTTCAACCAACTCGAATTTTTTATCTGATTTTTGGTTAATTTTGGCTTCTTTTAATTTTTTGCCTGTTATCTCTTCAACACTTTTTTTAATGTTGTCATAGATCATTTGTGTCTCTTCTTCTGTAAACAATACATCGCTAGATGGAATGATTTCATAGCTGTTGATGTTTTCAATAGATCGTTGTGTTTTCGAATCAAATATTCGCATAGAATCTACAGCTGTGTCAAAGAGTTCAATTCTACATGGGTTGTCGCTGTTAGGTGAAAAAACATCAATGATACCACCTCTAACAGAAAACTGTCCTTCGGACTCAACAAAAGATACACGCAAATAACCTAGTCTTGACAACCTTTCGATAAAAGCATCCAATTCTATTTCGTCAGTGTCTTTTAGTTCAAAAAACATGTTTCTATAGTCATTTGTGTTCATCACACTACTTGTTAGTGCTTCAGCTGATGTGATTACAACGCCATTATTTTGCTTAATCAGATGATGCATGACTTTTAATCGACTGTTCATTATGTCTCTACTCAGAGCATCTACGCCAAAAAAAGCATAAGGCTTACTTCTATACAGATGCACCTTCTCTGTAAACCCGCTGATGATCGAAAAAAACCTGGCTGCTTTGACATCGTCTGATACAACAAAAATAGCTTGCTTCTCCTCATTTTCAGATAAGGCCGCAAGCAAAACCATTAACGCTTCATCTGTACTATCATGTAGCAATACATTTTTCTTGTTCCTTAAACCATTTTTAATTTGGGTGTATTCAGCTAGTTTCCGTAAATTCTTATAATAGGGCTTCATGTTAAACTCCATTTTTATTGTTCCTATAAAACTGATGCTCGGATATTACAGCATATCCGAGCACTTGGGCACTCCTATCTATCGGATGTTATATTTGTTCATAGCGACATCTACGCCTGTTAGAATGATTTCCTCCATAGATTCGACTGCTAGATCTATGATCTTTTCAATATCAGAAGTCTCTGATGGGTCGAACCTCTGGAGGACATAGTTGGCTAAATCCAATGTCTGGTTTTTGCCAATTCCTATCCTTACTCTAGGGAAATCATCTGTCTGCAAATGGTAGATGATGGATTTCATTCCGTTATGTGTGCCTGCACTGCCACTTGGCCTAATTCTTAGTTTTCCGACACTTAAATCTACATCGTCATAAACAACAATGATATTTTGAGGAGCAATTTTAAAATATTTAGACATTTCTGCAACTGCAACACCACTGTTATTCATATATGTCAGAGGCTTCATAACAATCACTTTTTCTGTCAACATCTTAAATTCCCCATAAATTGAGTTAATTTTGGATTTGTTTAACAAAAAATCTCGTTTCTCACACAATTTATCAACTGTTTTAAAACCTACATTGTGTCGCGTCTCTCGATACTTCTTCCCGGGATTTCCCAACCCCACAATCAAAAACATCTCGGCTCACCATTTATTCGAATAACTTACTGACTGATCTGTTTTCAGAAATTCTTTTAATCGCCTCCGCTATAAGAGGTGCTACACTGATCACTTCAATTTTGTCTATCTTCATCTCTTCTGTCAAAGGAATTGTGTCTGTGACAATGAGCTTCTCAATAACAGAATTCTGTATTCTCTCAATGGCAGGTCCAGACAACACACCATGGGTTACACAGGCATAAACATCTTCTGCTCCAAAATCCTTTAGAACTTTTGCTGCCTTTGTCAAAGATCCTGCTGTATCGACAATATCGTCTATTAAAACAACATCCTTTCCTTTGATATCTCCTACCACGTTCATCACTTCTGACACATTAGCCTTTTGTCTTCTTTTTTCGATGATTGCCAATGGCAAGTCTAGCATTGCAGCAAAATTTCTAGCTCTTAAAACACCTCCAACATCCGGTGAAACGATCACTGTATTGGGTTTTAAATATTTTTTAATGTGTTTTGCCAGAATTGGACCCCCTTGCAATTGGTCTACTGGCATGTCAAAATACCCTTGTATTTGACCAGCATGCAGGTCTATAGTGATAACTCTATTGGCACCTGCCGCTGTTATCATGTCAGCAACAAGCTTTGAAGTGATCGGGTCTCTTGCTCTTGTTTTTCTGTCTTGCCTAGCATACCCATAATAAGGGATAACGGCGTTAATTCTTCCAGCGGAAGCTCTTTTTAAGGCATCTATGAAAATCAACAATTCCATCAAATTGTCATTAACGGGCTGGCAAGTTGGCTGGATAACAAATACATCCGCTCCTCTTACGGATTCTTTTATATACATGGCGACCTCTCCGTCGCTAAATGTTGTTACTTCAGCGTCACCAAGTTTTTCGCCTAACTCATCACACACCTTTTTAGCCAAAGCAATATTGGCGTTACCTGTGAAAATCTTTACTTCTGAATACTTTGAAAGCATCATATCCTCCTACTTATACTTGTTTTTTCCTTTGTTTTCCTTATTGATTTGTCTTGCTCTGGCTATTGCCAAACTGCCTTCTTTTACATCTTCAGTGATCGTGGAACCACAAGCGACATATCCTCCTGGCTCTATTGTGATCGGAGCTACCAGATTAGAATTGCTACCGATAAACGCCCTATCTCCAATTTGAGTCCTATGTTTATTCTTCCCATCATAGTTCACTAAAATGACTCCACAACCAATGTTCACATCTTTCCCAACATCTCCATCTCCAAGATAGGCTAAATGTGATGCTTTCGAACCTTCATCCATAGTAGTATTCTTAACCTCAACGAAATCTCCAATCTTGACACGGTTCTTGAGACATGTCCCCGGTCTAAGATAGGCATAGGGCCCAATCGTGCAATCATTTCCAATAACAGCTTCCACGATCTTTGAATTCTGAATAACGGTATGCTCCCCTATTTCTGCATCAATCATCCAAGCTCCCGGTCCAATTGTGGATCCATCCCCAATTTTAGTATGCCCTTGTATAAATGTCCCTGGATAGATTGTTACATCTTGACCTATGACCACATCATGGTCTATATACGTTTGTTGTGCGTCAATAATTGTTACGCCATTCATCATATGGAATTCATTGATTTTTTGTTTCATATATTGATTTAACTCATGTAACTGCACTCTGTTGTTAACACCACTAATCTCTATTGGATGGTTGATTCTATAGCCAGTCACTTTGTAGCCTTTTTGATGAAGTATGCCCACCGCATCAGTAATATAATACTCCCCCTGCGCATTATTGCTATCCAGCTGATTCAAAGCAAATCTTAAGTCTTTCCCTTTGAAACAATAAAAACCAGAGTTGATTTCTTGGATTTTTTTTGTTTGCTCGTCACTATCTTTTTCTTCGACAATGCCAAGGACTTGTCCATTCTCATCTCTTACAATTCTTCCATAACCCGTGGGGTCATCCAACTTGGCAGTCAAAATTGAAATGGAAGCTCTTTCATTTTGATGGGTTCTTATAAAGTCTCGAATGGTGGAATCTTTAATAAGCGGTACATCTCCATTCATTATTATCACGGTGTCTTCGTCAGAAATATGCTTTTCTCCTTGCATAACAGCAAAGCCTGTTCCATAAGGGATACCCTCTCCAACAGGCTGTATTTCTGGTAAAACATCGTATTCCTTCAATTTTTTACCAATCCGTTCTTTACCATGACCCAAAATGACTATGTTTTTTTCAATGCCGGCTTTTTGAGCTGCCTCTAGAACGTAATGAATGATTGGTTTCCCACATATTTCATGCAACACTTTCGGTGTTTTCGATCGCATTCTGGTACCTTCTCCTGCTGCGAGAATAATCGAAACGTTCATATAATCTCCTTTTGTTTAGTATCATGCCTATTATATTATCTATATGAAAAAATGACAATAGCTCATACCCTATATAGTCAGTGTTTTTTCATTAAAAAAGGGCCTACACAGACCCTCCGCGGATACAATATACTATTATTCCTCATCTTCCGCCTGTTTTTCTTCATACGCTTTAAACACTAACTCTTGAATCATACTTCTTGTACTTGAATTGATAGGATGCGCTATGTCCTTAAACTCCCCATCCGGCATCTTTCTACTGGGCATCGCTATGAAAGGTCCATTCTGTCCCTCAATGATCTTGATGTCGTGAACTACAAAACAATCATCAAAAGTTACGGAAACAATAGCCTTCATCTTACCCTCAGAGTTGATCTTCCTTACTCTTACATCTGTGATTTGCATGATTTCACCACCTTCCCCCAGGTTATTCTGTCAAACACATTTATATTTTACTACATTATAAATAAAAATGCAAAATATCTTTGCCTATTTCTGCAATAATTTCTCTGGATTGTTCGGATTTATAACTATCTCTTTGTTTTCGTCGTTGACTACCTCAAGCGTTAACAATGATTGATATTTTTTGACCATTTTCTTTTCCGGTTCTTTTGTTGCGATGACAACATATACTCCTACAACTTCAGCGTTGAATTCTAGCATTAGGTCTTCGACTCCTTTTGCTGTTCCGCCCCCTTTCATAAAGTCATCCACTATCAAAACTTTTGATCCTTCAACAATCGCTCTTCTGGATAATGTCATACTCCCAATCTTTTTCGTCGAACCCGAGACGTAGTTTATGCTCAATGTAGAACCTTCAGTCACTTTGGCATTTCTCCGCACCACTGCTAGTGGCACATCCAACTCTTTTGCCGTCATCAGTGCTGTTGGAATTCCTTTTGTTTCTACAGTCACAATGCAGTCAACATCCTCCCGAGTATATTGAGATGCTATGACCTTCGCTATTCTAGACGAATAGTAGGGCGAATTGAAGATGTCACTCATATACACATAGCCTCCTGGAATAATTCTAGCTGGGTTGGAAAAGGCTATGCACAGTTCTTCCAACAAATGAACTGTTTCTTTTCTATTTAATTTGGGGATATAAATAACGCCTCCAGCAGCACCAGAGATCGTTTCAATTCTTCCGAACTCAAGGTCGTCGACCAACCCTTTCACAATTACAATATCTTCACTGATCGTCGATTTTGCAGCATTGAATAACTCAGAGAAATAATTATAAGAGAATATGTGATTAGGTCTTTCCGTAAAAATCTTCATGAGTGCGCCGACTCTTTGATTTCTTCTGTATTTTTTCACTTCTTCACCTCACTACGAAATATTTGTATTTATTATAACTTTTTCATTCGTTATCTTCAAGTCATATTTGACTTTATCATTTGGTTTTTTCTTGCTATAATGAGTTTATCTCAAAAAGCAGGTGATTTTATTGCAATCGTTCAAGTCTATTTATTTCATTGGAATAGGCGGTGTCAGCATGAGTGGTCTTGCCGAAATCATGCTCCATTATGGTCATGAAGTAGCTGGCTCCGATCTCAAGAATTCCTCTATTACTAAGCATTTAGCCTTATTAGGTGCACAAATACATATCGGTCATCATTCCGCTCATATTGGAAATCCTGATCTTGTTGTTTACACTGCTGCCATCTCTCCAGATAATCCTGAGCTGAAAGCAGCCACCAAAAAAAATATCCCTACTTTGGAACGAGCTGATTTTTTAGGCCGTATGATGAAGGATTATACGCATCCTGTTGCCATCGCTGGGACACATGGTAAAACAACAACAACAGGCTTTGTCTCCTCCATTTTACTTGTCGCTAAAAAAAATCCCACGATATTGATCGGTGGTCAACTAGATTTGATAAACGGCTATCTCCATATAGGCAATCGTGAGATTTTCTTGACAGAAGCTTGTGAATACAAGCGTAGTTTCACAAAATTTCATCCTCAATACGCGGTCGTTTTAAATATTGAAGAGGATCACTTGGATTATTACAAAGACCTTGATGACATTCTAGATGCATTCAATGACTTTGCTAATAGATTGCCTGAAGATGGTCGTTTGATCTATAATTCAGATTGTGCTAATAGTTCTAAATTGTTTCGTAAAACCCAGCACCAAGCTATTACTTTTGGTATGAAAAACAGTCATGTTTCTGTTTCAAATCTCAACTATACACCTTATCCTGAGTTTGAACTTGTCATAGAGGACATTTCTGTCGGAAATGTTCAATTAAGTGTTCCAGGTGAGCACAATGTTTATAATGCGCTGGCTGCTGCTGCCTGTTGTTGGTGCATGGGCTTATCCCATTCTGATATTGTTAATGGGTTGAATCAATTCATTGGTGCAAAAAGGCGTTTTCAACTTATTGGTTCATATAATGGATCGCTGATTGTAGATGATTACGCCCATCACCCAACTGAAATTAAGGCAACCCTAAAAACTGCAAAAAATATGACTGACGGAAGAGTCCTTTGCGTTTTTCAACCTCATACCTATACAAGAACACTTTCTCTGCTATCCGAATTTGCATCTTCATTTGATATAGCTGACACGGTGCTTATTGTTGACATCTATGCAGCTAGAGAAATTGATTCTGGTCTTGTCCACTCTAAAGATTTAGTTGCCTCACTTTTGAAAAATGGTGTTGACGCATACTATTGTGATTCCTTTTCTTCAGCAAAAACCCTTCTTGTAAAAATAGCTCACCCTTCCGATATAATCCTAACTATGGGAGCTGGTGATGTTGATGTGATAGGACAAAGCTTGATTGAAAAAAGTGGTCTTAATCCTTAACTCACAAAGCTTCACCAGGCTTTTACTGGGACTGTGAAATTATTTCTGTAAATTAGCTTTCTATGAAAGTTTGCGAGGCATGAGACCTTAAGTTTCAAGTGCACACCTCAATTTTAATATATGACATGGTTTTTTACATGTCAATAATATTCTTCATGGGTCTTTATACAACTAGATACGTCCTTCAAACATGATGGTTAGTTCTCCGTATACCTTGCCCCAGTTTCGTATTGGCATTCTCCATTTTTTGGTTGCTTCATAGGTTGCCAGATATAGGGCTTTTAACAAAGCTATGTCGCTTGGAAATACACTTCGTCCTCGATTTAGGCGTCGATAGGTGCTGTTTAGGCTTTCGATTGCATTCGTCGTATAGATGACTTTTCTTACGTCAGATGAAAACTTGAATATTGGACTGATAACATCCCAATTACTTGCCCAACTTTTCATCGCATTGGGATAATGGGGTTCCCATGTTTCAGTCACCTCAAGCATTCGTTCGTGGGCGATCGCTTCTGAAGGTGCATGATATATGGTTTTTAGATCGGCTGCGAATTGCTTTTTATCTTTGTCAGCTACATACTTAAGGGTGTTTCGTACCTGATGAACGATACAACGTTGATATTCTGTCTCAGGAAATGCCGTATTCACAGTTTCTTTCATACCACTAAGTCCATCAGCACAAAGTATAAGAATATCCTGTAGGCCACGATTTTTAAGTTCATTTAATACCCCAAGCCAATATTTACTGCTTTCATTCTGGCCAATTTGAAGACTGATTACTTCCTTTAGTCCATCTTCATTAATGCCTAATATAACATAAGCTGCAAGCTTTTTAATGACATTGTTGTCCCTTACTGAAAAATGTACAGCATCAATAAATACTACTGGATATATAGGCGATAATGGTCGATGTTGCCAGTCTTCTATCTCTGGGAGCAACTTATTGGTAACATCGGACACCATACCTTCACTGACTTCAAAACCATAGATGTCTTCAATCTGTTCGGATATTTGTCTTGTTGAAAGTCCTTTTGCATACATGGCAATAATCTTATCATCAATATGAGAGATATCTTTTTGACGCTTTTGAACAACTTGTGGTTCGAATGAGGACTCTCTATCCTGGGGTACCTGAATGTTCATCTCACCATATTTGCTCCGAACTGACTTTTTCTTCTTCCCATTTCGAGCATTTGAGCTGTCGGTACGTTGATAAGGTTCATAACCAAGATGATTATCCATTTCAGCTTCCATCATACTCTGGATTGTTCCACCAAGTAGATCTTTTAGCGCTTCTTGAATATCATCAGCTGATTGGATGTCATACTCTTCCAAGAGAGCCGCAATAATATTTTGTTTTCCTTCTGAAAAATCCGATTTTCTTCGTGCCATAAAATAGCCTCCTATAATTTTTTATTTTATCATAGAAAGCTATTACGGTTAATCCTATTTACAGAGATTTCTTCACAGTCTCCTTTTAACTCGATAGTTCATATGTTTCGACCTCAACGAATCATATGAGCTATCGTCAAATCATAAACTTTAGATCTGTCCTCCTTGAAAGATTCAGGTTATATCTTTCCTGCTACCTTTCTAATCTCTTCTTCCATCTTAACTGTTTTGTTTTCAAGCACTTCTACTTTCTTTCTAAAGATTTCGTTGTAATCAACGTCTCTTATACTTTTCAAATTTATTCTTACATTCAATAAAGCAGCTAACACGGCAGTTCTTGCTGTCATAGCAGAAATAAGGCCATCTGTGATTGCATTTTGATTCCCATATAAAACTGCTTTCTTCGCTAAAGGCATGACTTGATAGGATTTCTCTGCAATTAAGTAAGGAACTTCTGCCGCTTTCTTTAGAGCTCTTTCCAAACTTTCTTTTCGGGTTGCTTTTTCTTCTTCTGTCTCTTTTGACAATGCCAGTGCAGCCATTACTTTTTCAAAAGCTTCACAATCTTGTTGTATCAAGTCTAACAAGTTATTCTTCAATAGACTTGCTTCAGAAAGAATTTCTTCCATTTCCTTAGAAACTGTTTGGTATTTTTTCTTGCCTATTGTCAAGTTAGCAACCATCATTGTCAACGACGCGGACATAGCACCACACACCGCTGAAACACTCCCGCCTCCTGGCACAGGCTCTTCTGTTGCTGTTTTCTCAACAAATTCTTCTATTGTAAGTTCTCTCATTCTTTAATCTCCTTAATCTTGATTTGTGATTTATTCTAGCTCAACTACAGCTCTATCATCACATACATGTTAATATTATACGCTATTCATTCTTTCATTAAAACCAAAAGGAAGAGATTTCTCTCTTCCCATTATTTGAGCTTTGCAATTAATTGTCCCGAAACGACTTGTTGGCCTGGTTTAACATTCAATGATGCTACAACTCCATCGACAGGTGTTAATATTTTGGTTTCCATTTTCATTGCTTCAACAATTGCAACAGGATCATTTGCTTTAACAATATCTCCTTCTTGAACCAAACATTGAATAATCATTCCGGGGATATTTGAACCAATTTCCTTGGTCTTTTGTTTATCCGCCATCACTGCTTCTTCTTTTTTTCCTTGCACCACCACGCTCTTATCTTTAATTTTTATTACTCGCCTATTCCCATTCAATTCGAACACAATATCTCTATTGCCATTATCTTCCACTTCTCTGATCTCAACTAATTTAACAATATAGACTTTTCCTTCTTCTATTTTAACTTCACATGTTTCACCTTCTTCTAACCCATGGAAGAATATGTCACTTCCCATGAGTGAAAAATCACCATTTTCTTTCTTGTATGTGAAATATTCATCTAGTACTTTTGGATATAGCGCATAGCTAAGACAATCTTCCATTGTTGTCTCGATCTTATAAGTGCTCTCAATGTATGTTTTAATTTTATTGAAGTCTTCATCTTTCAATAATTCCCCCGGCCTAACATAAATGGTTTCTTTGCCTTTTAAAACCAATTGCCTCAATTTTTCAGGGAATCCTCCTAAAGGTTGTCCCATCATGCCTTGAAAATATGCGACAACCGAGTCTGGAAAGTCCATGTTGATCGCTTTTTCATAAATATTGTTTTCTGTCAAATCGTTTTGTACCATAAAAATCGCCATATCGCCAACTACTTTTGAAGATGGTGTTACTTTGACTATGTCCCCAAGCATATCATTCACTGTTTTATACATTTCTTTAACCTCTTTGAATTTGTGTCCAAGACCGAAGCTCTCTACTTGAGGTTTAAGATTTGAGTACTGACCACCTGGTATTTCATACTTGTATATTTCCGCTGTCCCCGACTTAAGTCCAGATTCATATTTTGAATACACTGGTCGAACTGCATCCCAGTAATCAGAAATTTCTTGTATTTTATCTAAGTTGAGCTTAGTGTGTCTTCCTGTGTTTTCAAGAGCGGCAACTACAGAATTCAAAGCTGGTTGACTCGTCAATCCTGCCATGCTATTGAATGCAACATCCACAATATCAACATCTGCAATTGCAGCCATCAAGACGGTTGCAATGCCATTTCCACTTGTGTCATGTGTGTGAAGATGAATCGGTATGCCTATTTCGTTTTTCAAAGCTGACACAAGTGTATTGGCTGCTACGGGCTTCAATAGTGCCGACATGTCTTTGATGCAAAGTATGTGAGCACCTTGTCTTTCTAATTCTTTTGCCATATCAACATAATACTTTAAAGTGTATTTGTCTTTTTTATCATCAAGGATATCCCCTGTATAACAAATACAGGCCTCTGCCACTTTACCTACGTTCAAAACTTCTTCTAGAGCTACTTTCATTCCTTCCATCCAGTTTAATGAATCAAAAATTCGAAATACGTCTATGCCTGATTCAGCTGATTTTCTTACAAATTCTCTAATCACATTGTCCGGATAATTTTTGTAGCCAACTGCATTCGATCCCCTAAACAGCATTTGCAAAAGAAGATTTGGCACCGCTTCCCTTATTCTTCTTAATCTCTCCCAAGGGTCTTCTTTAAGATATCGATAAGATACATCGAACGTGGCACCCCCCCACATTTCTAAAGAAAACAAATCTTTCCCAATGCTGGCTACTGCAGGAGCAATTTTTGTCATATCTATGGTTCTCATCCTTGTCGCCATCAAAGATTGATGCGCATCTCTCATGGTGGTATCTGTCAACAGCAATCTGTCTTGCTGTTTGATCCAATGGACCAATCCATCTGGTCCATGGTTTTCAAGTATTTGCTTCGTTCCATATTGACTGCTCTCAATACTAAATGTAGGAATTCGTGGCACGTCAAATTGTGGTTTGATGCCTCTAGTTTCATTTACAACAAGTTCACCAATATATTTTAGGACTCTCATCTCATCGTCCGGTCCACTTCGAATATCTAACAACTGAGGGTTATCCGTAATAAACCCAGTATCACATTCTCCTGATTTAAAGGTTTTATGGTTCAATACGTTGAGCAGAAAAGCAATATTTGTTTTTACGCCCTTAACTTTAAACTCTTGAAGCGCTCTTGATGCTTTTTTTATAGCATCATCAAAACTTCTGCTTTGAGCTGTTACTTTGACCAACAAACTATCATAGTAAGGACTGATTGTAGCACCAGTAAACCCATTCCCACCATCTAGTCTAATACCAAATCCTGAACTTGAACGGTATACATCTATGATCCCAGTATCAGGAGCAAAATTATTGGAAGGATCTTCTGTCGTGACACGACATTGAATTGCATAACCCTGTGTTGCCACATCCTTTTGTGACGAAATATTGATCTCTGGATCATGCAATGCATACCCTTCTGCTATCTTGATTTGAGCTTGGACAATATCTATACCTGTAACCATCTCTGTTACGGTGTGTTCCACTTGAATTCTTGGATTCATTTCGATGAAATAATGTTTTTTTGAAGAATCCACTAGAAACTCAACTGTACCCGCATTTCTGTAATCAACTGCTTTCGCTATCTTGATAGCATCTTGGCATATCATTTCTCTTTGCTGTTCTGTCAGGCACAATGCCGGAGAAAACTCAACCACTTTTTGGTGTCTTCTTTGAATCGAACAGTCTCGTTCGTATAAATGGACAATGTTTCCATATTTATCTCCTAAAATCTGCACTTCTATGTGTTTGGGTTTTTCTATGTATTTTTCGATGAAGATATCGTCAATCCCAAAGGCTTTTTTTGCTTCGCTTTTAGCTTGTGAAAACTCGTGAAGAAGATCTTCTTCCTTTCTCACAATCCTCATTCCTCTGCCACCTCCGCCAGCAGCAGCTTTTAATATAACTGGATATCCGCAGTAATCAGCAAATTCTTTGGCATCTTTGTCACATGATACCGCTCGTTCAACTCCCATTATTGTTGCCACACCTACTTGTGAGGCCACTTTTTTGGATTTTATCTTATCACCCATTTTATCCATCATGTAATGATCTGGACCAATAAATTCAATTCCAGCTTCTTGACACTTTCTCGAAAATTCAACATTCTCAGCTAAAAAACCGTACCCAGGATGTATCGCATCAACGCCTTTTGAGACAGCAAGATTAATGATTTCATCTATGCTCAAATAAGCATCTACCGGTCCTTTGTTTTTACCAATTCGATACGACTCATCTGCCTTGGTTCTAAACAATGCATTTTTGTCTTCCTCTGCATATATAGCTACCGAACGAATTCCCAACTCACTACATGCTCTAAATATCCTAATAGCTATCTCACCTCTATTTGCCACCAAGATCCTTTTGAATTTTTTCATTTTAATCCCACCTATCCAATCTTTAATTATTTCATTTTGGTTGCAAAAAGGTGGAGCATCAACTCCACCTTAATAAAACTCATCATAGCAAACTTTAATTAGTTTTTCAACCGTTATTTTTAATTATTTTAATTAATTCGTCTGTAAACTTATTTGTATTTATGTGTTTTCCATTAGCGTTAATGTGTTTCTTGATTGAATACAACCTTTTCAACCCTTCTTTTATGAGGGCACTCGTCTCATATAAACCGAGATGTTCCAACATCATACACCCTGACAAAATCGCCGAGGTTGGATTAGCAAGATTTTGCCCCGCTATATCAGGAGCCGTTCCATGAACTGCTTCAAAAACAGCACATTCATCTCCAATATTTGCTCCAGGCGCATATCCTAAGCCTCCTACCAAACCTGCTGCCAGATCTGATAACAAATCTCCATAAAAATTTGGTGCAACAATGACATCATAGTGTTTTGGATTCATTGCGAGGTCCATCATCATAGCATCAATAATTTTTTCTTCTTTTTCGATAGTAGGATAGCTTTGCGAAATTTTTTCAAAACTTTCTAAAAATAACCCGTCAGAAAACTTCATGATATTTGCCTTGTGAGCAACTGTAACTTTATCTCTTTTATGAGTTAACGCATATTCAAATGCTTGTTTTATAATTCTTTCACTACCTCTTCTTGTGATCATTCTTTTTGTTATGGCTGTGTCATGATCCACCATTTCTTCTAACCCTACATAAAGTCCTTCTGTATTTTCTCTTACAATTACTAGATCAACGTCTCGATGGAGGCTGTCTACTCCTTCGAAGGATTTGACAGGACGTAGATTAGCATATAGGTCCAACTGTTTTCTAATCTCAACATTAACACTTCTAAATCCATTGCCTACAGGCGTTCCAGTAGGACCTTTTAAAGCCACCTTGTTCTTTCTAATGCTTTCCAGTGTCTCCTTAGGTAATGGCGTGTTATCTCTGCTAGCTCTCTCTGCCCCTGCTTCCATAACTTCCCATTCTATTTGATCTGTCACCGATTCTATAATGCTTTTTGTAGATTCTATTACCTCTTTTCCTATGCCATCTCCATATATTAGTGTTACAATCATAATGCCTCCTCGGTTTCACTAGATTCATAATCGGTTTTTATTTCATAACCTAAAACTGATGTCACCATGCTCTTCATTTCCGCATCGCTTAGCGCTGTGACTCTTCCTTCTTTGTATTCTTTTTCAATTAGTCGCTTTATTTGACTAATTCGTTTGTCCTTCTTACTTATACAATTAGATCCTTTAAGGTCATAATATAAGTTAATCCAACCAGCAATACCTGCTACACCTGAATATTGATTCACTACAATTTTCATGGGTCTATTAAAAATACTCTTGCAATCAAAAGAATGGTAGATTTCTTCATTCTTCATGATGCCATCTGCGTGAATCCCTGCCCTGGTTGAATTGGCCTCATCACCTAAAAACGGCATTTTATGATGAACTTCAAATCCAAACTCACTTTTAAAATAATCTGCGATTTCACTCATTAATTCGAATCTTATCTTAAAATCAGGTTTCTTAAGTTGATGATACTCCACTAACATAGATTCAAGAGGACAATTACCTGTTCTTTCTCCAATACCTAATAAAGTTGTGCTTACAGCTGATGCCCCATGTATCCAAGCTGAAGTTGAGTTGGCTGTACAATAGTAGTAATCATTGTGTCCATGCCACTCAAGTTGATTGGCATTTAATCCCGCTACATTCTTCAAGTAATATATCAATGCCGGCACACTTCTCGGCAACTTGTGACCATTGAATGGTTTCCCAACACCAAGTGTATCACATATTCTAAATTTCACTTCTACATTTGCTTGCTTCCCTATTTCATTAATTGACTTGATTAATGGTATAACAAATCCAAATATATCAGCTCTTGTAATGTCTTCAAGATGACACCTTGGTTTGATCCCCAAAGAAATGGCTTTTTCAATTGCTTTAAGGTACATATTATATGTTTGCTGTCTGTTTTTTTTGAGTTTTTTAAAGATATGGTAATCCGAGCAGGACATCAACATCCCTGCTTCTTTGATTTCCATTTCTTTTGCTAGCTGAATTTCCTCTTGCTTTGGTCTAATCCAACCAGTTATCTCAGGAAATGCAAACCCAAACTCCTTACACTTTTCAATGGCATCTCTATCTCTTTTTGAATACAAGAAAAATTCTGTCTGCCGGATTAATCCATTGTCGTTGTCTAGTTCATTAAGAAATCTAAATAATGTCACTATCTGTTCAACAGTAAAAGAAGTCATGGATTGTTGCCCGTCCCTAAAGGTTGTATCTGTAATCCAAATATCTTCTGGCAAATCATAAGGTAGCATGACCTTGTCATATTCACTAACTGGAAAACTCTTGTATGGAAATACCTCTTTCATTAGATTTGGCTTCATCACGTCCAGTACCCTTGAATAATTTCTATCCATTCAAATCCCTCCTCGTTTTGCAAGAAAATAAATATCCGATTCATAGCGTTGCCACCATTATCTTCCTATGATTAAAAAAGGTTCAAAAAAACAACCCTCTAATCCAGGTTCTTATTTGAGCAATGATATTTATCATCTTCCTTCTTGCTGTTGTTATTTTAACAAAACAAAGATTTTTTGTCAATCATTTATGCAAGTTTGTATTATTTTCTTGCATTATGCTTGTGATCCTCTATCCATTTCTTTATCATCTGTGCCGATCGTATGGGATTGGCTACCCTGTCTAAGATAAATGCATATTCGTACGTCTTTGACTTGTTCTGATACATGGGATCATAGTAGTCGGTCATTAAATCTCTTATCACATCATCAATTTCGCCATTTTTGATTTTTGCTTCCATATCCTTAATCTTCTGATTTGATAAATAATCTTTCAATCGATAAATGCTCTCTATTGATTCTTTTTTATAATTGGGGCTTACTGTGTATTCTTCCTTTATTAATTCAATCCTATACGCTAACTCTTCGCTCACAAAAATATGGATCCCATTCTTCATTCTATCATGAATATATTTTGGTATCATAACGTCACCAATTCGTCTGCTTTCCGCTTCAATGCATACCATTCCTTTTCCCAAGTTATCCATTTGGAACAACAAATTCGATTCAAATTGTTTTTGTGAAATGGGGGTTCCTAATCCAACGCCTCCTAATACAGATCCTCTATGCTTGGCTGCTTTCTCTAAATCTAAAATATTTATTCCAAGACTTCCTAGGTGTTGGAGTATTTTGGTTTTTCCAGTCCCTGTATTCCCATGAATCACCAAATAATTTAGTTGGTTGTTTGTTTCTTCTAGTTTCGAGATCACATGATGTCGGTATTTCTTATAGCCTCCATCTAGTTTAAGTACTCTTATTCCAATGGCTGACAAAGATGCTGAAAAATATGAGCTTCGATATCCTCCTCTTGCACAATAGGCAACTACATCTTGATAATGGTTCTTTCTCAATTGACTAACTTGATCAAAAATCTCCAACATATTTCTTGATGCATATTGAACGCCTTGTCTTCTTGCTTCGTGAACGCCAACTTGTTTGAAAATTCTACCTATTTCACTCCTCTCCGTTTCATTGAAAAGCGGGATATTGATCGCACCTGGGATATGCGCGTCCTCGAACTCTTGATGAGTCCGCACATCTATGAAAATCGACTCTTCTTTTGTTTTCTCATAAGGGATCTCTAAAAACATTATTTTCCTCGTTTATCTTGAATTTTTTTTGACGCCTTCTCATATTCTTTGAGAACGCCATCATAGTCTCCTCTATTCAAAGCAACAATATGTTTTAGATGAGAAAATGCATCCATATCTATTTTTGTAAACTCAACGCCAACCCCGCTAGGCTCGGTCCTCTTAATAGTGCCTTCTAACGCTATTGATAGATTTGAAGTAGAACCAGTCAAACTGATATTGATATCGACTGGTTCTCCAATATCAAGCCCTTCCGTCTTCTCTAAAGATAAGAAGGCGCCTTTTAAACTTAAATTACTCACCTGACCCTTGATGCATCTTTCTTTGTGCAATAATTCAACTTTCGATTGGAACAAGACTCTACTGAAGTTCCTTTTTCCTTCCATTTTTAATCCTCCTACTTCGTTTTAATCATCTATCTTTAAATGACTGGTATCATTGTATTCAACCAAACTGAATTGGCTTTTTTTAAACTGAATTGTTGTTAAGCTACAATTGTCCACCACTTCTTTAAACCAATCATAGGGATCTGCTTTTTCTATCATATACGAAGTAAGCCCTTTGATTGTTCCTCCATGCGCTACAATCAGAATGTCTTGCCCATGATGTTTTTCAATTAGTTTTTTGAATCCTTCTACAACTCTATGGTTGAATTCCACTAAAGATTCTCCATTTGGATATTTGAAATTTAATGGATCTAGCTCGTGGGCTTTTTTCATTTCTGGATACTTTTGCCAAATCTCTATAAATGAATAACCTTCAAAGTCACCGCAGTTGATTTCTTTTAAGGTTTCGTTTTGTACAATCGGAACGGCACGATCTCCAACAATAATTGTAGCCGTTTCATAGGCTCTGAAGAGCGGACTGGATACCACACAGTCCAATTTCACTTCCTTCATTCTTTCTCTAAGCTGCTTTGCTCCCAACAAGCCTGCTTCTGTCAATGGAGAATCTTTCCAACCTTGAACCAGTTTTCTTTTATTCCATTCTGTTTCACCATGTCGTGTTATATATATGTTCATAGCGCCTCCTTGTTCTTTAGTTCCATCTCCCAACCATCGATGATTTTCTCAGAATCCCCAAAAATAAAGAAAATCAAAGAATAGTTTTGGTTGTAATCTATCACACGTATCTTCCCAAAAAGAATTATTTCAAAAAAAGGTTCTTCCTCTTTTTTAATATAAGGAAATCCATATTGTAAGTAATTTCTATTAAACTTCTTATACGCGTGATATATACTATTGGTTTTCACAGTTATACGCAAATACCCTGCCTCGCACTCAACCTCTTCATAGGATTGAAGTTCGTACTGATAGGCTTCGTTTGTAAGTCCTAGCGGCTTTGATACCAATTCACCATAGTCATATTTCATCACTATCTCAATATCGCCTACCTCTATATTTCCATCTCGATCAAATCCAAATTGAGAATTTTCCTTATTCTTGATCGCGTAAAATCCGTAAAAACTATTAAAATAATCGCTGTTCATGTCGAATAAACTGGAGGTACCCATATGAAAACCTCCATATCCATAAAAAATTGTGACGCTCTCCACTTTTTCAGATCGCTTCGCAAATGTTTCATCATAATATACATTCAAAAGTGGATACCAATCCCCTTCGGGTCTAGTTATGTCCATCTCTAGGAATTCCTCTTTGAAAGGTGATTTGTTTAAATGAACCCAGTTGCTATACAACATGGCAGATAAGCTCGTAAAATAATAAGTGTTTAAAACCAATAAAGAAACTACGGTCAATAAAACACACGCCAAAATCTTCCTCATTTAACAATCTTTCCTTCCCTGCTAAAAACCAGCAGTCCAAGAATAACAATCACACCTCCAACAACAGTTTGAACCGTTGGCGTTTCACTAAAAAAAAGAAAAACCATTATGCTGGCAATCAAGGGTTCTCCCAATGTAGCCACAGATACGAAGGTTGAAGAAGTATATTGTAGCATCCAGTTGTATAGTGTGTGTCCCACTCCAGAGCTTACTAGCCCATGGAGGATCATTAATCCTAAGTTTGAGAAGGTTCCATAAGCCATTCCTCCTGCAGAAAGACTGGCTACCAGTATCAAAAAAACCGCTGCAGAAGCGTAAGTAATAAAAACATACGATACAAGATCTAATTGTTTGCGAACGTATCTTCCTATAATGATATACCCTGAAACAAAAACAGCACCTAAAAGAGCCAAAGAATCTCCCAGTAGGGCTGATCTTGACAATCTAAACCCGCCGTCCGCTATTATGATTGCACCAGCCAATGCCACTACCATTCCCACAAGATGTGCCTGTTTCAATTTTTCCTTCAAAAATACCCTGTTAAAAGTTGCAACAAAAACTGGGCTTAAAGATACCAATACTGTAGAACTGGCAACTGAGGTGTAGGCCAACGAACTAATCCAAGTAGCAAAATGTCCTGCCAGGAAGAACCCGCTTGCTATTGACATTGCCACATCTGCTTTAGTCATGATAGTTGCAGAATTCTTATTTGATTTAATCTGAAGAACAAAGGGAACCATAAAAAAAGCAGATGCTGCCACAAGTCGGTAGGCTGCTACTGTCAACGAGGGCCCATCAATCAGTCTGATGAAAAAAGAAGACATTGAAGAAAACAACAAGCCTACGAAAACAAAATATCTTGAGGGTGTTTTGTTCATACCAGTCTCCTAAATCAATTTTAACTTATTATACCATTTATTTCACCTGTTTTGAATCTAGTTCTTGTAGCTGTGAATAGGTGCAGGAATTCTTCCTCCCCTATTTATAAAAGCTTCACTGGACAAATTGCTGACACCAATGATCGGCGCCATCCCCAACAATCCACCAAAGTAAGCTTCTTCTCCTACGGTCTTCCCATAAACCGGTATGATTCGTACTGCTGTAGATTTGTGGTTGATTACACCTATGGCGCATTCATCCGCAATAATTGCTGATAAGGTACTGGAAGTTGTATCTCCTGGAATTGCGATCATATCTAGTCCTACAGAGCAGACACAAGTCATTGCTTCTAACTTGTCTAAAGATATACTTCCTTTTCTGACCGCATCGATCATTCCTTCATCTTCACTAACCGGTATAAACGCACCACTTAATCCACCTACATGCGAAGAGGCCATTATCCCACCTTTCTTGACTGCATCATTTAATAAAGCGAGCGCTGCTGTCGTTCCATGAGCGCCGCATTGTTCCAAACCCATTTCTTCTAAAATTCTTGCCACACTATCTCCTACCTCAGGTGTAGGGGCCAAAGATAAATCCATAATATTGAATGGCACATTCAACCTTTCCGAAACTTCTCTAGCCAATACTTCTCCCGCTCGGGTGATTTTGAATGCAGTTCGTTTGATTGTTTCAGAAACTTGATCAAAGGACGCCCTTTTAACATCTTCCAACGCAGCTTTAACCACACCAGGTCCACTTACCCCAACGCTGATAGATGCTTCATATTCACCAACTCCATGAAACGCTCCTGCCATAAAAGGATTGTCTTCTACCGCATTGGCAAATACTACCAATTTCGCACACCCTAAACTGTCTTTGTCTCGGGTGAGATAAGCCGTATTTTTTATAATTTCTCCCATTCGTTTGACAGCATCCATATTAATTCCTGATTTACTGGTTGCTACATTGACAGAGGCACATACTCGATTTGTTGTCGCCAATGCTTCAGGAATGGAATCCAATAAAATTTTGTCGCTCATTGTGAAGCCTTTTTGAACCAATGCACTAAATCCGCCCACGAAGTCAACACCCACCTCTGTTGCGGCTCGGTCAAGGATTTGCGCAAATCCCACATAGGATTTGTCATTACAAGCTCCCGCAACCAAAGATATAGGAGACACAGAGATCCTTTTGTTAATAACAGGTATTCCGTATTCCTTCTCTACCGCCTCCACTACTTCTACTAGATGCTCAGCTTTTTTCATTATTTTGTCATATATTTTTATTCGGCTTGTTTTTCCATCATCATGTGCACAGTCCATGAGAGATATTCCCATTGTGATTGTCCGAATATCAAACTTGTTTTTTTCAACCATGCCAATGGTTTCCATTATATAGTCTCTATTAATCATGCTTCCTCCTACACTTCATGCATTTTTTTAAAGATATCCTCTCTCTGTACACGAATGGATAGTTTCATTTCTTCTTCAACAACTGAGAACTCATTTTGTAACTCCGTCATACTCATTGTCATTTTTTCTAAATCCACCAACATGATCATTGTGAAATATTCTCGCATAACTGTTTGATTAATGTCCAAAATATTGCAGTTGCAGTTTGAAAGAATGTTTGACACAGCTGATATTATCCCTACTTTGTCTTCTCCAATAATTGTTACGACTGCTTTCATAGTTCCTCCTAAATAAAATACGAGCCAAAAGGCTCGCTTAATAAACATCATCACCATTGTCCTTTTACCTGAGAGTTTTGCCGTCACGCTTTCCCCTTCGGTGCTCATGTTGAGTCTCTCCAATGGCTTGTCCAGATGCGGTTGCCTAAACTTCCTCACCCTTCACCCAAAATTATTTAATTTTTTAATATTCCTAGTATAGTGCATTTTTCTTGTTTGCGCAAGCATTAAAACAAATGCACAATGATACCTTGAACGATCCCAATTAAAAAACCAAGCACCCCGCCTAAGACCTCTATATGCCTCAACTCTCTTTTGGCGATATCATAAATGATCATCTCAAGTTTTTTTAGATCAAATTCAACAATCTTGTTTGAGACAATGCTGCTAATATCAATTTCTCTTTTTGCTTGGTCACCTACGTCGTAAATCATTTGCTTTATTTGATTAGCGCCTTCTTCTTTGATGTATTTGTCAATATAAGTCATCAACAGGGGTTTAATGCCTGCCATAAGAGGGTATTCCATTATTTTTGCAGAAATCAAACGTTTGGCCTTAAAGCTTATCTGCTCTGATATCTTAGAAATTCTATCTTCAGTAACAAACCCCTCAAGAATCTCTTCAATGTCTATCAGCTCTTTTTCAACAATCTCACCTATGCTTTCAGCTATTTCTTCTTGCCTTTTAGGTATAACACCTTGTATGGTAATTCCTAATAGCGGAATCACTTTCTTTTGATGCGGTTTGAATAACAGCTTTATGGCAATCACATTAGTGGTATAACCTATACTTGCTCCAATCAATGCAAGTATAACGACTTTTATAAATATGGTTATCATGCTATTCCTTTCTAAATCCTCACCATGTGAGGAATCCTCTTTCGATAAATCGTCACATAAGTGAATCCTAACTTCTTCAACGTATTAAGCACCCCTTTGTGCCTGAACCCTATCATTTGTGGCACATGTGCATCTGATCCAATAATGATTTTTTCTCCTCCCATTTTTCTGTATAGTGTTAATATTTCAGTCTTAGGGAAAGGTCTGTTAAGTTGTGTATGATACCCATTTGTGTTGACTTCCAATGCTTTATCCATTTGAATAAGCCTTCTTAATATCTCAATAATCAAATTTTTATATCTAGAGAATTCCAATCCTCCACCGTACCCGTTGTGGTATCTGTCAATTAAGTCCAAGTGACCTAGCGCATCAAAATTATCGAAGGCCTTTATTCTATTTAAGACCTCTGAATAATACGATTCATAAAGTTTGTAAGCGTCCTCGCACAAGTCCCATCTCTCTTCATTTAAATATATCCCATCCACTTTGTGCACTGACAGAATCACAAAATCAAGATTTATTGGATCGATCATTTGATTAAAGCGCGAAAGTTGATGCTCACCCGCGTCTAATTCCAGACCTGACAAAACCTCTATTCCTGTGTATTTTTTATTAACTCTTTGAATCTCTTTTTTGTACTCACTCAAATCAAACGTCATGTCTTCATTTTTTTGATTGTTAAGTTCAAAATGATCAGCAAAATAAATCAATCGCATTTTCTTTTCGATTGCATGTTTGGTCATCTTTTCAATGGAATAACGACAATTTGGAGAATAGATTGAGTGTATATGAAAATCGTACATCTGTTTTACCGCCTAACAAAACCCGCTCTGCCGTAGTCCAACTAATTCATACCCGCCTCAAAGCAGGTGGGTGCTCTGCTCCATACTTCTGACATCCTGACTCAGCAGGTTCGTCATCCACACAAAGACCGCAAGCTCCCGTAAATTCTATGTCGGTTGAATTAAATGGATCTTCGAACATCGCAGGTTCTTTCTTAATCTCATTATAATCTATCTACCCTATTAAATCAAATCAATAGAGTTGTTCCTTTTTCTCTCAAAGCATTTTAATGGATTGTCCATGTGAAATCAAATATAGATAAGACTCTTTGACTGGTTTTCCCGTCAATGTTTCTAATGCCTCCTTATAGATTTCAATCTGTTTCTTATAATGCGAAGCCAACCAATCTACCCTATTAGAAATACTATCCGTCTTATAATCAACTAAAATGATCTCTTCCCCTTCGACAAAAAAACAATCAATTATCCCTTGAATTAAAACATCCCCTGCTTGATCTGATTTTGAGTTTGATAGTATCTGAGAGGCGGACTTTTTTATTATAAAAGGTTGTTCTCTTTTTATGTATTCTGCCGAAATCATTCGTCTACCAATTCCCGATAGATAGAATCCAAGAATCTTTGAAGCATCCACTACTTTTGCTTCCTCTTCAGTCAGAAGTTTCTTATCGACCATTTTCCCGATAGCATCTTTAATGAGTTGCAAAGTCATTTCATCTCTTAAAGGCATTAATTGCAGTACGGCATGATGAATCGTTCCTATTTCCGCTGCTGAAAAACCCACCTCTTTTCCCATGTATGTTGGAATGTCTTTTAGACTTGGTGTCTTGAATCGAATGCTTTCAACTTTATCCACTGACATATTTTGTATATCCGTAACCGATAGTTTCCCCGGCAGATTGTTTTCAGTCTTGTATTCATATCTCCAATTATATTTTCTTTGAAATTCTTTTTGCATCGCTTCATCCACTGGCAAATTCATCAGATTATGAATTAAGTTTTGATGGTTTTTTTTAGCTCTTGAAGTATCCTCATACAAATCCGAGAGGGTTATTCTATTGATTGCATATTGGTTATGAGAATTCTGGTTTAAAACAATACCAATCCAATCCAGATATGACCGTTTGCCTTTGATTGCGAACTCACCAATTATTGATTGTCTGCATTTTTCAACCCAATTTTCATACTTTGGAATCGTTCCTACTAATATTAATCGATCGATCGCTCTTGTAAACGCTACATAAAGAATTCGCATTTCTTCTGCAATATTCTCTTTTTTTATCTGTATTTTAGCTGCGTATTGAGGCAATGTCATTTTCCTTGTTCTTTTTTCAATGTTCACATATGTTGGCGCAACACGACATATTTTATTGGTAATAATCGGATCATTTAAGTCTGATAAATTGAATGTTCTTCCCAAACCACAACAAAAAACAATTGGAAATTCAAGTCCTTTGCTTTTGTGAATGGTCATCATTCTTACAACATTATCATTTTCTCCCAAGATCTTTGCTGTAGAAAAATCTCCTCCTCCTCTACTCTTAACCCGCTCTAAATATTGAATGAAATCAACAATGCTTGTATTCCCATTCTGCTCATACTGAGAAGCACGTTCTATTAACAATCTCAAATTACCTTGTCTGATCAAACCATTAGGCAACATTCCTGCAAAATAAAAATAGTCGGTTTTCATCAAGATATCCCAAAGAAGATCACTAATTCTTGAATTCTTTGATTGTTCTTTCCAACCATTCAAACGCGAAATAAACTGGTTGATCTTGAAAGCTAGGTGATCATTCTTATTCTCCTTATAAGAGCATAATGCATTGAAAAAACTTGTGTTTCGACTTTGTAAACGGATTTTCACCATATCGTCTATGCTAAATTTGCCAATTTGCGATCTCATGACACTTAGAAGCGGAATGTCTTGCCTTTTGTTATCTAATAATTTTAATAAATTGACAGTCACCTCTATCTCTGTGCTCTCAAAATAATTATTATTCGCCTCTGAGTAAAATGGAATGCCTTTCTCATTGAAAACCTCTTCGAAAATGCTCCCCCATCTAGCAGACGACCTAACCAATACGACCATATCACTATAGCTGATTTGTTTTCTATTCGCCTCTGCAGGATCGTATGTTGTTTGGCCAATCAATGTCTCAATTCTATTAGCTACATGCTTCGCTTCAAGTTGTGCCGCCTTCATTTCCTTAATATCAATTTCAATGCCTTCATCTGGTTTGCTTTCAATGATATCTATCTCAACCGCTCCATCATCGGCAGGAAAATGAGTGCCTGATATGAGGCGCGCCCGATTATCATAGTCTATTTCAGCGGTGCCTTTCCTCATTAATATACCAAACAGGTTATTAATGAATTCTAGAATTTCTTTTCTGCTCCTAAAATTCTTGTTGAGTAAAATCAATTTATTTTTATTGTCACCCTGACCATAGTTCTCATATTTCTCAATAAATATGGTTGGGTCAGCTTGTCTGAATCTATAAATGCTCTGTTTAATATCACCCACCATAAATAGATTGTCTCCTTTTGACAAGTGATTAATCAACCCTTCTTGAACACCATTCGTATCTTGGTATTCATCTATAAAAATAAACTGGAATCGTTTTTTGTAATACTCTCTTACTTCATCAAACTCCAGTATTTTCATTGCCATATGCTCTGCATCACTGAAGTCCAATGATTTTTTCATTCCTTTAGCTTCTTGGTACTTATGATGTACTGCTTCTAACAAGTTGCTAAGTGCTTTCATAACAGGGTAGGTTTGTCTCATCTCAATTCCTAAGACTTTTGTATCGCTGAACGGGAATGCCTTATTTGCTTTAACCACCGAGTCTTTATAACTCTCTCGATAAGCCTTTATCTCCTCTCCTAGCGCTTCTCCAAACTCTATCTTATGCTCTTTTTTAATGGGTTTCAACTTCATGTGATCAAGGTTTCTTAATCTGTTCAAGAATTCATCTATTCCTTGTGATAAACCGATATATAAATGATTGATATCTTCCAAGTCTTGTGAAATCGCCTCATAGTAAGGAAATTCCTGAGGACATATTGATATGGCCTTCTCTATCACCTCTTTGCAATAGCCCAACAACTCAATTGCTTCTTGTTTTAAAATCATTGCCCATTGGCTATTATCAAGTTCCTCTAATGGTTGATCCAGCGATTCTATGCTTTCTTTAAACCAAGCTACTCCATTTACATAGCTTAAAGTATCACGGTAAATCGACTTAACTAGATTTTTTATGGATTCATCCCCTCTCCTATCACTATAGGCATCCATAAATGCAATGAAATGATCATCCTCATTTTGAAAATAATGCTCCATTACTTCTTCAATCGCTTCCTCTAGCAAAATATCTCCATCATGTCCATTCATAATTTTAAAGTTGGGATCAATTTCTGCTATGTGAAAAAACCTTCTCAACATGTTAAAGCAAAACCCATGAATTGTTGATAGATTAGCAGTTGATAATTTGTTCAGTTGCTCACGCAAAAAAGGGATGTCCGCATTAGGTAAAGCTAGTGCTTGGATGATACCCTTTTGAATTTTTTCTTTCATATTGGAAGCGGCGGCATTTGTAAATGTGACAACCAACAGGCGATCGAGGCTGATTTTTTCAGAAATTATCATTGAAAGGATTCTTTCAACCAGTACGGCTGTCTTACCTGATCCAGCTGCTGCTGAGACTAATATATTGGCATGTTTAGATTCAATTGCTTCTTTTTGTTCGTTCGTCCAGTTCATATCATTTCCTTTTATCCTTTGAAATTCTCTCAATAATATCCTTGTCTTTTTCCTTCTTTATCCTTCGATATTGATTTTTAGCCAACGTGGTATCGAATTGACAAACACTTATAAATTCACAATATGTGCACGGTGTCGTTTCTCCATATTTGAATGGATTCAACTGAACATCTCCATCCAATATTCTGTTAATAGATTCTTTTATTCTCGTCTTAATCTGATCAGTTAGTTGGCGCATCGTCTCTTCATCTATCACGTTAGAGGAGGCTGTGAAGCTATTATCTTTTTTCAACTTTATCCCATTAAGAACTGTAGAGGCTTTTTCTTTCTCAATGTTTTGATCGTTTTTTTTGACTACATCAAGTTGGTTGTTCACATATCCTTTTAAAGCATAAAACTTCAAAACCTCTTCTTCAAAATCATTGTTGCTGCTTTCATCATTTAACACAGGCTCATCCACTGTGAAATAAAACATGCCTCCAAATGTAGTGTTTTGACCAAACAACTTATCAGAATGATTTAAAGTAAGATCCACGTAGACCATTAATTGTACTTCAAGACCGTTTATTGCTTTTGAAAGGTCGATGTTTTTTTTCGAAGACTTGTAATCAATTATATTTGTCAACAACCGTTCCCCATCATAACAAACATCTATCCTATCAATCCTTCCGATCACATATCCTATTAATTTGTCTTTTTCGATTATTTCTATGGGCTTAAGCAAATCATCCTCTAACCCAAAGGCTACTTCTGTCAGCACTGGTTTAAACTCGCTTCTTTGAGCTTGTCTAATCATGTTGTATCCAGCAACACATGCCGTCTTTTTTATTCTTTCTTTGTAATAACTATTCCTGGCGCTGTGCCCAAATACTTGTCTTCCATCATCCAATTCTTGTATTGAATCTTCTGCAAATTTGTCAATGTCGGTTTTCAAAACATTTTCTTGTTGGTTTTTGTAGTTAGGATCGTCAATCATTTTTTTTGTGACTCGTTCTAATGTCCTATGGTAGATATTGCCCGCATCCATAAAATCAACTTTATATTCTTTCCTTTGCTCAGGCTTTATTCCATTCCCAATAAAGTATTTAAATGCGCAACTATTAAAACTTTCTATTCCACTTGGGGATATTAATAATGGGGGATTATATAGCTGTTGCATCAGCGCTTTGTCTTTAATTGAAATTTCGTTCTTAAAAGTAATCCCTTGAACAATTAGTTCATGGATTTCTTTTCTATTTAGTGCAAACCACTGATAGAGTTGCGACCTATCTCCATTTTCATCAATAAAACCTTTTTTTTCCCGGATAGCAACCCCAAGCTGTCTTAAAGCAATTTTTTCTGACTCAGAGATTTCTTCTTCTTTTACCAATCCACCTATTATTCTTAAATTTGGGAACAATGCCTTTAATTGATCAACAAAAATAGAAGGACGCAAAGTTTTCCCCTCTAAATCACTCATTGAAAAAGACATGAAAATTTTCTCATTACACCTATGAAGCATGTGACAAAATTCTAGTTTTTCTTTCTCAATTTCGTAGGCATAGTGATGAATGTTTGCACCAAGAGATCTCAATGTTTGACGATCTTCATCAAGGAAAATTCCCTTGTCTGCATAATTTCTAGGCACAGATCCTTCATTTAGGCCTATAACAAAAATAAATGCTTTTTTTTCACTTACTCTTCCAGGTATGCTTGCAAAAACACAGTCCTCGACAGGTGGTATAATGCTCAACTTGTACGTTTCAAAACCGGTTCTCAATAGCTCTCGAAATCCTTCTAAACTAATCGGTCTATCTCCAGATATCTTTGAAGCTTGATCAAACACAGTCATCGTAGCATTCCATATTTGAGAATTCTCATATGCCTTCTCAAACTGTTGATTCTCTTTAAATATCAATGTTTGTTGGTTGATTTTATGAAAGCAATTCAGTTTTTGTAGTACTTTTGTTAAACACTCTATATTGTTTATTATTGAACTCTTGTATCTTATTCTTTCCAATCCAGATAGAATGGATACAATATAAATTCGAGTTCTTTCAAATCGATCCTCGTAATCTACCGTTGATCTAAGGGGCTTAAACCATTTAGACCCAGTTATTCCATATTTTCTTGCATAATTTTCAAATGTTTCGATGTCCTCATCTGACAAGTCTGTAAAACCACATTTCAAAAACTTAAAAACATCTTTCAGCTTATAATGAAACTGAACGATGTCAATCAAGGCCTCTATCATTTTGACTAAACTATGTGCTGTTATTGGCCTTTTTACATCTTGGAAAAAGGGTATATTGTATTCCTTGAACACCCTCTCAATAATTCCATTCTCTAGCATCTCGTGTCCAACCACAACTTGAAACTCTTTCCATCGACGTTTATCATCTCGGACATATTGAATAATTGTTTCTGCTACCGCTTCAACTTCTTCAACGGGGTTAATTGAATAATTCAGAAAAATATTTTCCGGGTATCCCTGGTAAGGTCTTCTGTCTATGGAGAAAAAATGCTCAGCTAGATAATTTCTATCATTATTATTGAACTCCGTTGATGCCATCTCTATCTCTTCAAGAATGCCACCTGTTTCCTCTACCATCCTTCTTATTTTCGAAACGACCTGAGTCACAATCTCAAATAACTGGTAAGGATCTTTTTCAAAAGAATTCATATTTAATGTGATATGTGTTTCTAATGTCTGCAGAGATAAAGCTTTGATAAAGTTGATTTCATTTTGGCTAAAATCCAAAAATTCATCTATATATACCCAAGTATTTTTGAAATAATTCGAGTTTTTCAACTGCGTAGACGCCAACTCTATCAGGTCGATTTCATCAAGATAAAGATTCTGAATATTATCTGTCAACACCTCATAAATTTTAGTAATATCATGTATTTTATTGTTAAGCGTGTCGTCCTGGATAACCTGAGAAGCTGATTTTAGAAACTCACTAGAAACCCCACTCTCTTTTAGTTCATCTACTAAACTCAAGATCTCAGAAACGATGCCGTTTCTGTTTTTGTTTCGATTATACACAACAAGTTCTTCTTCTAGTTCTTCTATGATTTTGCCCACCAACATGTGTTTTCCATAAGTGTCAAGCCTTTCCCGCTTTATTCCACCAATTTCTTCCAAAATCATGTATGAAAGACGCTTAAACGACATGACCTGAACATTAAGTAAGCCTTTTGTGCCGAGGTGTTCTATCAAATCTTTTTCTTTCTGGTAAGTCAGTTGTTCTGGGACAATAAGCAAGCAATTGTTGTTCAAATCTTTATATTGTTTCTTAATCTCATCATACATCGTTCTGGTTTTACCAGATCCATATGGCCCTAAAATCAATTTTACTTTCATTTCCCATCCGCTTCCAATTTCATTTGTAACTCATCTTGTTTTTTTATGCTAGACTGGTTGTTTTTTATATTGTTTGCTTCATGCCCTGCATTGTTTCCCCCAAGTATTGGACAGTATACATTCCGATTGTCTAAAACCCATACTCGATCAGAAAATTGGCCCGGTTGGACGCCTTCAAGCGCATTTTGAAAATCATATATTCTTGCATCTAAGATATCTAAATAGTGGAGTAATTCCGCTTCTAAAAACATCGGCTTCTTGGGACTTCCATACTCCGGGTGATAATGATGTGATAGAATCATGTGCTCAAGCAACACAACTGTCTCTCTTTCTATATCTAATCTTTCTGCCGTCTTTTCAATTTGTTTGATCCCCATTATGATGTGTCCTAGAAGTTTCCCTTCCATTGTGTAGTCTCCAACTACACCTTGTTCATCTGCATCCATCTCATCAAGTTTGCAGATGTCATGCAACAGTATCCCTGCATACAAATAATCCATATTTAAATTCTCATACACCTGACTAAGAGCTTCTGCGGATTTCAGCATTCTCAACATATGGAATAACAATCCGCTTTTTACCGCATGATGATTGGATTTAGCAGCAGGATAATACATCAGTTTGTCCTTGCTGATTTTATAAATTTCGATCACCAAGCTCTTGATGTCCTTGTCCTTTATCTTCTTTATAAAATTCTTTATCTCTTCTAACATTATATCTGGAGGAATAGGAGCTGCTGCTACAAAGTCGGTTGCTTCGAAATCCAGTTCTTCATGAGGCACTTCAATGGCAATCGCATTCAGATTTTTACTTCCATTATACTCTTTAACCATCCCTTTGATTCTGAGGATATTACCTGTGATAGCTCTTTCGATTTCTTCGTTGGTTGCTCTGAATTTCCTGCAAATCATATCTCCAGATTTGTCTCCAATCAACAAGTCTAAATAATAGTTGCCATTCTTATCTGTTTTTGCATCTGTGTTTTTCAGAATGAAAAAGTCGTCTACTTTATCGTTTTCTTTTAGTTCAGCTAAAAATACTTTCTTCATGGTTTCTCCTTTTCAGTAGAATGATCGTTCCATAATCATAAGCTGGCTTTTGAGTCAAATAAATGATTTCTTTGCCATGTTTTTTAATGAATTTAATAATCTCCGCCTTGTCTGGATGATTGTCTAAGTGACCAGTCAAAAACACTTGTTCATCCATGCATCCCGCCGCCCCACCAATAAAACCGTACTCATAACCATTAAGACCAATAAAACCAGGACGGATGAGCAAGCAATCTATTCCCTTGCTTGAAGCTTTAATACTGATATGCTTGTCGGCTGTTATCATTGCCTGATCGCCAATAGGTAGAATTGAACACTTTGAATAACCTTGCTTAACAGGCATTGTATGCCAACCGTCTTTGTTGATTTGTTGAATGATTCTTGAATCAGTTTTTTTAAGCAAGTGAATCAAATGTTGGTTGACCATCACCGCATTGTATAAAATATTATCAGGATAGATAGGTGATGGATTGTTGTCTCCTTTTATTACCTTTATCCCGTAAGGGGTCAATTCTGACTTAAGTAATAGATAAGCTTCGGGACATACTATCACTGTTTGCTCATCATATCGCATCATCTGCATATCCGGATGCCCATTAATTAGGCAACTCAAATTAACGCTTGGTCTCGTCATTATGACTTTATAACAGTGCTTTTTTAGGTTGTTCCTCAGCAACTCACTTGCTCTATAATCAATGATGGCAATGATGGCAATCACCTTGCCTTCTTATGTCATCCAACATGCTCCTCAGCTCATTTTCTCCAAATAAATACTTTTTGTTGCAGAAATGACATGAAATTTCTGCCTTGTTTTCCATTTTTAGAATCTCTTCCAATTCCTGTTCTCCCAGTGAAATCAATACCTCTTCCATTCTCTTTCTTGAACAGTCGCACTTGTATGCCACTGGGGTTTTTTCAGTGATGGTCAGTTCAAAGTCTGGCAATAATTGTTTTACAATTGTCTCAATGTCTTCTTCTTTTTCAAAATAGTTGGAGATCCCTTCTATTTGCCCAATTGTTCCTTCTATTTTCTTGATTTCATCGTCATTAAGGTTTGGCATTAATTGCAGCATAAAACCACCAGCACTTTTTACTGTTCTATCTTTATCCACCAACACACCTACTCCCACCACAGTTGGTTGTTGTTCAGAAAAGAAATAATAAGACGCCAAATCATCTCCAATCTCACCGGAAACAAGTGGTGAACTGCCTGAGTAGGGTTCTTTTAGGCCCATATCTTTTATCATTTGAAGCATTCCGTCTTGCCCAACAACTGAGCCCACATCCAATTTACCGTCTGATCTGATTGGCACTTCAGCTTTCGGGTTAGCCACATATCCTTTCACATGTCCTTCATTATTTGCTGTCACAATGAGGGTGCCAAGTGGTCCGCCACCATTTACTCTGAGTGTTACTTTATCTTCTTGATTTTTCAGTGTCGCTCCTACCATCAGTCCTGCTGTTAGCAATCGTCCCAATGCTGCCGTTGCCACAGGCGAACTTTGATGATATTCTCGCGCTTTTTCAACAACTTGAGTGGTGTCTACCGCAAAAAATCTAAAAGTGATATCTTTGTCTATTCCTCTAATTAAATAAGTCATCATTTCTCCTTTCTGCAAACAAATGTTGCGCGTTGAGTCTTTGGACCCGCCTGACGATCCGAATAATCATCAAATGCTTCAATCCTGTTAAAGCCTACATATTCGAGCAAAGAAACCACTTCGTTGATCGTATAGGGTCTTTGCGTTTGTTGCTCGTCAATTCTCTTATATAAGCCATTCTCTTCTTCTACAAAAAAGGTAAGGTTCATTTGGTACAATTTTGAGTTCACATCAAAACTATTTTCCCATACCATGAAAACAGAGCCTTCTTCACTTACAATTGTTTTATCCTGAAGCTCTTTTTCGAATTTATAGCGTGTGCTGAAATCAAATATAAGTGTCCCCTCATCATTCAGGTGTTCCCATGTTTTTCTGAAAAAGTCTTTCGCCTCTTTTTCTGTCAAGAGATAATTCAATCCATCACAACAACAGATGGCTACATCAAAAGTCTTATCCACCGCAAAATCAGTCATGTTCGATTTCAGTAACTCTACATGAGTTTTCCTTCCAACTTTTTCATATGCTTTTACAAGCATTTCTTCCGATAGGTCAAATGCTGTCACTTTATAATCATTTTTTGCTAATAGCTCAGTCACATTGCCTGTTCCGCAAGCTGCCTCAATGACACTTTTCATTGGACCGATTTTTTTCATGATATAGTCTGCCCAACGTTCATATGGCACATCTTGCATTAAGTCATCATACACCGTTGAAAACTCTGTATAACTCATCTTTGATCCTCATAGAACTGCTGAGCTGTTCTCAAACTCTTTTTCAAACTTCTCAGCTCTATCAAAATTTTGTTCAAAGTGAATTGTATGCTGACTATAATTGTGAAAAAAGCTGCTACTACCAATATTTCTGGATTCATTGCACTCCCTCCTCATAAATGTAGACTTGCTTATCGGGCCAGTCCAAAGGATTCAATAGATCTGACATGTCTTCAGGAACCGTTATGACATCTGGATAACCATCACTAACAAATCTGAAGTGCGGGTTTTTTTCAAAATATTCAAACCATTCTTCTGACTCCATATTGTCTTCTGTGCTACTTGCTCTTATGCGAGGGATTGATGTGTAATCAAATCTGTTGTCATAAACAGAAAATGAAGGATGAGACCCAACTTCGAGAACTGCTATGTTATGGTAGCTGACACCATCATACTCCCCTTCCATCAAGTACTGTCTCAAATCTCCTGGAGGGCTCTGCCCATACGGAATAGCAAATGTGTTAACTTCGTACTCTGGGAGGTGTTGATTGATAAATATTACCAATTCTGCCAATTCTTTCTGTACTTCATGAGCTGATTCGCTATTGATCAACCTTGCATGATTAAATGTATGATTGCCAATATCATAGTTGTTTTCTATGAGATAGTTTAATTTATATTCTACGTACTCTTGTTGTCTAAAAGGATTGAGTCCATACAAGTAAAAAGTAGCTGTTACATTGAAATCTTCATACTTTTCGTTAAACTCATTCATGATACCTACTGCGCTGTCAGGATCAATTATCATTTCTCCATTTTCTTCCCATACGTTGAAATTGTTTTGATTTCCATCATCAAAAGTTAGAATGACCGGTGTGTAACCTGCTGGGGTGTCGATTTTACCTTTTACAAATTTTTCAAGCGAAATAGGTCTGTAATCATTCTCGTACAAGTAGGTCAGATCCTTTCTAAAAGACTCTGGTGTTATTTCCCATGCACTATCCTGCTCTCCAATGCTATGATACATCAACACCATAACCCTTCCAACTTCATTAGGTTTCACAGTCAAGTCTACATAGTCTTCTGGCGTCAAAGCGTCTATTGGTTCTTCTTTAATTTCTTCAATCGGTGATTCTTCTGGGTCTTGCGCTTTTGGTCCTTCATCGGATTCCTGTTTTTCGGGAGACGTTTCTATTATTTCATTTTCCTTATCTGCGCTACATCCTAATAGTACAAATAGTGTCAGGAAGAGAATCAGTAAAATTCTTTTCATATTTTATGCCCTCGACTCCTTTTTTTATTGCTATGATACCATTTAATATACCATAAGAGATCCAATTTATCCATCTTCTTCCATAACAAACAATAGAAAATACAATGCATAAGTGTTATAATATCCTGCAGGTGATGAAATTATGCTTGAGAGTGGTAATCGATTAGCTCAAACTAAACTAAAAATTCTTTATATATTAGGATCCATGAATGTTCCAATCTCCAACATGGAATTGACAAGATTTGTTCTAGAAAAAAACATTTTGGATTATTTTACGTTGCAAGAAATCATTGTTGAATTGAACAAAGACTCATTTATCCGTAAAGAATTCAACCAAGGGAAAGAAACTTATGTCGCAACCGAAGAAGGATCTAACACTTTGGAAATGTTCATACATAAGATTCCGATCTCTTTTAGAGAAATAGTTGATGCTTCTTTGCATTCATTGCGAAAAAAAACTAAGAGGGATCAAGAAATTTTTTCACATTATTACCAAAGAAAAGATCAAGATTTTACCGTTATTTTGCAATCTATTGAAAATACAGTCACACTTTTTAACCTATCTCTAAACGTTCCAACTGAAGACTTGGCAAAAAAAATAGCGGCTAAGTGGAAGCAGCATCCTGAGAAAATATATTCCGAGATCATCAATATTTTAATGAGGTAACTTATGCAAAACAAAATTATCATTTATACCGACGGTGCTTGTTCGAACAATCAAGAAAATGAGAATATAGGTGGTTATGGTGCTGTCTTGCAATTTAATGATGCTACCAAAGAAATCTATGGTGGTAGCAAAAACACAACCAATAACATTATGGAAATGACCGCTGTAATAAAAGCCCTTTCTTTGGTTAAAAACAGAAGCCTCCCAACAATTGTTCACTCTGACTCAGCTTATATTGTTAATTGCATCAATCAGAAATGGTACAAAACCTGGAAGAAGAATAATTGGAAAACGTCAAAAAAAGAGCCTGTGAAAAACAAAACTCTTTGGATTGAACTTATTGACTTAATTGAAAGCTTTGATGATATTACCTTTGTAAAAGTCAAAGGCCATGCAGGTGTTCCTTTGAATGAAAAAGCTGATCAGCTTGCTAACAGAGGCATTGAAAGCGTTAAATAAGCACTTTTCCTTTTAATGCTTTTTTTGCATCCAGGTAACCTAATTGGATGTTTTTCTTTATCAAGCTCGATTCAAATTGCAACGTTCCTCCAAGAGATTCCTCTGGTTTAATCTCTATGATATTAACACCTTTGTAAGCCGAATAGTCAAACTCCTCAGGTCTTAGCCTGACTGAAATAATCGTTTTAAAGCCTTTTTCAACAAGCATATTAATCGGTAGATTATTAAAGTAGCCACCGTCCAAATAATACTTTCCCTCTATTTCAAACGCTTTAAAAACAATTAAAAATGAACTAGCCATTATATAACGATAAAGTCTTCCTTCTGGGATCTCTTCAATAAACAATTCTTCAAGTTTTTCATCCGTCAAATTATAGGTAGTTATTCCAAAGGCTTTGCCTGATTCTCGAATCTTTTTTTCATCAATGACTTTCTTTAGCAATTGTAGATTCTGTGAAGCATCAAGGCCATCTTTTTCAATGAAGTTTTTTTCCAGGGATGCCATGTCGTTAAAATCAACGGTTTCATTACTCAAATCTAGAGTTGTATCATTGTTTTTGTACATATCTGGCATGTTCAACCAGACCCTTTCTGCCATTTCATAATCATCCATAATTAAAGCAGCTCCATTACATGCTCCTATAGATGCGCCTACTACACCATCAAAATGAATCTCTCTTTCTTTAAGATATTTCCATACGCCTAGCTGATAAGCTCCTTTTGCGCCACCACCTTCTAAAACAATGCCTAACATGTCTCCTCCTAATTCAGTCGTTCTTTTTCCATAGAATCAATTGCTTCTCTTACTAACTCTTCAATTGCAAGTTTTCTTTCTGATGTTTCTATTCGGTCGATCTTGGGTTTTGTCAACGGATGATTAGGTGAAAAAACAGAACAACAATCCTCGTAAGGTTGTATAGCGATCTCATATGTATTAATCCCTTTAGCAATATTAATGATCTCGGTTTTGTCCATTCCTATTAATGGCCTGAGAACTAACTCATTTGTCGTTGCATCTACAACCTTCAAAGACTGGGCAGTTTGACTAGCCACCTGCCCCAAACTCTCGCCTGTAACGAGAAAGTCTATCTTTTCTGACTGGGCTACTTTTTCAGCAATCCGCATCATAAATCTTCTTGCTAAGATGGTCGCTTCTTCTTCCTTACAATTCATTCTAATGGCTTTATATACTTCAAGCAAATTGACAGAATACAAATTAATGTCTCCACAAAAAGTTGTCAGCTGCTGAGTGAGCTCTTTAACTTTGTCATTAGCCCGTTGGCTTGTGAAAGGATAGGCATGAAACGTGATACATGTCAATCTTACTCCTCTCTTTGCAACCATATATGCCGCCACAGGACTATCTATTCCTCCCGACAATAACACCAAGGCATGGCCATTACTTCCAATAGGAAGTCCTCCAGCTCCTTTTATTTTTTCGCTATATATGTAGGTGTGTGTACGAATATCTACATATACCATAAGCTCCGGATGATGAACATCAACTGTCAAATTATTTGTGTTTTTTAAAATCACTGCCCCTAGACGCTTACTCATTTCGGGTGACTTTATTGGAAAAGACTTATTTCCTCGATTGCATTGCACTTTGAATGTTTGATATGGTTTTTCTTTCATCTTTTCAACGACAAAATCAACCACTTTCTTTTCTATTTCATCCATATCCGTAACAATTTTCATACAAGGTGTCACATATACGATCCCAAATATTCGAGTCAGTTCTTGAACCACTGTTTCTGGATTGTTGGTGTCGACAAACACTTTTCCTCTGTCACGATATAGCTCCAATCCTTCTTTTGAGATCACTTTTTGTATTTGTCTATTCAGCTGTTGCTCAAAAACACCTCTGTTTTTTCCTTTTAAAACCATTTCTCCCAAACTCATCGCTATTGAATTATACATAGTTATTTACCTCTTATCACTCTACGGATTTCTTTTACATATTCCTTCATTTTTTTTGCTGCTATTTCAATTTCTTCTTCCCCATTTAGGATGCCAAAACTAATTCTAACTGTTCCATCAACATAAGATGGATCTTTAACCACATGTGATATCACTTTATGTCTTGAAGACAGCTTTGACGAACAAGCAGATCCAGTGGAAAGATAGATTTCTTCTTGCTCCATAAAGTGTACCAACACTTCTCCTTTGACATCTTTTATACTTATACTCATGATATACGGAGAAGATTTGCTGTCAAAGTTGAAGCGTATTCCATCTAGTTTCTCTAATTCTTTCTTAAATCTTTCCCTAAGTCTTTCAGCTCTATGCCATGCTTCGTTTTGATTTTTTTGAAAAAACTCCACCGCTTTCATCAAACCGGCCACTGCAGGCAAGTTTTCAGTGCCCGGCCGCAAACTGTTTTCTTGGTTCCCACCATAAAACAAGGGTGAGATGCGAACGTTTTTTCTTTTGTATAAAATGCCTATTCCTTTTGGTCCATGAATTTTATGGCCAGAGAAAGACAATGTATCTGCTTTTATTCGTCTTACATCCAGATTTAATTTCCCAAAAGACTGGACACAGTCTATATGTATCTTAATATTACGATTAAAAGATTTAACTAATTTCGAAATTTTTTCAATTGGCTGGATTGCTCCTGTTTCACTGTTGACATGACTAAAGACACATAATGAAACTTGATTTGTTAGTTTTGATTCTAGATCATCTAAAATGATCTTTCCATAATGATCCGTATCAATGTATATGACATTAAATCCTTTTTTTGTCATATGCTCTACTGTGTGAATCACTGAGGAGTGTTCAACTCTTGTTGTCACAATTATCTTCTCTGAGTTTGACGGCAAATTATCCAACAGCCCTTTAATAGATAAGACGTTGCTTTCAGTTCCTCCTGAAGTGAAAAAAACTTCTTCTGGATTGCCTCCAATAAATGCAGCCAATTCTTTTCTGAATCCATCTAAGGCTTTCTCACATACATGCCCATAAGCATGCAGAGCAGATGGGTTCCCATAATATTCTTCATAATACTGCACCATTTGTTCTAGTACATCTTTGAATGGTTTAGTGGTCGCTGCGTTGTCTAAATAAATCATATTACACCTACCTGTGCTCCTATCAACGATTTCGTCTACAGCTAATATTTTTGGTTGCCAATCTAATATTGCTATGCTATAATGAGATTGGTTATCCCCCCGATAGCCAAAATATATTCCCAATACCCCTTTTAAGCATTTATGCTTAGGACAAAACGACCTGCCCGGGTCGTTTTGTCCTATTTTTGTTGCATTCAATGTGTCGCAATGTAACGCTTGACTTCCATTTCATATGCTTCCATCATTCTTTCAACCATTCGGTTGCTTGAAGAAGCATATGGTATAGAAGCAATGTTATTGACTGGCATCACACCAATTGAAGTCCCCGTAACAAAGGCTGCGTCGAAAAAAGTAAGCTCTTCTAGCCTAATCACTCTTCTCTGAAGATGAATCCTTTTCACCCCACAAATCTCAATAATTTTGCTCCTAGTCGTTCCTAATAGGACCCCCTGGTCTGGAGCTGTAATAATCATACTTCCTTTTACAAAAAATAAATTTGATCGACTCCCTTCATGAATCTCTCCTTTTTCAGAAACAAAGATACATTCATCCGCATTTTCATCATTCAGTATTTCTTTTATCAAAGACCTAAGTTGATTATCCAAAATTTTTGCATTAGGCTTCTCTCTTTCTTCATACATCAGCAGTGCATAATACCCTTCCTGGTATTTTTTTACTGCCGGATAATGAGATCTTAATACATACACAATTAAATTTGCTTCGCCATTTTCATAGTACGCTATTTTTACATTAATGTTTTTTTCGTTGAAGTGTTCCAACAAATATTGGATCACTCCCTTTATATGCTGACTTGACAATGCAGTCCGTAATCCTATCAGTTTCAGACTATTGTTCAGTCTTCGAATATGCTCCTCAAAAAATAAAGGCTTCCCATCAATGATGCGGATGACCTCATATACCATTTCTCTTTCTTTATTCAACAAATCATAGATGGTTTCTATATCTACCAATTGGCCATTTAGTAGCCCTTTATCATAAACACTGTCTTTCATTTCTACTCCTATTCAAAGATATCTTCGCTCCACACCATTACATTATAATACCATCAATATCTTAAGCAAACCTATTTCATGCCAATTTCTCGTCACAGTCGTTAACATCAACTCCATTTTTGCCTTTTAAAACGTTATCCTTAGTGTTATAATGTCGTTATGCAATTATTAGTTCATCTAACAAGTTGAGGAGGTATTATGAATAAAGAACATCTGAGTATTATTGGTGATTTTATTGGAATTTTTCAACAGCTGGTAACCGCTGATTTTAATATTGCTGTTTGCGACGAGTCTCGTATCGTTGCTGCATCGCCAGGTAGATCTATCGATCTGAACTTAAAAGTTGGTGATCTTGTGAAGGATGGCGCTGTAGGAATGGAAGCTATTAAATCAAAAAAACCTGTCACAAGAACTGTTTCACGGGAAGTCTATGGCATTCCATACATTGGTCGAGCTGTTCCACTCTTTGATAACGATCATGTAATAGGTGCGGTTATCGTAGCGGAGTCTACTGATTCTAAAGACAAGCTAATTCAAATGGCACAAAATCTTTCTTCTACTATTGAACAAATAACAGCGGCCATGCAGGAGAATGCATCTGGTCTTGAGAAAGTGGCATCTCTGGGCATGGAAATGGAGAAAATCTCTCAAACAAACCTTCATTCTGTCAATCAAACTGATAAAATTGTGGACACAGTTTATAACATTGCCCGTCAAACAAAATTATTAGGCTTGAATGCCTCTATAGAGTCTGCTCGCGCGGGTGAAGCCGGAAAAGGTTTTAAAGTCGTTGCAAATGAAGTTGGTGAACTTGCCGAGAACAGCACCAATGCCACAAAGCAAATTAATGACCTTCTTGAACAATTAAAGATAGAAAACAATAAAGTGAGTGACCAGAGTCAAGAACTATCGCAAATTCTGAGCCAATTAGCTGCTTCAACAGAAGAAATCAGTGCTTCTACACAATCTTTGTCTCAAATGTCCGATGAGCTTGTAAGCATGGCGGAAAACTTAACTTAAAACACAAACCCATTTTCTATATTTAGAAAATGGGTTTTAGATTCTTTTTGTAACGATTACTTGATTGCCTTTAATTTCAAAAGTATCTGATACTCCTGCAACTAATAGCAAGCCCCTACCTCTTTCATCCTCAGTTTCTGGAATAAACGGTTTTTTCCAATCAAAACCTTGTCCTTCATCCATTACAGATGCTTTGATGAATTCTTCACTAATTTGAAGGCTAATGACAATACTTTTATTTGAATCATTTTTGTTGCCATGAATAATGCCATTGTTAACTAGCTCGCTTAACATAAGCTTCAAATCGTATTTATTATCTTCTTCTAAAAACGAATTGATCTCGAACAGAATATCATTTATTGCCGCCCGTGCGCAACCCAAATCACTTTTAAGTTTTATTCTACAATTATAATTCATACCATCTACCTCAATGCTATTTATACCCACCATAAAGCGATTTAAACAGTTTTGTCGTAGATGGCATTCAATTATTTTTTAAGCACCGCCTGGGCTGCTGCTAATCTTGCAATAGGTACTCGGTAAGGAGAACAACTCACATAATCCAACCCAACGTTATTAAAGAACTCTATTGACATAGGATCGCCACCATGTTCGCCGCACACACCAATTTTTAGATTTGGCTTTGTCGACCTTCCAAGCTTCACTCCCATTTCTACTAATTTCCCAATTCCTTCCTGGTCTATGGTTTGGAAAGGATCAGATGGCAATATCTCTTTATCCATATACTCACTTATGAATTTCCCGGAATCATCTCTTGAGAATCCAAATCCCATCTGAGTCAAGTCATTTGTTCCAAAAGAGAAAAATTCTGATATCTCTGCGATTTGGTCTGCTATCAATGTTGCTCTTGGAACCTCCATCATGGTTCCTACTAAATATTCCAAAGAATGTTGTTTTTCATCAAATATTTGCTCAACTGTAGAAACTACAATTTTCTTGAGGTATGCAAATTCTTTTGTGATGCCCACCAAAGGTATCATGATTTCTGGTATAATGCTCAACTGGTCCTCTTGACTAACTTCTACCGCTGCTTCCATAATTGCCCTCGTTTGCATGACCGCTATTTCAGGATATGTAATTGCCAATCGACACCCTCTATGTCCCAACATTGGATTAAACTCATGCAAATCACTGATTACCTCTTTCAATGTTGAGACAGATACTTTCATTTGCTCTGCCAGCTTTAATATGTCTTCTTCTTCTGTTGGCAAGAACTCATGTAATGGCGGATCCAGTAATCTTACGGTTACAGGTTTGTCTTTCAAAACGCGATAGATAGCCTTGAAATCTTCCTTTTGAAAAACCAAAAGCTCTTCTAAAGTAGTTTGTCTCTTTTCAACGCTATCGGACAGAATCATTCTTCTTACCACTGGAATCCTTTTTTCATCAAAAAACATGTGTTCTGTTCTACAGAGTCCAATCCCTTCCGCACCAAAACGCACTGCTGTAGATGCGTCTTTTGGTGTATCGGCATTCGTTCTTATATCCAAATTTCTTATCTTATCCGCCCATGCCATTAGTTTCCCAAAATTGCCTGAAAGATTGGGTTCCATTGTTTTTATGACACCACGATAAACTTTGCCTGTGCTTCCATCCAATGAAATCTCCGAACCCTCTTCGAATACCTCCCCTCTAATTGAGAATTGACGGTTTTCTTCATCTACCTTGACCTCATCACAACCTGCTACGCAACATTTCCCCATTCCTCTTGCCACAACGGCTGCATGCGATGTCATTCCTCCTCTTGCAGTTAATATCCCTTTGGCCACATTCATCCCTTCAATATCTTCGGGAGAGGTTTCTTTTCTAACCAATATGACGGATTCGCCATTTTTGGTGGCTACAACCGCTTCCTTTGCTGTGAAATACACTTTGCCGGTAGCTGCTCCTGGTGATGCTGGCAATCCTTTTGTCAGTTCTTTGACTGCATCCATTGTTTTTGAATCAAAAGTAGGATGCAACAACTGATCCAGAGTTGAAGGTTGTATCCTCATAATGGCTTCTTCTTGACTGATTAATCCTTCCTCTACCATTTCAACAGCTGATCGCAATGCAGCTTCAGCCGTCCTTTTCCCTGTTCTTGTCTGAAGAATGTATAACTGGCTTTTTTCTATCGTAAATTCAATATCTTGCATGTCTTTGTAATGATTTTCCAGCTTATTTGTTATCTCTACAAATTGTTGAAAGACACTTGGCATTACTTGACCTAATTCTTCAATGTTTAAAGGCGTTCGTATCCCCGCAACCACATCCTCGCCTTGAGCATTCATCAAAAATTCTCCAAAAAGTCTCTTTTCGCCTGTTGCAGGATTTCTGCTAAAGGCCACACCTGTCCCACAGTCATTTCCCATATTCCCAAAAACCATGGATTGAACTGTAACAGCCGTCCCCATTTTATGTGATAGCCCATGTATGTTTCTGTATGTGATTGCCCTGGCGTTGTTCCAAGATCTGAATACTGCTTCAATAGCCATTTTCAATTGTACAAATGGATCTTGTGGAAAGCTTTCACCCACTTCCTTTAAATAGATTTTTTTGTAACTGTTGACCAAATCAATGAGCTGATCAGCTGTTATCTCAGTATCGCTTGTGTAATTATTTGAAATTTTTATATCCTCTAGAGGCTTTTCAAATAAGTATTTAGGAACAGATAACACCACATCACTGAACATTTGTATGAACCGTCGATAGCTATCGTATGCAAATCTTGGATTTTCTGTGTTTTTTGCCATTCCAACAACTGCTTCGTCGTTGAGTCCCAAGTTTAGTATTGTATCCATCATTCCTGGCATTGAAACAGCAGCTCCAGACCGAACAGATACTAGCAGTGGATTCTCACTATCTCCAAACTTTTTCCCGATTTTTTCCTCAATCACGCGCAAGTTGTTGTGAATTTGTACAACCATCTCTTCTGACATTTCTTTGTTGTTCTCATAAAAAGCTAAACAAGCCTCCGTAGTCACTGTCATTCCAGGTGGTACCGGTAGTCCAATGCTATTCATCTCTGATAGATTCGCCCCTTTGCCTCCCAACAGACTCTTCATGCTTGCATTTCCCTCATCAAACAAATATACCCACTTTTTATCCATTTGAACCTCCTCACGATTTATAGTCTCATATTATTTAATAATTGACATGATAATACTGGCAGTCTCCTCTATCGCTCTTTGAGACACGTCGATAACGGGACATTTTAGCTGATTGAAAATAGTATCCGCATAATCAAGTTCTTCAAGGATTCTATTTAGATCTGCATATGATGACTGTGTTTTTACACCCATATCTTTTAGTCTTTCCCTTCGGATGCTGTTTAATACTTCTGGACTGTTAGTCAGCCCAATGATTTTACTTGCAGGTATTTTAAATAATTCCTCTGCTGGTCTAACTTCTGGCACTAGAGGCAGGTTTGCGACTTTGTAGTTTCGGTTGGCAAGATATAAACTCAAAGGTGTCTTTGAAGTTCTAGAGATTCCAATCAAAACCACATCCGCCTTCTTGAATCCCCTTGGGTCTTTACCATCATCATATTTTACCGCAAATTCAATAGCCTCTATTTTGTCAAAGTAATCTGCTGTCAGCTTACGATTCAATCCAGCTTCTCTTTTGGGTTTGACCCCTGTAAGCACTGTCAATTTTTCCATAATCGGTCCGAGCAAATCTATGGCTAATATGTTGTTATCTTCCGTTATTTTTTTAAAATACTCCTTTTGTTCGTCCATAACCAAAGTATACAATACGAGGCATTTTCTTCCCTTAGCAAGTAACATTATTTCGTCCATTTGCTCTTTGTCAATAACAAATGAAAACTTTTTGATATCTTGAACCGCATCATTAAAATGAATTTTTGCGGCTTGTGCCACCAGTTCAGCAGTTTCACCTATTGAATCTGAAACGACAAATATTTCTGATTTTTCAGAATTCATTCAATACTCTCCTTATTAGAGTGCACTATAAATATAAAATTTATATTTAGTATAGCACATACCGTTTATTTGTACACACTTTATTTGGTGCCGTTCATAATGTTTGAAAGCTGACTTAATCGTCAGCTCTCGACTAGAACAATCCTGATATTTTCCCGTTCTCATCTACATCAATTTTTTCAGCAGAGGGAAGTTTTGGCAATCCTGGCATTTTCATGATGTTGCCAGTTGATACCACAATAAAGCCTGCTCCTGCCGAAACTGTTATTTGACTCGCCGTAATCCTAAAATCTGAAGGCCTCCCGAGAATTGACGGGTCATCTGTAAGCGAGTATTGGGTTTTGGCCATACAGATAGGAAGATTTCCAAAACCTAGACGTTCAAGGTTCGCTATCTCTTTTTCGACTTTAGTGGTATAGTCAACACCGTCTGCACCATATATTCGCGTTGCAATTGCTTCAATTTTTTCTTTGATTGATGCTTCAACATCATAAGCAAAATTAAATTTTTTCTCATGAGATTCGATTAAACGAATTAAGTGATTGGCTAGTTCTTGTCCTCCTGATCCCCCTTTTTCCCAAACTTCTGAAAGCTCAATCGGGACACCTGCTTGTTGACATTTGTTTTTTATTAAATTAATTTCTGATTCTGTATCTAAAGGAAATTTGTTGATGGCTACTACAACAGGTAGACCAAAAACCTCTCTCATATTCTCAATGTGCTTAAGCAAATTAGGCACTCCATGGCTTAATGCGTCCAAGTTTTCAGTACTCAGTTCATCTTTTGGAAGGCCTCCATTGTACTTCAATGCCCGTATCGTCGCCACAATAACAACTGCATCCGGCGAAAAACCAGCCTGTCTACATTTTATGTCAATAAACTTTTCGGCACCTAAATCAGCTCCAAAGCCAGCTTCTGTTACAACATAATCCGCAAAATGTCTCGCCATATTGGTGGCCATCAATGAATTACATCCATGCGCAATATTGGCAAACGGTCCTCCATGAATAAACGCGGGTGTTCCCTCAAGTGTCTGGACCAAATTGGGTTTTAGCGCATCTTTCAATAAAGCTGCCATTGCTCCCTGAGCATTTAATTCGGCTGCCGTAACAGGTTCCCCTGAGCGATTATATGCCACTACAATCTTTGCCATCCTATTCTTTAGATCCATCACATCTGAAGATAAGCAAAATGCAGCCATGACTTCACTGGCTACAGTAATGTCAAATCCATCCTCTCTCGGCATACCATTTCCTTTGCCTCCTAGTCCTGACACAATTTGTCTTAACTGTCTGTCATTCATGTCCAAAGCTCGACGCCAAACAATTTTTCTTGTGTCAATGTTCAAATGGTTGCCTTGTTGAATATGGTTGTCGATCATAGCAGCTAGAAGGTTGTTGGCTGCACCAATCGCATGTAAATCACCTGTGAAATGCAAGTTAATATCCTCCATAGGTACCACTTGTGCATAGCCGCCCCCAGCTGCTCCTCCCTTTATTCCAAACACAGGTCCTAGAGAGGGTTCTCTAATAGCAACAATGGTTTTTTTTCCCAATTTTGACAACGCATCTGCAACACCAATAGTTGTTGTGGTTTTGCCTTCTCCTGCTGGAGTGGGGTTGATTGCTGTCACCAAAATTACTTTACCTTGGTTGCTCTTTGTTTTTTTTAAGACATTATAATCAATTTTAGCTTTATGTGTCCCATATAAGTCAACAAATTCCTCTCCAATTCCAACTTTTTCAGCAATTTCGAGAATATGTCTAGGTTTTGCCTCTTGAGCAATCTGGATATCGCTTCTATGTGTCATTCTTTCCTCCTTGTTTTTCATGCTATCTTCTTTGTTTCAAAAAATGTTTTAAAGTATCTTTGTTTTTTGTTATCACCAAATCAATTGGAAAATTAACTGATTTGAAAATATTATAAATTTTTTCAAAATCACCTAGTCTGTAGTGAATGTGTGCATCACTTCCTGTAGTCACATATGCGCCAACATCCTTTGCAATCCTTGCAATTTCAACACAATTGTCCCAACTACCTTCACGGCTTCCACTGAATGAACCACTGTTGATTTCAACTGCCACATGGTATTTCTTAGCCGCCTCAACAAATTCATATTGATGAATGGGGTAGGCTGTGTTTCCAGGATGACCAATAATGTCAACTTTTCCACTTTTCATTGCATTGATTAGGGTGTTGGTGTTATCGTCGATAGACATGGCCTCAATACAAGGAGGGTGAAGGCTGGCAATAACCAAATCTAGCTTTCTTAATACCCACCCCGGTATATCAATTTCTCCTTCAATATTCATGATGTTTGCTTCTACTCCTTTTAAAATCTCAATCCCATCTATTACATCTGGCAATTCCTTTTGATTAGCAATATGGTAGAGATGAGATGCACCAGGCATTTCTGGCCCATGATCCGTTACGGCAAACATTTCAAATCCTTTAGATTTTGCTATAGCCAAATACTCACCAAAGGTACTGTAAGCATGTCCGCTTGATACAGTATGTAAATGCGTATCTATCCTAATATCCATAGTCCCTCCCTTAGATTTTATGTATTTATATAATATATTGTTTTTTTAATCAATGATAGTACATGATATCGTTACTAATCCGTTTGTAAAATAGATTTTTGACATCGTCATATTTTTTTGTTTGACCCATGATCCACATCATCTTTGTCAAAACACTCTCAAGGGTCATGTCTAAAGCCTCAAGTACATTATACCTTTTTAACGCTTTCATGCCAACTTCATAAAGCGCCATATCGCTACCCTCGCTCATTACCTGAGATGTGATGACAACGATTCTGCCATTTGAGGTTAAAGATCCCATTTTTTCTAAAAAATTTCTCCTATCCTCAAATGGCAACCCTCCCGCTCCATAGCTCTCAATTACAATCCCCTCATATTTTTCACCAATATAGTCCAAAACATCTGGTTGCATTCCAGGAGCTAGCTTCAGCAAAAAAATATTTGGGTAAATTTCTTTATAAAAAACTTCATCTTCCACAGGTACTTCAGATCTTACGTATCTAGCAACCCGCGTGCCATCAATAAATGCTGCAATTGGATAATTAATACTCTCGAAGGCATCAAAGCTTTTTGTCTTGGTTTTTCTTGCACGAGTCCCCAAAATCGCTTTGCCGTCAAAAACTATGTACACGCCAGATACTCCTTCACAAAGAGCATATGTGATCGCATCTTTAAGATTTTTTTTTGCATCTGTTGTATCCATGTTGATAGGTCGCTGTGCTCCTGTTACAATAATTGGCTTTTTGATGTTTTGTATCATATAAGACAATGCCGCCGCTGTATACGCCATCGTATCTGTTCCATGCGTGATAATAAACCCATCATAAAATGGATAGTTCTCTTCTATGCAAGCTGTCATTTCAACCCAATGCTCTGGCTGAATGTTTGTACTGTCAATATTAATGAGTTCATAAGTGTTTATTTGATACCCATTCCCTAAATCATTCAAGTAGTTTAGCATTTCATCAGCACTGATGCTGGGTGCAAATCCCTCTGTCGTAATTGTACTGGCAATGGTTCCTCCTGTTGAGATAAGCAGCAGTTTTCTCATATGGACTCCTTTATAATCAATTTACTCATATCATCCGGCAAAGTAGCTTTAATAAAAACAGAATCTCCAGTCCTTGGATGAGCAAACGCCATAGAATAACAATGCAAAGCTTGTCGTCCTATCCATAGGCTCTCTTCTCCGTACAACGTATCTCCTAATATAGGCATCCCTTCATTAGCCATATGAACACGAATTTGGTGTGTTCGTCCTGTGATTAGCTTGACTTCCAAGCATGAGAAGTTACCCTGAATATTCACTAGACGGTAATGCGTTTCACAAGCTTTCCCAAATAAATTCACTTCACTCTTTATCGAACCTTTCTCTTTTAAAATAGGCGCATTAAGAACTCCTTCATGTTTATTTGGTTTTCCATTCACACATGCTATGTAAGTTTTTTCAATTTTCCCCTGTTTCATTTCCGCTGAGACTAAGTGGTGTACATGCGGATTTTTGGCCACCAACAATACACCAGACGTATTCATGTCCAACCTATTCACGAATCTTACCTTTCTATTAATACCTGACTCCTCAAAATATTGAGCAAGTCCATTAGCCAATGTTCCTCTATCATGACTTTTAGTTGGATGTACCACAAGATAAGGATTTTTGTTGATCGCTAGAAGATCTTGATCTTCATAAATCACTTCTAGGTCCATTTTTTCCATTGGAATGTCTTCTTTCTCATCCAAAAAATCCACCTGTATAACTTCATCTCGAAACACTGTCTTGTGAAGGGTTGTTGTCTTTCCTTCAATCGTGATCTTCCCGCCCATATCTAGTTTTTCCAATAGTCTTTTTGAAAAACCTGCTTGTTCGGTCAATAAATCTTTAACTTTCATGTCCTCTTCGCCACACATTATATAAAACGTATCTATTGCCATCATAACCTCTAATTGAATTTTACTCTGATATCCTATATTATATAAATGTATCAAGTGAACTACAACCTGAAATGTGGAGAATTTATGGAGAATAACAGAATTATAAATATAATTACAAATAACAACAGCTATTCCATTGAAATTGCAGCTCAACTCAAATATGAGTTGACGCGCTATCACTATCATGTTTCAGAAGAATACAATCCTTCCGCAGAGCTTAACATTTCCGTTGGAGGCGATGGCTCTTTTTTAAGAGCCCTTCGAAATAATGATTTTCCATCCATTCCCATCATTGGCGTAAACACTGGTAATCTTGGTTTTTATCCTGAGTTGTCCCCAAAAGACATTCAGTCTTTTGCTAAAGACTACAGCCTTGGCCAATACAGCATCAATAAGTTGCCGCTTTTACAATGCGAGATCTGCTCCGAAGAAGTTGTTCATACGGTCTATGCATTAAATGATATAGCCATAAAAGGAGACCAAACCAAAACCATACATCTTGATGTATTCATAGATTACAACCATCTCGAAACGGTTAGTGGTGATGGTGTTATTGTTTCGATGCCGATGGGTAGTTCTGCTTACAACTATTCTTCTGGTGGTAGCTTGGTGTACCCTTCTTTAAACACCATGCAACTGACACCAATAGCGCCCCTCAACTCAAACGCTTACCGTTGTTTGTCTTCAAGCATTATTGTCCCTCCTGATTTGAATATAATCATTGTTCCTGAGTACAAGTACATTGAAAAAATTGTTTTTAGCTTGGATGGCGAACAGGTCAATTATGAAAAAGTTACTCACTCAAATTTCTTTGTCTCCCAAAAAACAATAAAAATCATTTCCATGGGTACTTTCAACTATTGGAAAGTAATAAAAGAAAAATTCCTATAAAAAAAGCTGTGGTTTTCACAGCTTTTTTTCTATCCAACATACCCTTCCGCTTGATTGTAGCGATCTATCTTTCTGTTCTCCAAAAATTCTTTTGCAACTTGAGGAAATAGGACATAGGATAATACGTCTTCCATTGATTCTGACAAATCACCAATGTCCGCCTTTGCTTTCTCCAACTCATTCTCTAGGAAGTCCGCTGGCCTTACAGTTATGACTTCTTCTTCACCTATTATTTTTGTTCTGATCTCATCAGAAATTGGAGCAGGTGGTTTCCCATAAAGGCCCTTCACATATTTTTTTATCTCAACCGGAACCATTTTATAGCGCTCTCCAGTCATTACATTGAACACTGCTTGTGTCCCAACCATTTGACTCATAGGTGTAACCAACGGAGGGAACCCCAAATCTTCTCTAACTCTGGGAATTTCTCTCAATACAGCTTCAAACTTATCTTCAGCATTCAAAGACTTCAGTTGTGATATGAGATTTGACAACATACCACCAGGCACTTGATATAGCAACGTTCTCGGTTCAAGGAATAATACTTTTGGACTTAAAATGCCTTGCTCTAAATAATTATCCCTTATTCTCTTGAAATGATCCGCTATTTCATTAAGGAGCAAAATATCCAAACCTGTTTCATAAGGTGTTCCTATCAGTGTCTCTACAATTGTTTCCGTCGGAGGTTGACTCGTCCCTGATGAAAAAGGTGAAATGGCAGTATCAACGATGTCAACACCCGCCTCTATTGCCTTTAATACTGTCATAGATGCAACTCCACTGGTACAATGGTTGTGTAATTCAATTGGCAAAGATGTGCTAGATTTTATCGCCTTAATGAAATCGAAAGCATCATAAGGTTTTAATATCCCCGACATATCTTTAATACAAATAGAATCCGCGCCCATTTCTTCCAATTTATTAATCAAGTCTATAAAATATTCAACCGTATGAACCTTGCTTGTCGCATAAGATATGGCACATTGACAATGCGCACCTTCATCTTTAATAACTTCAATTGACTTTTGCATATTTCTCGGATCATTCAAAGCATCAAATACTCGAATTATATCGATGCCATTTTTGATTGCTTTGCGAATAAACATCTCTACCACATCGTCTGCATAATGCTTATACCCTAATAGGTTTTGTCCACGCAGAAGCATTTGGAGTTTTGTATTCTTCACATGCTTCTTAATCGTCCTCAGTCTTTCCCAAGGATCCTCATTCAAAAATCTTAAACAAGCATCAAAAGTTGCACCGCCCCATACTTCAATGGCATGGTAACCCACACGATCGATTTTGTCCAAGACTGGAATCATTTCTTCAGTTGTCATCCGTGTTGCAATTAAAGATTGATGTCCGTCCCTTAAAGAAGTCTCTGTAATTTTTACCTTTTTCATATCAACCATCCTTTATAAACTTTAAAACATGCTCAGATTAATTCAGCTCACTGAATTTTTATTTAACATTATTCAAATTAAGTCAATTGTTGATTTTCTTAATTAAATTATGCTATAATTCTGTTATAATTGTTTTTATCATACCATTTAGTTCGTCCTCTGTAAATGCAAAAAGAAACAAAAAACAGAAAAATACTTTAACAAAATAGGTTTTTTCTTATAAAGACTCAATATTATGAGGTGTATTATGGATATTACAGATTTAAAAATCATCGAAGCTATGCAACAAAATGGTCGTATCTCTATGAAAAACTTGGCTCACTTAGTGTCTTTGAGCCCACCCGCTACAGCAGAAAGGGTTCGTCGACTAGAAGAAAATGGCATTATTCAACGGTATAAGGCCATCATCAATTCTGACAAGGTGGGAAAACCTATCCGTGTTTTTATTAATGTGGCCATGAAATCAGATAAGTTGTCTGAATTTATTGCATTTGCTGAGAAAACTGAAGCCATTACGGAATGTCATCACGTAACTGGTCCTTATAGTATGATCTTAAAAGCGCACCTTAGAGAAATGTCTGAACTAGAAGTCTTGGTTGGGAAAGTTCAGGTATTTGGCAATACAGAGACTCACATCATCATGTCAAGTCCTATAGAAAACAAACCTTTGTGACCTATCTATTTTCTTTGTCTTGAGTCTCTTCTTGTACAAACCAACCGAATCCTATGATCAACAATATATCACCTATGCTGATTGTTTTGGGAAATGGATATGGATGAGACAGCACGATGATATCACCTAAAATTCTTAATACCGTGTCTTCTGTCATTGCTGTGTGTATCAGATCTTTCCCTGATTGTAAATACTGAATGTTTTCAATGGCATTTTCATAACCCATAGGTATGTAAACAGGCATCTTCATGCCATTTAACATGATCACCAAAAAATTCAACAATGTTCCTAAAAAAAGAATTCTCATATAATGCTTCTCAATATTCAAAACCATTCCTATCAATAATAATTGATAAGAAATACAATGAATAAATGAAAAGTATTCATGAATATATCCTGATAAGAAGAAATCAGTAAAATATGTTGTTATGAGAATGGCTAGAAACTGCAAAAAGAAGCTTGCTGCAAAAATTGCAAGCCCCTTTATATTAACAGCTATCAAATTTTTCAACTTTTGTTTCCTAACAAATACCACTACCAATGACAAAGCAAGTACTAAAAGTATCTCATGTATCATCAAGCTATTCCTTCTTCATTTTTTTTGATCTTCTTCGATGTTATCCGTTATATTCACAAGAGCTTTTTGGGTAGCTATCCATAAATTTGGATTAAACTGGGTCCCCATGTTAGCTTGAATCTCATCAATCGCTTCTTTGGGTGAAAGGGCCTTTCTGTAAGGCCTGTCTGTTGTCATCGCATCATATGCATCAGCTATAGTCAACACACAGGTCTCAATAGGTATCTTCTCCTTGCTGATACCATCTGGATAACCTCCCCCGTCCCATCTCTCATGATGATGTTTAACTATTTCCATGACTTCACCAAGAAAACCCACATCCTTGATAATATCATAGCCAATGCTAGGATGATTCTTAATCACTTCTAACTCTAAGTCAGATAACCGATCTTTCTTATTGAGAATATTGTCGTTAATCCCAATTTTCCCTATATCATGCAACAGCGCCGCGTTTTTTATGACTTCTATTTGTTTTGGACTCATATCCATTTCATTAGCAATTGCTACTGCGTATTCCCCAACTCTCGAAGCATGCCCGCTTGTATAAGGGTCCTTGGCTTCTATGGCATTAATCAATGCTTTCACTGTGTCATAATAGTTTTTTCTCATATCGACATATAATTTAAACGAATACCTTGAAAGCATTAACGGTACAAAAAATAAAACTACTGCCCCAGGTCCATAACTATTATATGCAATGGCCACAAGAATTCCAAGTAAGCTCACTGCAAAAACACTCAAATTTGTTCCTCTGAAATTTTCAAACCAAATATGTGTAAACTTGCCCCCTTGTAAAAAAAATATCAGTGCGGTCATGCAAAGAGTGTTGACTGTAATGAACACTGCCATAGATCCAATCACTGAAAAGGGGTCAATGAAATCAAAAGAAAGAAATTGATTGTGTATTAACACATATGCAATCCCTGCAGTTCCTGTATATAGAATGTTTTGAGAAACATTAAACAACGTTTTTATCGGGGGTGTATTGAAAAAATGAATGTACCCTCTCCCTTCAACATAAGGTCGACAAAAAGTCATACCCGCTATCCCAACAATAATTGCAGCTAATGGTCCTCCGACGATTATTGCTGCAAAAGTAATGGCAAATGTCACTGATATGGCTCCTATCCCTGGCAATTGAACCAGAAATGTTTCCGCAACTACTGCCAAAATGGATAAAACTAAGACCATCATCCAGTCATCAACATGGTATTGGTTTATAACATAACCCATCAGCAATGCAGACAGGATCGCCAATCCAAAAATGTAGTTTCTTGCCTTAACTGGAACACTGGACATGATGACCTCCTTATATATAAAAGACCGGTTAAAAAAATTATTTTAAAGCCATTTGTAGCCAGCGCCACTAGCTAATACTAGCGCCAGTATCGAAATCATTACTGCCATAATTTTTTTCATGATATAGCCTCCTGTTTAATTGCTCTGATTACCGCTAATATACAGGCTATATCCGCTTCGCTAGTTGTTGTTTTTTTTAAAATGTTGTTAAAGTCTTAACCGGCCTTTTATGACGATTCTTGTATCTTGTATTTGGCGATGCTTCTATTGATGGCGCACAGTGTCGCCTTCACAGATGCTTCAACTTTTGAAGAATCTACAAAACAGTTGCCGCAGAGTAATTTCTCTGTTCCTCCACTAATGAAGCTAATGGCACAATCCACCATTTCCTTATTCGCAAGCCGTTTGTTCTCAACATCTTCTAAAATCAATTGATTCTTAAGACCGAATGCGTTTTCCACAGCCTTAAGAGTGGCTTCCGAAGCCATTCGAATTAGATTTCTCTCTGTTTTAGCTCCTGATACTGTTGCCTCAAAAATTTCGCCATTTTGCTCTAAGACAACATTGATTTTTGAATATTCCAAAGTGTTTTCAATGTTAATCCCTTGGATGATAAGCCTATTGCCATTTCCTACAAAGCTTTCGTCAACCACTTGAGCAATGCTAATTTTCTTATAATCTACATCTATTCCAAACTTTGAAATCAATACTGATTGTATATCCCGGCATATTTGCTTAGGATTCCTAGAAGAATCAGTCAATACATGTATTTCTTTGATTTCATCATTGGATCTGATGATTTTACTGGACAATACTGATTTAATATTGCATAGAAAAACTTCTACCTCTTGAAAGTTCATTGTTTCCTCCACAACCCATACTGACTACATTTTACACTATTTTCACCATTTTGTGAATGATAATTTACCTAATCCAGTGTGATTGTGTAATTTTTATCGTTTTCCTGTGTATTATTCAGTCTCTATTAAATACGTCCATTATAGTCCCATCTCTTGCTTTACATTCTTAAATACCTGCAAGGCAAAGTCCAGCTCATCTTTCGTATGTGCTGCTGATATCTGTGTCCTGATTCTTGCTTTTCCTTTTGGAACAACAGGAAAATAGAACCCAATGGCATATATCCCTTTCTCTAAGAGCCTTGTCGCCATCTGTTGTGCTAATACGGCATCTCCTATCATAATCGGAACAATTGGATGAGTCCCTTCAATAACATCCAGTCCAATTGTTTGAATTCCTTTTCTAAAATACTTCGTATTTTCTTCAAGTTTATCTCTTAATTCCGTGGAAACCGTTAAACGATCAAGAACTGTCAAGGAAGCTGTGGCAATTGCAGGGGCTAATGTATTAGAAAACAAATAAGGTCTGGAGCGCTGTCTCAATAATTGGATGATTTCTTTTCTGCCGCTTGTATAGCCTCCGCTTGCTCCACCTAGGGCCTTTCCAAGCGTTCCTGTCAATATATCAACTCGACCTAAAACATCATGGTACTCATGGGTCCCTCTTCCTGTTTTCCCTACAAATCCAGTAGCATGACTATCGTCAACCATCACCAGTGCATTGTATTTTTCTGACAGATCACAAATCTTTTTAAGATTTGCAATAATACCATCCATTGAAAACACGCCGTCTGTCGCAATAATTTTTATTCGTGCCCCTTCATCGTCTGCCTTTATTAATTGTCTTTCTAGATCTTCCATGTCATTATTGAAATATCTGTATCGTTTTGCTTTGCTTAACCTAATGCCATCAATTATGCTTGCATGATTCAACTCGTCACTAATAATGGCATCTCTTTCATCTGTAATCGTTTCAAATAACCCTCCATTAGCATCGTAACAAGAAGAATACAAAATCGTATCTTCCGTCTCTAAAAATGAAGTTAGCTTGTCTTCCAAAGCTTTGTGAACAGACTGTGTGCCACAAATAAATCGAACAGAAGACAGTCCGTATCCCCATTGGTCATAACTGTTTTTAGCTGCTTCTCGGACTTCAATGCTGTTTGAAAGTCCTAAATAATTGTTAGCGCACATATTCAGGACCCCCTTGACTTGAGTGGTATTGATTGTACTGCCTTGTGGCGTTGTAATAATTCTTTCGTCCTTCCACAGCCCACTTTTCTTAATTTCTTCCAGTTGTTCTTTATAATGTGATTGATATTCTTTATACATACTATCCTCCTATATCCATTCAAGTATCACTTTACCTGACTGTCCACTATTCATGACATCAAAGGCTTTTTCATACTCAGTATAGCGAAAATGGTGGGTGATAATCGCCGAAACATCCAACCCAGATTGCAGCATAGAGTTCATTTTGTACCAAGTCTCATACATTTCTCGCCCGTATATTCCCTTGAGATGCAACCCATTGAATACCACCTTGTTCCAATCAATGGAAGCTTGACTGGTTTGTATTCCCAACATAGCAATCTTTCCACCATGAACCATGAGATCTATCATGCTTGAAAACGCTTGACTATTACCTGACATTTCCAATCCCACATCAAATCCTTCTTTCATATTCAATTCTTCCAAAACATCTTCCAAAGATTCATTGTTTACATTGACAATTCTATCGGCTCCAAGCTTTTTAGCCAAAGCAAGACGGTAATCGTTAATATCAGTTACAACCACAAATCTTGCTCCTCCATGTTTTGCAACAGCAGCTGCCATTGCTCCTATTGGTCCTGCTCCAGTAATCAATAGATCTTCACCCAATACATCAAATGACAATGCTGTGTGAACAGCATTTCCTAATGGGTCAAAAATACTGATAATATCTTTTGACAAGTCACCTTGAGGAACCCAAATATTGGAAGCTGGCAACGCAACATATTCACTGAAAATGCCTGGTCTATTTACACCTACCCCTTTTGTATCTTTGCATAAGTGTCTTCTTCCTGCAAGACAATTTCTACATTTCCCACATACAATATGCCCTTCGCCAGATACGATATCTCCTATCTTCAAATCAATCACACCTTGACCTAGTTCAACGACTTCGCCCACAAATTCGTGACCTATTGTCATTGGGACTGGAATGGTTTGTTTCGCCCACTGGTCCCAGTTGTAAATATGTAAATCCGTTCCACATATTGAGGTTTTATGAATTTTGATCAAAACTTCACCATATTTCAATTTGGGGAGGTCTACTTGGTCCAACCACAATCCTGGTTCAGGATACTTTTTTACCAAAGCATTCATTTTATGACTCACTCTTTATTCCTCCTTTGTTTTTCTCACTTAGTTTTATAATACCTCAATTTTGTCGCTCTTACAATTACATATTTAAATTTCGTTCTTGAAATAAAAACAAAACAACCGATTAATCGGTTGTTTTGTTTTTATTATCCATAGCGTCTTTAATCAGCTGAGGTGCAAGTTTGCACTTATCTTCCGACACCGAACAAACAGCAAAGCGCAATCCTTTTTTCAATGGAACCACAAATACTCTCTTCTCAATAAGCCTTTGACTGATGGCTTTAGGATCTTCACACGGTATACTTACAAAAAATCCATCTCTATAGGGCAATAATTCTAATCCTACCTCTTCCGAAGCCGAAACAAAAGCATTTGCTCTATTTCTCAAGATCCCTTTGTAATAATCTTTTTCATTTTTATAGGCATCGTACTTTTCTTTGTCAACCAATACTTTCTCTACAGCAGTCATTGCACCTCTTGTACCGTTAGACCAGTTTGCTCTACCAGAGTGTAAACAAGTTGAAAAGAATTCATCTACCACTTCTTGTGAAGAAGATATCCCAATTGCTGCTCCATTTCTCAATCCATACATGGTGAATCCTTTTGATGCACTAAATGCAGCAATAATGAAAATGTTGTCTGGCAAATTTGAAAACTTTTTAAAGAATGCTCTTCTTTCATCTGAAACTCCTGCAAAATCGATATAAGCTGCATCCACGAGCACTGTAATTTTTTTAGATCTATCCTGCGCCTGTTCCTTTAAGAATTCGATGATTTGATCCCATTCATTGTCGGAAATACTGTAACCTGTAGGATTGTGGGCAGGTGTGTTGAGGATAGCCAATATTCTTGATTGATCCTTTATAATTTCTTTGAATCTAAATTTGAAATTATTGATATCATAATTGCCATTCTCATCGAATAGTCGATAGGTGGCAATGTTTCTTCCACCTTCTTCAGCAATTGTCTGATACGGTGTCCAGTACCAATCTGAAGTTAAAATCAAATCACCAGGATTTGTGTACCCCCAAACAGCATGTTTAACCGCACCCGTGCCGCCTGGAGTCGCAACCGTTCTAATGCAAGCATCTGGTCTGAAATTATTAAAAAAAGAATCCTCCACAGCTTTTAAAAATCCAGGCATCCCAGGTATCGCTGCATAACCAGCAATCTCTTCATTTGGCAAACTCTTAAACACTTCGTAGACCGTTTTAAAAGCGATCAATTTCCCTTCATCGTCCATCAAAGCACCTAGTGTAGAATTGATCACTTGATCTTTACCATAAATGCGCTCTGCTTCTTGAGCTTTTCCTGCAATTGCAAAGATCGGATCGTCTTTTGCAGCCCATTTTGCATGGTCTGCGACCATTTGTATCGCCATATATTCACCTCATTCATTTAATGTATGAATTATATCACAGAGTTGATTTTAGCTCAATCAATCCTCTCAACCCATCAAAGAATTCTTGCCTCTCCTTTATAAACTAGCCCTCTTGATCCATTAACAGTTATAATTTCTCCTTGTTCAATACGTTTCGTGGCGTTATCTGCCCCTACAACGACTTCCACCCCTAAGTTCATACACACAATAAATGCATGTGAGGTCAATCCTCCTTCTTCTACCACAACCGCTCCTGCCTTTTCAATAAGGGGTACTAAATCGCGATCTGTTGCAGGCACCACCAAAATGTCTCCCTCTTCGAAAACATCTTTTAAATCATCATAATAAGTTCCTATTCTTGCTTTACCAACAACTGTCTTCTTGCCAGTGCCTACTTTTTTATAGAGAAGTTCACTCACAACGTGCACTTTAATCAAGTTTGTGCTTCCTGCCACACCTACTGGAACACCTGCTGTTACAACCACTAAATCTCCTGTCTTAATCATTTTCTCTGATAACGCTCTTTGCACAGAGTGTTCAATAACAGAATCTGTTGTATCTAGTTTATCTGTTTTAACAGGGAACACTCCCCATGATAACGACAATCTTCTCATAACAGAATCTGTGTGTGTGGCTGCAATTATGGGTGCTTCAGGTCTGAATTTCGAAACAGAAACAGCTGTGTAGCCTGATGCTGTCGCTGTTATGATAGCACTAGCCTTCAAAGATAGTGCTGTCCTGCACGTTGCCAAACTTATCGCATTCGTAATGGTATTGTCCGCACATTCATACCTTGATCGAAACAACTCGTCGTAATTCAGAGATGCTTCAATTCTTTCGGCAATCCCCGCCATAATCTTTACTGACTCAACCGGGTATTTCCCAGCTGCTGTTTCTCCTGAGAGCATGATGGCATCTGTTCCGTCAAAAATGGCTGTCGCAACATCACTTACTTCTGCTCGAGTCGGTCTTGGGTTTCTCATCATGGAGTCTAGCATTTGTGTTGCGGTTATAACTGGTTTTCCTGCTTCATTACATTTATGTATCATCATCTTTTGAGCAAGAGGCACTTCTTCTGCTGGTATTTCCACACCAAGATCTCCTCTTGCTACCATGATTCCATCGGACACTCGTATGATTTCGTCGATGTTATCCACACCTTGTCTGTTTTCAATTTTTGATATGATTTGGACTGACTGTGCGTTGTTTTCTTCTAAAATCTTTCGTATGCCGATTACATCCTCTGCCCTTCTTATAAAAGAAGCTGCGATAAAGTCAATGCCTTGTTCGATTCCAAAATGGATATCTCCAATGTCTTTTTCGGTCAAAGAAGGTAAGTTCAGTTTTACATTAGGTATATTGACTCCCTTCTTATTTTTCAATACCCCGCTATTGTTGATCCGACATAACAGATCCGACTCATTCTGCACTTCTTCTACCGTCACTCCAATTAGTCCATCATCAAAGAGCAGTACATCTCCTATCTTCAGGTCTTTAGCTATATTTGGATAATTCACTTTGATCGTCTTTTGATCGCCTATGACTTCTCTTGAAGTCACTACAATCTGTTGGTCTGCTATCAATTCTATACTTCCTTCTAAAAAATCACCCGTTCTAATCTCGGGTCCTTTAGTATCCAACATAATTCCTATAGATTTTCGAGTTTTGTTTGAGATATTCTTTATTCTGTTAATTCTTTCAAGATGTTCCTCATGGGTACCATGGGAAAAATTCATTCGAGCAACATTCAATCCTTCTTTTACCATCTCCAATAAAACTGAATTATCATCGCATGCTGGACCCAAAGTACAAACTATTTTTGTTCTTCTCATTCGTTTCCTCCTATATCAATCGTTTTAGATAGATAATATTTTTGCTAGATTATATGCCTCTTCATCAAATTTCTTCTTCATTTTTAAAGCTTCATTGATATCTTGACTAAAGATTTTTTTCCCTTTAACACCGACGGCCAATCCATTCTTTCGAGATAGAAGCAATTCTACTGCCATTGCACCCATTTTACTTCCTAATAACCTGTCGTAGGCCGTTGGTGTTCCGCCTCTTTGTATGTATCCAAGGACAGTGCACCTGACTTCAAGGCCAATCTTTTCAAAAATCTGGTCTCTCAAGTCAAATGCATTGCCTGCACCTTCAGCCAGTATGATGATGCTATGCTTTTTTCCTCTCGCTTTGCCTCTTAAGATTGTTTCACATATTTCATCTGTTGTTATCTTTGCTTCTGGAATGATCACCACTTCCGCTCCTCCAGCCAATCCGGAATAAAGTGCCAAATCTCCACAATCTCTTCCCATTACTTCGATAATGTTCGTTCTCTCATGTGAAGAGGATGTATCTCTAATCTTGCTAACCGCGTCTAAAATGGTGTTCACTGCCGTGTTAAAGCCAAGCGTATGCTCCGTATAAGCCAAATCATTATCTATTGTTCCAGGTATCCCAATTGCTGGAACACCCGCTTGACTTAAAGCATTCACTCCTCTAAATGAGCCATCTCCTCCCACTACGATTAATCCTTCAATTTCTCTATATTTGATGGTCTCCAAAGCTTGGTTAAACCCGTCTTCTGTTTTAAAGGCTTCGCTTCTTTCTGTTCCAAGTATGGTCCCGCCTCGTTGAATAATATCCGCAACGGAGGACAAATCCATCGTTTTCATTTCATTCTCTATCAATCCTTTAAATCCTTTAAATACACCCATCATTTCAATATTCTCGTAAATTCCGTATCTTACTATAGCACGTATTGCGGCATTCATTCCTGGCGCGTCGCCGCCACTTGTCAAAATACCTATTCTTCTCATTTTACCTCCGTTGGGCTATTTTTGTCCCAATATTTATTATTATGTCCCTTTGCATTATACCATAATCATCCAATCTTTCAAACACGCATTCCTTTATTTAATGATGACGCATCCTTCTCCCAATAAATCTTCAATATGAACGCGCATTAGGCGATTGGAGGCGTCCATATTGAATTCTTTCGGTAATCTATACTTTTTTTTGCTGCCCTCAAAGTACACGCAAACTTTGTCGGAACCAGGATACTGTTTTGCAAGTCCGATAATCTCTTTCTTTATTGTTCTATCGTTCTTATTTGTAGCTACTTTTAAATAAATGGTTTTATCTACTTGATTTTCGAAGGGATATAGCTTATCCACCATAATCTTTGGTGTCTCATCGTGATTGACGCTTATTCTTCCTTCTACCAATACCATCTTATCGACTTCAATCAGATGCTTGTATCGTTCGAAAATTTTAGGGAAAACAATCATTTCAATTTCACCATACAAATCTTCAATAAACACAAAGCACATTAAGTGGTTATTTTTTGTGATCTTTGTCTGCGTCTTGATGATAATCCCTCCAACAACCACCTTCTCACCATCATTTACAGTCGTCTTTCCAGTTCCATCACTATCTTCACTTATTTCAATAAGATGCGCGGCATTCAAGCTCGTCTTTCGATGAAGCATTTCTTCGTACTGGGCTAATGGATGTCCACTGACATATGTCCCTAACATCTCTTTTTCCATTAATAGCTTCGTTTTATCATCAAACTCGTTAATCTCTGGAAAATATTCCTCATTTTGGTCAGCTAAAAAACTGTTTGATTCAAAAAGAGATACCTGTCCTTCTATGATGCTTCTTTTGTTTTTTTGAACATTTTCTAAAATGTTTTCAAAGGTAGCAATAAGTTGGGATCTCTTAATCCCTAATGAATCGAATGCGCCACATTTGATTAACGAATCGATCTGACGTTTGTTCAGTAATCCACTATCTAACCGTTCACAAAAACTGGTGAAAGTAGTAAATTTACCTTCTTCCTTACGAGATTGAACAATATTGTCAATAACAGCTGATCCCACATTTTTTACCGCTGCCAAACCAAAGCGAATCTTATCTCCTTTGACAATAAATTTTGCTTCGCTTTCGTTAATGTCCGGTGGCAATACTTGAATCCCCAATCGCCTACACTCTCTAATGTATAATGATACTGAACCTGAACTATTCATAATCGATGATATCTGGGCTGCCATGAATTCAACCGGGTGATGAACCTTTAGCCACGCAGTTTGATAAGCTAAAGCCGCATAAGCTGCAGAGTGGGACTTATTGAAAGCATAATTCGCAAAATCTATCATTTGATCGAATATCTTATTGGCATCTGTCTCGGAGATGCCATTTCTAATTGCTCCGGGCACAAGAACATTCCCAGCTGAATCTGTTTGGCCAAAGATGAAAACCTGTCTTTCCTTTTCCATCTCTTTCATCTTCTTTTTTCCCATAGCTCTTCTTACCAAATCTGATCTGCCGAGGGAAAAACCACCAATCTCTCTAACGATTTGCATCACTTGTTCCTGATAAACCATACATCCATAAGTTACATCAAGAATTTTCTCAAGAGAAGGATGTACGTATCGAATCTCACAAGCCTCATTTTTGTTTTTAATATAAGTAGGTATCTGTTGCATTGGACCAGGTCTATAAAGCGCATTGGCCGCGACAATGTTTTCGAAATGATCTGGTTTCATTTCCCTCAAAATTGCGCGCATTCCTGTGCTTTCAAACTGGAAGATGCCTAAAGTCTCCCCCTTAGAAAACATGTCGTAAACCTTATTATCATCATATTGACACCCATCAAAGCTTACACGGATTTTTTTGTTCAAATAAATAAGCTTAATGGCATCTTGAATAACCGTAAGTGTTCTCAGTCCAAGAAAATCCATTTTAAGAAGTCCAAGTTCTTCCAACTCAATCATATTGAATTGAGTTGTGATGGCATCTTTGCTTCTTGATAATGGCACATATTCTGTAATCGGTTCTTTAGCAATTACCACACCTGCAGCATGTGTTGATATATGTCGCGGCAATCCTTCCACTTTTTTTGCAATGTTGATTATTTCTTTTACATGATCATCTGTTTCATACAGTGATCTTAACTCTCTGTTTTTTTCCAATGCTGACTTAATGGTTATGCCTAGTTCCATCGGGATTCTCTTTGCTATCAAATCCACTTCATTGTAGGGAAAATTCATTACCCTGCCTACGTCCCTAACCGCTCCTTTTGCCGCCATGGTACCAAAGGTTACAATTTGAGCCACATGATCGTCTCCATATTTTTTTATGACATAATCGATCACTTCTTCTCTTCTTTCATAACAAAAATCAATATCGATATCTGGCATAGATATCCTTTCTGGATTTAGAAATCGCTCGAAAATCAACCCAAATTCAAGCGGGTTAATGTCCGTTATCTTGAGGACATACGCCACAAGGCTTCCAACTGCTGAGCCTCTACCTGGCCCTACCATTATACTATTATCTCTCGCAAATCGAATAAAATCCCAAACAATCAAAAAATAATCTACGTAACCCATGTTTTGAATGACCGATAGTTCATGCATCAGTCTCTCTTCAATCTCCTTGGTGACTGTCTCGAATCTGTCTTTTAGACCCTTGTGACACAAATAGTCTAAGTATTGAGCATTCGTAAATTCATCGGGTGATTCAAAACCAGGTAAGTGCATCGTATCAAAGTCTAAATCTACATGACATCTGGATGCTATCCGCCATGTGTTTTCCAAAGCCTCTTTTTGGCTAGGAAAGAGTTCCGCCATCTCCTCGTAATTTTTTAAGTAAAATTCTTCTGATGGAAACATCATTCGGTCGTCATCATCCATTGTCTTGCCTGTCTGTATACACAATAACACTTCGTGAAATTTGGCATCTTCTTTGTTGATATAGTGGACATCATTTGTAGCTACCAAGGGAATGCCTGTTTCTTCAGATATTTTTATCAAATAGTCATTAACTTGCTTTTGTTCTCTCATACCGTGGTCTTGAAGCTCAAGATAAAAATTATCTTTCCCAAATATGTCTTGATACAGCAAGGCTTGTTCTACAGCTTTCTTGTATTGGTTTTGTAATAGATGCGTTTGAACAGATCCAGCTAAACAAGCACTCAGTGCAATTATCCCCTTACTGTGCCGTCTCAATGTATCCTCGTCCACTCTAGGTTTGTAGTAAAACCCATTTAAATAACCTTCCGAGACAATCTTTATTAAGTTCTTATAGCCCTCTTGATTTTCTGCTAAAAGAACCAAATGATATTGGCTCTTGTCTTTTATAGGATCTTTGTCCGTTAACCTTCTTGGCGCTTGATACACCTCACATCCTAAAATGGGGTTGATCCCTCTCTTTTTTGCTTCTTTATAAAACTGTATCACTCCGTACATATTTCCGTGATCAGTAATCGCTAAACTCTCCATTGACAAAGATTCTGCTTTTTCAAGCAGTTTTTTTATTCTAGCCGCCCCATCAAGTAGGCTATATTCTGTATGAACATGAAGGTGTGCAAATTGCTGTTTATTCATAATCGCTCCTAAATGACTTCATTTAACTTATTATACCATATCCTGACGTAATATTTAACAAGACCACCGTTACTCTTATACTATTGATTAACACTTTCTAAACTGTTATGATATAACTATTATTCCAAGTCTAGGAGATTTTATGATTGAAGAAGTAAGTGCAGGTGGTATTGTTGTTTTTGGAAACTCCATCCTTCTACTAAAAAAGTTTAACGGGGATTATGTCCTTCCAAAAGGAAGAGTTGAAATTAATGAAACATTAAATAAAGCTGCCGTGAGAGAAGTCATGGAGGAAAGCGGTTCAAAAGTAATGGTCATCAAATACTTGGATAAGATCACCTATGAGTTTATTCGAAATATAGGGAACGGGCAAAGAATAAGAAAAATTGTCCATTGGTATCTTATGAAAGCAAGAGATATGAACTGCAAACCACAAAAAAAAGAAGGTTTTGTTGCAGCTTCTTTTTATCCATTTGATAAAGCTATTCGAATGGCTCGTTACGAAGACGAGCGTCGCATCATCATTAAAGCAGTCAAAGATATTGAATGTTTTCAATATGATTTAAACTGAAAAGAGGGATCCCATGTCTTTTTCATCAACTGTAAAAAACGAAGTGTGTCGACAACCTATCGAAAAAAATTGTTGTCTGCTTGCTGAGCTAGCTGCTTTAGTTCGCTCAACAGGTGTCGTCACTATTAAAGGCCATGATCATGTCCAACTGGTTTTTTCAACAGAAAACGCTGCTGTTGCAAGAAGGATCTATTCTTTATTGAAAAAAAAATACGGCGTTTCAGCAAGTGTTTCTGTTAGCAGAGGGAAAAAATTAAAACGAGCAAATTCATATCGTGTTCAACTTCAAGAAACCGTTAAAGTCATCCTGTCTGATGTGATGATGGTTGCAGAAGCTGGATTCAATCCCTACCAATTGAACCATGCTATCCCAATTGATTTGTTGGAAAGTGATTGTTGCAAGCGCGCTTATATCAAAGGCGTATTTCTGGGTTGTGGCTCTCTTTCCGATCCTGAGAAAGGGTATCACCTGGAATTTGTCAACCACAATGATTCTCATGCAAAAACATTTTCAAAGTTATTGACCCACTACCATTTAACCGCTAAAATAATCGTTAGAAAAGGTTATCACGTCGTGTATCTTAAAGAAAGTGAACAAATTGTAGATGTCCTCAACATTATTGGAGCCTACAACTCACTTCTTCAAGTTGAGAACATTCGGATTGTAAAGGAAATGCGTAACAATATCAATCGCGTTATCAACTGCGAAACTGCCAATCTTTCAAAAACTGTTGATGCATCCATGCGACAAATTGAACATATTAACCGATTGCAACAATTCTCGGATTTAAATCGACTGCCTAAACCTCTTTTAGATGTTGCCTTATTACGATTGGATCACCCCGATGCAAGTTTGAAGGAAATAGGCGAAATGTTGTCTCCACCTATTGGAAAATCTGGTGTCAATCATCGTTTTAAAAAAATTGAGCAAATTGCTCAAAATTTATCTGTAAAAGGAGATATTTTATGATGAGTAAAACTTATGTTATCAAAAACGCAATTGGTTTGCATGCACGTCCAGCCGCTTTGTTTGTCAAAAAAGCCGCCGAATTTGATGCCAATATCAAAGTTTTGAAAGACAATAAGGAAGCCGATGCTAAAAGTATCATTAGCATAATGGCATTAGGTGCCATGAAAGGATCTTCTATCACCTTGAGTGCTGATGGTCCTGATGCTGAAAAATCAATTGATGCACTTATCGAACTCATGGAATCTTTTACCGAGTAGTCTACGACAATAGGATTTCTGACAATTTAACTGCATTGTGTCTGATGTAGTTTTTTTCGATTTCGATAAGATCATCTTCCAATATTTTAATGTTTTGCTCTTTCAAAAATTCTTTTTGTTTGTCGCTTATCATCACCTGCGTCGAATGCTTCATTTCATACAAACCCTTCACTTCTTCGTTGACTAGCCTGTTATTGACAATAACTGAATCGATTCTTATTTCCTTTCCATGATTCTTTAACGCCTTAATATGATCGACTACATCATACCCATCCGTTTCTCCTGGCTGGGTCATCATATTGCAAACATAAAAAACCTTTCCTTTTGCCTTTGAAACATGTTCCGGTATGCCGTGAACCAATAAATTGGGTATGACACTGGTATAAAGACTTCCTGGCCCAAACACGATGATGTCGGCTTCTTGCAGTGCTTGTATCGTTTCATTCAATGGCTGGCACGAAGACGGCACCAATGAGATTTTTTTGATCGGATCATTTGTTTTGCTAACATACTCTGGAATCAAGTGTTCTCCAAAAATCGATTCACCGCTGCTTAATTCTGCCACAATGTTTGTGTCTGTCAAAGTCATTGGTAAAACCTTTCCCTTTATGCGAAATATCTTCGATACTTCTCTTACCGCATGTTCGAAATCTTCGTGCATTTCGTTCATTGCAGCAATCAATAAGTTGCCAAAACTTTGTCCTTTCAAATAGCCTTCTTTAAATCTGTGTTGCATCAATCTTTCCATTTCAGGAGACGCGTCAGCCAAAGATATAATGCAGTTTCTAATATCTCCTGGTGGCAACATGCCCAAATCTTCTCTAAGCACACCTGAGCCACCACCGTCGTCAGCCACTGTCACCACTGCAGTTATTTCGTTCGTTAGTGTCTTTAGTCCTCTTAGCACAATTGATAATCCCGTTCCTCCGCCAAAAATGACTACTTTTTTATCTGCGTTTCTCATTCTTTTTTTCCTCACAACAATTCCCTTTAATATCTCCGTGTCTATAAAAAATATTTTCTTCATGAAAGTTTTTATTCGCAATTTTAAACTCATACTGACTGTAAAATGAAATCTCTTCTGGATTATTTTCCTTCAACTTGACGTACACACCTTGCGCTCCCAAGTCGCAAGCCTTTCGAATGATCAGTCGAACTAATAAGTCTTTAATTTCACTTGTTTTATGTTGTTCTTCTGTGACCAGTCCCACAATCATAAACAGACCTGATCTCATTTCAAGTCTTCCCATTCCAATGGGTTGTTTCCCTTCATAAACCACCACATCATAGCTAAACATGTTCCTAAAGTCTGCTTCCATGTGTTCTTTGAATTTTCTTCTCAAACTTAAAATTTCTTTCCCTTTATCATCATTTCTGAACCACTTATTGTAAATCATGGGTTCCTCCTTTCGTTAATAAAATAACAATTTGTATTGATTGTTTTTCTCAAGTGTGTTATATTACAATTAATCATCACACATTATGATGCTGAGCTCAAGGTTACGAACTGAGAGCAAGGACTGCTTTCTTGTTGAATTTGATAAAATGATTGATCATTTTATCATTTTATCACACAAATTGTTCAACCGCCATACCTTGTTGAACGGGTGTCCTTGCTCATGTCGCAAGGTTTTTTGTATTGGAGGAATTATGAACCGAATTGGTATTGTTGGAATTGTCATCGAAGATTTATCTTCTGCTCCAAGTGTAAATAGTATTTTACACCAGTACAATCATTTAATAATAGGTCGAATGGGGTTGCCTTATAAAGCGAGGGGAATCAGCATTATATCAATCATGGTTGATGGTACCAACGAAGAGATAGGTAGCTTATCAGGGAAGCTTGGCCAACTGAAAGGTGTCACTGCAAAAACTGCTTTAACAAAAAAATCATATGAAAAAGAGAGGTACAAATAACATGAAAACTCGAAATATCTCCATTCTAATCATCTTAATCTTATTCTTTATTACCTTAACGGCTTGTGATCGTTCACCCAAAGATAAAACACCTGTCACCATTGCTGGATTACGGGGACCAACCTCTATGGGTATGATTCGCTTATTTGAAGAAGAAGCTCTAAACAGTGACTCTTACGAGGTTACTTATCTTACCGAAGCCGCTCCAGACGCTCTTACTGCAAAACTCTTAAATAACGAAATTCAAATTGCCGCTGTCCCGACAAATCTTGCCTCTATTTTATACCACCGTACTGAAGGAGGTATACAATTTCTCGCCTTAAACACACTTGGTGTTATACACTTGGTTGGGACTGAACCGGTGGACAGTTTAGATGACTTGAAAGGTCAAGTTCTTCACATAAGCGGAAAAGGAGCCACTCCTGATTATGCTGTCAATTATATGCTGAGTTCCCTTGGCCTACTCGATGATATGTCTCTTCAGTTCTATGCCGATCATGCTTCTTTAGCACAAGCTGTGTTAGCCGGAGACGCTCCCTATGCGGTGTTACCTGAACCCTTTGTTACTCAAGTTGTAAATCAGTCTAATCATATCCGTTTGCAGCTTGATTTAAATAAAGAGTGGGAAAAAATCACGTCTGGATCAAGTGTGTTGTCCATGGGTTGTTTGGTGATCAGTAAGGAATTTGCGGAAGAGAATGACGATTTTGTACAAGATTTTTTGTCCCAATATGAGCAGTCGGTGAATTGGGTGAATACCCACCCTTCAGATGCGGGTCTATTAATTGCAGAACATGGTATCCTACCTAACGCTCAACTTGCAGAATCGGCCATCCCCAATAGCGCAATCGTGTTTGAAGATGCTAAGACTGCAAAAGATAAAATTAATAACTTCTTAAAGATCCTGTTTGAATACAACCCAAGTTCAATAGGAGGCTCTTTGCCTAATGATGACTTTTATTACCAATAATCGAAATCGTTTTTTTGGCATCGCAGCGTTGTTTATCGCTTGGTTAATCATACATCGTATTGTGAATAATAATATATATTTGCCGTCACCTCTCTCTGTTCTCGCCGCTTTGAAAAATATTTCTCAGAGTTCAGATTTGGCAACAGCAATCCCAGCTACCTCTTTTAGAGTGTTTTTAAGTTTTCTGTTGTCTTCAACCATTGGGGTTACATTGGGTCTTCTTTGTGGACTAAGTCATACAGCGTATGAAGTGTTTGAGCCAATTATTTCCATATTAAGATCTATCCCAGTGATCTCCGTTATTATCATTGCCTTGATCTGGTTTAAATCAAATTATGCTCCTGTGTTTGCAGGCTTTTTAATGACTTTCCCAATTATATGGGAGAATACTGCAAAAGGTATCCAATCAACTGATGGCAATTTACTTGAGATGGCTCGCCTCTATCGTGTTGGCCTTGCTCAAACCATTAAATATTTGTATCTCCCATCTTCCAAACCTTACATAACTGCTGCTTTTATATCCTCTATGGGCTTGTCTTGGAAGGTCATTGCTGCAACGGAAGTCTTCTCTCTTCCCCGTTTTGGTATTGGAAGCAAACTTCACGATTCAAAAGTTTATTTAGAGTTCGATTCTCTATTAGCTTGGACTCTTATTATTGTTCTACTCAGTTACATTTCCGAGATTATGTTGCGTCTTGTTTTCTCAATAAACAAAATCCAAAAGAATAATTGATGAAAAGGTGAACTCATGATTAAACTTGTGAATATATCAAAAAAGTTCGATGATAGATTTATCTACAGCAATTTTTCCCTAGACATAAGCGAAAACGAAATCACCTGCTTACTTGGTCCATCAGGAATTGGAAAATCAACGCTTCTCAAGCTTCTATCCGGTTTGAGCCTTCCTGATAGTGGGAGCATCTCTGGTTTGAACCAGAAATCCTGTTCTTACATTTTTCAAGAGCCACGATTGCTACCTTGGCTAACTGTTTATGACAATCTAGACTTTGTTTTGAAACATCATTACTCAAATTCTCAAGAACGCCATGCCATCATCCAGCATTATCTCGATCTTACCAACCTATCCGATGATTCTGCTCGTATGCCAAATGAATTAAGCGGTGGGATGAAACAACGCGTTTCCATCGCTAGGGCCTTTGCGTGTCCTTTCGATTTATTATTAATGGATGAACCTTTCAACAGCCTTGATGTGAATCTAAAGCAATCCATAATTTCTTCTTTCATCAACTTATGGTCCCACTCAAGAAAAACCGTTGTGTTTGTCACTCACGATGTAGACGAAGCTCTTGCCTTGTCTCATACCATACATATAGTGCGTCAGAATCCAGCTCACATCGTTTATTCAACAAAAATTCCGTATACATTAATAGAACGGCCACACCATCAGAACGCGATTAATGATATCAGAAAAACCATTCTTGATCGTCTATAGAAGATATGAATTAAAGAGGTTTAATATTTTGTATTGATTTAAATACAATTTTTTGCTATAATCTCAAGCTAATACAAGAAATAGTGGGGTGAGCATATGAAACTCAAAGTTGCAGAAGCAGTTGTTAAGTGCATCGAAGCCGAGGGGATCGACACGATATTTGGCTATCCGGGTGGCGCAGTCCTTCCATTGTATGAGGCATTAAGAAAATCTAACCTCAAGCATGTTTTGGTCCGTCAAGAGCAATCCGCCGCCCACATGGCTAGTGGCTACGGCCGATCAAGAAATGGTGTCGGTGTTTGTCTTGCCACTTCAGGTCCAGGGGCTACCAATCTTATAACAGGTATTGCCACTGCCTACATGGATTCAATACCTCTTGTTGCCATCACAGGCCAAGTCGTTTCCAATAAAATTGGAACGGATATGTTTCAAGAGGCTGATATAGTTGGGGCAACTGAACCTTTCACAAAACATAATTATCTGATAAAAAGCAAGAACGACATCCCGAGAATTATGAAAGAAGCCTTTCACATAGCTAATACCGGTAGGAAAGGACCTGTTCTTATTGATATACCAAAAGATATTCAAGATGAAACCATCGACTTCAGTTACCCTGATTCTGTTGAGATCAGAGGTTACAAACCTACTTATTCAGGTAACGCCAGGCAAATTGAAAAAGCATATAAAAGAATCAAAGAAGCCAAGCAACCACTGATTTGTGTCGGAGGTGGCATCAGTTCATCCAATAGTAAAGATGAGTTGATTTCATTAGTTGAAAAAACTGGAATCCCTGTTGTTTGCACATTAATGGGTGTTGATAGTTTTCCAAATGACTCACCTTATTTTGCAGGTTTGGTTGGTGCCCATGGTTATCCATTTGTGAATCAGGCTATGAACAAGGCTGATTTGATCATCGTTGTTGGAGCGAGATTTGCCGATCGATCAACTTCTACATTAGCCTCAAGAAATAACCAACACATTATTCATATAGATATTGATCCTGCTGAAATAGGCAAAACCATGAAGACTCATACCCCTATCGTAGGAGATGCAAAGCATATTCTGTCAAAACTTGCAGCCTATGATTACCCTATAGATATTGATAAATGGAGCGAAAGCATCCGATATTCGCGACACACCTATCTAGAAGATAATCTACAAAAAGAATGGCCTTTTGATTCGGTTAATCCATTTAGATTATTGCAGACTATCTCAAATCTGTCCAACCCCAAAACAATTTTAACTGCTGATGTTGGTCAAAATCAGATTTGGGCTGCTCATTATTTTTCTGCAACAAAAGATCGTAAGTTTTTTACATCCGGCGGTCTAGGAACAATGGGTTACAGCTTACCTGCTTCTATTGGTGCTCGATTCGGAGCTGATCCTTCACAATCAGTCGTTGCCATAATGGGAGAAGGTGGCTTCCAAATGCTGATGAGTGAGCTGGCATTAGTGAAACAGTATGACTTAAACATTAAAATTTTCGTATTGTCTAACCATCGCTTAGGCATGGTCAGAGAACTCCAATTGCATACTTATAATACACGCGACCATTTCCACGGCATTGACATCGGATTTAATCCTGACTTCATGAAATTAGCTGATGCATATGGCATTGAAGGACACCGACTGACAGGCAAAGAAAACATTGAGCATGTGCTAACAGAAGTTTTTGCTTCCCCAGGCCCATGCCTTATAGAATGTAGTATACACCCTGATTTTCCTACTCTCGCACATTGGAGGTGGCAATAATGAATCCCGAGCGTCATGTATTGTCAATCACTGTAGAAAACTACTCTGGAACACTTAGTAAAGTGGCTGGATTGTTTAGCCGAAGAGGTTACAACATTGATACCCTGACAGTGGCTGAAACGATGGATCCGAACATATCACGGATAACTGTTTCTGTAACTGGAGACGAGGAAGTCTTAGAGCAAATCACCAAACAATTAAATAAACTAATCCATGTCATTAAAATAACAGATTTGACATTGAAAAAATCCATTTTAAGAGAATTGATGTTCTTGAAGATTAATTGTACCAAAGAAACGCGTTCTGAAATCATACAAATGTCAGATGTTTTCAAAGGTAAAACAGTCGATATCTCACCAAAGTCCATTACGGTGGAAATGACTGGAGACGAAGAAAAAAATAATGCCTTCATTGAACTTGTGAAACCTTTTGGTATTATTGAAATTGTAAGAACTGGTTTGACTGCGATTGAACGAGGTTAAGACTAATCTTATAACTTAGCATTATAAAAGGGCTCATATGGGCCCTTTTATAATGCTAAGTTATATAATTATTTTATTTCTTCTATTCTCTTCATCCACATCCTTGGAGATGAATCACTCGGCGCTTTCCAGTCACCTCTCGGTGAAAGACACACTGACCCCACTTTAGGCCCATCTGGCAAACAGGATCTCTTGTACTGTTGTGTGATAAAGCGCCAATAAAAATGCTTCATCCACTTGTGAATCTCATCATAGCTGTATTGGTCTTTAAATGCGTGTTCTGCAATTGTCATCATTTTTCCTGGCTCTGTCCCATATCTTAATACGTGAAAAATGAAAAAATCATGTAGTATGTATGGCCCAATGATTTCTTCAGTATTCTGTGTAATTTCACCATTTTCATCTGGTGGGATCAGCTCCGGACTGACTGGGGTTTCCAAAATGCTTTGCAAAATTGCTTTTGTCCCATCAAATAGCTCCATCTCTGCAATCCATGAGATCAAAAACCTCACTAAAGTCTTAGGAACGCCACTATTCACTCCATACATGGACATATGATCTCCGTTATAAGTCGCCCAGCCCATAGCCAGTTCTGACAAGTCCCCTGTTCCAACAACAATTCCTTGATGCAAATTAGCTAAATCCATCAGGATTTGTGTTCTTTCCCTCGCTTGCGTGTTTTCATATGTCACATCTTTTTGTATTCCGTCATGCCCAATATCTTCAAAATGTTGTTTGCTAGCCTTTTCTATTGAAATTTCAGACAGTCTTGTTCCTAAAGCCTTTGCGAGAGAGACCGCATTCTTATAAGTTCTATTTGTTGTCCCGAAGCCAGGCATGGTGATTGCTTTTATGGAGCTTCTTGGCAATCCAAGCATGTCACAAGTTCTAGCACAAACCAATAGCGCCAATGTAGAGTCCAACCCTCCGGACACGCCAATCAAAAATGTCTTCGCTCCAATATGTTCAACTCTTTTAGCAAGTCCTACTGTCTGAATATTAAAAATCTCATTACACCTTGTCTCTCTATCCATTTTGTTGTCTGGAACAAAAGGCATAGTGGGATAGTGTCTTTCAATGGATTTATTTTTCGGGTGCGTTCTATACTCAATCCATCTATAAGCTCTTTTTTGTTCAGTGAAAAAAGTGTTCGCCTTCATTCGGTCATGTCTAATCACATCTAGATCAATGTCTGAGTAAATCAAAGTCCCTTCCATCTGATAGCGTTGGGATTCTTTCAGCACTTGTCCGTTTTCAACAATCAGGTGATGTCCACCAAAAACCAAATCTGTTGTTGATTCCCCATACCCTGCAGAAGCATAAACATACGCAGCTATTGTCCTGGCAGACTGGTTTTTGACTAAAGATCTTCGGTAATCTCCCTTCCCCACCAAATCATTTGATGCAGACAAATTTAAGATTAATGTCGCACCATTTACAGCCAGGTAACTACTAGGTGGAATTGGGCTCCATAGATCCTCACAAATCTCTACGCCAATCACAAGGTCGTTGTGACTGCCGTTGCTTACAAGCAAATCCACCCCAAAAGGCACTCTAAAACCACAATAATCCACATAACCATCTTTTTCCAATAATCCGGAGTTAAACCATCTTTTTTCATAAAACTCATTATAGTTTGGCAAATATGATTTAGGTATTATTCCCAGAACAATCCCTCTATGAATCAAGATGGCACAATTAAATAGCTTTCCATCTTTCATGACAGGCGCTCCAAAAACTACCAACATGTCTTTTTCCATTGTGTAATCTAGTAATTTTAGAACTGCTTTCTCACTTTCATCTATCAGCAAGCTCTGATGGAACAAATCACCACATGTGTATCCTGTTAAAGCCAACTCCGGAAAGACTAGAACTTCTATATCCAATTTTGAAGCTCTTTCAATTACCTCACTCATCTCTTTTGTGTTATGTTCACAGTCAGCCAAGCTTATTTTTATGTTTGCAGCGGCTACCCTTACATTGTTTAATCCTTCCATCCTCTTTCCTTTCCTGTCTGAACAATTAAATAGTTACTACTTGAATGTGTTTCAATAGTAGTTTATTATCTTTAGTATAGCACAAATCATGTTTGAAACAATAGTGGCATCACGCTTAATGTTTGAAACATCTGTTTGTAGATACTTTTATCATATGAGGAGCTTTTATGGAAAAGCGATATATAAGAAACTTGAATAGCATCAGTGAAGATGATATGCTTGTCATTCGTCAATCAAAAATTTTGGTTGTTGGTTGTGGAGGACTTGGAGGTTACATTATTGAGTTGTTGCTCAGGTTGGGTGTTGGAAGCATTACCGCTATTGATGCTGACGTGTTTGATGAAACAAACTTAAACCGCCAGTTATTATCAACAATGAACACATTAGGTAAGCGCAAATGTGACGTGGCGAAAGAACGAGCGCTTCAAATCAATCCCGATGTTGCTTTTAACCCCATTTCAAAACGTCTAAGCGAAAGCAATGCTCAAGAATTCATACATGGTCATGACGTGGTCATGGATGCAGTCGATAATGTTTCAACTCGCTTGCTGTTGGAGAAAACATGTTCTGAAGAAGGCATCCCTTTGATTCATGGTGCCATCGCAGGGTGGTTCTTTCAAATTGGCATCGTCATGCCTAATGATAATCTTTTGCAGAGAATCTATTCTTCAAAAGAAGAAAAAGGGATCGAAACCACTTTAGGCAATCCATCATTCACACCAGCAGCTGCAGCTTCTTTCCAAGTTGCTGAATGCATCAAGCTAATTTTAAAGAAAGACCTTCCCCTAAAAAGCAAACTGTTGTATGTTGATTTGCTAAACAACAGCTATGACATACTAGAATTATAAGGAGTAATTAAGATGAAAAAAAACCTAAACCCTGCGAGAGGCATGCGTGATTTCTTGCCTTCGGAACAAAAAACCAGAGACTACGTGGAGAGAAAGATTATCGATGTTTATACCCGTCACGGCTTTCACCTCATTGAAACTCCTGTGGTTGAAAATATTGAAAACCTCCTTGGAAGTCAGGGTGGAGAAAACCTAAAACTAATCTACCAAATCTTGAAACGAGGGAACAAACTTAACCTTGATCAGCCTAATTTAACCACTGATGATATCGTGGAGCTAGGCTTGCGCTATGACTTAACAATCCCTCTTAGTCGCTTTTATTGCAATAACCGACACGATCTACCTAGCTTATTTAAGTCCATACAAGTTGGAAATGTTTTCCGTGCTGAAAGATCTCAAAAAGGAAGATACCGAAGTTTTAAACAATGCGACATCGATATAATCGGAAATGCTTCAATCGATTCTGAGATAGAGCTTTTGACTGTTTCGGCAAAGGCACTGCTTAGTCTGGAAGTCAGCCGTTTTGAAATTAAAATCAATGATAGAAGAATCCTACGCGATGTAATTCTTTACTGTGGCTTTGAACACAATGAAGTTGAAAATATTTGTATCACACTCGATAAATTGGATAAGATTGGCCTTAGCGGTATTGAAAAAGAATTGCGAGGCAAAAATTATCCTGACCTCGCCATCTCAAAGATTTTAAAAGCAATGACATCAATTAATCAAAAAGGGCTTCCCTCTTTATATGAGTTAGGTGTTGCGGAAAATATTATTTCAGAAATCCAAAAATTAGTTGATACCGTCAATGAATTATCCAATGGTGATTATCAAGCACACTATGATTTTACTTTAGTGCGAGGTATGGGTTATTACACAGGACCGATATTTGAAATTGTATATAAGGATCTTGGCTACTCCATTGCAGGTGGTGGACGTTATGATAAAATGATTGGTGATTTTATCGGCGAAGATATCCCAGCAGTTGGCTTTTCCATTGGTTTTGAGCGATTGGTCAACCAGCTGATTGAAGAAGGTTTCAACCTTTCTAATACAGCTAGCCTCGTCCTAATATACGATGATGCTGATTCTTTTGTCGAGGTGTTCTCAAAAGCAGACGCTTTGCGAAGCAAGGGACATTCTGTTTCAATAATGCCTAGAGCCAAAAAACTTAACAAACAGCTGTCACAGCTTAAAGCTATGGGCTACAATAAATTCTGTGTCATGTCAGATTTAGATGACACAATCAAATCCATTGACTAATTAGGAATGGTGAGAATGAAAACTAAATTGTTAATTTGTGTGTTGGTATTAATTTTTACCGGTTGTTCTTCTCAACCGGTATTTGTGGTAGAAAAATCTATTCCAGTCAAAACTGAACTCATCCATGCTTACAATTATCAAGAAAGTCTAAGTTACAAGGGTGTTATTCAACCTTCCCAAATAAAGAAATATTCATTCAAGACAGCCGGCTACTTAGAGAGAATTCATGTTTCACCCTCTGAAAAGGTTGTTCCGGGCCAAGTGTTAGCTTCTTTAGATACCACTGAACTAATGCATCAAGCTGAATCAGCAAAAAATACAATGGATGCCGCTTATTCACAGTATGAAAAAGCGCTTAAAGGAGCTTCCCAAGAAGAAATTAATGCGGCCGCTATAAATGTTGATAAGGCACAAAATGTTCTGGAATTTAGACAGAAGAACCATGAGGATTTAACAGTATTGTATGAAGAGGGGGTTGTTTCTTTATCTTCGCTGGAAGAATCTGCACTTGGGTTGTCGATTGCTGAAAAGGATTATCTCCAATCACAAGAGGTGCTGAACCAGGCCTTGTCTGGGGCTGGTCCTGAAACTGTACAGGCTGCTTACTCACAGTTTTTAGCAGCCCAAAATGGTTATCAAGCCTATATGTCTCTCATCGATGATGCGACTATTTATAGCGATGTTGATGGTTCAGTTGTCTCTATTCTTTATGAAACTTCTGAAGCCGTTCCTGCAGGTTATCCTGCGGTTATTGTATCTTCTCGTCAGTTGCTAATTCAAACAAGTGTGACCAGATCAGATCTTCAAAGATTGTCTCTTATCACTCCTTGTGAGGTTGTCGTCAACGACCAGATTTATGAAGGTGTCATACAAGAAATCAACCGATTCCCCGATGAAAATAAGTTGACTTATCCTGTTAGCATTATGGTTGTTGACCCTCCTAATGATCTTCTTGTTGGTGATCTTGCTTCTATTCGATTTCTCCTTGAAGAAGTCAATGGTATATGGCTTGACATCATGACTATCTCAAATGATGGGTCGGATTTTGTATTTGTTGTTGAGAATAATCGTGTCACGAAAAGATCTATAGAAATCCTATCCGTAATGAACGATAAAGTTTTGGTGGATGGATTAAACGTAGGAGACGAAGTGATTGTCAAAGGTTTCAACCAAGTAAGAATTGGAAGTGTTGTGGATGTACAACAGTAGAGGTGATCATAAATGCTTCAAATGATTCAATATGTGGTTAAAAATACAAAAATAACGATGATATTTGTTCTTGCTTTCATGGTTGCTGGCGTTATTTCGTATACCAGCATCCCAAGACAAGAAAACCCTGATGTGACCAGTCCTACTGCAGTGATCACCACCATTTATCCCGGTGCATCTTCAGAAGAGGTGGAATCACTTATAACAAGCAAAATTGAAGTTGAAGTCTCTACGATTGAAGGAATTGAATCCATCGAATCGATATCATCAAGCAATGTTTCTGTTGTCATCGTCACCATCAATTATTCGGTGGACAAAGATGAACAATGGTCAACCATTGAAAAATCGATGTCTTCTTTGACAGAAAGTTTGCCCGAAGGTGCCTACCCACCCATAGTTGACACTGAAAGTATGGTTGAGACAACAGGCATGATTTTAGCTTTACACAGTAAAAAATACGATTATGAATCACTTGAATATTTTTCTGAAACAATTAAAGATGAGTTGCTACGGATAGGTGGGATCAAGAAAATTAATATTGAAGGCTCTCCACAAAAACGGGTCGTTATTGAGTTGCTGCCAGAATCCATTAGCCAAACAGATCTATCTGTAGAAGATATCTATAATTTAGTATTGGTTCAGAATCTCGAAATCCCTTCTGGTTCTATTGAAACCTCTTCAGGAAACGTTGGCGTGTCGATTCCTGGCACATTCAGCAATCTTCAAGACATTAAATCCTTAATTGTGAATATTTCTGACAATCTTGGAATTGTACGACTTGGTGACATCGCAAATATCTATATGGATTATGAAACCGATACAAAAAAGTTCGAAGTTAATGGTGATTCTGCTGTCTTATTAACTACCTTCTTTAAAGAAAACCAAAACATCATAGAAATCGGAAAGGAAGTAGATCTTAAACTTGAGTCTCTTGTCAGACAACTGCCTGACGATCTTGAAATCACCAAAGTTACTTTCCAACCAGCCGATGTTTCAGAATCTGTCAATCGATTTATTTTAAACTTGCTCCAAGGCGTTTTGTTTGTTGTCATTGTCATTTTGCTTGGGATGGGGTTTTACAATGCGACCATTGTATCAACAGCCATGCCCTTCAGTATATTATTAACCTTTGTTTTTATGCGGTTTTTCCAAATTGATATCCATCAAATTTCAATTGCAGCACTTATTATTTCGCTTGGTATTCTTGTTGATAACTCAATTGTTGTGATCGATGCTATCCAGCATCAACTTGACCGTGGTGTGACACCTGCCAAAGCAGCTATCACAGGAGCTTTTGAGTCTTCTTCGCCTGTCTTCACATCGACGCTTACAACCATTGCAGCCTTTGCCCCTTTAATTGCTTTACCAGGTGAAGCAGGTGAGTTTGCAAGATCTCTTCCCATTGTTGTCATTATAGCCTTATCTGCTTCTTATTTGTCAGCAATGTTTTTTGTTCCCTCCCTTGCTTTTCTCTTGCTTGGTAAAAAACAAAAAAAACCAGACTCTAAAAAGTACTGGATAAAAGGGTGTTTCACCAAAGCTTTGTCCTTTGGACTCAAACATAGTCGTGTCACTTTAATTACAATCTTTTCTTTCTTTATTCTATCAATCGGAATCGGTATTTATTTTTTGCCTATCGAGATTTTTCCTTATGCAGACAAAACCTATTTCTACATTGATATTGAAAATGAAAAAAAAGGAGATATGGCAAGCACACGCGCCTTGGTTGATGAAATCTGTTCCTATTTAGATGAAGAACCTACAGTTAAAAGCTACACTTCATCCGTTGGAGGCTCTTTGCCAAAATTCTATCTTACTGTTGCGCCAAATGCTGATGCAGATCATATCGCGCAAATATTGGCTTATGTAGAGGATGATGCTAATGATTTGGAAACCTTTGTTGTAAGGCTAGAAGAAGACCTTCGCCAAAATGTGATAGGTAGTCAAACCCGAGTTCACCTACCCGCAATAACAGCACCTGGTCCAGAAATAGAAATTATATTGTATGGAAAGGATCGCGCTGAATTAAATACTTACGCTAGCGATATTTTTGATCAAGTCAACGAGCTGCAAAGCATATCAAGTACTCATTTCAATTTACCCCACAGAACTTATCAATATGAGATGGCCATTGACTCAGATTATGCAACCTTGGTAGGTTTGACAAGTTATGATATTCAAAGGCAAGTCAATATTGCTTTGAATGGTGCCAATGTATCAAAATTAAGAACTATTGAAAATGAGTACGACATTTATCTTACCACTCAAATCAATCAAGTCACTGACTTGGAAAATTTGTTGATTAAATCTTCTATTACAAACCAACAAATCCTTTTAAAACAAGTAACCAATCTTCAGCTAAGAAGTCAAGTTCCTATTATCCATCGTTACAATCGTCTGCCTTCTGTTACCATTGAATGTTATGTTGACAACCTTTACAATACCCAAACCACCCAAAGAATCATTGAAAAAATGGTGTATGAATCGATAGACTCTACAAGTCTTTCCGTTGATTTTAGAGGAGAAAAAGAAACCTTGACAAAATACCTGGGAGGGATTGCAGAAGCTGCTCTCTATGCATTGGTAGCTATTTTTCTAATTCTATTGATTCAATTCAAATCATCTCGACAAGCTTTGATTATCCTAGCAACTGTTCCATTATCAATTATCGGTTCTATGGCGGGATTGTACATTTTTAGGCAGCCTTTTTCTTTTACCGCTGGCTTAGGCTTGGCCAGTCTCATTGGCATCGTCGTTAATAATGCCATTCTACTCTTAGAGTATATCAATCGCGGTATATCCTCCGGCGTGTCTATACAAGATGCTTGTCTTCAATCTCTAGACAGAAGGTTCCGACCCATCATGCTGAGTACCATCACAACCATCATGGGCCTTTTTCCGTTGGCGTTATCAGGCAGTTCGTTTTTTACGCCGATGGCTGTTACATTAATGTCTGGACTTTTTGTATCCACCTTTTTCACTTTGATCATAATCCCAACTATGTATCATAGTATTTTTAAGCATTCAGCAAAAAAATAATTTCAGAGGCTATTGCATTATTATGGATTTCAATTATCCCGTATGTAGGCAATGCGCCTCCTCTTGGATATACAGGACTACCGGGATTAAAAAACAAAACATTATCGATCATTTCATTGAATGGCTGATGTGTGTGCCCAAATAAAACGATCCGGGCACTCACCTCTTTTGCTCGCAGTGATAAATTCAATAAGGAGTGTTTCACTCTATACCTGTGTCCATGAGTCATGAAAACAGAAACTTCCTCACACAAAAGCAGTTCTTCTTCTCTGTGGTCATAGTGTTTTATGTCGCAATTTCCTCTAAGACACAAAACCTCTTTGCCTGTTAAATCACCCACTCGCTTGCCGTCTTCTATGAAATCCCCTAAATGAATAACCTTGTCTATCGTTTCCCAATTTTTAACGTGATCTACCAATGCATCGCTTGCTCCATGCGTATCACTTAATATCATGATTTTCATTTAGTATCTCTTCTAATTTTTTTCTAGTAAGACGGATGGCTTTCCCCCTATGACTTAACTTATTTTTCTCTTCGTCGCTCATTTGACCAAATGTCTTTCCTGTTTCTTCTACGATAAATAACGGGTCGTATCCAAATCCACCCAATCCTATCTCCTCAAATCCGATTGTACCTTTGCAAATTCCTTCTGCTAGGTATGTCTGACCTCTTCTATCTATAATGGCAATCACCGTCTTGAAATATGCCTCACGTTGTCCAATGGGAAGATGCTCCATGTTCCTTAATAACAAATCGTTGTTTGCCTTGTCATCACCGTCTTTTCCTGCATATCTTGAGGAGTGTACACCTGGCGCACCATTCAATGATGAGACAAACAAACCTGTGTCGTCTGCAATCACAATCGCTCTCGTTTGATCCCACAATGCTTTCGCTTTCTTTATCGCATTCTTTTCTAACGTGTCTCCATCTTCTACAATTTCTATCGTATTAAGACCGAGATCGTTTTTTGAGATGACATCTACATCATATCCTTCTAAAATACGTTTTATCTCTCTTAATTTATTGGAATTTCCTGTTGATACAATTATTCGATCCATCTTATCTCCCGTGGTTCTCCATCATCTTTCTTTTTTTATCAAACAACCTTGTACAGTTCATCACTTCCAGGCTCATCAATGTATTTTTCTAGAGTGTTATCACTCTTTACATAACAAACCTTATTTGCTGTGACTTTACCAATTTGAGTGACTAAAATGCCTTGTTCTGTTAGTGCTTGTTCTATTGTGTTAGCTTTATTCGCACTGCAAATAACAAGCATTGAACCACTTGAAATCAGTTTCTTGTAATCTATATGATAGTGGTTGCATATTTTTTCTGTCAATTGTGAAACAGGAATTTTATCCATTCTAATACTAATCCCCTGTCCAATTGCTTTCGAAGCTTCCCAAACAGCTCCTTCAACGCCTCCTTCCGTTATGTCATGCATATAGTTGATCCCTATTTTAGCGCATATCAAGCCTTCTTTGACAACGCTGAGCAAATCGAGATAGGCACTTGCCTCCACTAAATCATCTTTCGAAAAACCATGGTTCAATAATTCTTCTTGTTTTTCTTCAGCAATGATAGCTGTCCCTTCTAATCCAGCCATTTTAGTCATTAGAACCACATCACCAACTTCAGAGTTAGAAGTCGTTACCATGGTTTCTTTTTCTTTTACACCAACGGCCGTCATTGATAAAATGATTTTATTCACAGCAGAAGTTATTTCAGTATGTCCGCCAACAATTTCCACATTCAACTTTCTGCTTTCCTCATCGGCTTCAACCATAATTGCTTTGATAGTCTTTTCCGTTGTGTCTGGAGGAGCGAGTATCGTTATCAATAACGCTATTGGTTCTGCTCCACCGGCAGCTATGTCATTGCATGCCACGTTTACCGCGATTTTTCCCAAGTTTTTTTCCGCTCCTGTGATTGGGTCTGATGATAATACACAGTATTTATCGCCATAATCCACAATCGCACAGTCTTTTCCAACAGCCGAACGTTCTACTACTTCAGGTCGTCTATTTTTTATAGTCGAAATCACTAAGTCTTCTAAAACTTTATTTGGTAATTTTCCTATTTCCACAACATTCCTCCTAGTCACTGCCTTTCTATATAAGTCCATTTAAAATCATAATCGGATCCAACTGGAAATATCGCCAATCCTTTAACGTAGGATTTGATAGCTAAATTTTTGTTTGGATGATAAATTGGATAAATTGGCAATTCATCCGCAATTATTGCTTCAGCATGTGTCAATGCGTCAATTCGCTCATCTCCGATTGTCAAAGTTGCTTGTTTTATATAGTTGTCATAGTCCGGATGACTCCAATTCGTGAAGTTGTTTCCTCCTTCAGACACCAACATCCCCATAAATGAAATAGGGTCATTGAACTCTCCTCCCCAGCCTACATAAGCTATCTCATAATCTTTCTCTTCGTATCTTTGAAGCCTTTCAGAAAAAGACAACTGCTCAATAAATAAATTGACACCTAAATTCTCTTTCCATTGGCTTTGAAAAAATTGTGCTCTTCTATTCCATGTGTCACCATATTCAGACAAAATTGTCACTTCATTTTCAAACTCATCCAATGTAATATCCATCTCTTCCAAAGCTTCTTGGAAAATCTCTCTGGCTCGAACAGGGTCATATGAAGGCAACACAGCATATCGGTCTTCCGAAAAAGAATGGTCTTTTCCCGCCATACTCGGAGGTGAAAACCCTTCTGCAACAACGCCGCTGTTTTGAGCAATGACATTGACATAGGCATCTGCATCCGTTCCCAACGAAAAAGCCAATCTCATCTTATGGTTTGAGAAAAATTTGCTCTCAGTATTAAACATGAGATACCATGTTGTAGCTTCAGCCAACGTCTGATATTCCGAAGAATGACGATACTTTTCGATATACTCCACTGGTAGTACAATGAAATCCAACTCATTCTGCTCGTATTTTTGGAGAATTTTATTGTTTTCCTTCAAGATATAGCCTACTATTTTATCGAGTTTCACTGAATCTGCATCATGATAGTGTTCATTTTTTACTAATGTCAGATTCTTCTCTTTTTCCCATGATCCGATCTTATATGGACCACTAAAAATCAATCCGCTATTGAACTGATTAAATGCTATGCCATCGTGATCATCAAAGCTCTCATGTGTTGGAAAATAAGTCGGAAATGTTGTCAAAGCCAAGAAGTAAGCGATAGGACTTTCTAAGGTTATCCTCAGTGTAGAAGCATCTATCACCTGTATTCCGACAGCTGATATGTCATCTAAATTTCCTTGATAGTATCCGCGTGCCCCTTCTATATAAAAGAGTTGATATGCATAATTTGATGCTGTCTCTGGGTCTATAGCTCTTAGCCATGAACGTTTAAAATCATGTGCTGTAATGATATCACCATTCGACCAGTAAGCTTCTCTTAATGTAAATGTGTATGTGCATTCATCTTCGCTTACCTCATATGATTCAGCAAGACCCATTCCAATTGTACCATCGGGATTCATCCTCATTAATCCTTCAAATACTGAGTTCAATATCCACATAGAGACTTGGTCATTAGCTGTTTGAGGATCCAAATTTGGAGGATCATTTCCCCAGTTAAGCGCTAAAACCATCGGTTCATTTACCCCTTCGTCGCTATCAGGTGGTAATGCCTCATCGGTTGAAGGTAATACAGACTCAATTTCATCATCAGTTTCAAAGGGAGGTGATGGTATGTCATCGTTTAAATGGCAAGCCGAAACAATAAACAATACCAAAATTGTGCCACAGATTACCGTCATGGTTTTTAGGTTTGACATCACCATTGCCTCCTTTAGTCTTCTTTCATCAGTAGAGCTAGTTCATCTTCATTCACAATGAGTATTCCCAGCTCTAGCGCCTTGGCTAATTTGGAGCCTGGATTCTCTCCCGCAATCAACATATCTGTCTTCTTGCTGACATTGTTCACAACCTTTCCTCCTAAAGTTTCTATCCTTTCAACAATTTGTCTTCTTGGAGTCTGTAATGTTCCTGTTATCACAACCGTTTTTTCACTGAAAGCACCACTTTCGACTGAGGTCTGTTTTTGATTAAAACTAATTCCTAATGCGATCAATCGATTAATGTTTTCAGTACTTGATTGATTGCTAAGGTACGTTTGAATCCCTAATGCTGTTTTTTCTCCTACATCTCGTATCTCCAATAACTCATTGTAAGATGCTGTTTTAAGCGCTTCAATCGTTTCGAACTCTTCTGCTAAATCTGCTGCTGTTTTTATTCCAACATTGGGAATCCCCAAAGCATAAATGAAATTTTTCAATGAACATGACTTGCTTTTTTCTATCGCTTGAATCAAATTAACCGCCTTTTTTTCTCCAAATCCATCTAGCTTCATCAGCTGTTCTTTTTCAAGCATATAGATTTCAACGATGTTGTTAATGCCAAGTTGTTCATGGAGTTGCCATGCTGTCTTTTCACTGAATCCTTCAATGTTCATCCCTTCACGACTAGAAAAATGAACCATAGAGGCAACTAATTGAGGCTTGCAGGTGAATTTATTAGGACAATAATAGTGTACTCGTTCCCTTATCAGTTTTGTATTGCAGTATGGACACTCGCTTGGCATGACTATTTCATGTGTCTCTATTTCTATTTCAGTTAGATCTGCACCCAGTATTTCTGGTATGACATCATTTGACCTTCTCAAAATGACTTTTCCGTTTAAACGGATTTTTTTTCTTTCTATATCCTCAATGTTGTTCAATGTTGCTCTTCCAACCGTTGCGCCACCAATTTCTACTGGATCCAGAATTGCTGTTGGTGTGACTTTTCCTGTTCTTCCAACGTTCCAAACCACTTCTTTCAAAGTCGTTACGACTTCTTCTGCCTCGAACTTATAAGCGATGGCCCACCTAGGAAATTTTTGGGTATACCCCAATTGGTTCCTCACCCTTAAATCATTGATTTTAATTACAACTCCATCCGTTAAATAGTCTAAATGGTGTCTATTTGCCTGTATGCTATTAACTTCCTGAATGACTTCCTCTATCGTGTCTAAGGATTTGAAATAATCAAAAACAGGTAGGCCTTGCTTCTTAATAAACTCAATTATCTCTTCGTGACACGAGAAGGAATCATCTTCAATGTATCCAATATTATAAAAATAAGCTCTCAGATTTCTTTTAGCTGTCACTCTGGGATCTAGATTTCTCAAAGCACCTGCAGCAGCATTTCTAGCATTCTTCAATGGTTCGTTGTATTTCTTATTGTAAGCTTCCAGGGCAGACAAGGGCATCACACCTTCGCCTTGAACCTCTATTAGACCTTTGTATGGAATCGTCATCGGTATGGTTTTGATTGTTCTAATTTGCTTTAGGATTGATTCTCCCACTGTTCCATTGCCTCGAGTTGCGCCTTGGATTAGATATCCCCCTTCGTAAGTAAGGTTTACCGTCAAACCATCAAGTTTGTATTCTGCACAATATTTAGGACGTGAATAAAGTTGATCGTCTATGCCTAATGCATGTATCGCTTTTGATGTTTTTTGATCCCAACTCAGTAACTCTTCAGGATTTTGTGCCTTGTCCAATGACCATAATTTCTGAATGTGTTGATGCTTTTCGAATTTTTCTACAAGGTCATCTCCAATCCGTTGAGTGGGAGAATAAGACAAAATATAACCTGTTTCATTCTCTAATTTGACCAGCTCATCATACAATTGGTCATATTCTGAATCAGCGACAATCGGATCATCCAATGTATAATAATGTGTGCTGAATCGATTCAGCATTTCTACTAAAGATTCTATTCTGCTCTTTTTATCCATCTTTTATACCTTTTCAATTGGTGCGTAGGGCATCATCATTACCTTTATTCCTTTTTCTTTAAATGCGACTGTGATTTCATCACCTTTGACTTGGACCACTGTTCCTAAACCCCATTTCTTATGCTCTATTCGTTCTCCTGGACTAAAAATTGGACCCGTTCCCTCTTTATGAGATTTTTCACTCTCTTGGGGAGGCTTTGTTACATATCCACCAGTAAAAACATCTTCCTCTTTTCTGGTAATTCCAATTTCATGGTGTTTGGTATTAGCATTCATGATTTTTTGTGGTAATTCGTCGAGAAATCTTGATTTCTTTCGTGACTCATAGCTGCCATAAATCATACGGTCCTGTGCATAAGTCAGGTATAGCCTTTTCTTTGCCCGTGTGATAGCGACATAAAACAATCTTCTCTCTTCTTCTAAATCTTCATCATTGTCTCTTGAAATTGGAAACATCTTTTCTTCCAAGCCTGCAATCACGACTACGTCAAATTCCAACCCTTTCGCTGAGTGGACTGTCATAATGGTAACTCTTTCACCTTCTGAGTCCTCAGTTTTCTCAATATCTGTCAGCAAAGAAATATGTGCAATGAAATCCTCTAATGAATCCTCAGCATTTTTTTCTTCATAATCTTTGACTTTCGAAAAAAATTCTTGGACGTTTTCAAGACGAGCTCGCCCTTCTATCGTCTTGTCTTTTTCAAGAAAACCACGATACCCTGACTCAATAAATATTTCTTCTATCAAGTCGTACAGCGTTGCTTCTTTCGATTTATGTGTGAAGTCCGTTATCCTTTTTCGAAACGCACCTAACTCTTGCCAAGCTTTCTTTGATATTTCTCCTGCTTGAAGAGCTTCTACCGACTGCATCAGAGAAAGGCCTTTTTCATCAGAAATGTTTTGCAAATGTTCGATGGTTTTTTTCCCTATTCCCCGTTTTGGTACGTTCACTACTCTCATAAAACTATAATTTTCGTGATTGTTTTGAACCAATTTGAGGTAAGCCATTAGATCCTTAATTTCTTTTCTACCGTAAAACTCTTGTCCGCCAACAATTCGATAAGGAATCCCTTCCATCACAAATCTTTCTTCAATAGATCTAGTTTGCGCTCTTGTTCTTACTAATACCGCTATATCCTCATACGACGTTTTATGTATGTTTTTTTCATTATAAATCCTTTCCGCAATATGGAGTGCTTCAGCTTTCTCGCTATTTGCCTGGTAAAGCTGGATTTTATCTCCTTTTTTATCTTCAGTCCATAGGTCTTTATTCATTCGCTGGGTATTGTGGCTGATCACTTTGTTGGCTGCTTCCAATATGTTTTGAGATGACCGGTAATTCCTCTCCATTTTTATGATTCTAGCATCTGGAAAATCTTTTTCAAAACCTAGTATGTTGCGAATATCCGCACCTCTCCACCCATAAATAGATTGATCCTCATCTCCAACCACAAAAACATTTTCGTTTTCACTTTTGTTTTTCCCCAGCATTTTAACTAGCAAATATTGCACTCTATTGGTATCTTGGTATTCATCCACTAAAATATATGAGAATTGTTGTCTGTAATAATTCAACACGTCCTCATGTCTTTCAAATAAATCTATCGTTTTGACAATCAAATCATCAAAATCTAATCCATTGCTTTTTTTAAGCTTCTTTTCGTATAATTGGTATATCTCTGCAATTTTTCTACTTCGATAATCTCCGCTGTTTTCTTTCAAAAATAGATCTGGATTGATTCGATTGTTTTTTTGCTGGCTGATGAGACTTCTAATGCTGTTTACATCGAAATCATTTGTATTGAGTTGTAAGTCTGAAATAGATTCTTTAATCACAACCTTCTGGTCATCCGCATCAAAAATAACAAAACTTCGGTCGTACCCAAGCTTCTCAATATGTCTCCTCAGTATTCTCACACAGACACCATGAAAAGTTCCGATCCACATATCTCTTACGTCATTATTAATAAGCTCTTCCACTCTTTCCCGCATTTCATTCGCTGCCTTATTTGTAAACGTAATGGATAAAATCCTATACGGGCTTACGCCATGTTTGAATATCAAGTTTGCAATTCTATGAGTCAGTACTCTGGTTTTTCCGCTGCCTGCTCCCGCAATCACCAACGCTGGACCATTAACGTGATTCACAGCTTCCAACTGTTTGTCATTTAAAATAGTTAAATCCATAATTATCCTTTCTTACACAAGTTATGCTCTCATTCTATCACATTCACCAATCCACCTCAAAAGATTTTTAACCATAAAAACACCGGCAGTAGTATTGTTTAGTGCCGGTGTTTTTAACATTTTTTAGTTTTCTTCCTTTGCTTCCGCCTCTGCTATTACTTTTTCAGCAAGGTTGGAGGGTATTTCATCATACTTGAGGAACTCCATCTCGAAGCTTCCTCGGGCTTGTGTCATTGATTTTAAATCAATGGCATATTTGAACATCTCCGCTTGAGGCGCTTCTGCCATTACTAGCTGTTTTCCATTTGATTGTTGCTCCATTCCAAGGATTCGGCCTCTTCGTTTATTCATATCACCCATAATATCGCCCATATATTCTTCTGGCACAATAATTTTCACAGACATAATAGGTTCAAGTAAGATTGGTTTGGCTTCTTTCAAACCTTTCTTAAAAGCCAGTGATGCGGCTATTTTAAATGCCATTTCACTTGAGTCAACATTGTGATAAGAGCCATCATACAATGTTGCTTTGATATTCACAACTGGATACCCTGCCAGTACGCCCTTATCTAATGATTCCCTCAATCCTTTTTCAACTGCAGGAATGTACTGTTTGGGTACTGATCCTCCGAAAATCTCTTCACAAAACTCAAAATCTTGACTAGAAGGTTCAAATTTTATATGAACATCTCCGTATTGTCCTGCTCCACCTGATTGTTTTTTATGTTTTCCTTGGACATCAGATTTCCCTTTGATTGTTTCTCTATATGCTATCTTGGGATCAGACAAATCCACATCGACATTGAAGGTGTTTTTCATCTTATTGATGATAACAGACAGTTGCATATTCCCTTGTCCACCAATCAACAATTGCTTTGTCTCTGTATTTCTTTCCACTATGAAAGTGGGATCCTCATCCGTGAGTTTTGTAAGGGCTTGTCCGATTTTTTCCTCGTCATCTTTTGACTTTGGTTCCACACTCATAAACAGGCATGGTTTTGGATACTCAATTTCTGGATATTTTATAGGATTCCCTTTAGTGGCCAATGTATCTCCAGTAACTGTATACTGCAGTTTTGCCGAAGCTCCAATATCACCTGCCACAATTTCTGTTGCTTCAATTTGTTCCTTTCCTCTTAAATGAAAGACACTTCCAAGTCTTTCAACTTCTTCTTTGTTGACATTGAATATTTCGATATCCTTTTTTATAACACCAGACATTACTTTGTAAATTGAGATTTTACCAACAAAAGGGTCTACCATTGTTTTGAACACGAAGGCTGATGGTGATCCATCTCGATCAATTTTTATGGTTGTTTCTTCTTCGTTCTTGAAGGCTGTTATTTCATTGTCTTCTGCTTCTGAAGGAAAATAGTGGACAGCCAATCTAAGTAACTCTTTTACTCCAATTGTTTTTGCTGCTGTTCCAATAACAACTGGAACCAAATCTCCATTTGTCACTGCCGTTTTTAACCCTGTTCTGATTTCTTCTTCTGTAAACTCTTCCCCCTCAAAAAATTTCTCAAGCATCGCTTCATCTGTTTCAGCAACAGCTTCCATAAGCTCCGCTTTTAGCTCTTCTGCTCGATCCAAAGCTTCTTGAGGTGCTTCACCTTCTTCACATTCTGTTCCATTGAACACCATTGCCTTCAAAGTAATAATATCTACGTAGCCTTTGAAATCTTTTTCTGCTCCAATAGGAACTGCAAAAGGCACCACTTTTTTGCCAAATTTTTCTTTAAGGTCTGCAAGAATTTTATCGAATTTAACGTTTTCCTTGTCCATTCTATTCAAGAATATCATTCTTGGCATGCTCTTTTCTTCTGATAAATCCCAAGCTTTTTCAGTGCCAACTTCAACACCCGATGTTGCATCCACAACGATTACCGCTCCTTTAGCAACTCTTAAGGACCCATACACTTCTCCAACAAAATCAAAGTAACCCGGTGTATCCAATATATTTAACTTGCTACCTTCAAATTCCAAGGGCACGACACTGGTTCCTATTGAGAAGCCTCTTTCTCTTTCTTCCTTGTCAAAATCGGATACAGTATTTTTGTCATCCACATTGCCCATTCTCTTGATACTTTTAGTTCTAAAAAGCATCGCTTCAACCAATGTTGATTTTCCGCATCCCCCATGACCTAGTAATGCAATGTTTCGAATGTTGTCAGTGCTGTAATTCTTCATTTTACTCCTCCCTTGTGCTATAAGCTTTCATTCTATTCTATATGAAATCGCCAACTGGTGCAATATGAATTCAAACGTTTTCATTCAAAAGATATTCTCGAACTTTAAATGCATGCCCTTTCGCCCGAACGTTGTAGAATACTTCTTTGATGATGCCCTCTTTTGAAATCACAAACGTGGATCTAACCACACCCATTGTCTTCTTTCCATACATGTTTTTTTCTTTCCATACACCATAGGCTTGGTGGATGGATTTGTCTTCATCACTCAGTAGAGTAAATGGCAACTCGTATTTCTCTCGAAATCGATTGTGAGTTGTCACACCATCGCGACTAATTCCTAAAATCTCGTGCCCTGTCTGTCTAATTTCATCATAAATCTCCTTAAATTCACAAGATTCTGTTGTACATCCTGGCGTATTGTCCTTTGGATAGAAAAACAAAATCATTCCTTTTTCACCTAGATAATCTGATAATCGATGCATCTTCCCATCATGTCCTGACAGTTGAAAGTCTGGAGCCTTGTCCCCCACAACTAGCTTCCCATCTTTATTGCTCATCTTTTATTCCTCCTGGTGTTATTGACTTAATTTCATTCAAATCTATTTCAACATTTGAAATTTGATTGAATCGTCTTTCTATTTTATCAGAAGTGATATTGATTTCCTTTACGCCCTTTGAAACTTTTTCAATATCCCGTGCAAGAGTTGACCATCTTGTTCTATATCGTCCAAACTCTTCTCCCAGTCGTTTTAATTCTTCATGAATAATGCTTGTATACTTGTCTCTTTCAATGTTTTTTAATACAACCTGCACCGTCGATAACACTGACATTAGTGTTGTCGGAGATGCCATCCAAACCCGCTTTTTCCTAGAATGATCAATTAAATCTTGGTGATAAGCATTGATCTCAGCAAATATGGCCTCTGCTGGTATGAACATAATCGCTTGATTAGAAGTTACATCAGGAATAATATATTTTTCGGCTATATCATTGATATGCTTTTTGATATTGACCTTGAACTCTTTTTCAAATCTTTGTCTTTCATAGTCTGTGTTTGATTTATGGATCATTTTCTGATAATTTTCCAGAGGGAATTTCGAATCAATACATAGTTGACCTATCGGCTCCGGAATATGCAAAACAGCATCCACTATGTTGCCATTTGGAAGACTTTTCTGTGTTTGAAAAAGCTTGTCATTTCTATCCCCAAAGATCGATTCTAAAATTTGATTTAGCTGAATTTCTCCAAATGTGCCTCTGCTTTTTTTATCGGTCAACACATCTTGTAAAGACACAATATCTGTTGACAAATTATCTATTTTTTTCTGAGCTTCATCAATTTTGGACAATCTTTCAATGATATTTTGAAACGTTTTATTTGTCCTTTCGAAGCCCTCATTAAGACGTTCATCTATTTTAGTGTTCATATACTCTATTTTTTTGTCCACTCGATCATTGAAGTCGCTAAGATTTCGGCCTATGTTGTCCATTGTTTTCTCATTGGATTCGCCTAATGCATTTTGAAACCTCATCAATGTCTCCGTAACATCTGAATTATTCTTGTGTAGCTTTTCCATCATTTCAATTTTGGTGTCATAGGCTTGCTTCTGCATTTTTTCTTCTAATCCCGCCATTCTGAATAGGATATTTTCCGTGTGTCTTCCTAAAGTCTCAATTAGCATCAATTTCATATCGCCTTCAAAATCCATTTCTGTGACTTGTCTTATCAAAGAAGCTAGCTTGACCAATACAATCAAACTAACAACCAGCAAACCTGTCATAGCAATGGCTATGACCCATAGAGAACTATCCATGATTTCCCTCCAATTCATCAAGATAAACACGGCATTTCTGCCCAAACTCGTACACCCTGCTTAACAGCGTATTGGCATGAACTTCTTGGTCAAATGGGCACACTTCAAAAGAAATATTCCCATGATAAGAAACCTCATGTAACGCATTCATTAATTTTGACCACGAAATCTTGCCATCCCCAGGTATCCAATGTCTATCTTCTATCAAATCGTTGTCCGAAAGATGCAAGTATTCCAATCTATGTCCGAACCTGTCAATAATGTTTCCTTGACTACCACCTGATAGCCAATCATGGGAAGCATCATAACATAATTTCAACCAAGGGTTATCTATAGATTCTAGCACCTTCTCAACGATATGGTTTTGTTTAGTATTCTCAATCGCCACGATGACGCCGTTTTTATCCGCTGTTTCTATCACTCGCTTCAAGTTGTCGATCCCTGCCTTTTCATTCAAATGCATCAACCTATCATTTTCCACATGTATTACCACACCCTCCACGCCAAATCTCTTGCAGTCATTAATGCCTTCTATAGTACTTTTGACAACCTCTTTGCTTTCTTCATTATCCTCCCACAAAAAATGGGCATGATTATAGGGCAAGTGAAAATTTTCCACTTCAAGTCCTAACTTGTTAGCTTCCTTCATCAACTCTTCCTTGTTTAATTCCCAAAAGGCTACCTGATCTCCCCACCACAACATTGTGCTATCAAATCCCGATTCCTTTATAAGAAAAAGTCGTTCTTTTATGTGCAGATTGACACCAAACCATGAATAGATTCCAAGTTTTCGTTTCATATAATCTCCAACCAATAGATTGCTTTTCTCAATCATTACATACCCTTCAATTATCCATTGTATACCAAAACCCATTGCTTCCGCAATGGGTTCATAAACACAATTCACAACAGTCCGTTAATCCTATCTAATTCTAGATTGTAAATCATGCCTCATTAAATACATGCATGATTTCAATTGGTGCCGTGGGCGAGACTCGAACTCGCATGAGCATTGCTCACTACCCCCTCAAGATAGCGTGTCTGCCGGTTCCACCACCACGGCATTGTTAATTCGGCTGCCTACCTATTATAAAAAAAAAACCGTCATTTGTAAAGGGATAATATGCTTCTAATGAATCTCTTTCAATAAATCGTCAATGTCGTTATAAAGATCTTCCAGACTGGACATGTTGTACAATACTTTATCAGATTGTTCTTTCTTGTCTTTTATTGGCATTTGTGATCTTAGCAACATCATTGATTTGTCTGGATCTCGATCATCGCGTTTCAACAGTCGATTTACTTGGGTTTCTTCATTTGCGTAAACAAGCCATATCTCATCATAATTCAACCCATAATCCATTAACTTTTCTTTTTCTTCAATCATTAACGGAATATCTAAAAAAACATTTTTTCCTGCTTCTTTTTTTAGTCTATTGTTGATTTCCTGAACAACCGCTTGATGTACAATTCTATTCACTGATTTAAGATGATCCTCGTTTTCGAAAATGTATTCAGTCAGCTTTCTTCTATCAATTTCACATGCGTCATTCAAAATTGTGTCCCCTACTAGTTCAACCAATTGGAGATAGACCTTCTCACCTTTTTGATATAAGAATCGTACCAGTTCATCTGCATCGATTACTGTGTACCCTCTTTTTTTAAGGTATTGTGCAACAGTTGTTTTTCCTGTAGCAATACCCCCAGTAATGACAATTACTTTTCTATTTTGTTTCATACCATGAGTCTCCTACGCTGATGTCAACAACCAAAGGAACCTTCAAATTGGCAGCTTTTTCCATTTCAGTTTTTAAAATATCTTTTACAAGAGATGCTTCCTCTTTGCTTGCTTCCACAATTAATTCATCATGGACTTGTAAAATCAGTCTGGATTTCAGGTTTTTTTCTTTCAGTTTTTGGTTCACATTTATCATAGCTTTTTTGATAATGTCAGCAGCAGTTCCTTGTACAGGCGTGTTTAATGCCAATCTTTCACCAAATGAACGAATGTTGAAATTTCTTGATGTTAACTCAGGCAAATAGCGCCTCCTTCCAAAGATTGTCTCTACATAGCCATCTTTTTTTCCTTTCGAAATAATCTTTCCCATGTAGTGGCTAACCCCTTTGAAAAACTCTAAATAATTCTCAATATAAGCTTTTGATTCTTTTCGAGGTATATCCAAATCTCTACTTAAACCGTAGTCGCTAATCCCATAAACAATTCCAAAATTCACCGCTTTTGCTCTGCTTCTCATCAAGGAGGTAACGCTGTCTTCCTCAACATGGAAAACTTGAGCAGCTGTCTTGGTATGAATGTCTTCATTATTAGCAAAAGCATCAATTAGATTCTCATCATCTGATAAATGAGCCAAAACCCTCAATTCTATCTGCGAATAATCCGCATCTACCAAAACATATCCCTCTTCTGGAATAAATACTTTTCTTAATTCCTTTCCTTCTTCTGTTTTGACTGGAATATTTTGTAGGTTTGGATCTGTTGAGCTAATTCTTCCTGTCGATGTAATCGTTTGTTTGAAACTGGAATGGACACGGTGTGTCTTATTGTTTACAAGTCCTTTCAATCCCTCCACATAAGTAGAGTTCAACTTAGATAACTGCCTGTACTCAATGATCTTTTGGATAATGGGGTGGTGTTGCTTCAACTTCTCTAATACTTCCACATCCGTGGAGTAGCCTGTTTTTGTCTTCTTTATAACGGGAAGATTCATTTTTTCAAACAATATTTTGCCTAACTGTTTCGGTGAATTGAGATTGAAAGTTTCTCCTGCCATCTCATAGACAATCCTTTCCAGAATATCTATTTGATGAATGAACTTCTCTCCTATTAGATTCAAAGTTGTCTCATCAATCTTAAATCCAACGAATTCCATGTCCGCCATGATATAGATAAGTGGAATTTCAACTTCTTTCAAAAGAGACTCCATGTCTGTCTCCATGAGCTCTCTTTCAATAGGATCTCGTGTGAGCCATATAACTTTCAAATAATCTTTCACGATTTTTTGTCTTGTTTCTTTTGTTAGATCTTCAATTGTCATCTTGTTTCTTCCACTACCAAGATGGTCTTTTATGTTTTTCATTTCTTCGTTAATATACTCAAAAGCTAAACGATCTATGTCATAGGAATTCTCAGAAGGTTCCAATAAGTATTTCGCAACCATCGTATCAAATTCGATCCCATTTAATTCTATTCCAAATCGTTTCATGATTAGAAGCTCATCTTTGATATCGTGTCCATCTATTTTAATCGATTTATCTGTCAAAATAGGTTGAATATCAGATAAGGCATTCTCAATATTCTCTTCCGTGTAGAAAATTTCGCCAGCCTCAAAAACAAGACCACAAGCCATTACTTCTCCAAAAAGTGCTCGTTCCCCTTGGTACAGTAGTTTTATTCCAAATCTGCCATTTTGTTTTGCTTTCTTAATAATCTCATCGGCATCCCATTGTTTTACCTTCCAGCTCGTGAGTTGCTGATCTTTAGGTTTGACTTCAGTGTTAAACATAGAGAGCTGTCTGGATTCTTTTTCAAACCTGTTCATGAATTGCCTAAACTCATACTCAGTGTATAACGCCACCAATTCTTCCCTATTTGCTTCCTTTAAGGCAAATTCTTCCCAATCGATTTCAAGTGGCAAATCCGTTATTATGCGCGATAGTTCACGACTCATATACGCTTGATTCTTTTCACTTACTAGTTTGTCTTTCAATTTTCCTTTTATTAAGTCTACATTTTCGTAAATCCCGTCTAAAGATCCAAATTCCTTAATCAGTTTTAAACCAGTCTTCTCGCCGACACCTTTGACTCCTGGGATATTGTCGGATGCATCTCCCATCAACGCTTTAAGATCCACAAATTGCTCGGCATTAATGCCAAAATTTTCCATCAGTTTTGAGCTGTCATAGGGCTCCACATTTGTTACCCCTTTTTTTGTCAGCAACACTTTTGTTCTTTCTGTCACCAATTGAAGATAATCTTTGTCACTGGTAACCAAATAGCTCTCCATTCCATTGTCCTCAGAAAACTTCGCAAGAGTTCCAGAGATATCATCTGCCTCGTATCCTTCAAATTCGATATGTTTGATCTGATGTGCGTCGAGAATTTCTCTGATCAATGAAAATTGCATCACTAGTTCATCTGGTGCTTTTGCTCGACCCGCCTTATATTCTTTGTACTGCTCATGTCGAAACGTTGGTTTTTTGGGATCAAATGCAACGCACATATAGTCTGGTTGGTATTCATCCAGTAGTTTGTACATCATCGACAAAAAACCATATAGCGCATTGGTATAGATGCCTTTCTTATTTTTCAGTGGTGGCAATGCATAAAATGCACGAAACAATATGCTGTTTCCGTCTAAAATTAGTATCTTTTTGTTGTTCATTATAGGCTCCTACTCAAGTTATTATGGACTATTCTAACATATTGGATAAAAATAATAAACAACAGACACCTTTACATGATATCTGTTGTTCAATTCTTAATGTGTTTTAATCTCTTTTTCTCTTTTTAATTCTTTTGATAGTCATAGCGATGATTATCAAAATGATCGTTCCTAGAATGATTATGGGAACCGCTGCAAATATGAAGACTATAACATTCTCTACAATCAATATTAATTGGTTGATTGACTGTGTGAATCCTTCTCTTGCTCGTTGCCATAAATTGCTGTCAACTGGTCGTATGGTATCTTTCCCCTGAACTTCTCTAAGTTCTATTGTGATTGTAGCCATATTTGAGCGATAGTCAATATCTTGAAGTTCAAGTGTCATGGCATCAATTTGGCTTCGTACTCTAGCTAACTCATTCTCTATTTGCATAATCTCCGTAATATTCTCAGCTCTTTCAAAAAGTTGTCTTAACCTCTCTTCTTGAATAAGAAGATTGTCTACTCTACTTTCTGTGTCATAATAATACTTGGTCATGTCTGATTCACCAGAACGCTTGTTTAACACGTCTCCACTTTGTGATACCTCTTCAAACATTTCATAGAATCGTTCTTGTGGAACAAGTATTTTTAAATATCCGCTTTTCAAATTGACACGTTTGTTTGCTTGATGATCAAAATAGCTATATTGATTTGTATAGGTCTCGGACACCTCCACAAAACCACCTATCTCAGACGTTCTCATGATAATACTATCCATTGTCTCATCATATGCTTCCGTCTCTATCGAAATGTGTCCTGTTTTGATTATTTTGGATTCTTGTAGCGCTCTTTCTTCACTACCGTAGCTCTCTTCGTCCATTATCTTCATCCCATCCGTTCCCGCGATACCGAATGACGGATCGGTTGACGTAGGTGGAGACTCTGGTCTTGCTTCAGGTGCAGAAAAATCACCTTCCATTGCCATCTCGTTCATATCACTGGATGATTGTGTTATGTCCTCAAACAAACCCATACTCATCCTATCCACTGCAAGCGGCACCATCAATACAATGATCAAAGCTGCCGCAACTAAACTCAGTGATCTCCATTTCTTCACTGTCTTTTTGCGCTTTTGTCCAGCCACTTTGAGTTTTTGATGAAGGGTTTCACAATATCCTTCTGGCAGTTCTTCATATTCTATCTCGTTGAGTTTTCCCACGATACCTCGGATGGCATTCAACTCTTCTGAACACTCATCACATTCTTTGATATGTTCCTCAAATGCCATTTTTTCCTCTTCATTGAGCTGATTGTCTAAATAAAGGGAAATTTTCTGTCTACATGCCTTGCAGTTCATTTCATCACCTTCCAATATCAATTGTATTGCATCATCTTCGATGTCATTATTTCTTTTAATCTTTGTCGCCCTCTGCTGATCCTTGATTTTACCGTCCCCAAATTACAGGATAATACTTCCGCTATTTCTTCGTAGCTCAAACCTTCTATATCCCGTAAAAGGATGATTGTCTTGAACCCTTCTTCCAACTGATCAATCGCTTCCAAAACCATTTCTTGAGTCAGTTTTTTATCCAATATTTCATCGGGTTTCAAGCCTTCGTCTTCTAGTTCCATGTGGAAAGTATCATATCCGGATTGAATGGGTTGATCAATGGAAATCACAGGCTCTTTATTTTTGCGAGTCAAATCCAGACAAGTATTAACGACTATCCGGTACAACCAAGTTTTGAAAGTAGAATCCATATTGAATTGTTCAATGCTCCTGTATACTTTAATCAATGCTTCTTGCGAAGCATCTTCAGCATCTTCCTTATTTTTGAGCATCTTAAGTGCAATATTATAGGCAATCCTCTTGTAATCCGTTATGAGCTCTTCAAAAGCTGCCAGATCACCTTTTTGACTCCGTTTGATCAGCAAAACCTCATTATCATTCAATTAATCCACCCCGTTTGTAAATATAGACGTATACATTTTGAAATGGTTCCATTATATGCTTCAAAAAAGATATTGGTGTATGATTTTTTCATTTTTAAACCTTAAAAAGCGTTTTAATCACTCAAAAAACCTTTGAATCTCATGTCCAAAGGTTTTTTGCCTTAAGATCTTGTCCTTTGCCCTTTGCGACAACCAAAGCAGTCGTCCATCGCGTGATCGCATATGAAGTAATCTCCCCCTTCAATTTTTAAGTTTTTCCCATTCACAATACAATCTGCTACCTTTTGCTTCGCTTCTTCATATATTCTTTGGATTGTCGATCTAGCAACTCCCATACGTTCAGCACAAGATTCTTGATTCATTCCCTCCAAGTCTAACAACCTGATTACTTCAAATTGATCCACTGACATGAGAATGGTCGTTTTGGACTTCTCATCAAGCCCCATTGGGCCAAATCCTTTTATCTTCGGCATCTCGCATACTCTACGACGTTTTCTTGGTCTTGGCATATCTTCACCTCTTCCCTATATTATATCAAATATAAGCTAGGTATCAACCTAGGAATTATTCCTAATTTTTTTCTTAAGTAGCAAAACATCAGTTATTGGAATGTTTTGTTGTTTTATAGTTTTGCCACAAAATGTTTCGTTATAGTGAATAATTTGTTGTATTGTAATTTTATGAATGTCTTTTCTCTTGAATTTTTAATCATAAATGAATTTTGTCGATAATTTATTAACGTTTTCCTATTGATTTTTGTTTTTATCTCGTGTAGAATATGGATGAATCTTATAAAAGGAGAATAATTTATGAAAAAAATAATTGCAGTAAGTTTGATAGTCATCATGGTTATGGTTGTTTTGGCTGGGTGCCAAACAGGTTCATCAGTTCAATCCCCTCAAGAAGAAGCTTCCGATTCAAATAAGTACAATGATGGCGTTTATGTTGCTATACAGGATGCCTACTCCAGATCTGGTTGGAAATACCATGTTGCCATAACAGTGGAAAATGGTGAAATAATTGACGCTGTTTGGAACGCACTAAATCGAGTGCCTGCAGATGACAAATGGACTCAATCTGTTAATGGGACTTACGGAATGGTCGCCTTCTCAGAGGCTCAATCTGAATGGCATGAACAAGCACAAAAAACCATTGATTATTTGATAGAGATGCAAACGCCTAACCCAGGAGATGGTTTTTATCTTGAGGATAACAGCAAAACAGACGCAATAGCAGGTGTCACCATTTCTGTTTCAGACTTTTTTGTCCTCGCAGATATGGCTTTAAGCTCTGAACCTATTTCATCAGGTCCTTTCACCGACGGCACTCCCTTCGTTTCTTTAGACCCTGATGATAAGGGTTGGCAATACATGGCACAATTCGTTGTTGTTAATGGAACAATTATAGATGCCAACTATAATGCCCAATCTATAAATGATGTTGATGACGCAGGTAAACCTGTAGACAAGAAAGGATTAGGCTATGACTATGGTATGAAGGAAATTGCTGGCTCAACCCTCGAATGGTTCGAGCACGCTGCATTGATCGAATCCTATATTGTTGAAAATCAAAACTTTGACATAAACTATTTGAATGAAAGAGGCAATACCGACACCATAGCCGGCGTCACCATCGCTGTCAATCAGATTGATTCTCTATTCAGTAAAGCATTCGACTAAATCATTCGACCTCAACCGGAGCTAGTCTCCGGTTTTTTATTTGAAAAAAATGACAATTGCTGTATAATGAAGTTGACAAAAATAAGCGAGGGATACAACTATGAAAAAAATAAGATGGCTATTATTTCTTAGCCTTTGCTCTTTGTTATTTGTTGCAATCGGTTGTAACAATGATCTTGGAGCTGATCCGTCCACTCTTACCGTATCAAAACAGTTTTTTAAACTTAACACCTTTAATACCATTACGCTCTACGGAACAGATGACTCGAGTTTAATTGATCAAGGAATAAGAGAAGTCGAAAGGTTAGAAAACATGCTTAGCGTTCACATCCCCACCAGTGAATTGGCAGAAATTAAAAACAATGCCGGCGTACAACCTATTCCCGTGTCTAAAGAGACTTTTGAAGTAGTGCAACGCTCTATTCATTTCGCAAAACTTTCGGATGGCTTGTTTGATATTAGCATCGGTCCAATCGTTAGTCTTTGGGGCTTTGACACCACTGAAGGAAGTGTTCCGTCTCAACATGAACTTGACACGGTATTACCATTGGTAAACTACCAGCACATTTCAATGAATGAGACTGACCAGACAATCTTCTTGGAAAAAGAAGGGATGAGTCTGGATTTAGGCGCCATTGCCAAGGGATATATTGCTGACAAAGCGGCAGAAAAACTTGTCTCTTTAGGGGTAGATCGAGCTATTCTTAATTTTGGTGGAAATGTGGTGGTGATAGGAGAAAAATTTGATGGTTCCGCCTTTAATGTGGGTATTAGGAACCCCGATGAGACAATTGGTGGCATTATCGGAGTTCTTCAATCAAAGAATTCTTCTGTTGTTACTTCAGGAGATTATGAAAGATTTATTGAAAAAGATGGCAATAGATACCATCACATCATCGATCCTCGGACTGGTTTTCCAACAGATAATGATTTGACCGCCGTTGCCATTGTAGCCGACAATTCATTTGATGCCGACGCTATCTCCACTGCAGTGCTCATTATGGGGTTAAGTGATGGTATTGCATTTGTCGAAAGTTTGCCGAAGACAGAAGCCCTCTTTATATCAAAAGACCATACCATATACGTTACAGAAGCTATTAAACCCCTTTTTATACTCGATTCTAATCTCTATACAATGGGAGAATGATTAAAAACAATCAAGCACCACCCAAATGCAAGATTTTCAAACATTTGGATGGTGCTTTCTCTTTTACAGAATTTTTAACCTAGTTTTTATCTTTTTTCAAAGACAAAGCGATTCTGCTGCGATTCAAATCCACATCAATGATGCGAACTGTGACTACATCTCCTACTTGAACCACTGACATAGGGGATCGTATGTATTTGTCACTCATCTCCGAAATATGGACTAAACCATCTTGTTTGACCCCAATATCTACAAAAGCACCAAAATCCACTACATTTCTAACCGTCCCTGTAACCATCATTCCAGGTTTCAAATCACTAATCTTCAAAACATCATTCCTAAATATGGGTTTTGGCATCTCATCTCTTGGATCTCTTCCAGGTTTTTTCAGCTCATCTATCATGTCTTTCAGAGTTGGCACACCTACTTTAAGTTCCTCAGCAAGCCACTCCACCCTCTCATCCCATTTTTCTTTTGTGGACTTTTTGGGTTTCGTTAATTGCATCTTACCAAGGTCTTGTAAGCTCTTAATTTTCTTTGGTTCTTTTGGCTTCTGCCATTTATCGTTAGTTTTTAAAGGTATTGAGAGAATTCTTTGGTTTATATCGCTGAAATTCGTTTTTTGTAAATTCTCTGGATCATAGTCGAGCTTTTCAATTAATTGCTTTGCAATATCATAAGATTCTGGGTGGACAGAGGTCTTGTCTAAATACTGCTCTCCATCACTTATTCTCAGAAAACCAGCACATTGTTCATAAACTTTTTCTCCAAGTCGCTTGACTTCCAACAAGTCTTTTCTACTGGTGAATTTACCATTTTCTTCTCTATGGGACACAATATTCTTAGCAACGGTCTTGTTTACTCCCGCAACATATTGAAGCAATGAAAAAGAAGCTGTGTTTAAATCGACACCCACGCTATTTACACAATCTTCAACTACTCCGTCTAGCGATTTTGCAAGCTTTTGTTGATTTACATCATGTTGATACTGCCCAACACCAATGCTTTGTGGATCAATTTTCACCAATTCCGCTAAGGGGTCTTGCAATCTTCTTCCAATAGAGATCGCACCTCTAATGGAAACATCAATATCTGGATATTCTTCATTAGCCAATTTTGATGCAGAATAAACAGAAGCACCTGCTTCGCTAACGATTGTATAGGAGACATTTCCTCCTAACTCTTGAATTGTATCAGCGACTAAAACCTCTGTTTCCCTTGATGCCGTTCCATTTCCAATTGAAATGACTTCAATTTTATACTGATTAATCCATTGTTTTAACGTCTTTTTAGATTTTTCCACTTCATTTTGAGGTTCGTTTGGATAAATGGTTGTATAATTGAGCAACTTGCCTGTGCCATCAAGGGCGACCAACTTACAGCCCGTTCTGTATGATGGGTCGACTGCAAGCACCACTACATCCTTTATCGGCGCTGCCAATAAAAGATTTTTGGTGTTTTGAGCAAATACCTTAATCGCTTCTTCTTCTGCTGTCTCCGTTAAAATATTTCTGATTTCTCGTGTCACAGATGGTGTGATCAAGCGCTTATATGCATCTCCAATTGCTTCTTTGTATAGCCCTGTTGTCAAAGCTTGGTCATTTGTGATGGATTTATCTGTCAAGTAAGCGATTACCTCTGTGTCTGGCGTTTCTAAGCTGACCTTAAGCTTTTTCTCCTTCTCTCCTCTGTTTATCGCCAGTACTCGATGATTAGCCATTTTACTGACCGGTTCACTAAACTTATAATACATATCGTACACAGTTGATTCTTGATCATCTACTGCAAGCGTTTTAATAGTGCCGTGTTTTAAGTACATCTCTCTGATTCTTTCTCTGAAATCTGCATTGTCTGACACTACCTCCGCAACAATATCCTTTGCTCCCTGCCAAGCATCAACCGCTGAAGGAATCTCATCTCCTATGTATGGTTCCGCCAATTCTATCAATTCGCCTGACTCAAATTCTTGCCGCATAATTATATTTGCTAAAGGCTCCAATCCTCTTGCCTTTGCAATCGTGGCCCTTGTCTTCTTCTTTTGCTTATAAGGTCGGTAAAGATCTTCCACTCTTTGGATAAGCTCAGCCGACTGAATTTCAGTCTCTAATTCTTTCGTTAGTTTTCCTTGCTCTGCAATTAAACGAATGACTTCATCCTTTCTGTCTCTTAGCGACCTTAAATAGGTTAAGCGCTCCTCCAAGTCTCTTAATACGACATCATTCAAAGAGCCTGTTTGTTCTTTTCTATAGCGCGCTATGAAAGGTATTGTATTTCCTTCATCAATCAACGCGACCGTGTTCTTAACTTGGCTTTCCTTTAAATTAAACTCTTTAGCCAGTGCAACAATCATTTCCATAGCATACTCCCGATTACTTTCTGATTTAATCTTTTTGTTTCAAATATTCATTAATAAACACTTCTAAATCTCCATCCATGACCGCTTGCACATTTCCCTTTTCGGCATTTGTGCGATGGTCTTTCACAAGACTATAGGGGTGGAAGACATAAGAACGAATTTGGCTTCCCCACGCTATTTGATTGTATTTACCTTGAATGTCTTCAATCTTTTCTTTTTGCTCTTCTTCTTTAATTTCTATTAGCTTCGCCATCAGCATTTTTAGGGCTGTTGCCTTGTTTTTGTGTTGAGATCTCTCATTCTGACAGGACACCATAATCCCCGTAGGAAGATGAGTGATTCTTACTGCTGAATCTGTTGTGTTAACATGTTGACCACCCGCACCACTAGAACGATAAGTGTCAATTTTTAAATCCGTTGGATTAATGTCTATATCAATTTCATCATCGATTTCAGGCATCACATCGACTGATGCAAAGGAGGTGTGGCGTTTATTTGAAGAGTCAAAGGGTGACAGTCTTACCAGTCGATGTACACCTTTTTCTGATTTTAAGTAGCCATATGCATAGGGGCCCTGAATTAACAACACCACGCTTTTTATTCCTGCTTCTGTATCTGTCAAAATATCCAAGACGTCTGTCTTGTAACCAGATTTCTCAGACCATCTGAGATACATCCTCATTAACATTTCTGCCCAATCTTGGGCTTCTGTTCCTCCAGCTCCAGCATGGATTGAAAGAATCGCACTGTTTTTATCATAAGGGCCATTCAGCATCGTTTTTAACTTGAAGATCTCAAGAACCTTATCTGTCTCTTTTATAAGCTCACTCAAGTCACTCAGCATGCTGTCTTCATTTTCTTCCTGAATCAATTGCATCAATAACTCGATCTCTTCTATTTGTTCTTCGATTAATGCCATTTGGCCTATTTTATCATCGACAATTTTTAAACTCTGTCCCAATTTCTGAGCTCTTGACACATCATCCCAAAAATCAGGTTTTTGCATTTCATTCTCATATTGTTTTTTCAATTCCTTTAACTTGGGTAAGTCAAAGGGAAACACCTACCTCGTCTAAAGTCTGTCTAAAATACTTCAATTTCTCGTTATATTGATATAAATCAATCATACCTCTTCACTCCTCTCTTAGCTGTTTTTTCCACAGCATTTTTTATATTTTTTACCGCTACCACATGGGCACGGGGCGTTTCTACCAATTTTCTCTCCTTTGACAACCGTCTTTGGCTTTGATGCTTCACCATCTTTATTGGTCCCAAGTTCTCTTGCTACTTTTGACCTTTGAAGTTTTTCTTGAGGTCTCACACGATATATATGCTTAATCGTATCCTCTTGGATCAACTGGATCATTTCATTGAACATATCGTAACCTTCGTTCTGATACGCTCTTACAGGATCTTCATTTCCCATAGCTCGAAGACCTATGCCTTGTCGAAGTTCATCCATCGCATCTATGTGATCCATCCATTTTGTGTCTACTGTTTTTAATAGTACGATCCTTTCTACTTCTCTGAACATCTCAATACCAAACTCGTTTTCTTTCATCGTATACAGTTTTTCTGCCACATTAATAGACATTTCTTTCAGCTTGTCTTTCGTAAGTTCTTCCAAGTTGTCGATTTTAAGCTTGATATTCGCACCAATTAGTTCGCTTAATTCCTGTTCGTACCCTTCCAAGTCCCAATTTTCAGGGTATTTGTCAACGGTATATTTTTCAAGGGATAGATCGACTCTTCCACGTATCATAGTCATGATGTGTTCTCTTAAATCTTCTCCCATGAGGACTTTTCTTCTTTCAGAGTAAATAACTTCTCTTTGTTTGTTCATTACGTTGTCATATTGCAAAACATGTTTTCTTACGTTGAAATTTCTTCCTTCTACTCTGCTTTGCGCCGTTTCAATGGACTTTGTCAACATTCCATGCTCAAGCGCTTCATCTTCAGGCAATCCAAGCGTATTGACCAATGACTTTACTTTATCGCCCGCAAATAATCGCATCAGATCATCATCCAATGAAATGTAAAACCTCGAACAACCTGGATCACCTTGACGACCTGCTCGTCCTCTTAATTGGTTGTCAATTCGTCTAGATTCATGTCTTTCTGTTCCAATAATGCTCAATCCACCGGCGGCAATCACTTTCTTGTTCTCATCTCTGATAGCTTGTTTTGTTTCTTCCAAATACTTTTTGTACTGCTGTCTTGCTTTAAGGATCTCACTATCTTCTATGGCATCATACCCATCTGCTTTAGCTGCAATCTCTTCAGTGAACTCATTCTTTATTTTAACCTTTGCCATGTATTCGGGATTTCCTCCCAAAACTATATCTGTTCCTCTACCTGCCATATTTGTTGCAATGGTTACTGCTCCGAAACGACCTGCCTGTGCAACAATTTCTGCCTCTTTCTCATGATTTTTTGCATTGAGAACAGTGTGAGGTATGTTTTTCTTTTTCAAAACATGGCTTAACAACTCAGACTTCTCGATAGAAATGGTTCCCACTAAAACTGGCTGCCCGTTCTTGTGCCTTTGAACAATTTCATCTACAACTGCATTGAACTTTGCCGACTCAGTCTTGTAAATTACATCCGAAAAATCTTCTCTCACAACAGGTTTGTTGGTGGGTATCTCAATAACATCCACTCCGTATATCTCTCTGAACTCCTGCTCCTCTGTTTTGGCTGTTCCTGTCATACCTGCCAATTTCTTATACATTCTAAAATAATTCTGATAAGTAATCGTTGCCAGGGTTTTGGATTCTCTTCTCACGTCAAGTCCTTCTTTAGCTTCGATAGCTTGGTGAAGTCCTTTTGAGAAGCGTCTTCCATACATTAATCGTCCTGTGAATTCGTCAACTATTAGCACTTCTCCGTCTTTCACAATATAGTCAATATCGCTTTTCATGACGCTGTGTGCTTTCAATGCTTGATTAATATGGTGCGTGATTTCCATGTTGCTCTCATCTGCCAAATTCTCAACATTAAAGAATTTTTCAGCTTTACTGAGTCCTATCTCTGTTAAAGTGACATTCTTCCCCTTTTCATCTACAACAAAGTCTACTGTCTCTTCTTTGAAATTCCCCATCATCATTTCCATTTTACTCATTTGCTCATCGGGGTCTTGTATTCTTCCTTTAAGTCTTTTTGCAAATGAATTGGCTTGATGATACAACTCGGTCGATTTATCACCGGCACCAGATATGATCAATGGTGTCCTAGCTTCATCTATCAAAATACTATCCACTTCATCTATGATGCAGAAATTTAGATCCAATTGGACCATGTCCTCTTTTCTTACAACCATATTGTCTCTTAAATAATCAAACCCAAATTCATTGTTTGTTCCATAAGTTATGTCACAAGCATATTGTTTTCTTCTTTCTTCATTTGTCAGACCATGGACAATACACCCAACGCTCAATCCAAGGAATTGATAAACCTTACCCATCCAATCTTTGTCTCTCTGTGCAAGGTAATCATTGACTGTCACAACGTGAACCCCTTTACCAGTCAGTGCATTTAAATAGACCGGCAAGGTTGCAACTAGTGTTTTACCTTCTCCAGTCTTCATCTCAGCAATTCTACCTTGGTGAAGGATAACACCCCCAATCACTTGAACTTCATAGTGTTTCATTCCCAGAACTCTCCACGCAGCCTCTCTAACTACTGCAAAAGCTTCTGGCAATATGTCATCCATCAACTCTCCTCTACTCAATCTATCTTTGAATACATCTGTTTTTGCCTTCAGTTCATCATCAGAGAATGTTTGAATTTCTGATTCTAAAGCTATGACTGATTTTGTAATAGAATCAATCCTCTTGATTTCTCGTTCTGAGTAAGAACCCATTATTTTTTCTAAAAAATTCTTCATTTTACCACCCTAATTTAAGTCTCGCCATCTACTTTATATTATTTGTTTTAACATAACCTTTATTTTAACACCAAATATAAGTATTGGCAAGCAATGCCAATGCCTCAGTATGCGCTGCACGCGATACCTGCTTTAATTCCAGTACACCATGCCCAATGAAGATTAAAGCCTCCGCACTCACCATAAAGATCCAGTACTTCACCTGCAACATGAACCCCTGCATATTTTTTGCTTTCCATTGTACGGGGGTTTAATTCTCTTAAAGAAAGTCCTCCAGCCGTTACTTGCGATGCTTGCCATGAGTGATAATTCGTTATGTTCAATCTTAGTGACTTCAATGTTTTTATAATTTGATACACTTGTTTTTTGTTGAGTTGTGTCGCTTTTATCGACATATCCGTTATTCCAGACTCTTTCAAAATCGGTATGATAAGCCGTTTGTTCAGCAATCCCACAAAGCTGTCCTGAACAGATTTATGCTTAAGTTTTAAAAACCTGGCCATAAGCGCATCATGCAACTCGAGCGGTGTTTGATTCGCAAACAAGTCGAGCTCCAATTTGACCGACTTTCCTTTCATTATTTCTTCAACCGCTTGACCACTTAATTGTAAAACAGGTGGCCCTGACACGCCAAAATCAGCAAACAAGACCTCCCCAAAGTCTTTCCCAATCAAACCATCCTCAGAAACCAATCTTACCAGAGCCATTACTTTTAGCCCTCTTAATGCCTTAAGATGCTTAAAATCGCTTTTAAGTTTAACCAATGCTGGGTACGTTGGGTGCAAAACATATCCCATACTCTCTAATAGTTTAAACCCTGACCCATCTGAACCAAGCATATCGGAGGATTTTCCTCCCATCGCAAGGACAACCTTATCGAACTCATGCGTTGCTATCGTTGAATTCACTTGGGTCCTTTTTTTAGATGGGTGAATTGACAACACTTGCTCCCCACACTTTTCTATCGTTCCATGCCTGAGATACTCGTCTCTCAACACATCCACCATACTTGATGCTTGAAGACTGTAAGGAAAAATCTTCCCTGTCTCATCCTGATAAGGCTCTATCCCCAAATCTCTAAAATAATTAATCACATACTCAGTTGAAAAGTTTTCAAGAAACTGGCTTGCTAATTCCACATCTTTGCTACGATACCTAGTCAATTCAATCCAAGCATTTGTAAAATTGCATCTGCCGTTACCCGTAGCAAGCAATTTTTTTCCTACCCGATCCATTCTCTCTATGATTGTGACTTGAGCGCCATTTCGAGACGCCTCCACTGCTGCAACCATGCCTGCTGCGCCACCACCAATAATTCCGATTCTCAATGATTTTCTCACGCTCCATTCTCAACAAAATATATGCTTATCATACCACGTCATACTTAATTATGAAAGAACTTGAACCACAATATGAGAAAAGCTGCCTCAACGAGGCAGCTTTTCAATCAGCTTCAATCTGTATTTTCCAGCTATTGGTACTTTCTTTTTGATGCGAGTAAAATGGCAGTATTTGTCATCGATGTGATCAATGTTTTCAATATTTACAATATAATTGTTGTGACATCTGAAAAATACGTCCCCTTCAAGCGTTTTTAATAGTTTCTTAAATTGCTCCTTGACTACATAATCTCCTCTATCTGTGTGGATTTTAATTGTCGTCAAAAGCTTCTCAAAGCAATGGATTTCTTTATAGGGAATAATGGTCATCCGGTTATTGTATTTAAATAAAAAAAGTTTCAATTTCTTCTTCATGTTTTCCAAGGAAGTTTCAAGTAAGTTGTCAATTACATCTTCTTGCAGAGGTCTATACAACACACTGTCAAAATTCTTCATCTCCAAATCCATTGTTTCAACATATCTGTCCGTTATCAGAATGGTAGCCACTTCTTCTGTTACCTTTCTAATCTCTTTTCCAATTTCAACTGAGGAATCTCTACTTTCTACAAAGATCAAGTCTGGCGTCTTAGACTCCAGATATTTTCCAAGTTTGTAGGTCTCAAACAACTCATCAATTTCACAAGTTGCTTGGTTGTTTTCAAAAAATCGGTGGATATTTTTTTTGAGATCTGGTTTGCCGGTCGTGTTCAAGATCAATATTCTAAACATCATAATGCAACACCTCTCCTTGACTAGTCTTGCCCTCATTATATCATAGGATCAAAAAGAAATAAATTGACGAAGTCGGAAACATGATTTAACATCAATTATAAGATGTAATTACAAGGAGATTAATATGTTTAAAGTATGGGCAAAGTTGATAAAAGACAACACCATCATCGCTGATTTCGATATTGAGGATCCTTCTCAAAGCTCTTTTTCATTTAAAAGAGACCTGGCTTTTGAAAAAATATGTGACGCCTTTGATTTAAGTGTACCAGTTTGGCTACCCAAACATACGCAAAATTTTTCTCAATTTAATCGCGCCACTTTCTTCCCTGAAGATTTTTTGGATGAGGTTGATTTTGATCGCATGGAATTCGATTTAATTAAAACAGATGTTATCAAATAAATCTCTTCCCGATCCCTACTCTTCCTTATCTTTCCTACCACAATTTTCTTTTAAATTACAACTATCGCAATGATTGCTTCGGGTACATTTACCCTCTTTCATTCTTTTAATCTGTCCATAAAAAACCCAAACAGCTAACAATCCTATCCCAATTCCTACCAAATAGTTTATCATTTTCACTCACCATCTTAATCTACTCTTACCTGTTCATTCTCAAAAATCCAACCTTTAAATAAAGAGCTTGCTCATATTGTAGACTAAAAATGCTGCTATATAAGCGAAACCTGTCTGATAAAGAATCGCTATACCCGTCCATTTCCATGAGTTTAACTCTCTTTTGGCCGCACCCAAAGCACCGATACAAGGAGAAGCCAAAGCTATAAATGTCATAAATGACAATGCCGAAGACGCCGTAAATCCTTCTCTTATTGACGTAAGAAGTGCAAAACCTCCTGATTCAGAAATATCATTCAAAACGGCCAAAGTTGCGACCACCATTTCTTTAGCAACAAATCCTGTTAAAAATGCAACCGATGTCTTCCAGTCCGAAAATCCTAATGGCCTAAATATTGGTGAAATGAATGCGCCTAAGTAGCCCAACATGCTTTCTCCTGGATTTTCAGTTAATTGAAATGTTGGTGTGAAACTTTGCAAAAACCAGATCAGCACCGATCCTGCGAAAATAATCGTTCCTGCTTTGGTTATAAAAGCCTTGCTACGATTAAAGACTTGCCTCAAAACATTTTTTATAACGGGTGTCCTATAATCAGGTAGTTCTAGCAAAAAAACTTCTCTATGCCCTTTGAATACAAAGTGCTTCATCAAGAGTCCCGAAACAACAATAGCAAAGAATCCGATTCCATACATGCTAAAAATGATCCAATGGGTATTCCCTGGAAAAAAAGCCGCAGCAAACATAATATATATCGGCATTTTCGCACCGCAGGATATGAATGGTGTCAAAACAATGGTCATCTTGCGTTCTTTTTCACTATCTAAGGTTCTCGCTGCCATAATACCAGGAACTGAGCAACCGGACCCAACAAACATTGGAATAAATGATTTTCCAGTCAATCCAATCTTTCTGAATACTTTATCCAAAATGAATGATACTCTTGCCATATAGCCACTGTCTTCCAGTATTGAAATGAAAAAAAACAAAACCATTATCTGAGGCAAAAATAGTAGAACTGCACCCACTCCACTTATCACGCCGTCAACTACAAGTGAAATAATGGTTTCATTGGCTCCAACTTGCTGTAGTCCTGAAGTTGTCAAACTTGATATTGCTCCCAATACAGTCTCAAACAATTCTTCTGAGACGCCTCCCACAAGGTTAATCGCCACATAATAAATGATCCACATCACAAACAAAAATAGTGGAATGCCAAAGTGTTGATGTGTCAAAACCTTGTCAATGCGTTTCGACGCATCCGAGCGCATCTCTCCTAGAATCACATATCGACTAACCAACTGCTTTATGTAACCATATCTAAATTGGGCCATCTCATCATCTTCCACTAATTGAGAGGACTTTTTATCGTTGATGGTTTGAAGATAATCTTGAAATGACTGGGATCTTTCAAATCCTTTTTCATTCACCAAAGCATCTAACAATTCATCCATCCCTTTATTCTTTCTAGCAGATAGCGGTATGATCTGGATGCCCAATTCGTTTTGTAAGCCCTCCACATCAATAATTGTCCCTTCTTTTTCAATAACGTCCATCATGTTAAATACAGCAATCAGTGGTTTTCCTGTCTCAATAAGTTGAAGCGTCAAAAAAAGACTTCTTTCTATAGCTGTTGTATCCACCACATTAATAACCAAGTCCGTTTCACTCTCTCTTATGTAAGCCTCTGCGATCACTTCTTCCATAGAGTACGGAGAAATTGAATAAATCCCTGGTAGATCTGTAATGTCTATATCAATCTGTTTTTTCTTAATTTTCCCTGTTTTCTTCTCAACTGTCACCCCTGGCCAGTTACCAACGTATTGATTGCTCCCAGTTAAAGCATTAAATATCGTTGTCTTCCCACAATTGGGGTTTCCTGTCAAAACTGCATTTTTTACCATAAGTCCTCCAATTGTATCTTTTTCAACCAAGAAATAAAGCGGCACAGCCGCTTTTACATTAGTATGATTTTATCCGCTTCAGACTTTCTAAAGCATAAACTGTAACCCCTGACTGACACTTCAATTGGATCTCCCAAAGGCGCAAATTTTTCAACGGTTATTGCTTCTCCTTCTGTCAAACCAAGTTGCATCATTCTAGCCCTAACAGCTCCTTCCAACTGTATCGTTTTGATAACACCTGTTTCTCCTGGCTTCAAATCCGAAAGTTTACTCACCTTACACTCTCCATCCTTCATCTTGTCATCATATTAAACTAAATGATAACATTTGTCAATAAGCATTTTGTTGCAATCATCATTCTCCTGCAATAGAAAGGTTTTGAATCCAAATGGAAGGAGAGCCTATATAGGCATTGGATGGCAACGTGAATTTTAAATCACTTCCAATCCTCTCTATATTTTTCAACAATTGGAAAAAATTCCCAGATACAGTAATTTGATTTACTGGTTTGACAATCTTTCCTTCTTCTACATAATAACCATAGCACGACAAAGAAAAATCACCTGAAACTGGATTTAAACCTGAATGTAATCCTTGTAAATCTATTATTACAAGTCCCTTGGACATTTCCATTATCATTTGATCCAAATTTAACTTGCCAGGTTCGAAATAAAAATTAGTCGGTGAAATTCCTATTGAAGATTTGTACGAGCCTCTGCTGGCATGACCCGTGCTTTCAATCCCTGATTTTTTTGCTGTTTTGAGATTGTGCATATACGTCTTTAATATGCCATCCTTCACAATTTCATTTCGCTTGGTAGGGAACCCTTCATCATCGAAAAATCGAGTGCTAAAACCCTTCTCCATATGTGGATCATCAATAATATTCAAATCGTCTACAGCAATTTTATCACCAATTTTGCCTTTTAAGAGCGATAAATCTTTTTGTACATTCTCTGCTGAGAATACGCTCGAAAAAGCCTCTAGCAAATCAGCAGCCGCATTATTCTTTATAATGACCGGATAATCACCTGACTTGACACTGCTCGCCCCCAACATCGCTATTGCTTCTTCCACTGCCTCTTTTGCAATAGCTTTTGTGTCTAAGTCTGTGAATTTTTCTCCTACTCTATATGACATGCCTGTTTTAATTTCTTCTCCTTCTTTGGCAACCACGCCTAAGTACGTATATGCCAAGTTTGCCTGATGACAAAGATCCAGACCTTTTGAGTTGACAATCTTGGATTTTACAATTAACTCCCCGTAAACACAATATTGCACTTTTTGGATTCTTGAATCCATGTTTTTTGCCATGGATTCCATTTCTAACATACCTTGTATTTTGTCTTCTTGAGTAGATCTATCTTCTAAGTCTATTTTATTATCTCTGGTCTTGTACTCTCCTGCCCCTTCAAAAATTCTTTCCTCATCATCTGAGTCAATAATTAAAGCATTGTCCATAGCGTTATCCACTAAAAATTGCACAGAAAAATCATCCAACTTTTCGGTGTAAGCGTACCCCATTTTTTCAGCGTAATGTGTGCGAAATGAAACCCCACCACTTTTTGACACGCTGTAATTATCTATTTCACCATCAAATACCTTCATCGTCAGTTCTTCCGAGTCAGAATAGTACAATTCCATATCTTTTAATCCTTTTTCTCTCCCGTATGCCAATACTTTATCGACAAATTTTTTATCAAGCATTATTCTCACCTTCCCTTCCTCCAACGGTTATTTCTGATACACGAATCATCGGTTGCCCCACATTAGCCGGAATGCTTCCGCTCAAAGACCCACACATGCCTTGTCCCAAAGATAGATTGTTTCCAACCATGTCAATTTTTTGTAATACATCAATTCCCGTTCCAATAAGGGTTGCACCTCTCACAGGTGTTGTGATCTTTCCATTTTCTATTTTATACCCTTCCATAACCGCAAAATTAAATTCTCCCGTTGCAGGATTGACAGATCCACCACCCATGTACTTAGCGTATAATCCTTTTTCTGTATTTGCAATGATCTCATTAGGGGTCATTGTCCCATTATCAATAAAAGTATTTGTCATTCTTGATGTTGGGGCAAAACGATAGGACTGACGCCTGCTAGATCCTGTCACATCCATTTGCATTCTTCTTCCGTTCAATTTATCAACCATATAATTTCTCAAAATACCATTCTCAATCAAAACATTCCTTGTTGTCTCATTTCCTTCATCATCAATGTTCGCCGATCCCCAACCATTTTTAATGGTTCCATCATCTATTGCAGTTACTAGTTTTGATGCAACCTGTTGACCAATCTTATCTGCAAATATTGAATTGCCTTTTGCGACAGACGTTGCTTCAAGACCATGCCCGCAAGCTTCATGAAAGATAACACCTCCAAAGCCGTTGTCAATAACCACTGTCATCTTCCCACTTGGGCTGTAAGGTGCCAGCATCATAGACTTTGCAATTCTAGCTGATTCTCTCCCATAATAATCAATATCCAAATTCTCAAAAAACTCAAACCCTTGTCCTGAACCTGGTCCAAAGTAACCTGATTGCATTTCACCCTTCTTTGAAGCGACAGCCTGTACTGCCAGTCTTGATTTCACACGTTTATCTTCTTTCATCAACCCTTCACTGTTGGCAATAAGAATTTGTTGTGTGCTATCCATGTAGCTAGCTGTCACTTGTGTGATGATCTCATCATAAGTATCAGCTGCTTGATAGGCTTGCCTAAGAACATCAACTTTTCTTCTTTTATCCACTGTTTCTGGAAAAATTGATATAGGATTAATTTTATTCGGTATGCTTACATGATGAAGGGCTGAAATTTGAAGCTTTTTATTGTTTCTAATAGCCGCTGCAGCCATTTTTGCTGTTTCTATCAATGATTCTTCTGTAGCGGTGTTTGTATAGGCATACACGCTAAAAAATGCATTGAAAACTCTTATTCCCACACCATAATCTCGTCCAGAAACTGTATTTTCAATAACCCCTCCCACTAATGATATTCCTGTGTTGGTTTTATCTTCAACAAAAACTTCCGCAAAATCACCCCCAGTTGATAATGCGGCTGTCAATACTCTTTCTATGGTTGTTTTACTTAACATGTTTGCCTCCTTAAAGCTTTTACTCAAGAAACAATCTTTGCTGAATCGTTTCAAGTTTTCGATTCAACGCTCTCAGATCATCCATTGTGCCTGTCTCTCTACTACAATAGAACTCTTCTTGAAGTTGTTCTATTTCTTCCTTTTCTAAATTGCCACTAAAAAACAATGTCTGAATCTTCTTAATGATTCGGGCAACTAAGTCAGATCTTACCATGAACAGTTCTTGAGCATCCATAATTTCAAATTTTATGCGAGACATTTCTTCATCTAATCTGTTAGCCGTTTCTGCTGCGTCGCTCAATCGAGCTTTCAAATCTGCAGGCATGTTTTTGCCAAACTTGTAATTTATGGAATGTTCAATCGTTGCCCAAAAATTCATTGCAAGGGTTCTGATCTGAATTTCTGCTAAAATATCCCTTTGACCGTATGCGGTTAAAACCGTATAGTTAATTATTATATGGTAGCTGCGGTAACCACTTTCCTTTTTGTTGGTAATATAATCTCTTTCTTCTACAATCGTCAAATCCTTGTTATGTCGTGATCTTATATGCTCCACAACAACAGGAATGTCATCCACTAGTTGACAAATAATTCTAATACCTGCAATGTCTTCTACTTGCTCAGGCTCCACACCTTTTCTTCTTGCTTTTTCGATAATAGTCGAAATCTTTTTTACCCTTCCAGTAACAAATTCGATCGGAGAGTATTCATTCATATTCCAATACTCTCGTCGAATGCTCCTGAATTTAGTCTTCAATTCATCTACTGCTTGTTCATATGGAAATAAAAATACATCCCAATTCTTAATCATGTCAAACTCCCATCTTCTAATCTACCCCCTATTATATAAAACTAATTGAGTTTTTGAAAGTTTTAATTTATACTTGTTCTAATGAAAAACGAGGAGGCCCCTATGTATTTCCTAAGATATGAGCATAAAAACACGATCCATTTAGGCTTTATGGATAGGCGTCAAGAGAAAATATTACCGTTTGATCTCTTCCCAGAAACAATCGGATTAACTGACATGAATACATTAATAGAAAAGTTTTCAGACTCCCTATACTTAGATATGAAATCTTTATTGGGTAAACATTCATCGTCTGCATTATCTCTTGAGGATGTCCGTGTTTTAACACCTATTCCATATACAAAAAGGAATATTTTCTGTTTAGGTAAAAACTATATGGATCACATTCAAGAAATGAAGCATGTTACAAATGTAAGTGGCAACATACCGAAGCATCCTATTTATTTCAGCAAATCTTGTTTTCCCGCTATTGGCCCTGACGAAACGGTCATTGTTGACAAGAATGTCACTAATTTTGTTGATTATGAGGTGGAATTAGCCATAATTATTGGGAAAACCGGCATCAATATCTCTATGGAAAAAGCCTATGATTTTATCTTTGGATACACCATCGCCAACGATTTTTCAGCAAGAGATCTTCAGACAAAGCATACCCAATGGTTGAAAGGTAAAACACTGGACACTTTTTCTGCTTTAGGTCCTTTCGTTCTTCACCATTCCTCTGTAAAAAAACCAGTAGACCTTGCCATTGAAAGCTATGTAAATGGCGAATTGCGTCAGTCAGCTAGAACATCTCAGCTCATCTTTGATATCCCAACCATCATCTCCGACCTATCAAAAGGATTGACACTGCATCCTGGAGACATTATTCTGACTGGTACCCCTGCAGGTGTAGGTATGGGCTTCAATCCACCAAAACCACTTAAAAATGGGGATCTCGTCACTTGTAAAATTGAATCTCTTGGTTCTTTAAGCAATAGAATAAGGGAAGTGCTTTAAGCACTTCCCTTTGATTACTAGTGTTTCAGATTGCTGTAAACCAATTCAGCAATCTGAATGGCATTTGTGGCCGCACCTTTTCTCACCTGGTCGCCGCAACACCACAAAGCTAATGCATTTTTGGCTGAAAAGTCCTTTCTAATCCGTCCCACATAGATAAGGTCTTGGTTAGACGTTTCCAAAGGCATGGGATATCTGTTGTGTTCAAGATCATCTACCAACTTCACCCCTTTAGCATGTTTGAGAAGTTCCTTAGCTTTATCGACCGTGATCTCATTCTGAGTCTCTATTGTAATAGATTCTGAATGACTCCTGTAAACAGGAACACGAACACATGTGCAATTGACTTTTAGATCCTCGTTATGCAGAATTTTCTTACCTTCATTCTGCATTTTCATTTCTTCTTCTGAGTACCCCTCTTCATTAAATGGCCCAATATGTGGAATGAGATTGTAAGCAATCTGATACTGAAATGTCGTTGCATCGACTGGCTTGTCGTTCATGATTGACTCGATTTGAGAATCCAGCTCTTCTACCCCTGCCACACCTGCTCCTGAAACCGCTTGATAAGTTGATACAACCATTCTTTGAATTGGACTATATTTATTTAGCTCATTAATAGCTGTCATCGCAATTATGGTTGAGCAATTTGGATTGGCAATAATTCCTTTGTGTTTTTTTGCGTCTTGTGGATTTACTTCAGGCACAACTAGAGGTACTTCTTCTTCTAATCTAAAAGCACTACTGTTGTCAATAACTACAACTCCTTTTTGTGCAGCGATTGGACTAAACTTTTTACTAATCCCACTTCCAACAGCCACTAAAAGAATGTCTAATCCGTTAAAAGCATCTTCACTTACTTCTTGAACCACCAAACTTTTATCTTGCCATTTAATTTGTTTTCCTGCACTTTTTGAGCTAGCCAATAGTCTAAGTTCAGCTACTGGGAAATCTCTTTCGTCCAATATTTTCAGCATTTCCTCCCCAACAGCGCCTGTCGCTCCTAAAATACCCATATTCACACGTTTCATTCTGTCCTCCAGTGTCATATTCTCTAATTTTATGAGCTATTATATCATGGATGTTAACACATTCAAATAGAAATTTGTCTTATTTATAAATACATTTGTTTGTTGTTTAATGACACTGTCAAATCCCTCGAACTACTTTCCAAATGCCTTTTTCTTTAATAACTGTCCAAACTTCACTCTGTCCTTCCAGATATGACAAATCGTTCTCTTCACTTAATCGGTATTGGTAATTGATTGTAACTTCAGCTTGGTCCTTCGACACCATTTGATATTCCAAAACATCATAGTCAATCAGCTCAATAGAAAGGCTTGTCATGCGATCATAAAAAGTGTCAAAATCATCTTCCCTATCTGCTATAGGTGTTAAAAGGAACACTCGGCTATAAATATTATTTCTTTCGCTTCTTAAATAGATTTGTAAAGCATCAGCAGGTGTCCTATCAAGATAATCTCTGTCTCCTGTTTCGAGAGGATACTGCGTGTTTTTTTCCGTTTCAGTTGGTATATATGCTCTCGGGTCATATACATTTGAAGGATTCCATATCATATATCCTTCAATTCCCAACTCTTTTGCCGCAATAATCTGTTGTCTTACTTCATTGAATCCATAGTAGATATATCCTTCCACCCAAGTTGCAGTAAAGTCCTGCAGCCATGGTCTGATGTCGGCTTCATTTTTTACTGCCGCATTTTTTTCAATGGCTTCCATCATTGAGCCTCTAATCACGCCATATGGATGTGCATCTGGCACCTCATAACCGTACCAATTTGCGCCATAATGACTTGGGTATACCATGGGACATATAATGTCTGTATTTGGAGATATTTCAAGCCAAGTTTGTCCGATGTCTTCAGGGCTGTCTGCCCAAGTTCTAGTGATGATACCAAACACGTCAGCCGCTATTGTCACACCATAATCTTTGAGCTCTTCCATTGCATATTCCAAAAAGTCTCCTATCGCTTCATCCTTTCTTCTGCCATCTCTCCCTGGAAAATTTGTGATGGGATTGTATGCAGCTGCATTGTCAGGAAACCGCACATAATCAAATTGAATTTCTTTGAACCCCATTAAGGCTGCTTCTTTTGCAATAGCAATGTTATAATCCCAAACATATTGATCAAATGGATTTACCCAAGGTGTACCGCTATAATCATGCCATACCCCACCATCCAATAATTGGATAGCATGATCAGGTCTTGCATATGCAAAATTTTTATCTTTAAAAGCTACCACTCTAGCAATTGGGTAAATATCATATTTTTCAAGCACGACCATCAACTCTTTTACATCTTTGATTCTGACTTCCCTATTGCCGTCTACTTCGTCTACCAATTGGATATTGCTTCGATACGTCATTCTTCCATTGTCGTCTTTTACATCGATGACCACAGCGTTGATCTCGGTTGCAACAGCAATTCCTATAATTTTTTCCAATCGATTCAATTCTGACAGTTTCCCACTCAATTGGTTGATTGTAGCTGTATCACCTGTTTTTAAAGCGTTGATATAGTCCACATATATATCTACTTTATCGTCGTCAACCGAATTGCCTGCCGTACTGCCCGTCAAGAATAGTCCTTTAGCCAAAAAACGATCTGCATTCAACTCACTTCCCAAATCAGGTAACGGCACATAGAATTCGCCAAGAGAGTTTTTTCTCTCTTCCTCTAGCGCTTCTCTTTCTTTTTTTGCTTCTTCGTAAGCAATCTGAGCTTTTTCTTCTTCAGTCAACGGGTCTTCTTCAATAGGATCATCTACAATATCTTCTTCTGGTTCAGGTATCTCACCATCGGGAGGCGACCCATTTTGACTCGGACTACAACCCAAAACCAAGAAACTTATCAAGCCGATTAAACACAGTGCCAGTAACCTCTTTCGCATAAGTATCTCCTTCATCCTCATATTTTAAAAATTATACCACATTTTAAACTCTGCTAGGTTAAAACAAGCTAAATTACCTTCATTTTTACAAATTACATAAATCAACCAGCATTTGTTTAGTATGCTCTAGCAATATACACCATGTGTTTGGCTTCTTTCTCGCAAAAATGACATTTCTCTGCCAATTTCTCCTGTTCAAACGGTATACATCGTATCGTCACTCCTGTTTCCTGCTTCAGTTTTTCTTCACAACTTCTTTCCCCACACCACATTGCTTTTGTGAAGCCTTTTTTGGCTTGTTCGCTTTTTTTGTAGTCCTCATAGTCTATCAATACATGTGTGTGTTCTTCTCGATGTTTCAGTGCTTTTTGATACATATTGCTCTGGATATCTTCGAGTGTTTGAACGATTGAGTTGGCAAAATCTTCCAATGACAATGCCGTTTTTTCTAAAGTATCTCTTCTTACAATCATAGCTTGGTTATTTTCAATGTCTCTTGGTCCAATTTCTACACGAATTGGATAACCTTTCATCTCATATTGATTGAACTTCCAACCAGGAGATTCTTTAGCATCATCATCTAGCTCTACACGAATGCCTTTATCCGAAAGTTGATCAAAAAGCAACTTTGCTTTATCCAACACACCTTCTTTTTTCATTGCAATAGGAATAATTACCACTTGTGTTGGTGCCATTTTGGGTGGCAATACCAATCCTCTATTATCTCCATGCACCATGATCAATCCACCAATTAATCTTGTTGATATCCCCCATGAAGTATGATATGGGTAGTGTTCTTTGTTGTCTCTTCCCAAAAATTTGATGTCAAAGGCTTCTGTGAAGTGTCTCCCAAGATTATGTGAAGTACCTGCTTGTAGTGCTTGTCCATCATGCATCAACGCTTCCATGGTATAGGTTGATTCTGCGCCTGCAAACTTTTCTTTCTCGCTTTTTTTTCCAACAACTACAGGAATAGCCAATAAGTCTTCCGCTACTTGTCTGTAAATATCCAAAATCTTCAACGTTTCTTCTTGCGCTTCTTCATAAGTTTCATGAAGCGTATGTCCTTCTTGCCATAAGAATTCTGATGTTCTAAGAAAAGGACGCGTTGTTTTTTCCCATCTTACAACAGAACACCATTGGTTGTATAAATATGGAAGGTCTCTATAGGAATTCAACCACTTACTATACATATGACAAATAATTGTTTCGGATGTAGGTCTAACGCATAGCCTCTCAGCGAGTTCTTCAGTTCCTCCATGCGTTACCCATGCCACCTCGGGTGCAAATCCTTCAACATGCTCTTTTTCTTTATTAAGAAGACTTTCTGGTATCAATAATGGAAAGTACATGTTTTTATGTCCGGTAGCTTTAAATTTTGAATCCGCATACTGTTGAATGTTTTCCCATAATGCATAACCATATGGTCTGATAACCATAAACCCTTTCACAGGTGAATAGTCAACCAGTTCATTTTTCCGGATCACGTCCGTATACCATTTGGGGAAATCCACTTCCATAGGAGTAATTTCTTTTACAAAATCTTTTTTGTTTGCCATTGTATCCATCCTTTTTTTTTAATCAAAAAACCGTCTCTTGCATGCAAGAGACGGTTTCCCGCGGTACCACTCTAATTACTGTAAACAGTCACTTAATGAGATAACGGCTCTTACCGTTTCAAGTTATTAGCTTGAAAAACTCCGAGATAGGTTCAAAGTATTCGAGCAGAAATTTTCACCAACCATTTCCTCTCTATAAACCCTTACACTTTTACTAGTCTCATCTTCGAAAATATAACACGTAAAGTTTACTAAACTATTGTTTTTTTGTCAAGAGAACAACCGCATGTGCGGCAATTCCTTCCTCTCTACCAACAAATCCAAGCTTTTCTGTAGTGGTTGCTTTTATGCTCACCTCATTGGGGTCAAGCCCCATGATCTTACCCAATTTTTCTTGGATTGTCATTCTAAATGCACCAATCTTTGGCTTTTCAGCCAAAATAATTGTATCTACATTTTCCAAACAATATCCTTTTCGAACCACAAGCTTCATTGTTTTTTCAAGTAATACCATACTGCTAATACCCAAATAAGATGGGTCTGAGTCCGGGAAAAGGGTTCCTATATCTCCTTCTGATATTGCACCCAGCAAGGCATCAATAATAGCGTGTGTCAATACATCCGCATCGGAGTGACCCAACAATCCTTTTTCAAAAGGAATACTTACCCCACCAATAATCAATGCTTTTCCAGCTACGAATCGGTGAACATCAAATCCAATACCAATTTTCATATTTCGCCTCTTCTCTTCAACAAAAACTCAACATAATCCAAATCGTCTTGGGTGGTTATTTTTTGATTGATATAAGGATTTGGACAGATATGAACCGGATAGCCATAATATTCTATGATTGATGCTTCATCTGTAAAACACATTTTTGAATCTATCGCTTTCATCATGCATTCTAACAATAACTCATACTGAAAGCACTGAGGTGTTTGAGCGTGCCAAAGAGATTTTCTGTCAAGTGTTTTTATTACAACATTATCAGTGGCAACTTTTATTGTGTCAATCGCTGGAGCACAAACAACTACTGCTTGTTTTTTTTCGTTCTGAAGCATATCTAGTGAACGATGAATGATTTCTTGATTGATTAATGGTCTTACACCATCATGTATTGCTACAATTTGTGTATCTTTGTCCAATGCAGTAATCCCTTTGAAAACTGATTTAGTGCGAGTGTCACTTCCTTCGAGTATTTTAACGTTATTGTCAGAATAAGATTGCTTGATCAAGTTTTCCAGAAGTAGCTTGTTTTCTCTGTCACAAACCAGTACAATTTGATCAAATCTTTTAGTCGCAACAAACTTGTCCAAAGTATGCTGAATGATCATTTTGTTGTCTAGCTTTAAGTACTGTTTTTTTGTGGTTATTCCCATTCTTGATCCGCTACCTGCTGAAGCAATGACTGCACCTTTTTTTTTAATCATTTCACACTCCTATGACTCTATACAAGTTACATCCACCTTTACTTGTGTTTCGGCTTGGCAAAAATCATTCTCCCAGCAGCCGTCTGCAGGACACTGGTCACAACTACATCCAGTGTGTCACCAATGAATTTTTTTCCACCTTCCACTACAATCATCGTTCCATCATCTAAATAAGCCAAACCTTGTCCAGATTCCTTCCCATCTTTTATAATTTGAATAACCATTTCTTCACCTGGCAAAACCACTGGTTTTACAGCATTTGCTAATTCATTGATATTCAATACCTGCACACCTTGAAATTCTGCAACCTTATTAAGATTGTAGTCATTGGTCAAAACAACACCATCAAGGTAGTCTGCCAGCTTCAGTAACTTAGAATCAACTTCATTTGTATCCGAAAAATCTTTGTTTTCGATTCGCACATCTATAATTTGTTCGTTTTGCAATCTGTTCAATATGTCCAGCCCTCGTCTCCCCCTATTTCTTTTCAAGCTATCAGAAGAATCCGCAATGTGTTGTAATTCCTGCAGCACAAATCCTGGAATCACAAGAGTCCCTTCAATAAATCCTGTTTTACAGATATCAGCAATCCGTCCATCTATGATCACACTAGTATCAAGGATTTTGCATGGTGATTTGCTTCTATTTTTACTCCCTTTTGATGTTTTTGATGTCGTATTGCTAATCCTGTTGCCTAGAGTTGAAGCTATTTCATCTCTGTTGCGTGTGGCAATGGTAATTCCAAGATAACCAAACAACAAATAGAGAAATGCTGAAACCGCCGTTCCAAGGTAAGGTACGTTTAGACTAAATAGTGGTTGGCTGATTAGAAATGCAATCACCAAACCAATCACCAAACCTATTGCCCCTGTTATAATGTCATTGGCTTGAAATTTTAGCAACTCATTTTCAAAAATATTGCTTATTTGTTTCCCAATCCTTTTCATTTTCGGTGTTAATAAAAATAATAGTAATCCAAATATAATTCCAAAAATAACATATCCGACAACCACACTTATTGCCAGTTTCTCAAAAATTCCAACGCCGTCAAGGAAAGCTGCTATACCTACGCCGAAAACAACCCCGATGATGCTAACAATAACACGTAATACTTTACTAATCAAAGTCTTCACCTCCTTTATCTTTTATACAATTACTCTATCATAAAAAATAGCTCTATTCTACAAAAAAAATACCCGTTTTACATTTTAGACAAACGGTTAGTTCTTCTTCCATTGGGTCCGTTGCATACCTTTAACGTCACAAAGTAAAAATTAGGAGAACTCCTAATTTTTACAAATTATATTCTCGATTTTTTGATTCATATGATCTGTCGTGGATCCTTCTGCTAAAATCAATTCACTGACCAAAATTTGTTTGGCATTGTTCAGCATCTTCTTTTCTCCTGTTGACAAGCCTTTTGATCGATCTCTATAGGAAAGGTTCCGTACAATGCGAGCCACTTCATAAATGTCACCACTCTTCATTTTATCCATGTTCGCACGATAACGTTTATTCCAATTCATCTCAGTCACTTTGCTGTCTTGCTCCAAAACCTTGTATACATCTGCAACTTCCTTGTCCTCTATGATGCTTCTTACACCGATGCTATCTGCATTCTCTACTGGGACCATCAACTTCATGTCGCCACATGGCATCGTTATGACATAATATTTTTTTCTTTCTCCCAACACTTCTTTCTCTTCAATTGCTTCGATTACACCTGCTCCATGCATTGGGTAAACTATCTTATCACCTAAATTATACATTCTACTACCTCCGCACTACAGTGTACCACAATATAGTTGAAAAGTCAAATTTTTGATTGTATCACTATGAAAACGTTTTGTCAACATTTTATTTTCAACTTAATTACCAAAGATGGGTGATCGTTTCTTCAATATGCCCAATCGGTAGTACTGAAATTTCTTTTATTTCTCCCAAATTTCCACTATTTCGTTTCGGCACTATCACTTTATTGAATCCAAGTTTCTTCGCTTCCCCAATACGTTGCGCAAGTTGACTAACTCCTCTAATCTCGCCTGTCAAGCCCACTTCACCAATAATAACCATCTTATGATGGATGGGTTTTTCTCTAAAACTTGATATGATTGCACACATTACAGCCAAGTCAACTGATGTTTCTCTTAGTTGCAAGCCACCAATCACATTGATGTACGCATCGAAGTTTTGAAGCTGGATTCCAAGTTTTTTTTCCATGACAGCCATCAACATTGAGACTCTATTGGCATCAACCCCTGTTGTGACGCGTCTTGCCTGGCCAAATGCCGATGGACTCACCAGTGCTTGGATTTCAACCAAAAGAGGTCTAGTCCCTTCAATTGATGCCGTGACCACCGTCCCATAGGCGTCTTTCGTTCCATCTTCAATGAATAATTCTGACGGATTTGCCACTTCTTTTAATCCGTATTGGTTCATCTCAAAAACACCAATCTCGTTTGTAGACCCGAACCTGTTCTTAACAGCTCTCAAAATTCTGTAAGCACCACGGTTGTCTCCTTCAAAGTATAGCACTGTATCTACCATGTGCTCCAAAACTCTAGGACCGGCTATCGACCCCTGTTTCGTTACATGACCAATTAAAAATGTGGTCATGTAAGAATTCTTAGTTATATTCATAATTGTAGCAGTGGCTTCCTTAACTTGACTGACACTCCCTGGAACTGAAGAAATATCAGGATCATACATAGTCTGAATGGAATCAATAATCAGTATATGAGGTTGCAAAGACTCTATCCAAGACTTAATGATATGCATATTGGTCTCTGTCAAAATGTTAAACTCTGCCTCCTCTAAGAGCAGGCGATTGGCTCTTATTTTTAATTGGCTTGGTGATTCTTCTCCTGAAACGTATAGTACTTTTTTACCTTGCATAGAGCCTGAGGCAGCCACTTGCATCAGCAAAGTTGACTTTCCGATTCCCGGATCTCCTCCTACAAGTATTAAAGATCCTTTCGTAACGCCTCCTCCTAGCACTCGATTAAATTCATTAATGCCGCTATCTAACCTAGAACCTTCGGCCCCTTTGATGTCTCTAAGAGAAACTGGTTTCCCACCAGCGGTACTCAAACCTACTTGTTTTGTCGTCTTGGAAGTTATCATTTCTTCGACCAAAGAATTCCATTGATTGCATGCTGGACATTTTCCCATCCATTTTGTTTGTTCGTGCCCACAAGATTGACATACGAATTTCGTTTTGTTTTTTGTCATTTTTTCTCACTTTTTTCCTATTCATAACACGAAAGTACTTCACCGTAAATCATAACATGATAATCATGATTGTCATAAGCCTTTCGTATATAGTCTGTCTGAATCAGTTCAGGTTCCAAAGTTTGTTTATAAACAATTTTGCACTCATAGTGCAAATTACACTCTTTTACAATGCTCGTATTCTCGTTTTTCCCGTCTTGAGCCGTCATTTTACAAGCTTGGAACTTGTCTACATCTCTTCCGGATTTACTCCCACAAAAAGCCAGCTCCTTTTTCATCTCTTCCTTCAACGGAACACTCACTGAAAAAGAGTCAGACTTTTGAAGAAGTTCGTAAGTATACCTAGAATACCTGACCGCTACCACCATCATTGGTTTGCTCCACATCCGACCTAAAAGGGCCCATCCAATTGTCATCGTATTGACCTTGTTTCCTGATTTAACGGTTAGGAATGCGCCATTGTCCGCAACTTGTTTCATTGCCGTACCCATTTGTTCAAAAATATTCAACTCCATTTTGTCATCCCTCCTTTAACTTATTATTATAACACAAATATCCTTTCTGGAGCATAAGTTTGTTTCATCTAAATGGGTTCGATCACCTTGATGTATAAATGGGTTTGAAAATCATGGGTTTTATGGTATGATGTTCACTGAAATACATCAAACTTGAAAGGTGATCAAATGAAAAAAATCAATCTTTGCATTGACATAGATAGCACCGTTACTATGCCTGATTATTGGGTGCCCTATGCGAATGACTACTTCGGAACCAATTATCATTATCATGATGATACCGTCGAAAGCTATTTTATTGAAAATAAGTTTACCAATGAAAAATTTGATGGTTTTTATCATCTTTTTGCCAAAGATATGCATAGAACCGCTAAAATTAGACCATATGCAGCTGAAGCCATTAATAACCTCCGTGAGTTTTGCAACATATACTACGTAACGGCTCGCGAAAAAAACATTGAACCCATAACGATCCAATGGCTCAAAGATCACGATGTCTACTCAGATGTTTACCACTTAGGCTCTTTCTACAAAAATCAAAAAGCAAAAGAACTGAATTGTCACGTCTTTATTGAAGATAATTTAGAGACAGCTAAAAACCTTGTAGAGGATTCTATCAAAGTTTTATTGATAGATACTGGTTTTAATCGATATGAGAACCCAGATCAGATTGTACGAGTTTTTAACTGGCAAGAGGCACATGAGAAAATTTCTTATCACTATCACTCTTTAAAAAACAATTGACATTTTTATGCTCTGCATATATCATAAAAAAGAATTAGCGATCCTTTAATTTAGTCCGAGAGACTGGCAAGGAGATTATACAAGTTATTTAACCCTTCTTGCGTTCTGTGCCAAGAAGGGTTTTTCTCTGAAAAAGGCGCTAAAATAACCCATTTTTAGGAGGAAATATGACCGCAAACAAAGCACCCGTAGAATCTTCATCACTTCAACCGCTAAACAATGGAAAAAAAGTCATCTTAGGCTTCCAACATTTATTGGCCATGTTTGGTGCCACTGTATTGGTCCCTATTCTGACAGGACTCAATCCATCTATCGCCTTATTAACCGCAGGTATTGGAACGCTTATCTTTCACTTTATCACTAAAGGGAAAGTGCCTGTATTCCTTGGATCAAGCTTTGCGTTTATAGGCGCGATACAAATGACTCTATCAACCCATGGCATAGGCGCTGTAAAAGCAGGTGTTATCGGCGCAGGTGTTGTATATGTTCTGATGTCTCTGGTCATTAAATTGGTGGGTGCTGACAAGGTTCGTTCTTTTTTTCCACCTATAGTTACTGGCCCTGTCATTATGGTAATTGGATTGCGATTGGCTCCAGTAGCTCTTAGTATGGCAGGTTACCAGTATGATCCTGCCACCCAAATAGGCGTTTTCGATGTTCGTTCATTAATAGCAGCTGCTATTGTCATTGTAACGATGATCATCGTCTCAATATTTGCTAAAGGATTCTTTAAGCTTGTTCCTATCTTAATGTCTGTGATCATTGGGTATTTGGTTTCTATTCCATTAGGCTTGGTTGATTTCACCACAGTCCAAGAAGCGGCTTGGTTTGGTTTCTCAGGTGAAGCTTTGACCCATTTATTGACACTTCCAGAATTCTCTATAGCCGGCATTACAGCTATTTCACCTATCGCTCTTGTCATATTTATTGAACACTTCGGAGATATTACAACCAATGGCGCGGTCGTAGGAAAGGACTTCTTCAAAGATCCTGGTGTTGACAAAACAATGTTGGGAGACGGTGTTGCTACTTTGATTGCCGGATTTTTAGGTGGCCCTGCCAACACAACTTACAGTGAAAACACAGGCGTTTTGGCCGTCACAAAAGTATATGACACTTCCGTCTTGAGGCTTGCAGCTATTTTCGCTGTTTTCTTAAGCTTTATTGGGAAATTTGGTGGCTTGATTTCTTCTATACCACCTGCCGTCATGGGTGGTGTCTCAATTATTCTTTTTGGGATGATTGCTAGCGTTGGTGTTCGAACCATGGTTGAAGCGAAATTGGATTTTGCTCATTCCAGAAACTTGATCATTTCAGCCCTGATTCTTGTTTGTGGAATAGCCATTGACAATATTTATGTCGGGGGGACATTGTCTTTATCTGGACTTGCTATTGCAGCATTTATTGGTGTTGTTCTAAACAAAATTCTTCCCGAAGAAATTTAACCGATAATTAATAAAAGACAAGGCTTCATTTCAAAGAAATGAAGCCTTGTCTTTTATTATTGGTTTATTTAGCTTAACAAAATAACCCTTGAAGCTTTCCGAAGAAGCCAATCTTCCTGAAACCATGTAAGTAATCTTTCCTTTTTTATGAGGTGGCGTTGAAAGCCCTCTTAAAACCCTGCATAATTGGTTGACTGTCCCCTCATTACCATCGATCACCCTAATCGTTTCACCAAGATAAGACTGGATCTCCTCTTTGTAAAAGACGAAATGCGTGCATCCAAGAACCACTATCCCATATGCTTTCAAATCCAAATGTTCCAATTTTTTACTTAATAACTCATTAATCCTTTTTTTGTCAAAAATCATATTCTCCGCAAACATGACCAATTCCTGCATTGGTAATAAATCCACTCTTTCATGAGCCGATAGGCGATCGATCAAGTGTTTCAATTTACTTTCTTTCAGGGTTAGCTCAGTGGCCAACACCAATGTTTTTTTATCTAACGCGCTCATTACTGCAGGCTTTACTGCCGGTTCCATTCCTATGATTGGCAGTGTCCATTTTTCTCTCAATACATTTGCTGCCACACTAGTCGCAGTATTACACGCTAACAGAATAATGTCCACATCCTGTTCCAACATTTGACGCACTGCCCTTAGAGTCAATGCTTCCACATATTCTCTTTGCTTGTTCCCATACGGAACATTGTCCAAATCCGCATAATAAAGGAATTCTGCATCCGGCAACCGCTTTGATGCTTCATGCAATACCGTCAACCCTCCTATTCCTGAGTCAAAAATTCCTATTTTCATGTTGTCTCCTAATCAATCTCAACCCTTTCCCCCAAAAACCTTGGTTGTATATCCACCACCAAGTCAACTACCATTTTAACGCGTGCAAACAACTCTCTCACATTCGTCTTAAAGCCAGTTCTAAAGTTAACGTCTTTTGCATTGTATCCAACAGCTGCCACTCCTTTATTGTCAGCAATAAAGATGGCTCGTTTGTTGTGAAAAGCTTGCGAGATTACCGTAATGCTTTCTTGCCCAAATATTTCTTTGCTTCTCACAACTGAATCTAAAGTTCTAAAACCCGCGTAGTCAAGATAAATATCGTCTTTGTCCACTCCCATTTCTACCAAGTCATTTCGCATTGTTATCGGTTCATTATAGTATATTTCAGCATTGTCTCCACTCACCAATAGATAATCGACTTTCTCAGCTTTGTAAAGCTCCCAGGCTGCATTGATTCTATTTGTATAGTATGGGTTTAATACATTAGAAGATACATATTTTGTTGTGCCTAACACCACTCCTACTTTATTATACGGAATAGCCTCCACGCTATCATAAGTACGAGCAGTTGTTTTAATTTCAACCAAAATATTAGGGATCAAAACAACCAAAGCAAAAATCAAGCAAACCATTTTAACCGCCCTTATTATAAGCTTCTTAATATTCAATTAGCCTATCCTCCAATAAAGAATAACTCTACTTGTCCAAATTTCTGACAAAAATATGCTTAACGTACTTGTTTCCACTTTCACGTTGGTCTACGCTGATCGTTTTAATGCTTTTCATTAGAATAGAAAGTTTTTGATAACCATAGTTCCTAGGATCAAAATCTGGTCTTTTCTTGAGCAATAGATTACCTACATCTCCTAAAAATGCCCACCCTTCATCATCAGCAACTGTTTCAATTGTGTTTTTGATGAGAAAAATAATATTATCCGGCATACGGTGTCTTGTTGATTTCTTCTTTTGCTTTTGCTCAACTTTGTTGAGCCCTTTATCTTCAGTGTCTTCAGTATCTTCTTGACCTTGAATAACTTCTAAGTAAATAAATTTATCGCAAGCAACAATAAAGGGGTTTGGTGTCTTTTTTTCTCCAATTCCAATTACCCGCATCCCAGCTTCTCTAAGTCTAATCACTAGCCTAGTAAAGTCGCTATCACTTGAAACAATGCAAAAACCATCAACTTTCCCAGAGTATAGAATATCCATGGCATCAATAATCATAGCAGAGTCACTAGAATTTTTGCCTACGGTGTAGCTATACTGTTGGATAGGCGTTATTGCATTTTCCAGAAGCACCTTTTTCCAACCTGATAAATTTGGTTGTGTCCAATCTCCATAAATCCTTTTGAAAGTAGGAATACCATATAACGCGATCTCTTCCATCATTTCCTTGACTTTCTTATAAGGAATATTATCTGCATCAATCAATACAGCCAATCTCAAATCATTTAAACTTTGCATTTCCCCTCCTTAATACCTAAGCTAGTACTATTATATAATAATGCTAAGACAAATCAACTAAAAATTAGGGCGAACCCATCACCCTAATCAATTAAAAGACTCTGCCAATAGTTTATTCCAAACTGGCAATATCCGTTCTGTACTGCATGTCTTGAAAGGAAATTCTCTCCAAGTTCAGATAGGCTTTGCGTCTTGCTTCTTCCATGTTTTTTGACAAACATGTAACAGCCAAAACTCTCCCTCCGTTGGTCACAACCTTCTCTTGAAAATGCTTCGTTCCTGCATGGAATAAATATGCTTCTTCTTCAACCTGATCTAGTCCAGATATCACATATCCTTTTTGATACCGATGAGGATAGCCTCCTGATGCAGCAACGATAGCCACACTTTTTTCTTCCGACCAACACAAGTCTTTTTCTGATAACTTACCTTCTATTACCTTCAACATCACTTCAACCAAATCTGATTTCATTCTAGGCAAAATCGCCTGCGTTTCAGGATCTCCAAATCTAACATTAAATTCCAAGACTTTGGCTTGATCATTCTTAATCATTAATCCGATAAAAAGCACACCTTTAAAAAGAATGCTTTCCTGATCAAATCCTTTCATGATTTTTTCAAGGATATCCTTCTTTATTTGTTCATTTAATTTTTCTGTGAAAATCGGGTTTGGAGAAAAGCAACCCATTCCTCCTGTGTTTTCTCCTTGATCACCATCATATGCCTTCTTATAATCTCGGGCACTTTCCATTGGAATGATCTGTTGCCCATCAACGAAACATAACAAGGATGCCTCTATCCCATCTAAAAATTCCTCTATCACAATTTTACGACCTGCATCACCAAACTGGTTTTTTTCCATAATAGACGAAATTGCATCCTCTGCTTCTGACTTACTTTTACAAATCAAAACGCCTTTACCTGCTGCCAATCCATCAGCTTTTATCACATATGGCGAATTAAAGTCCTTTAATCGATCCAGTGCCTCATTTTGATTGTAAAAAACATCATAATGAGCTGTCGGAATGCCATATTTTGTCATGAATTCCTTTGAATAAGCTTTGCTCCCCTCAAGTTGAGCAGCATATTTGTTTGGCCCAAAAACCTTGATCCCCTCTGCTTGGAGTAAATCTGTCAAACCCATCACTAATGGCGCCTCTGGTCCAATCACTACTAAATCAATTTTCTCGTTCTTGGCAAAGTTTACAATCTCCTTGTTGTCATTCGCCTGAATATCATCATGGCATATAGCTAGTTCAGATATGCCAGCATTTCCTGGGATACAGTGTAGTTCCTTTACTAAATCACTTTTCATGATCTTCCAACAAATGGCATGCTCTCTACCACCATTCCCTATAACTAATATCTTCATTTCATCCACTCCTCGTCAATCGTCATTTTGCTACAATCACAAATATGCTTCTAATGTTTGAAATGACGCATGCCTGTAAATATCATCGCAATTCCAGCATCGTCACAAGCCTGGATCACTTCTTCGTCGCGAATAGACCCGCCTGGTTGAACAATTGCAGTTATTCCTGCTTTTTTCGCTTCCTCTATCGAATCCGCGAAAGGGAAAAAAGCATCCGACGCAAGACACGCACCAGAAAGACTAGCCTCTCCAAAATACCCCTTGCCATGATCAATCGCTTGTTGACAAGCCCAAATCCTGCTTACTTGACCTGTTCCGATCCCAATTGTTTGCTTGTTTTTTGTAATCACAATCCCATTTGATTTGATATGTTTTACAACTCTCCATGCAAATAGTAGTTCTTCCATTTCTTCAGTACTCGGCTTTCTTTTTGTCACTACTTCAACACCTTGTTCACTCAACAGCTTATCGTCCTTATCCTGTACCAACATCCCACCATTCACACGTTTCATGTCCATGTTTTCCACACCAGATACCTTGTCCATGTTTTCTATGGCAAGGACCCTTAGGTTTTTCTTCTCTTTCAACATTTTTAGTGCTTCATCTGTATAATCTGGAGCCCCAATTATTTCAAGAAAAGTATTTCCAATAGCTTTCACAAACTCCAAATCCACAAATCTGTTCGTCACAACAATGCCTCCGAAAATTGAGACTGGATCTGATTGATATGCTTTCAAGTAAGCTTCTTTTGCTGACTTCCCACTTGCAACGCCGCACGGATTTGCATGCTTACAGGCTATTACCGTTGGCTCTTTATATTCTTTTAATAATTCTAAAGCTCCATTTGTATCATTAATATTATTGAACGAAAGCTCTTTTCCATTTAATTGGACTGTCGTCGGTAGTTCTCCGGGAAAAACAATTGGGTTTTTGTAAAAAGCCGCGGTTTGATGAGGATTTTCCCCATACCTCATGTCTTGAACTTTTTCCAATGTGAGGGTCAACTTCTCAGGGTAACCTTGTATGCCTAGCCTCTTCGAGAGAAAATCAGCAATTAATGCATCGTAAGCTGCTGTATGTTGGAATGCTTTTACCGCTAGTTCTTGCTTCAATTCTTTAGGTGCTTCTTTTTCCGTTTTAAAAACTTCTATTATTCTTACATAATCATTAGGATCAACCAGCACGATTACATCTTCGTTGTTTTTAGCAGCCGACCTTAACATTGCTGGTCCGCCTATGTCTATGTTTTCAATCGCTTCTTCTAGCGTGACTCTCTCTTTGGTGATGGTTTCTTTAAAAGGATACAAGTTTACCGCTAAAATATCTATCGATTCAATTCCCAATGTCGCCATTTGTTCCTTGTGAACAGGATTGTTTCGCCTCCCCAGCAGGCCACCGTGAATTGAAGGATGAAGTGTTTTGACACGCCCGTCTAGGCACTCTGGAAATCCAGTGATTTCAGACACTTCCCGAACGGGTATGCCCTTTTCTTTCAAATGCCTTGCTGTCCCTCCTGTAGAAATAATCTCCACTCCCAATTCTACCAAAGCTTTCGCAAAATAATCAATCTGTTCTTTATCTGATACACTTAATAAGGCTCGCATTTATTCCTCCTGCTTGATTATCACTCTTCTTCCTTCAACCTGAATACGGTCTTCGCAAAACAACCGAATGGTTTCCGGGAGTATTTCGTATTCAATTTCTAGCACCTTTTTTTGTAAAGACTGCGGGTCATCCTCATTTGTCACTTCCAAGGATTTTTGCAAAATAATCGGCCCATGATCTGCTATCTCATCTACAAAATGAACCGTCGCACCACTTACTTTCACTCCATATTCTATGGCTGCTTCATGTACTTTTAGACCATAATATCCCTTCCCGCAAAAAGAAGGGATTAAGGATGGGTGAATATTGATTATGCGATTTCTATAGTGTTCAATGATTTTGGCTGGCAGTATTTTTAAGTACCCAGCAAGAACGACCAAATCTATCTTCTCAGATTGCAACTTATCCAAGAGCTTTTGGTTGTAATCATCCTTCAAGACATCCTCATGAAGTAAATAAGTGGGAATGTTTTGGTTTTTGGCCCTTACAAGGCCATACGCATTCACTTTGTCTGAAACAACTAGAGTGATCTCTGCATCAATCCTGCCTCTGTCTATTTGATTGATGATTGCTTGAAGGTTTGTTCCTGAGCCAGATACAAGTACAGCTATTCTTTTTTTTGACATAACTGCAACCCACCATTTCTTTCGACAACTCTCCCAATAATTTTTGCGTTTTCACCATTTTTAGATAGATGATCCATTACCAGATGTTTATCTGATTCGCTCACAGCTAGAACTAATCCTATACCCATATTAAAAGTTGCATACATCTCTTCACTATCTATGTTACCTTCTCGTTGAATGAGTTTGAATATCTCTGGAACGTCGTAAACACTCAGATCTAAATCAGCAGACATCCCTTTTGGCAACATTCTCGGAATGTTTTCAAAGAAACCACCTCCGGTAATATGGCTAATTCCTTTGATTTGGAACTGTTGGGTTAACTTTTGTACAAGTCTAGCATAAATCCTTGTTGGTTTAAGCAATTCTTCTCCCAATGAGCAATTGAGACTTGGAATGTGATCCGTAAGTTCCCATTTAAGTTTTTCAAAAAATAGCTTTCGAACAAGGGAATAACCGTTCGAATGAAGCCCACTTGATGGAATGCCAATCAAGCAATCACCCGTAACAATTTCTTTGCCTGATATGATTTTATTTTTGTCCACAACCCCTACACAAAACCCTGCCAAATCATATTCTCCATCTCTATACAACCCAGGCATCTCTGCCGTTTCTCCTCCTATCAGAGCTGCTCCTGCATCTAGACAGCCCTTTGCCACTCCCTTTACAATATCAGAAGCTATCATAGGATTCAATTTTCCTGTTGCTATATAATCAAGAAAAAACAGTGGCTTTGCGCCTTGACAGACAACATCGTTAACACACATGGCGACAACGTCCTCGCCTATTGTATCGTGCTGATTCATGGCAAACGCAATCATGAGCTTCGTTCCTACACCATCTGTGCCTGACACCAAAACCGGTTCGTCATAAGCTTCTTTATTGAGTTGAAACAGAGCACCAAAGCCACCAATATCTGAAAGCACATTCTCATTAAGTGTCTTTTTAACATGTTCTCTCATCAACTCAACAGAAGTATAACCTGCTTCTTTATCAACACCTGAGTCCTTATATGTTAACTCGCCACTCATTCTATCCCCCCTTGCACATCATGATTCGGAACTGCCATAGGGTAGTCTCCATCCAAACATGCCATACAAAAACCATTTTTTTGACCTGTCGCACGTAATAAACCACAAGGACTTAGATATTGCAATGAATCAGCCTCAAGAAATTGTTCGATTTCCTTTTCCGTTTTTGATGCCCCAATCAAGTATCTTCTAAAAGGGGTGTCAATCCCAAAAAAACATGAATATTTGACAGGAGGTGAAGCAATTCTCACATGCACCTCTTTTGCACCAGCTTCCCGCACCTTTTGAACAATTCTCTTGCTGGTTGTTCCTCTTACAATAGAATCATCAATCATAACGATTCGTTTATCCTTGACTATTTCCTTCAATACGCTTAATTTTATCTTGACCCCTTCATCTCTAAGCGCTTGGTTGGGTTCGATAAATGTTCTCTTGGCATACCGGTTCTTAATCAATCCCAATCCATATGGTATTCCTAATTCCTGAGCATATCCAATTGCTGCAGGTGTCCCAGAGTCCGGTACTGAAAAAACTAGATCTGCTTCTACAGGTGACTCTTTTGCCAATTCTATTCCGCTATTAAAGCGAGTCTGATATACATTGATACCATCTATATTGCTGTCTGGTCTAGCAAAGTAGATGTACTCAAAAATACAGGATTTTCTTCGTACAAATCGATCGCTAGCAATGCTTGTGATCCCCTCTTCATTTACCACTACAATCTCACCGGGCTCAACATCTCGAATAAATGTCCCTCCCATAGCAGTGATCGCACAACTTTCTGAAGCAAACAAATAGCCATCTTCTCTTTTTCCAATGCATAAGGGTCTCAGACCAAAAGGATCCCTAATCCCAATCAATTCTTTCTCAGTCATTACCACAAAAGCAAATGCTCCTTTGATAATTTCCATGATGTTTTTGACAGCTTTTACCATATCTCCTTTATAGTTTCTAGCCAAAAGATTAGCGATAACTTCTGTATCTGTAGAAGTCTGAAAAACCACGCCGTTGTCCTCCAACATTTCTCGCAATGCTTCTGTGTTGGTTAAATTCCCGTTGTGAGACAATGCGATAGATCCTTTTCTGTATTTAACAACTAATGGTTGTGCATTTTGAATCAAACTATCTCCAGTTGTGGAGTAACGCACGTGTCCTGTCGCCATTCCACCGATCAAATTGTTTAATATTTTGTCATCAAACACCTCCGCGACCAAGCCAATTCCCTTGTGGTATTCGATGCCGCCCCCACACTTTACGGCAATACCCGCGCTTTCTTGTCCTCTATGTTGCAAAGAAAACAATCCATAATAAGCAAGTTGGGATACAATTTCTGGTTTGTTCGAGTAAACACCCACCACGCCACACTCTTCGTGCAATTTGTCGTCGTCACATATTATATTGTACATTTAACACCTAACCTTCTATCCTATTTAATACTTCCATATAAATTTCTTCTATTTGCCCCAGATCCTGTCGAAACCTGTCTTTGTCAAGTTTTTTTCCTGTTTCCATATCCCAAAGCCTACAAGTATCAGGAGAAATTTCATCAGCTAAAATCACTTTCCCGTCTACTAATCCGAATTCCAACTTGAAATCTACCAATACAATCCCTTTGCTCTTGAAGAATTCTTTCAGTACATCATTGACCCGATGGGTATAGAATTCAACTTGTTTGATTTGGTCTTCAGTGGCTATGTTTAAGGCAAAAATATGTGAATGGTTAATGAGTGGGTCTCCTAATGCATCATCTTTATAGCAAAACTCAAGTATCGTGCTATTGATACTCTGGCCTTCTTCTAGTCCCATTCGTTTTGCAAATGATCCTGCCACAACATTTCTGACTATCACTTCAACTGGTATGATCTTCACTGCTTTTACAAGACTTTCTCTATCATTGATATATTCGACAAAATGTGTAGGAATACCCGCTTCTTCCAGTTGCATGAATAATGCGCCGGACATCTTGTTGTTGACTACCCCTTTTTCTTTAATTGTGCCTTTCTTCTGTCCATTAAACGCAGTTGCATCATCTTTGTACGAGACAATGTAGTACAGATCACTATCTGTCTTATATACTTTCTTGGCTTTTCCTTCGTATAACAATCCCAATTTTTTCATCGTCAACCATCCCTGTTTATTCTTTGTTGCAATGCTAAGTTTTTACTCCTAACGCCTTCTCCCATTTCTGTTTTGTATTTTTTGAAAGCATCCCTCAAATGATCGTACTTCACTGACAATATCTGCACCGCCAAAAGAGCCGCATTCTCTGCACCATTTATTGCAACCGTAGCAACTGGTACACCTGATGGCATCTGTACTATTGATAGTAAGGAATCCAGTCCATCCATGGTAGATGATTTTATTGGCAATCCTATCACCGGCAAAACCGTAACACCTGCAAGAACTCCTGGCAAATGAGCCGCTTTACCAGCTGCTCCAATGATGACATCATAATTTTTTTCTGCATTCTTTGCAAAGTCTAATGCATCAAATGGTGTTCTATGAGCCGACATGACTTGAACATCGTAAGGCACTTCAAATTTCTTCAAAACTTCCAATCCTTTTTCCACAACTGGAAAATCTGAGTCACTTCCCATAATAATAGCTACACGCATAACTACCTCCTGAATTATAAGTAATATTTTATTCCGGCTTCAAATATTTGTTGGTTCTTGTTGCCGGGTATGTTCTTGTGTAAATCAACGCCAATCCTTTCAGAGTGAGCCATTTTGCCCAAGACACGGCCATCCGGGCTTGTCAATGCCTCTATTGCTGCCATGGATCCATTTGGATTGTCGTTCTCATTCATTGTAGGTTTCCCATTCTCATCTACATATTGACACGCCACTTGTCCGTTTTGAATCAACCGCTCCAACCATTCATCACTGGCATGAAATCGTCCTTCTCCGTGAGAAATCGGGATTGCATGGATATCTCCTACTTGGCAATTATTGAGCCAGGGTGACAGATTTGAACTTACTTTTGTATTGACAAATCGAGAGATATGTCTTCCAATCTGATTGTATGTTAGCGTTGGGGTATCTTCTTCCAATATCTTAATCTCTCCATACTGAACCAATCCCAGTTTGACAAGTGCTTGGAAACCATTACATATTCCAATGATCAAACCGTCTCTTTTTTTTAGCAAATTCATGGTTGCTTCACTTACGGCCGGATTTCTGAAAACAGCTGCAATAAACTTCCCTGATCCTTCAGGTTCATCACCCGCACTAAATCCTCCTGGCAAGGAAATAATTTGGGCCTCATTGATCTTTCTTACCATGAGGTTCATCGCATCTTTCAAGTCATTGACCGTCATATTCCTAAACACCTGAATTTCCACCTTGCCTCCCGCCTTTTCAAATGCTTTTGCGGTATCGTACTCACAATTTGTGCCGGGGAAAACAGGAATGAAAATTTTTGGCTTAGCAATAGACTTCGATCTTTTGATTTGATTCCCATAGGTGTACTGTTGCCCCTCAAATGAGCCATCCTTCCCAGAAGCAGTTGGGAATACTTTTTCAAGTGGCTTTGACCATTCTCTTATCATTTCTTCTATAGCGATTTCGCTATCTCCAATAAAAATGTCTGGCTTTCTTATTGTTGTTCCAATAACAAGACCCATATCTTGGCCAATTGCTACATCTTTTTTAACTTCTAATATCATATCGCCATAAAAAGGATAAAAAAGATCCTCTTCAGTAAGTTTCTGATCTATTTTGAGACCAATCTTGTTTCCAAAAGACATTTTGCTCAGCGTTGCAGCTACCCCTCCAAAACCAATAGTATGGGCAGCCAACACGCTTTTATTCCGAATCAAAGCTGTTACTTTATTAAGTTTTTTGCTTAAGTCGTCATAATCAGGCAATCTATTCTCTGTCTTTTTAATTCTTACCCATACCAAATTGGAATTCGTTTCCTTAAATTCGGGAGATATCACATCATTAGACGAAACGGTTCCGACTGCAAAAGCAACTAAGGTAGGTGGGACATCCATATCTTTGAACGTTCCAGACATACTATCTTTACCCCCTATCGCAGGTACATCCAATTTCAATTGTGCTTCCAACGCTCCCAATAACGCACTGAAAGGTTTCCCCCACCTTGTTCTTTCAAAATTTAATTTCTCATAGTATTCTTGGAGAGTCAATCGCACATTCTGATAATCTCCACCCGTCGCCGTAACTTTAGCTAATGCATGCACGATAGCAAATTGAGAACCATGATACGGGCTCCAAGTTGACAAATACGGATCAAAACCATGAGACATAATCGTACAAGTTGTTGTTTCTCCTGTCATGACAGGTATTTTAGAAACCATTGACTCAATCGGCGTTAATTGATATTTTCCTCCCATTGGCATAAGAACCGTGCCTGATCCGATTGTTGAGTCAAATCTTTCTACCAGCCCTTTTTGAGAGGCTACATTCAGATCAGAAAGATTCTTTAACCATTTCTTTTTCAAACTGCTCTCTTCATAAGATTTTCCGTAAACTTTTTGCCAATCAAATGGAAGAGGTTCAGCCACAAAAATATCACTTGTCTCTCTAACGCCATTTGTGTCTAAAAACTCACGAGATATATTTAAAATTTCCAACCCTCTCCACTTCATTACTAATCGACCTGTATCTGACACGGTCGCAACTATGGAAGTTTCTAAGTTTTCTTTTTTTGCAAAATTAATAAAATCAGAGACATCTTGTTTCCTTAGAACCACAGCCATTCTTTCCTGAGATTCAGATATCGCCAATTCTGTTCCGTCCAAACCCTCATATTTCTTTAAAACGCAGTCCAAGTCAATATCAATGCTGTCTGCTAATTCGCCTATAGCAACTGCTACACCACCTGCACCAAAATCATTGCATTTCTTGATCATGCGGCTTACTGTCTTGTTTCTAAACAATCTTTGGATCTTTCTCTCTTCTGGTGGATTCCCTTTTTGCACCTCTGATCCGCACATGAAAATAGATTGTTCATCATGCTCTTTGGAGGATCCTGTTGCTCCCCCACAACCATCTCTTCCTGTTCTACCACCAACAACCAGTATAACATCTCCTGGACTCGCTTCTTCTCTCACTACATTGTCTTTTGGTGCTGCTGCAATCACAGCTCCAATTTCCATTCTTTTCGCTCGGTAGCCTTCATGATATATTTCTTCCACTTTCCCTGTAGCTAACCCAATCTGATTGCCATAAGAGCTGTAACCGTGAGCTGCTTCTGTTGTAATTTTTCTCTGGGGCAGTTTTCCAGGTAATGTTTCTTTTAAACCAACTGTAGGATCACCACTACCTGTCACTCGCATAGCTTGATATACATAAGAGCGTCCCGACAAAGGATCTCTAATCGCTCCCCCCAAACAGGTTGCCGCTCCCCCAAAAGGTTCAATCTCTGTAGGATGATTATGCGTCTCATTCTTAAACATCACTAACCAATTTTCTGTCCGCCCATTAATTGTCACGGGTACTTCAATTGAACAAGCATTGACCTCTGATGACAACTCTAAGTCATCAAGTTTTCCTTTATTTCTCAAATGTTTCATAGCTAAAACCGCCAAATCCATCAAGCATTTTGGCTTTTCTGTCTCTCCATACACCTCTTTTCTCGTGATCAAATACTTTTCATAGGAATCTTTGATGTTTTTTGCAATCTGCCCTTCTTGAAACTCTATGTCTCCAAATTCTGTGTTGAAAGTTGTATGTCGGCAATGATCCGACCAATAAGTGTCTATCACTTTTAATTCGGTTACCGTTGGATCTCTTCCTTCGTCTTCTTTAAAATATCTTTGACAAAACTCCAGATCATTCAACGTCATAGCCAATCCTTGATTCTCCAAGAATTCTTCTAATTGTGTTCTTGAATACAAAATGAAATCTTTGTGAGTCTTAATATTCAGCGGTTCTGGATAAACTGACTCCAATTTATTTGGCTTTTCCATATCAGCTTCTTTTGAATCTACAGGATTGATATAGTAATTCTTTATTCTCCTCAAATCGAGATCATTGACTTCGCCAATGACTTCGATGATCTTAGCGTATTTGACCACAGGCCTATCTGATCCACTTAGAATTTGGATAGCCTGTGCAGCCGAGTCAGCTCTCTGGTCATATTGTCCCGGAAGTAGTTCTACCACAAAAAAATGATCCCCCAGAGATATGTCTTCAAAATAAACTTCGTCTTGATTGCATTCAGAAAAAACACTCACGACACTTTCCTTAAAGACTTGTTCAGTCACACCTGAGACATCATATCGATTAATGAGTCTAACCTCTCTTATCCCATCTATCTCTAATGCTATCTTGAAATCTTCTTTTATAGATTGGCTTTCCACATTGAAGCCTTGCTTCTTTTCAACAAAAACCCGCCTGACTGTATTCAATATCATCTCTCCTTATGCCTTATATGTACTCTCATGATATAAAAAAAAACTAACCCTGTCAATCTTTTTTGTTAATTTAACAATAAAAAAACAAACCTAATATTCGTGTAATAACGTACATTATGTTTGTTTTTTGTTTTGATTATTTGTTTATTGTTTCTTATACTCTATCCTGCCACCTACAACTGTCATCTCAACTCTTATATCTTTAATCTTTATCGGGTTTATCAAAAAGGGATCTTCCGATAATACCACAAAATCAGCTAAATACCCTTTGTCTAACTTCCCTTTTTCTAATTCTTCCCCGCTTGCGTAAGCACTCCCAATCGAATAAGCTCGAATCGCATCTTCTATAGTTAACTTTTGTTTCGGCAACCACCCATCTTTAGGATTCCCTTCCAAATCCATCCTTGTAACTGCTGCATATAAATTAACCATTGGATTAATCGTCTCAACTGGAGCATCTGTCCCTAGCGCCAACCTAACTCCTGCATCCTGCATCGTCTTCCAATTATAAGACTCTCTTTCTCTTGTTTCACCCACTCTTTTCCTCACAATTTGCCAATCCGAAATTGTGAAAACCGGTTGAATAAAGGCAATCAAATTGTGCTCTCTAAGCGCTTCAATCATCGTTTCATTTGTAATTTGACAATGTATGATTCCGTCTCTCAAACGTTCTTTCTTTTTTATTTTATTCACGTTTCTTGAGTATTCGATCGCTTCCACCGCTCGCCTTAACATTTCATCTCCTATCGCATGTATCACCACAGGAACTTTTTCCTTATGAGCCATAAAAATGAGCTTTTGCATGTTTTCCTGTTCTTGCAGTCCTATCCCCCTGTTTTTAGGATCATCCGCATAAGGTTTTTCCAGTAGAGCCGTCCTTGCACCTAAAGAACCGTCTCCCAAAATCTTTATAGATCCTGTTTTGTACATCTTTCCAATCTGGACACCATGCCCTCCTTTATCTAGAAAAGCTTGGAAATCTTCTACTTTATCAAAAGCACATTGTTGGCTTATTCTTACTTTGAGTCTTTCTTCTATGTGCATTTTCCCGTAAGCCTTAACTATATCCTCCCATCTACCACCCGTTTGCTTGAAATCATCCGTTTGAACACTAGTTATGCCATTTGAGAGCAGATGCTTTTGAGCCAATTCAAGCACATCTGCAATTTCTTCAACACTAGGAGAAATCATTGCCTCTTTAACTAAATTGATGGCATTTTCCTTCAGGATACCCGTGAATTCACCTTTTTCATCCAACGTTATTTCTCCACCCTCAACCTGCTTGGTCGTTTCAGCGCCTATCAAATCCCACGCTTTTGTGTTGATGACAACCAGATGGTTACAGACCCTAAAGAACGCAACTGGAATATCTTTTGAAATTTTGTCTAGATCTTGGCTGGTTGGTAGCATTTTTACATCGAACCCTTCCTGATTCCAACCTCTTCCAATCAACCAATCATTTTCCGAAAAGTTCCCATTATTGATTCTTTTTTTACCTCTCTCTATCATTTCTTCAATAGATTTCACATCGTAAAGATCTACACTTCTTAAGCTCTGCCCTAATCCTAGCAAATGCATGTGAGAGTCGTTGAACCCTGGAACTACCACTTTTCCTTTCAAATCAGTTTGCTCAGAAACCCGTTTCCCGTACCGTTTTATCATGTCACGAGTGCTTCCTCCATCTTTTATTCTTTCTCCTTCTACAAAAATAGCTTCGTACATTGTTTCTTTCTCATTGAATGTGTGAATTTTCCCATTGTAAAATATTTTAGATAATTCTCTCCTGGATGCGTCGTTCTGTTTGCTTTCTCGATAAAATCCTACTGTGGTTATTAAAAGACCACCTATCATAGCCAATGTAGTGATGGTGCTGTTTCTAAGTTCAGGCACCGAATAACTCATCAAAAATGCAACTGCAAAAACAAAAGCACCGATCAATTTCCATTTCCTTATCACGTCAACCTCCTAACATCGACTGTTTCCCAACCAGTGTTTGTTAAATAATGAATTTGCCTATACCCAATCCTCTCTAATAGTTGAGCTGCCTTATGAAAATCATAATCTACCGTTTCTGTAGCATGCGCATCCGCACTGATTGTTACTGGAATGTTTCTTTTAAGCATTTCATGAATAATCCACACCGAAGGGTAGTACTCATTTGAATACCCCCTTGATTTACCACCTGTATTGATCTCGACAATGCTACCAGCCTTCTCTATTCTATCAAGGCATTCACATACCGCTTCTCTATACCACTGGTCTCCTTCATCGAACAAAATCATTGCCTCATTGCTTTTCTTGATTAAGTCTAAATGCCCAACAATTTTTGGACGAATGGTTTCAACCATCTCCGACACATGTTGGAAATAGGCTTTAATAGCTTTTTGAGAGTCACCCTCATAGCTGACTCTAATACCTTCCAATAGTTCCTCTTTAGTGTAGTCCACTGTCCACATCAAGTCACCTATTCTTTTCCCAGAAAAATGAACCGACCCAATGATATAGTCTAAAGATGGCAACGCTCTTTTCAGCTTGTCGTCCAGTTCATATCCAGGAATGTAGTCAATCTCTAAACCTATGAATACATGAATTTGATCCAAATACTTTGTTTTGAGCCTTCTGGCTTCTTCAAAATAATCCTGTAATCTCTCTATTGGCATCGTCCAATCCGTCTTAAATGGGATCGGTCCATGAGAAGATATCCCAAAGTGAGTCATCCCTTTATGAATTGCTGATTGAATCATAGCCTCCATGGTTGCCGAACCATCACAATAACGTGTGTGGTTATGATAGTTGAATTTAAGCATATTTGCCTCCTACTTTATAGTCTGACAAAAGCATTATATCATAAGCCATGAAAGCACTCAAACATGTGTTGCCTTGCTCGAAATGGTGTTTTATCAGTCGTCATCAAAATTTAGTATCTGTTGTTTATCCTCTCATTATTTGATATGATTATTCTATAATATTGAGGCGGTGAATCTATGAAAACTCAACCTTTGAATCCTAAGATTCCTTACGGATTGGTCTTCACAGGTGGTGGGACACGAGGATGTTATGAAATTGGAGCCTGGAAGGCATTGAAAGAACTAAATGTTAAGATCACTGCCGTTGCCGGCACGTCTATAGGTGCTATCAACGGAGCTTTTTTTGTGCAAGATGACTTTGACTTGGCTTATAAGACCTGGACAAGCATCAAAATTGATGATTTCATTGTAGCTGAAGATGATAATCCTATCAAAATCTTCATATCTGCATTGAAAGATAAGGGATTGGATGTAACGCCATTAAAAAAAATGTTGAACCGTTATTTCGACGAAGCACTCATACGCCAGTCACCGGTAGATTATGGCCTAGTCACTTTTTCATTGTCGGATGTAGAGCCAGTAATGGTTCTAAAAAAAGATATCCCCGATGGTCAATTAGTCGATTACATATTGGCTAGTGCCTCATTCCCTCTTTTTAAACCAGCCGTAATCAACGGGAAACGCTATTTAGATGGTGCCGTCTACGATAATGTCCCAGTTCCTCTATTAAAAAAAGCCGGCTGCCAAGATATAATTGTCGTAAATATTTCAGGCGTTGGCATTGATCGAAATTATACCGCAGAAAAAGTTGGAATTCGCTCACTCCATACCATCCAAAACTCCTCTGAATTATGCGGCACTTTAGAGTTTGACTTAGACAAAATAAACAAAGGCATTGATATGGGCTATCTAGACACTTTGAAAGCTTTTGGAAAAGTTTACGGCAAAAAATATTACTTCAGTGAACCAATTTCTGATTTCGAAAAATACAAACACCTTCACCCTCTGACAGAGAATGATCTGGCTTCTTTGTTGAATGTTTTGACAAAAGATTCGGAAGATTCTTCCAATGGAAACAAATACCCGATTATCAAAAGACTTTATGAGTACGGTGATGGACAATTGAGCCCTCAAAACATTTTATTAGCTAGCATGGAGATTACTGCTGAAATATTCGAATTGCCGAGGATCAAATTATACCATCCCGAAGAGTTGTATGAAGCAATTGTAATAGATTACCTCAATACCCTTGACACCCTCCAAACAATTGAATCAAAAAAAACCTTGCTCGATATCTATAAATCATTAGACTTCAATAATATAAATAAAAAAACTTTAACTACCTACTTTATTTCTCTTACTGAAAAAGATAAAGTCAGCAAAAAATTCCTGGTGAAATTTCTCCCTAAAGTCTATATTGCCTATTTGTTTCTTTCTTTTATGAAAAATCGCGATGTGAGATTAAACCACGAAGTCACAAACTAAATAGAATTGTTCTAATCACCACCTTTTAACACAAATATTGATAGACAACACCACTTAGACCATCCAAGGAGACCAAATATGGCATTCATACAAGATCCAATAGCAACTATTCAAAAAAGACGATCGGTTAGAAGCTACACCAACAAACCAAATGATGCTATCCAAATTAAACGTATTTTAGACTTTATGAAACATCAGCCTCCTCTCTTTTCAGGAAAAGTTCGATTTTTGTGCATCGATTTAGACAAGGACAAAGGTGTCAAATTGGGTACCTACGGTGTCATCAAGAACGCTCGCAGTTTTATAGTTGCCATTGCAGAGGATTCCACCCAAGATATGGAAACTATTGGTTACATACTTGAGAAAGGTATTTTGCTAGCTACCGAAATGGGGTTAGGTACATGCTGGATGGCTGGCACTTACAAAGTGAATGACTTCGAGGGTGTTGTCTTAAATAGCACTGAAGAGCGAATTGTAGCCATTACCCCTCTCGGTTTCCCAGATGATAAAAATCATTTCTTAGATCGTGCATTGCGTATTTTAGCGGCTTCTGACAACCGAAAACCATTTGATTCATTGTTTTATAAAAATAATTACGGTGAACCTTTTCAGCCCTCTGATTTTAATCATCTAAATGAAAAGCCTTACTATCAGGCATTAGAAATGGTTAGATTGGCACCATCAGCATCCAACAAACAACCTTGGAGGGTGATTCAGATGGAAAACCAGTACCATTTCTACCTTGAAAGATCTAAAAATTATCCCCTTCGGTTCCAAAGAATCGACATGGGTATTGCCATTGCACACTTTGATTTGGTCGTAAGGCAACATTCTTTGGATGGCGTGTGGGTTTTCAAGGCACCACCATTGGAAGTCCCCAGCCATGTACAGTATAGCTTGACATGGCAAGCAAGAACATGAAATAAAAAATGGGCAAAAGCCCATTTTTTATTTCATGTCTTTGAGACGATCATTTACCTTTCTGTATAAATCTTGGTATCCTTCAAGTTTTTGCCTCTCTGCTAAAACAACTTGTTCCGGAGCTTTATCAACAAAACCTTTGTTGTTAAGCTTTCCTTCTGCTCGTTTTATTTCTTTTAAAAGTCTTTCAATTTCTTTATTTAACCGCTCAATTTCTTTTTCAAAATCAACTAAATCTGATAATGGTATGTAGATTTGAACCCCTGGCAAAACAGATGACATCGTATTTTGTCCTACGTCTGATTTGTCTTGAATAAAGGTGATCTCTGATACATTTGCAAGAGATTTAAAGTAACTATCTCCTTTCTGAATGATCGATTTCAATGCTTCACTCTCAGCCACTACGGCAACTTTTACCTTCTTTGAGGGTGGTACTTCTGCTTCTGCTTTGATGTTTCTAATGCTTCTGATCATATTCATAATTAAATTGATTTGCTCTTCAGCTTCAGGATTATCACAGCTGTTTTTGAATTTTGGCCATTGAGAAGCAATTAACCGTTCGTTTGAATGTGGCAACTTTCCCCAAATTTCTTCCGTTATAAACGGCATGAATGGATGTAGGATCTTCAACATGTCCTTCATGACACGAATCAAGACCACTCTAACAACATTCTTATCTTCTTCATTTTCACTGTATAATCGGGATTTGACAAGCTCAATATACCAGTCACAGAACTCACTCCATATAAAATCATAAGTTTTTTGAACCGCTAATCCTAATTCAAACTTTTCAAGATTCTCCGTTACTTCACCCACAACTGCATTCATTCTTGAGAGAATCCATTGATCTTCCAACCTTAATTGGTTTGATTCTATATCCTGTGAAATTTGGTCATCGTCTATATTCATCATGACAAATCTTGATGCGTTCCAAAGCTTGTTTGCAAAGTGTCTACTCGATTCAAGTCGTTCCATTTTAAACCGTGTATCATTGCCAGGCGTAATCCCAGTCATCAACATCAATCGCAATGCATCCGCTCCATATTGATCAATCACTTCTAATGGATCGACACCGTTGCCTAAAGATTTACTCATCTTTTTACCGTCTTCGTCACGAACTAGCCCATGAACCAAAACATGTTTAAACGGCACTTGCCCTGTATGCTCCAATCCCGAGAACATCATTCTGACAATCCAGAAGAATATGATGTCATAACCTGTTACCAAAACATCCGTGGGATAAAAATAGTGATAATCTTCTGTTTCTTCAGGCCACCCCAGCGTCGAAAAAGGCCAAAGGGCAGAACTAAACCATGTGTCCAGTACATCTTCATCTTGACGTATTTGATCACTTCCGCATTTGGCGCATTTTAACGGTCTCTCTCTTTCAACCATTGTTTCTTGGCAGGAATCGCAATAATAAGCCGGTATCCGGTGTCCCCACCACAGCTGCCGGGAAATACACCAATCTCTTATATTTTCAAGCCAATGATAGTAAATCTTGTCAAATCTATCTGGCACAAACTTTGTCTTCTCTGTTTTTACAGCTTCAATCGCTGGATCCGAAAGAGGTTCCATCCTCACAAACCATTGCTCCGACAATCTTGGTTCAATAACTGTGTCACATCTATAACAAGTACCGACTGCGTGAATCGTCTCTTCTGTCTTGACTAGTAGTCCTTTCCGATCTAACTCTTCCACAAATGAATCGCGACACGCGTACCTATCCCAACCCGCATAGCGTCCTGAGACTTCATTCATTGTGCCATCTTCGTTCATACAAGAGACTTGCTCCAAACCATGGCGTAAACCGATTTCAAAATCATTCGGATCATGTGAAGGGGTCACCTTAAGTGCCCCTGTTCCTTTTGTCATGTCCGGATAACTATCTCCTATGATTTCAATCTCTCTATCCACAATCGGTACGCGCACTTTTTTACCGATCAAATGTTGGTACCTTTCATCTTCAGGATTAACAGCTATTGCTGTATCTCCAAAAATTGTTTCAGGTCTAGTTGTTGCAATTACAAAGTATTCATCTGGATTGTCAACATACGGATACCTCACATAATAGTACTTCCCTGTCTTATCTTCGTGTTCTACTTCTGCATCCGATATAGAAGTCAAACAATCTGGACACCAGTTAATGATACGGTTTCCTCTATAAATCAAGCCTTTATCATAGAGATTAACAAACGCCTGGGTAACCGCTTTTGAGCACCCTTCATCCATGGTGAATCTTTCTCTGCTCCAATCACAAGAATCCCCTAGTTTTCGCATTTGTTGCGTTATTCGATCACCAAATTCTTCTTTCCATTGCCAGGCTTTTTGAAGAAAGGCATCCCTCCCTATTTCTTCTTTTGTCTTCCCTTCTTCTTTTCCTAATCTCTCTACCACTTTTACTTCTGTAGCTATGCTTGCATGGTCCGATCCAGGCAACCACAGTGCTTCATAACCTTGCATTCTTTTCCATCTAGTTAAAATATCTTGCAAAGTATGGTCTAATGCGTGTCCCATATGAAGCTGACCCGTAATATTGGGAGGTGGAATCACAATTGTAAACGGAGTTTTTTCAGGGTTTATATTTGCTTTAAAATGACCTTCTTCTTCCCACATCTTGTAAATCTTGTCTTCAAAACTTTTTGGATCGTAAGCTTTTGCTAATTTTTCCATTTCTTTATCTCCTTTCTTATGCGTAATACCGTATCATCAATATCATGCCACCAATTGTAATCAGCAATCCTATGAGCTTGATTTTCAACAAGTTTTTCAAATTGCTGATTCTTCCTTTTTTGTAAAATTTGTCTCCACCAATGACAATCACCATGCCTCCCATCAACAAAATCATTCCAAAGTTATACACGATATCACTCCTTCAGCTATATCTTCTCAAAAAAAGCGAGCCTTCTCGAAAGGACGAGAACACCCGCGGTACCACCTTATTTCCATTTGGCTCTTAATTCATTAACGGAATTACCGGATAATCCTACTCATTTCAGACTATCTACTCCAAAGCTACCTTCAACACTCATTGCCTAATGGATCCTTACAGCCATGGAATCCAATCTCTCTCAGTCTAAGTGTCTACTCCTCTTTATCAAAGTATTTCAATATTTATTTAATGTATGCTACCAAAAAAAACCCCTTCTGTCAATTTGTCTTTCTCTACATTTTGGGGATTAAACCGACTTTTTTCTTTACTTTTCTAAGTGTCTTCAAAGCTGCTCTCTCTGCTTTCTCAGCACCTTTTTTGTAAACAGCTTCCAAGTAATCCTTGTTTTTCATTAATGCCTCAGCGGTTTCTCTGATTGGTCTAAGCTCTCCTACAACAACTTCAGCTGTTGATTCCTTAAGTGCTGCATACCCTTTGCTCTGGTATCTTTCAACGATTTCTCCTGCTGAATCACCTGTGATCTTAGAGTAAATATCTATTAAATTTTTCACTCCTGGTTGATCTTCTGTATACCGTATCTCACCGTATGAGTCTGTCACAGCTCGTTTGAATTTTCTTACGATGTCATCATCCGAGTCGCTTAAAAGGATATAGCTGTTCTGATTCTCATTCGATTTTGACATTTTGCTTGTCGGTTCTTGGAGATCCATGATTTTCGCACCCACCGGCGCAATATATGGCTCCGGCACTACAAATGTCGGCGAAAATCGATTGTTAAACCTTTGTGCAATATTCCTTGTCAATTCCAAATGCTGCCTTTGATCTTCACCTACTGGGACCAAATCTGTTTGGTACAACAATATATCCGCGGCCATTAAAACAGGATAATTGAAAAGACCAGCTGTGATGTTCCCTTCATTTTTTTGTGATTTGTCTTTGAATTGCGTCATCCTACTTAATTCTCCATAGTAGCTAAAACAGTCCAATAGCCATGCCAATTCTGCGTGTGCAGATACATGGGATTGAATGAATAAGGTTGCTTGATTAGGGTCTAGCCCTGAAGCAATGTAGTTTGCTAATACCTCATACGTATTCTTTCTTAAATCCTTTGGCTCCTTTGGAACTGTCATAGCATGCAAATCTACAATGCAAAATATTGCTTGATACTCATCTTGAAGGGCTACCCAGTTTTTTATTGCACCAAGATAGTTTCCTAGTGTCAATCCACCTGAGGGTTGTATGCCACTAAATATCGTCTTTTTTTCTGACATGGATTCCTCCTGTTCGTTTATCTTATTACTTCTTGTAATATTGTAGTTTATCCTACTGAAATTATCAACGAAAATCCATTAAAGAGGGATATGTACAGAAAAACAAGTGCCTACTCCAACGGTGCTTTCTACCTGAATTCTGCCTCCATGGGCTTCCACAATACCTTTCGTTATTGCCAAGCCTAGTCCGGCTCCTCCTGTTTCTCTGCTTCTAGAATTTTCAGCCCGATAAAACCTTTCAAAAATGTACTTTAAATCTTCTTTAGATATCCCTATTCCTGTGTCTCTTACCTCTATTGACAATGCGTTCCCACAAATGGTTGCTCTTATTTGAATATTTCCTTTTTCCGGGGTATATTTGATGGCATTGGACAGTAAATTAATCATCACTTGGCGTATTTTGTGTTTATCTACGTTAGCAAAAATAGATTTGTTTTCAAGCAATATTTGACATTCTAGTTTTTTCTCTTCCAATCCTTTTTCAAAACCATCAACCACATCTGCGATGAGACGATGGATGTCCGTCTTTTCTTTGTTCAATTTTAACTTATATTGAGTGATATCTGTCAATTTTTCCAAATCTTCAGATAATGCTGTTAATCGAATCACTTCTTCAAGACACTGCTCCAATCTATCATTGGTTGGTTGTATAACCCCATCCATAAACGCCTCTAATTGATTATGCAAAACATTCAAAGGCGTCCTTAGTTCATGAGAGATATCTGAAGTCAGTCTTAATCTCAACATCTCCTGTGCTTGAAGATCGGAACTAAGGAGATTGATGGCTTCCGCCAAATCTGCTATTTCAGAAACATCCACCGATTCATCCGCTCGAACTTTGTAATCACCTTTTTGTATTCTTTCCGCCGCCTCTTTAATAGTCAATATCGGACGACTGATTTCATTTGAGAATATGACTGCTAATATTGCCGTAGTCAACAAACTTGCCATGACGACCCATATCAATCCTTTTTGTAACCCCTCTTTAAAAGCTAAATCTCCTTCTGTCAGAAAAAAACTTTCTCTTCGGCCAATATCCAAATAGCCAATTGTGCGATCTCCTAGTACAATAGAATATCTACTCACCGACACCTCTTCTTCTGTCGTATTAGGGCTTCGACCTCTCTCTTGACCCATGTGGTGAGTCGTTAATCGGTTGATCTCCCATTCCATTTGATCAGAAGCGTTATAGAGTCGAATGACAACAGGATCTTGTCTAACATATGAAAGAATGATTCTTCTTACACTCTGAAATGAGTATCCCTCTGAGAGCATATCTTCTACAACTGTTAAATAATTTTCATTCATCTCTTGCGTTGTATTTGTTTTATATCTTTCAAAGCTCCTACTTGTCAATGCGTTTGTCATAAAATAGAAGATTAAGATCAGCGCAATCGAAGCTAAGCTGAAGTAAAACATGCTTTTCATCCTTAGACGAACCTTTTTTCTACTCATCGATATCTCCTTCAAAGCGATAACCAAAACCAAAGATCGTTCTAATGAATTCAGGGTTTTTTGAATCCCCCTCTATTTTTTTTCTTAGGTTTTTTACGTGAGCATCTACCGTTCTGTCAAAACCTTCAAAGTCTTGTCCAAAAACTTTGTCAATTATTTGATCTCTTGACAGGCTTTGAGATGGATTCTCAGTAAATAAAACTAATAATTTGTATTCAACAGGTGTTAATTCTACCGAAACCCCTTCTTTCATAACTTCATGGGCGAGCTTGTTGATCACTAACCTTCCTTGGTTAAAACTAACAATGTCTGTCTTCATTTTTAACTTTCCATACCTTTTCAAGACCACTTTTACACGCATCATGAGTTCTCTAGGGCTAAAAGGTTTTACCAAATAATCATCTGCCCCTAAAGACAATCCAGCAATCCGGTCTTCAACATTGCTTTTAGCAGTTAGCATGATCACTGGTATGTCTCGTACTTCCTTAATCTTTTGGCAGACACTTTCACCCGAAATATCCGGCAACATTAAATCTAATACAACCAAATCTGGCTTGTATTCATTGAAAGCATTTAACCCCTCTTTTCCTGTTGTAGCTGTAATTGCTTCAAATCCTTCACGCCTGACATACGAAGCTACAATTTCCAACACTTTCCATTCATCCTCTATAACCAATATTTTCCCCATCTTATCACCTACCCTCTATTCGATTCATATGTTTATTCTATCATCTTTCATTTTTTACACAAGATGCCCTTCAAAGTTTATTAATTCTAAACTCTTGTGTATTGATTATTATACTATTCTGATTTTATATGGTTTTTTATATGATCAATATTGACATTGAAAACGCTCATTAGTATAATAGTCATGCTCATGATGTTTTATATAGTTAAACTATATACTTAATATTACAATAGGAGGGGGTTTAAATGGAGATCGGGGAAAAAATCAAACAATTGCGTACTAGAAGAGGGTTGACACAAGAAGAGCTAGCCGACCGATGCGAGCTGACAAAGGGTTACATCTCACAACTTGAAAGAGATCTGACCTCGCCATCAATTGCCACACTCATCGATTTGCTTGAAACTCTAGGGACAAATTTAACTAACTTTTTCAGTGAATCGGAAGTAGAGAAGATTGTGTTTAGAAATGAAGATGTGTTTGTAAAAACATTTGAAGATGGTTACACCATCAACTGGATTATTCCGAATGCACAAAAAAATATGATGGAGCCTATTTTGATTGAGCTTGAAAGCTACAGCGAAACCAAGCCGGACAATCCTCATGAAGGCGAAGAATTTGGATATGTCTTATCTGGCATCATCTATCTCCATTATGGAGATGAAAAATACAAAGTCAGAAAAGGCGAGAGCTTTTATTACAAATGTAAACATAATCATTTTTTATCCAATCCTGGTAAAAGTACCGCACGAGTTCTTTGGGTAAGCACACCACCTTATTTTTAATGGAGGTTTTCTTGAATAGAAAGATTATTGAATTAAAAAATATTTCTAAAGATTATACTGTCCGAGTGTTGAATAAAGTAAATCTTTACGTCAACGAGAATGAATTTCTTACTTTGCTCGGCCCAAGTGGATGTGGTAAAACCACGACCCTTCGCATCATCGGTGGGTTTGAATCCGCATCGGAAGGAGATTTGTTTTTCGAAGGCGAAAACATCAATCATTTACCTCCCCACAAAAGACAAATTAACACCGTCTTTCAGAAATACGCATTATTTCCTCATTTAAACGTGTTTGAAAACATCGCTTTTGGTTTGCGTATTAAGAAAGTCTCTACTTCCATCATACAAGAAGAAGTCAGAAATATGCTTAAACTAGTTAATCTTTCGGGTTTTGAAAGTCGTAACATAGAGTCTCTTTCAGGCGGCCAACAACAAAGAATCGCCATCGCAAGAGCACTTATTAATAAACCAAAGGTCTTGCTTCTTGATGAGCCTTTAGGGGCTTTAGACCTCAAACTTCGAAAAGAAATGCAAATTGAGTTAAAAAATATGCAACGAGAAGTTGGAATAACTTTTGTATATGTCACCCATGACCAAGAGGAAGCTCTCACTATGTCAGACACCGTTGTTGTTATGAACAATGGTGAAATCCAACAGATTGGTTCACCTGTAGACATTTATAATGAGCCAGAAAACGCCTTTGTGGCTGATTTTATTGGCGAGAGCAATATTGTTGATGGCATCATGAATGAAGATTTTCTCGTTACATTCTTAGGTCGAACATTTAAATGTGTCGACAGCGGATTTTCTGAGAACGAGCCTATCCACGTTGTGTTGAGACCTGAAGATATTACCATTGTATCGGAGTCAGATGGTTACCTAAAAGGAACCGTCACCTCGACAATTTTTAAAGGGGTTCACTATGAAATGATCGTCAACATAGGCACTTTTGACATGTTGATCCAAAGCACCTTTCATTCACCTGTTGGAGAAAAAGTTGGGTTGCGTTTCTCTCCAGAAGACATCCATATTATGACACGGGAGGTATGAGATGAATAAACGTCAAAAATTCTTTGCTTATCCTTATGGGCTTTGGATGACTCTGTTTATTCTATTGCCTATCCTACTAGTTTTTCTTTACAGCATTACCTCTAAAGATACCAACCAAATCAAAACCCTTCGCTTCACATTAGATAATTATAGAAAGTTTTTTGATCCATTGTATATCAATGTGATTATCCGATCAATTAATTTGGCTTTAATCTCTACTTTTTTTTGCTTAGTGATCGGTTATCCTGTAGCGTATATCATTTCAACCACCAACCTAAAAAAACGCAACACGGTTTTATTGCTGTTTATTTTGCCCATGTGGATGAACATGCTGCTTAGAACCTACGCTTGGATGACAATACTAGGGAATAATGGCTTGATCAATAGCTTTCTAAATATGCTGGGATTGCCAAGTTTCCGGTTGCTTTACAATAACACCGCTATTGTTATCGGTATGGTCTACAATTTTTTACCCTTTATGGTGCTTCCTATCTATACTGTTTTAAGCAAAATGGATATGAAATTAGTCGAAGCTTCTCATGATCTTGGAGCCGATCATAAAACCACTTTTTTGAGGGTTATTTTTCCACTTAGCCTACCCGGTGTCATCTCCGGAATTATCATGGTTTTTATGCCAGCGGTTAGCTCTTTTGTTATCCCCAGGTTGCTTGGCGGGAATAGAAGTCTCTACATAGGAACACTAATTGAAAACTTGTTTCTCGTCACAGGAGATTGGCATTTTGGATCTTCGGTAGCCATTATCATGATGTTAATCATACTTGCTTCCATGTCCATTCTAAATCGATTTGACGTGGATAAAGAAGGAGGTGCGGGCCTTTGGTGAAAGATCGAATTAAAAAACTATACATGAGTCTGGTTTTCGTTTTTCTCTATGCCCCTATCGCTGTTCTGGTCATTTATTCTTTTAACGATTCAACTTCTCGTGGCACTTGGGGCGGTTTCACGTTAAGATGGTATGCCGAACTGTTAAGTGATCGAGATATCAAAACTGCCTTGTATTATACAGTCGTAGTGGCCTTATTAGCTGCAAGCATCTCCACGATCGTTGGCACTTTTACAGCAATCGGGTTGTATAGCTTCAATAAAATGCCAAAAGCTATCATGTTAAATTTAAACTATTTACCAGTGGTCAACCCAGATGTTGTCACAGGATTGGCCCTCATGATCCTTTATCTGTCAGCCAATATGCGCTTAGGGTTTTTGTCCATGTTGCTTTCCCATATTACTTTTGATATTCCATATGTGATACTGGCAGTCTTGCCAAAGTTAAAAAGTATGAACAAGCACATCACCGAAGCTGCTCTAGATTTAGGAGCCACACCCATGTACGCTCTTAGAAAAATTGTAATCCCAGAAATTATGCCAGGTATCATCACAGGTTTTCTCATCGCTTTCACATTATCCATTGATGATTTTGTCATCAGCTTTTTTACAACAGGATCTGGCGTGACAAATCTGTCAATTGTGATTTATTCCATGGCAAGAAGAGGCGTCAAACCTACTATAAATGCATTGTCCACCCTAATGTTAGGAGCTGTTCTGATCCTTTTATTCTTAATTAACAAACGCTCTTCACTAATTGATGAGCAAAAAAATAATGGAGGCTTTATTTAATGAAAAAATTAGCGATTGTTCTAAGTATTATCTTGATTTTCACTTTCTTAGGAACTGGATGTTCCAATTCCAATCAAGACCGTGTCACTATCAACGTCTTGAATTATGGTGAATATATCGAAACGGATCTATTAGATGAATTTGAAGAAACATACAATATTCGTGTGAATTACGAGATATATCCCACCCCCGAAGACATGTATACACGCGTCAACTCTGGAGCCACTGAATATGACCTTATCATCACCAGTGACTATATGATCGAAAGACTCATTAATCAGGACTTTGTCCTGCCTTTGGATTTTGACAATATCCCCAATTATCAATTTATAGACGATGATTTCCGAACACTTCCATATGACCCTGAAGGCAAATATACCGTCCCTTATTTTTGGGGAACACTCGGTATATTATATAATACTGAAGTAGTGGAAGGAACTCCTGATAGCTGGGATTTGTTATGGGACGAGCAATATTCAGGAGAGATTCTGATGATGGACAGTCAAAGAGATTCTCTTGGAGCCGCCCTTAAAAAGCTTGGTTATTCATTAAACACCACTGACGAGTCTCAGTTGGAAGAAGCTAAACAGCTGCTAATCCAGCAAAAACCCCTTGTCTTGGCTTATGTAGTTGACGAGGTAAGAGATATGATGATCGGAGACGAAGCCTCAATCGCATTATTATGGTCTGGGGAAGCTGTCGCAGCTATGGGAGATAATGAGAAACTTAATTACTACGTTCCAAAAGAAGGTTCAAATATATGGGTAGATGCGATGTTTATCCCAAAAACTGCCAAACATAAATCTGAAGCTGAACAGTTCATCAACTTCCTAACAAGTAAAGAAAGCACGCTTGCAAATATTGATTATGTTTGGTACTCCACGGTACACACAGAAGCTCTCGAAGAAGTTGAATCATTCTTATTTGATAACCCTGGCTTTAATCCATCTGATGAAACCCTTGATAGGACTGAAATGTTCAGAGATCTGGGTGATTTTCTTCAAACATACTATCGCATTTGGACTGAAGTGCTGGCTCATTAAGCCCTAAGACTAACTTAATATTAACCAACAGAAAAGCTGATGTACAATGATTGTTTTTCTTCATTGCACATCAGCTCTTTTATTGACCATCTTTATAGCATGATACATCAGTTTTTCTCTATCGTTCTCCGTAGGTTTCTCAAACACTAGCGCCATCAATTTTTCAAGAATCATTCCCATGATAGGACCTTCTCTAATACCAATTTCTTTCAAGTCCTTTCCACTAATCGCTAAATCATTCAAGCTCAATGGGTCTTTTCGATTTAAAATTACAAATGTCTTCTCTTCCATATTTTTAAGTCTATAGATCCCTTTTTGTGTTGATTTTGCAAGAATATCTGCATAATTCAAATTGAAAATATCTTCAATGTTGTCTTTTCCAACCTTATTGATAAATCTCTTAACGCCCTTTTCTCCAATATTCATATCCTTCAAAGGGTGGTATCTTATTAATCGATACACTTTGTCGATCAAGTCGTTGGAATACTTAAGTCTTTTTAGTATGACTCTGCTTGTCTGAGCAGATGTAATATGGTGTCCATAGAAATGCCCCTCTCCATTTTCATCAAAAGTTAAGCAATGAGGCTTTTCAATATCATGCATCAGTGCCGCTAAGCGCAAGGCCAATCTTGGTGCTGTCTCATCTAAGACCATCATCGTATGATCAAAAACATCCTTGTCATGGTAGCTGTTGTGTTGGTCAAAGCCTACACAAGGTAAGAGTTCCGGCATTATCTCATCCAAAATACCCGTCTCTAGCATTTTATAGATCCCTAATGATGGCTTTTGAGATAACAGTATTTTGTTTAATTCATTTTGGATTCTTTCTGCACTGATGTATTTTGTCCTGAAAGCATTCTTTTTGATCGATGCCAGTGTTGATGAATCAATTTCAAATTTGATTTCGGTCATAAGACGTATGCCTCTCATCATACGCAAGGCGTCTTCTTTAAAACGAATATCTGGATTTCCTATGGCTCGAATCACTTTTCTTTGAATATCTTGCATGCCTCCTATTAAGTCAATTACCCTGCCTTCTTTATCCATGCAAATGGCATTAATCGTAAAATCTCTTCGTAGCAAGTCTTCCTCAAGCCTTTCTGAAAAACGAACAACTGAAGGCCTTCGGTTGTCCAAATATTCATAATCTCTTCGGTACGTGGTGATTTCGTAGTCCTTGCCATTGACAATAACGGTCACCGTACCAAATTTCACGCCTGTTAAAATCGTTTTTTTAAACAAGCCAATCAGTTCCGAAGGTTTTGCATTGGTCGTAATGTCATAATCTTTAACAGGCAAGTCCAGCAACCTGTTTCTTACAGCACCACCAACCAAGTAAGCTTCGTAACCATTATTATTTAGTTTCTCCATTATATCGTAGATATCATTCACTAGTTTCATAGTCTCTCCCTCTTAGTCAATTATACCATATACTGAGATTGACTTAATGCGTTAATTCAAGATATAATAAATTGTTTATGTCACTATATTAAGAGGTTCTCATGAAAAAACGTTTATTTGTTCTTGCTATCACCATTTGCATTCTCATTGCTTCTCACGGCTATCACTCTGGCGTTATCCATGCAAAAGACAACGATTCTGCATTCGAAACACATCTTATCAACCAACTTTCCCAAAGAAAACGCCATTTTGATCTGGTCTTCTATGGTGACTCAGCTGACTTAAAGCCATCAATTAAAAATGCTTTGGAAACTCACAAATACCTGAAATTCACAACTTTGGACTTGAATTGGAAATACCTGAATCATGGAAGCCACATCGAAATTGAAATGCATGCCAACTACTTGTTGACTGCCCAAGAAGAATTTTCGGCAAATGAAATGATTAAGTCCATCATAGAAGAAATCGTTGATCCCTCCATGACAGACCACGAAAAAGTGAAAGCTGTCCACGACTGGATATTGCTGAACGCATCTTACGATGAAACCTTGAATTATCGATCGCATTTCGAACTATTAACTCATGGAGCTGCTGTTTGCCATGGCTATGCTCTGTTGTTCGATCGCATGTTAGATCCATTAAACATCCCCAGCGTTCTGGTTACAGGCAATGTTCCTGAGTACCATATTTGGAATATGGTACAGCTAAATGGCTTGTGGTTTCATGTTGATGTAACCTTCAATGATCCACTTCCTGATGAAAGTGGTCGCTTGCTCTATGATTTTTATATGTTAAGCGATGACGAGTTAAAAAAAACCCATACCATTGAAAACCAACATAATTTGCCTAAAGGAAATACATCATACGCATTGCTGCTCAATAAATTGCTCTATCGATCCGACTATGACATCTATGCTGAATTGTTGTCACAATTAAATCTTGAAAGAATGCTCCAAGAAGATTTAGACCGACACGTTTTAACTCAATTTGCCCAAAATCCTGTTAACATTTCCGGCTTTGGTGACTATGTGTATTACGACAAAAATTACGGGTATCCTTATATCAACTTAGACAACCGAACCCTAGTGCCTTTCCGGGCAACATTGACACATTTTGGAGCTGCTGTTGATTGGGATCCAACCACCAAAACAGCTTTAGCCTATCTAAAAGACATTCAGATTGAAGTTCCCATTGGAGAGTCCCACATCTATGTCAATGGTGATAGACTTGAAAATGATACCTCTGCAGTTATTAAAGATGGCCGAACCTATTTACCAATACGAATTGTTTTGGAATCATTAGGGTTTTTGGTTGATTGGGATCCATCTAGCCAAACAGTTCTTGTCTCTCGTTAACCAACTCTCTGATTAAGCCATTCAGCAATGTCTTTCAATACAGCTTCCTGTTCTGGTTCATTTAATATTTCATGAAATAATCCATCGTAGATTTTAAGCTGCTTGTCATTTGATGCAATCTCGTCAAACAATTTTTGAGAAGTTTCCGTTCGGACAATTTGATCCTTTCCGCCATGAAGTATCAAACACCTGTTTTGATACTTTTTTTTGTTTTTATTGAGATAGGACATGCCTTCGATCAAAAATTGTCTGTAAAATCCAAGTGTTGCTTTTACAAAGACATCCTTGTCTTTTTGATACGCTTTCACAACGCTTTCATTTCTAGAAATTTTTTGCGACAGATCATTCTTTATTGTTATTTTGGGATTTAATCTTGCGATCTTTTTTACCAAGGTCGCTTTGATTCCTTTTAACTCATGATTGTAGTCTGTTGCTGCCGCCGAAAAAACCTGTCCAGCTAATCCCTCCCTTTTATCTAAGCCAAACAAAAATGAAATGAAGCCTCCCATACTGTGTCCAAGTGTGAAAAACGGGATCTTAGGATTTTCAGAAATGGCCTTTTCATAGACCAACTCCAAGTCTTTCACATAATCAAAAAAGTGTTCTAAATGTCCTCTGTCTCCACCGCTTTTCCCATGCCCCCTGTTATCAAATCGGTACACATGGTACCCTTCTTTCAATAAAAATGCGGCCACATGATCATACCTTCCATAATGCTCTGCCATTCCATGAACTATCACTACGACACCTTTTGGGCAAGAGGTAGTATCTCTTCTTCCAAACAAAGACAATCCATCATGTGTTGTCAATATGAATTCACCATTTGTTCTATCCATTTTCATTTCTCCTGTTCCAACACTCCATCCAAGAAGAAATCGCTGCTGTTAGTGGGATAGACAGTACAATTCCAATACTTCCAGCAACAGCTCTTATGATTTCTGTTGCAATGATATCTAAATTAACTATTTCAATAAAGGGCACTTGATAAGCGCTAAAAACGATGAGCATTGGAATAGAGGCACCTGTGTAAGCAAGAATCAGCGTGTTAGTCATTGTCCCCATCACATCTTGTCCAACGTTCATCCCTGACTTAAAAAGTTCTCGTCTTGTTATATCTTTTTTTATACACCTGATCTCACCCATGGATGAAGCGATTGACATACTCACATCCATCACTGCTCCCAGAGTACCTATCAAAATTCCTGCAAATAAAATGCCTTGGAGGTTCAACGTCACTTCTCCAGGAATGTACATTAGCATAATAGCCTCTTCTGAGTGCAACCCCGTTAATCTTGCACCCGTTCCAATAACATATGCGATCATAGCTGCAATAAACACACCCGACAACGTACCAAGAATAGCTGAAAGACTTTTGCGATTAAACCCTGACACAATTGTCAATGTCAAAACTGTGATTATGATACTTCCAACAATTGAAATGCCAATAGGGTCTATCCCTTTTATTATGGCAGGGACCAAAATCTTTAAAATTGTAAAAATGGTGATCCCTAATGTGACAACTGCTTTTATTCCCTTCTTTCTCCCTACTAGAAGCAATAAAGCAATAAAAACCAACAAAATCATGATCTCATAGCGGTCTCTCGCAAAGTTGGAAATATAAACCTGAATATCCTCTGTCGTTGTGTCGACGACCAATAAAACTTTATCGCCCTCTTTGACTCTAATATTATAATATTCATTGTTGCCAAGGTTATTTTCAATTAGGAACTCTCTACCATCATAGTTTCCCGATGTGACCTTTACTTTTACTATCTGTCTTTCTTGAATAAGAGCGCCCTCGCTCACACCTAAATCCGATGGCTTTAGGTGTGAAACGATTTCTAAAACTTCTCCTCTTACAGTAGTTAGTCCATCCACCCCTGCAGTATTAGCATAGGCTTGAGGCGCACCTACAATGATGAGTATCAAGATAAGACATACTATTCTCCTTGCCATCATTTATTGATTTCAATGGTTTCATTAAAGTCCATCACAATGACTTCTGAATCCACAACTTTCCTTTTGAAATCATCTGGGTCCGCATTTACCACTGGAAAAGTGTTGTAATGCATGGGTACAACAGATTTTGGCTTAATAAAATCTACCGACTTAATCGCATCCTCAACGTCCATGGTAAAGTTGCCTCCAATCGGTACAAAAGCAATATCGATTCCTTCATCTTCAAGCAGTTTCATATCGTAGGTCAATCCTGTGTCCCCTGCATGATACACTTTATATCCATTTACATCTATCAAAAATCCCCCTGGGTTTCCGCCTTCGATAATCCCGTTTTCCTCACTTATACCAGACCCATGCAGTGCAGGTGTCATTTTAACCACTCCAAAGTCGAATGTTTTTCGTCCACCAATGTGCATGGCATGCACTTTTTCAACGCCTTTTTTCATTAGATAATGTGCAATTTCATGATTCGCGATGACCAACGCTCCTGTTTTTTTAGCCAAAGCCACCGTATCTCCAATGTGATCTCCGTGACCATGGGTAACGAATATATGTGATAATTCATGAATCTCTTCCACTCCAATCTCACATAATCCATTTCCACTTAAAAACGGATCAATGATAGCATTGAAATCTCCTTCTTTTATCCTCACAACCGAATGTCCGTGATAAGTAATTTCCATTGATAGACCTCCTAAAGTATTTACTCTATCATACTACAATTATGTCCAATTTATCAATCTTCTAATAACGATAACTCTTTTTCAATCATTTGTTCTGCTAAAATTAATGAGATATTAATTCAAAATCTAATTGGTTTCTGTTATAATATTGTATTGATCACATATGGAGGTACCTATGAAGCTGTTATATAACGTGGGTTTAGATATTGGCTCAACAACAGTTAAAATCGTTGTGGTTAACAACAAATACCAAATCATTCACAAAGAGTATCGTCGACATTATTCAGATGTTCGGAATACTGTTGTTGAGATAATCAAAAATGCTGAAAAAATATTGAAAAAACAACGCATAAAAATAAATGTCACCGGATCAGGCGCAGTCGATATTTCAAAAATTCTTGATATCCCCTTTGTTCAGGAAGTTGCAGCTTCCACAGCAGCTATTGAACAACGCATCCCCGAAACCGATGTTGCCATTGAGCTTGGAGGAGAAGATGCAAAAATAACCTATATTAGCGGGCAGTTGGAGCAACGTATGAATGGCACTTGCGCAGGTGGGACGGGGGCTTTTATTGACCAAATGTCTATCCTTTTGAAAACAGATGCACAAGGCTTAAACAAACTGGCAGAAAATTATCAAGTCATCTATCCAATAGCTTCACGATGTGGTGTTTTCGCTAAAACAGATGTGCAACCTCTTTTAAATGAAGGCGCAAGAAAAGAAGACATTGCTGCATCCATTTTTCAAGCTGTCGTTAATCAAACCATTAGTGGGCTTGCTCAAGGCAGGCCTATAAGAGGAAATGTCGCCTTTTTAGGTGGGCCTTTATCCTTCCTTCCCGAGTTGCGTAAACGTTTTGTAGAAACTTTGTCCCTTTCAGAAGAATCCGCTTTTTTCCCGGAAGATTCTCATTATTTTGTTGCGTTAGGAGCAGCCATTTCTGCTGATGAAACAAAAGAGACCGATTTTGATCATTACATTGAAAAAATCAATTCAATCAGTAACCAAAACCTTATCCGAAAAAAAGAGGTAGATCCTCTTTTTGAAACAGAAAAAGACTATCAAGCTTTCATTAATCGACATGCTATGAACAAAGTAAAAACAGATGATTTATCCACTTATTCAGGAAATGCGTACTTGGGAATTGACGCAGGATCCACCACAACAAAAATTGTCTTGATAGGAGACCATCATCAACTTCTATACAGCTACTATAATAGCAATGAGGGTAGCCCTCTTCATTCCGTTATTAATGGGCTGAAAAAACTGTACAGTCATCTGAATTCTCAAACAAATATTGCATACTCCTGTGTCACTGGTTACGGCGAACATTTAATAAAGAGTGCATTGCAAGTTGATATGGGCGAAATCGAGACGGTTGCCCATTACAAAGCTGCCGATTATTTTCAGCCTGGTGTCGATTTTGTTTTTGATATTGGCGGCCAAGATATGAAAAGTCTCAAAATCAAAAATGGTGTGATCGATTCTATTATGTTGAATGAAGCATGTTCTTCAGGATGCGGATCATTTATCGAAACATTTGCCAATTCACTTAATCTATCTGTTGAAAATTTTGCTAAACTAGCCCTTGAGTCCCAGCATCCAGTAGATCTAGGCACACGTTGTACTGTGTTTATGAACTCTAAGGTAAAGCAAGCACAACGAGAAGGTGCTACCGTTGGTGATATTTCAGCTGGCATTTCCTACTCTGTTGTTAAAAACGCACTATTCAAAGTCATTCGTTTGAAATCAATAGATGACCTAGGAGAAAAAGTTGTGGTTCAAGGCGGTACTTTCTATAATGACTCTGTCCTTCGAGCCTTTGAGTTAATCACTGGACGTGAAGTTGTGCGACCAGATATCGCTGGTCTTATGGGTGCTTTTGGTTGCGCTTTGATTGCAAAGACTTACGCCACAGAAAACTCAATCGCTTCAATCCTCAATCACGAAGAACTCAATCACTTCACTTTAGACACAACTATGGAACGTTGCGGTTTATGTGGCAACAATTGCTTAATGACCATCAGTCAATTTAATGATGGCCGGTTTTTTGTCACAGGTAATCGCTGTGACAGAGGATCCGAAAAATTTACGGATTTTAAACTCTCTAAATCCACACAGGAAATACCCAATATTTTTCAATACAAATACAAACGTGTGTTTGATTATCCTTCACTTCCTATGGACCAAGCACCCAGGGGATTGATTGGTATTCCACGTGTCCTAAACATATACGAAGACTATCCATTCTGGCATACCTTTTTAACCTCATTAGGGTATCGGGTTGTTCTCTCCGGTCATTCAACGAAAAGAATCTATGAAATGGGTATGGAAACCATTCCTTCAGAATCGGTATGTTATCCAGGAAAAATCGCACATGGCCATGTGTCTGATTTGATCAACAAAAAAGTAAAAAAGATCTTCTATCCCTGTGTCCCTTATACTGTTAAAGAAGATGCTGCAGCCGGCAATCATTACAATTGTCCTGTTGTCACCTCTTACCCAGAAACCATTAATGCTAATATGGATTTATCGGCACAACACATCATTTTCTTAAAACCATTTGTAAATCTTAACGATAAAAAATCACTCGTCATAAAACTACATCAAATTTTTGAATCTGAGGATTTGACCTTCAATGATGTAGCTTCAGCTGTGAAAAAAGCTTATCATGCTTTTGACCAGTACAAAAACGACCTGAGAAAAGAAGGTGAAAGAGCTTTACGATACATAGAAGAACATAATACTTATGGCATCGTGTTAGCAAGTCGTCCTTATCATGCAGATCCTGAAATTAACCATGGCATTCCAGAGATGATTAATAGTTATGGATTTGTTGTCCTATCAGAAGATAGCATTGCCCATCTTTCTGATCCCAATCGTCCTTTACGCGTCGTTGATCAGTGGGCCTATCATACACGCCTTTATGCCGCTGCACAATATGTTGCCACACGAAACAATATCGAACTTGTTCAGCTCAATTCATTTGGGTGTGGTCTGGATGCCGTCACAACCGATCAGGTTCATGAAATTCTATTGAGGAACAACAAAATCTATACATTGATAAAGATTGATGAAATCAACAATTTAGGCGCTGTAAGAATTCGAATTCGATCCTTGCTTGCAGCTATGAGTGAACGTCGAGAAAAAGATATTGTGGCCAAAGTACTTTATCCAAATGAGCAAAAGATTCTATTTACAAAACAAATGAAAAAAGACTATACAATCTTAGCTCCTCAGATGTCACCCATCCATTTTCAATTTTTCAAGACTGCCGCAATGAAATCCGGTATCAACCTAGAGGTGCTCCCATCCGTAGATAAGGAGGCAGTAGATGAAGGATTAAAATGTGTCAATAATGATGCTTGTTACCCTTCAGTGATTACCACAGGTCAAATGATTAAAGCCTTAAAATCCGGTGCTTATGATGTCAATAAAACAGCCTTGATTATGTCACAAACAGGCGGTGGCTGTCGGGCAACAAATTATATTGCCTTTATACGAAAAGCATTAAAAGACAACAAATTTGCTCATGTTCCTGTATTGTCTTTCTCCTCAGGGATAGACAAACACCCCGGTTTCAAAATTACACCTTACCTATTACATAATTTAATGATGGGGCTCGTTTATGGTGATTTGTTCATGAAGGTTCTATACAAAACTCGTCCTTACGAAAAAATCAAAGGCTCCGCAAACAAACTTTATGATTATTGGGTAGAAAAATGTCATCAAGCCATTACACACGGTGGTTTGAAACCGTTCCGTGAAACAATTCGGGGTATCATAAGGGATTTTGATGCTTTGGAATTAGATGATACAATTATCAAGCCTAAGGTTGGTGTTGTTGGTGAAATATTAGTTAAATTTCATCCTACCGCCAACAATGACATCGTTTCTTTGCTCGAAGAGGAAGGCGCAGAAGCAGTCGTTCCAGACTTAATTGATTTTTTCCTTTATTCAGCTTACAACCCAGTCATTAAACATCAAGACTTTATTCTAAGAAGCTTTAAAAATAACGCTTTTGGCAAACTCGCCATTCGTATCATAGAGCTTTATCGAAAAGAAATGAAGGTAGCCTTAAAAAATAGCAAACGGTTCAGTCCCCAGCACACCATTGATGTTTTAGCTGAAAAAGCAAAGAAACACCTGTCTCTAGGGAACCAAACTGGCGAAGGATGGTTTTTGACAGCAGAAATGGTTGAACTAATTGAAAGTGGCGTAGAAAATATTGTTTGCCTTCAACCATTTGCTTGTTTGCCTAACCATATCACTGGAAAAGGTATGATTCAAGAGCTAAAGAGGTCCTACCCTCACTCCAACATCGCACCCATTGATTATGATCCTGGCGCCAGTGAAGTCAATCAGATTAATCGAATCAAACTAATGCTGACCACTGCGAAAAGAAATTTAAACAATAAAAGCAAAGTTACAAAAAAAGCTTTGGAAACCGAAGCCATCTAATCACATGAAAAAGCCCCTTCATAGGGGCTTGGTTTTTTTATAGTGCTATTCTATTATTGAATGGTCCGTTGTTTCTGTCAATATATTCAAATTATCCCATATCTGATCTCTGTTTAGTCTTTCTACAGAAGAAAAAGGTATGATTTTTCGATGATCTGAAATTCCTAAAGCTTTGCCTACGTCCGCAATATGTTTTTGTCTTCTTCCTTTCGATATTTTATCTGCTTTTGTTGCAATAACAATGCAGTCATAACCAAAATGATTAATCCAATTAAACATATCCACATCATTTTTGCCTGGAACATGTCGAATATCAATTAACTGAACAATCCCTTTCAATTGTTTTCGGTTCCTTAAATAAGATTCAATCAGTCTTCCCCATGCTTCCCTTTCTCGTTTTGATGTCTTTGCATACCCATATCCCGGCAAATCTACCAGCATTTTTGTCTCATTCACAGAATAAAAATTGATGGTTTGTGTTTTTCCTGGTTGTCTACTGGTGCGAGCATAGTTCTTTCTATTTATTAATGTGTTCAACAACGATGACTTCCCTACATTCGACCTTCCAACAAAAGCAATCTCTGGATAATCTGTTACAGGAAACTGAGTGGCATTGCCTGCTGTCATGAGTAGTTCTACACTCTTAATTTTCACTTGGCACTCCTTTGATAAGTGTATGCTTCAACACATCGTCCATTGTTTCTACAAGAACAATTTCTACTGCTCTTTTTACATTTCCTGGGAGCTTGTCTGCATCTTTTTCGTTCTCTTTGGGTAAAAGGACTTTCTTTATACCTGCTCTTTTTGCCGCCAGTACCTTCTCTTTGACACCACCAATTGGCAAGACTCTTCCTCTCAAGGTTATTTCTCCAGTCATAGCAACATCTTTGCTTACTGGCACCTGTGTCAATGCTGATACTACCGCTGTTGCTATTGTTATCCCAGCAGATGGGCCATCTTTTGGAATGGCACCTTCCGGAACATGCACATGAATGTCTTTGTTTTTATAAAAAGCGCCGTCAATATTTAGCCTGTCAATATGTGCTCTAATATAACTCAGGCCTGCCTGAGCCGATTCTTTCATCACATCTCCCAATTTCCCTGTCAGTTGGATCTTTCCTTCTCCATTCATCACATTGACCTCAATAAAAAGGGTCTCTCCTCCTACTGCAGTCCATGCCAATCCAGTTGCAACTCCAACTTGATTTTCCTTATCAACTTCTTCGTATCTGAACCGAGGAATTCCTAAATACTTTTCTAGATTCCCTACTGTGATCGAAATCGAGTCAATGTCTTGTTCAACAATTTTGACCGCAGCTTTTCGTATAATACTGCCGATTTTTCTTTCAAAGTTCCTAACACCCGATTCTCTAGTATACTTTTGGATAATGGCTACCAAAGTGTTCTCAGAAATACGCATCTGTTCGTTTGTGAGCTTATGCTCTTCAAGTTGCTTGGGTAACAAATAGCGTGTCCCAATCTGAACTTTTTCTTCGTCTGTATAACCAGATATCTCAATGATTTCCATTCTATCCAACAAGGGCCTAGGTATGGACGCCGTCGTATTAGCTGTCGTAATGAACATAACTTTTGATAAATCAAAGTCCGTTTCCAAATAATGATCTGTAAACGTATTGTTTTGTTCTGGGTCTAGTACTTCGAGTAAAGCTGAAGCCGGGTCTCCTCTGAAATCGCTGGCCAATTTGTCTATCTCATCAAACAGAAAAACTGGATTATTTGACTTCACTTTCGAGATATTGGAAATAATTCGCCCAGGAATAGCACCGATATATGTTCTTCGATGTCCTCGAATCTCCGCTTCATCCCGAACACCACCTAATGACATCCTGATGAATTTTCTATCCAATGCACGTGAAATCGACTTTGCAATAGAGGTTTTTCCAACTCCTGGAGGTCCAACCAGACATATAATTGGACTTTTCATTTTTGGGTTTAGCTGTCTCACAGCCAAAAATTCGAGTATTCTTTCCTTTACTTCTTCCAGCCCATAGTGATCTTCTTCTAGCACTTGCCGGGCACGGGTAATGTTTTTGTTGTCTTTGGTCGATTTGTTCCAGGGCAAATCAATCAACCAATCTAGGTACGTTCTTATAACTCCTGCTTCAGGAGAAGAGGGGTTGATTTTCATAAGCCTTTCTGCTTCTTTTTCAGCTTTAGCTTTGGCATCTTTTGTCATCTTTGCTTTTCTGATTTTCTCGAAGTATGCCTCTACCTCATCTGATAGATCGCTTTCTTCACCTAACTCTCTTTGAATCGCCTTCATCTGTTCTTTAAGATAGTATTCCTTCTGAAACTGATTAATCTGCTTCCTCACTCTTTGGTTGATTGTCTCTTCTAACTCAATCACTTTTATTTCTTGTTGAATGTAGACTTCCAATTTTTCCAATCGGTCATAAGGATTCAGTGTCTCTAATAAATTCTGTTTCTGTGCGGGTTTCAGAAAAATATAGGAAACAACAATATCTGATAAGCGTTCAGGGTTTTCTATCTCATTGACAGAGAGAATGGCATCGTCTGGAATTTTAGGGTTGATTTCACAGTAAGCTTCAAAAGATTCTTTGACCAAACGCATCATCGCGTCTAGCTTTTCATCTATCTCCAAACTGTCTTCTACATAAAGATACTCTTCAATTTCAGTTTTTATGTACATCTCCTGATCAACAATTCTAATAATCCTACCGCGATTAAGTCCTTCAACAAGGACTCTAATATTGTCTCCAGGCATTTTCAACATCTGTTTTACTTTGCATATCACCCCAAACATATAGTAATCTTCTTCGTTGGGATTATCAACATTTGCATCCTTTTGAGATGTCAGAAATATCATCGAGTCATCCATCATCGCCTCTTCTAAAGCATTGATGGACTTGTCTCTTCCTACATCAAAGTGTATCACCATTCCAGGAAATATATGCATGCCACGTAAAGGAATCATCGGCAGTGTTTTTTTGTTAATGCTGTAACTTACTGTCATTTTATCGACTCCATTCTTTTATTTTTTGCATTGCCATTTTATCAGTATTTCTTCGTTTATTCAACTGAAAAAATGCCTTTTTAGGCATTTTTCAGTATGTTATCGCTATCTTGAGTTTTCTTTTTTCTTGCATTGGCGCTTAAAACCAATGTTGGCTCCATTTTGTTAAGAATGGTATCTCGGGTAATGATACACTTTTCTATATCATCTCTAGATGGAATTTCAAACATAATGTCTGTCATCACTTTTTCCAAGATCCCTCTCAAACCACGTGCACCTGTCTTGATTTTCAACGCCTCTTTTGCAATGGCTTCTAGTGCACCTTTTTCAATTTCTAACTCAACTCCGTCTATTCTAAATAGTTCTTTGTATTGCTCAACGAGATTGTTTTTCGTCGTTGTCATGATCTGGATCAATGCTTCTTCGTCCAACTCTTTCAAGGTGACAATCATTGGCATTCTACCCACAAACTCTGGAATGAGGCCGTAACGAAGAAGGTCCTCTGCTTGGACATGAGAAATTAGCTCACTGAATGATTTTTCCTTGTTGTTGCTCACATCAGATCCAAATCCCATGGCTTTTTTGCCAATTCTTTTTTGAATGATTTTGTCTAGCCCATCAAATGCACCACCAAGTATAAACAAAATATTTGTGGTGTCAATCTGTATGAATTCTTGATGAGGATGCTTTCTTCCACCCTGGGGTGGCACATTCGCGACCGTCCCTTCCAGGATTTTCAACAATGCTTGTTGAACACCCTCTCCACTAACATCTCTAGTAATGGAAGGGTTGTCTCCTCTGCGTGATATTTTGTCAATTTCATCAATGTAAATAATGCCTCTTTCAGCCGATTCAATATCATAATCTGCCGCTTGTATCAGCCTTAAAATAATATTTTCAACATCTTCACCAACATATCCTGCTTCTGTCAATGAAGTAGCATCTGCAATGGCAAAAGGAACATTCAACATTTTTGCCAAAATTTGTGCCAAATATGTTTTACCACTACCTGTGGGACCTAAAACCAAGATATTGGTTTTCTGGATTTCAACCCCTTTTGTTTTCTTCTTTTTGTTAATTCGCTTGTAATGATTATAAACAGCCACCGCTAACGCTTTTTTTGCATCATCTTGCTTAATAACATATCCATCTAAAAAATCCTTTATCTCTTTCGGTTTTGGTAGCTTATTGAACTCTTCGTCTTCCAAGAAGTCCATTTCTTCATCAATTATTTCTTTGCACAACTCAACACATTCATTGCAGATATACACATTAGGACCAGCAATCAATCTTTTGACTTGCTCTTGTGTCTTTCCACAAAATGAACACCTAAGCTGTTTGTCATCATGTTTTGACATCACAGCGCTCCTTTATTTTCTTGTGATCACTTCATCAATCAAACCGTATTCTTTGGCCTCTATAGATGAAAGAAAATGATCTCTTTCTGTATCCTTTGCGATTCTATCAACGGGTTGCCCTGTGTTTTCAGCCAAAATCCGGTTCAGATCGCTTTTCATTTTCAAAATTCTTTTTGCTTGGATTTCGATATCCGTTGCTTGCCCTTGAGAACCACCTGATGGTTGGTGGATCATGATCTCTGCATTTGGCAAGGCAAACCGTTTGCCTTTTTTTCCAGCAGCCAACAGAAAAGCTCCCATACTTGCAGCCATTCCAATGCAAATAGTTGACACATCTGGTTTGATATACTGCATCGTATCATATATGGCAAATCCAGATGTGATGGATCCTCCTGGGCTGTTAATATATAATTGGATATCCTTGTCAGGATCCTCCGCTTCTAAAAACAGTAGTTGAGCAACAATCAAACTGGCTGTTACATCATTGACTTGCTCACCCAAAAAAATAATTCTTTCTTTCAATAATCGAGAATAAATATCGTAAGATCTTTCTCCTCTTCCTGTTTGTTCAATTACATAAGGTACTAATGGCATATGAGACACCTCCGTTAAGCTTCCGCTTTTTCTTCTGTATTTTTCTTTTCAACAAATTTCACCGTGTCCGCTAAATATTCAATTGCTTTTTTTCTTTGGATGTTACCCTTTAGGTAATCCAAACTCTGCGTCTTTAAGTTTTCTTTAAACTCTTGCAATTTTTCTTCTTCTTCTATTTTATAGGATTGCGCTAGCTTTTCAAGTTCTTGGTCGATCTCATCATCGCCAACTTCAAAATCCTTTTCATTTATCAATTTTTCAATGACTAACTCTGTTTTTGCACTAACTGCAGCTTGAGGCCTAATGCTATTGCGCAAACCATCTGCATTGGCACCCATCATCTTATAATAATCATCTAAGTTTATGCCTTGCATCGTCATTTGTTGTTCAAAATTCTTTATCTGATAGTCTATCTCTTTTTCAACTAGGACTTCTGGTACTTCCACTTGGCTAGCCTCTACAAAAGCACTTACAGCTGCGTTTTGTTTGCCAACTAATTCGTTGTCTTTTGCTCTTTTCTCCATGTTTTCTCTTGTGTCTTTCCGCAACTCTTCCATTGTATCAAATTCACTGACATCTTTTGCGAATTCATCGTCTAGTTCCGGTAATTCTTTTTCCTTTATTTCATGTATGGTCACCTTGAAAATGGCTTCTTTACCTGCCAAATCTTCTGATTGATACGCTTCTGGAAATACGACAGGTACTTCAACTTCAATACCAGACTCTTTTCCAATCAAACCTTCTTCAAAACCAGGTATAAATGATCCTGACCCGATTTCCAATGTATGATTGTCTGCCGTTCCTCCCTCAAATTGTTCTTCTCCAACAAAACCTTTGTAATCAATGACCACTGTATCGCCATCTTTGACAGGCCTGTCTTTTACATCAATCATCCTTGCATTTTGTTCTTGCATTTGTTTTATTGCAACGTCAACATCTTCATCCGTAACTTCATGTACCACTTTTTCTGCTTCAACTTCTTCAGGATTAGCTAGTTGTACTTCTGGAAGTATTTCCACCTCAGCAGCAACTAAAACATTCTGTCCCTCTTCGAGTTCCTTAATATCTACTTTAGGTGTGTTGATGGGATCTAATTCCAACGCTTTAAGAGCCTCTTCGTAAGCATCTGGTAAAGCAATGTCCAAAGCGTCTTGATAAAATATTTCCTTCCCATAATTCATCTCAATAATTTTGCGTGGTGCTTTCCCTTTTCTGAATCCAGGAATATTGATTCTTCCTCTCATTTTAAGATAAGCTTTTTGCAAGCTTTTCTCAAACTCGTCCTTAGGAATCTCAAATTCTATTGACACAACGTTCTTCTCTTGGTTGACTATTTTAGCCATTTTGTTCCTCCTTAATTTAAGCATTTATTATAGATTGCCTTATTATTGATTTTCCAACACTAAAACAGAACTTACGCCGTAAGTCATCTCAATATTATATCATATACTCTACTAATATCAACTATTTTATGAAGCCTTTCCCCATTTGGTTGCCTTCAAGTTTAAAAACTTATTGTATTCTCGAAAGATTCCACTATAATATAATGTATGATTAATCTGGAGGTTGACATGTCCGAAAAAATATTGTACCCATCAAACTACGATCCAAAGTTGGATGTTCGAGAAACTGAAGTTGCGATAAAAAAAATCAAAGACTTCTTCGAATCCAGCTTGGCTTTTCAATTGAACCTGATCCGTGTTTCTGCTCCATTATTTGTTGCGCCTGAAACAGGGTTAAATGACAATTTAAATGGTTATGAGCGTCCTGTTGCTTTTACAGTCAAAGATTTATATGAGAAAAAAGTTGAAATCGTTCAATCCTTGGCAAAATGGAAAAGAATGGCACTTCATAAATATGGATTTACTCACAACGAAGGTCTTTATACAGATATGAATGCCATTAGAAGAGATGAGGAACTTGACAACTTGCACTCAATTTATGTTGATCAGTGGGACTGGGAAAAAATCGTCTCTCCTGAAGAGCGATCTGTTGATTATTTAAAAAAAACGGTTACAAGCATCTACAAAAGCCTGAAGGATTTAGATGCTTTTGTGGCCAATGAGTACGATTGTTTCTCAGAGATTTTGCCAGACAACATTACCTTCATAACCGCACAAGAATTGGAAGATGCTTTTCCTAAGTTGACACCAAAAGAGCGAGAATGCGAGATCGCAAAGCGCCATAGAGCGGTTTTCATACTTGGCATTGGAGATGAGTTAAATTCTGGCACCAAACATGATGGCAGAGCTCCTGACTATGATGATTGGAAGCTCAATGGTGACATCATACTTTGGAACCCTATCTTGTCACTAGGTTTAGAAATATCTTCAATGGGAATACGAGTGGATAGCCAATCTTTAGAAAGGCAACTTTCATTGACAGGCGACGTCGATAGAAAATCTTTAGAATACCATCGTATGATTCTTAATGATCAACTTCCTCTCACTGTTGGTGGTGGTATTGGACAGTCACGATTGTGCCAATTCTTTTTAAGAAAAGCTCACATAGGAGAAGTTCAATCATCCATTTGGCCAACGGATATGAAAATCGAATGTGAAAAGCGCAATATCTTTCTACTATAAATGGAATGGAGGTGATTACTTCTAATCGCCTCCATTTTTCTCCAAAATTTCACTTAAATATGCCCACCTTTCAAGTTTTTCTTCAATCCTCTTCACTATTTTTTCTTTTTTTTCGTAGTATTCTTGTAGAGCCACGTAATCATCCACCATTTTCCCCATACTTTCTTCAATATGATCCTTGGTGTTTTCTAATTCTTCAATTTCTCCTTCTATACTCTCCAACTCCCGCTTTTCAAGGTAAGTCAATCGTCTGTTGCGCAACTCGTTTGAACAAGGTATCCCTTTTTTTCTTTTTTCACGGAATTGCTTTTCCAACCCCTCATTCCTAGTTTGTTTATAGGTTAAGTAATCTGAAAAGTTGCCTGTGTGGATATCGATATGACCATTTTCTTCAAACGCAAAAATAACATTGCATATTTTGTCAAGAAAATATCGATCATGTGACACAACCACAACAGGTCCTGGGAAATCTATTAAATAGGTTTCTAGTACTTCCAAAGTCATTAAGTCCAAATTATTCGTAGGCTCGTCCAAAAGAATCATATTGGGCGCTTGAACCAATTTTCCCAACAAGCTAAGTCGTCTTTTTTCTCCTCCTGACAACTTGCTGATGTAAGTGTATTGCGTTTCTGTTGAAAACAAAAATCTTTCTAACATCTTATTTGGTGTCACGTTTTGCCAATAATCTGTTCCAATGCAATCCCCTATATTCCGAACATATTCTATCACTCTCAGTCCTTCATCAAGATCCTCATTTTCTTGAGAAAAGAAGCCAATTCGTACCGTTTGACCTCTAAGTATTTCGCCTTTATCTGGCAAGATATCTCCTGCAATCATTTTGAGCAAAGTTGTTTTACCAGACCCATTCTTTCCTATTATACCTATTCGATCACTTTTTTTGACGACATAATTAAGATTCGTGATTAAAAATTTGTCAGAATACGCCTTCTCTATATCTTTTAATTCTAAAACCGACTTTCCTAGTCTAATCGACAATGTCGGTAGCTCAAGAGACTCATTCGATTCTTGTTTTGCATTCAACTCTTCTTCCAATTTATCGAATCTTTGTATCCTCGCTTTTTGCTTGGTTGCTCTTGCTTGGGGACTCTTCCTCATCCATTCTTGTTCTTGTTTAAACAATTGTTCCGTCTTCTTCAATTCAGCCAATTGATTCATTTGTCTTATCTGTTTTTTTTCTTTGAATTCAGTGAAATTTCCACCATATTTGTATAGCTCACCGTTATCTAATTCTAAAATATGATTGGTCACTCGATCTAAAAAGAATCGGTCATGCGTAACCATTAATAAAGTGCCCTTTCTAGCTGCCAAATATTCCTCCAACCACACAATCATCTCATTGTCCATATGGTTTGTCGGCTCATCTAGAATTAACAAATCCGACTTTCTCAACAAAGAGCTTGCAAGTGCTACCCTCTTTCTTTCACCACCTGACAATTCGTTCATATTTTTGTTAAATTCCGTTACTTTCAGCTTTGTCAAAACTGTTTTGACTTCACTTGCAAATGCCCACATGTTTTCTATTTCTATTCTAGACTGAACCTCTGATAGTCTTTCTTGTACTTTGAAGTTGCCCTTTGATAATTCAAGCGTCAGCATTTCGTATTCACGAACCAAGGCCACTTCAGGTTGATCCCCTTCCAACACTTGCTCTATTATCGTCGCATTGCGTGAGTAGAAGGGTTCTTGTGGTAAGTATTCGATGCTTCTATTCCCAACAACTATCACTTCTCCTTGGTCACATGTTTCTTCCCCAACTATGAGTTTCAACAAAGTTGACTTGCCGGTACCATTGACGCCAACTAATCCAATCTTCTCGCCTTCATTTATATGTAAGGAGACTCCATCTAACAAAATTTTGTCTCCATAAGCTTTATGAATATTTGATAATTTTATGATGTTCAATAGTTGCTCCTTTACTGTTCTCTAATTGATTCGAAAGATTCAAGATACTCCTCAAGGGTTAAACCACTTTCATAAACTAAAGTAGCCAAAGGGTTTCCCAAGTATCTTAAATGCCAAGGCTCATACAAATAGCCCGTAATGGATTCCATTCCTTCTGGATAACGGATGATAAAACCATAATGGTGACTATTTTGAGCTACCCACTGTCCTTCTAAAGTGTCTCCGAATTTTTCATCTAGCTGCAACCCAACGCTTTCTGCTGTCACATCCATCGCCAATCCTGTCTGATGTTCACTTTGCCCAGGCGCTGCACTGAATCGATCTGCATTCTCCTGTCCATGTTGTGCCACATAATTACTGTATAAAGCCTTTTGAGTCTGATAAGAACGATATCCAGACCTTGCGACCAACCGAATGCCATCATCTTCCGCTGCCTTGAACATCTCAGTCAAAGCATCGGATGCTTTTTGTCTCAACTGACGAATTTCCGGGTTTGGCAAACAGGTAGGTACTTCAACCGTTACAAGATCCTCTGGCTCATAGTTTGCTGGTAGATTTCTTTGTTTGTTTACAACGGAATCGTATGCAGTGTAATTTGTTATCACGTTGTTCTCATCGATTGTTTTGTCAAGAAAATTCACTATCATAATCGTTGTTATTTCTGTCAAGCCCTTCCACTCAACTACAATCTCCACTAGATCTCCTGTCAGAACTGTTTCGTTGATAAAAATGGCTTGATCTTCTATATGTGCCATCGTGCTAGAAGCACTTATTTTGAAACCTTCATCAATCATTGACTCGTTTCCTTCATCATCCACAACTCGTAATGCCACTCTCATTTCTTGTCCTGCATAAGCGTGAGGTGAAACTCCTTGAATCTCTTTGAGCTCTATTTGCTGGTGTTTATCCGAACCAGGATCTGGCTGATTGTCTTGATTCTGTGGCACCTCAACTTTGCATCCAGATAAAATTATAGCCATTAGCACTACTGCCATCTTGATCATTATTTTCATCATGTATTCCACCTTTCTAACGAACAAAAGTATTCTAACCTAACTATTAAGCCTTCATCCGCTATCTCTGATTATGCTTTTCAGGCCAACAACAATCATATCACAAAACCATGATTCTTCCTATACTTGCATAAAAAAATCCGAGACATTTGTCTCGGATCTTAGTATCGCTTTCTTTATAGACTTACGATATTTTCAGCTTGTGGTCCTTTGTTGCCTTTAACCACATCAAAGCTTACTTCTTCACCTTCGTTAAGTGATTTGAAACCACCTTTTTGAATTTGTGAATAATGTGCGAACACATCATTTCCTTCTTCAGTTGTGATAAATCCAAATCCTTTTTCTGAGTTAAACCATTTTACAGTACCTTTCATGATGACTGCCTCCAAATTTTTATTTCTAAATGCTGTAGAACTGATAAACAAAAATTTCAACGCCAATCAAAATGATTTAACACTTAATTCTATTTATTCATTCTTAACTTACAATTTAGATTACTTTCTAATCATACACTAATTTCAGGATAATGCAAGCATTATTTTTATGTTCGTTGAAAACAATCATTTTATTTTTTAATTGAATTTTAATTCTTTTGAAAGATGTAGTATAGTAGAATGTGAAAGAAGACCTTTCAAAGGAGGATTCTATGACAAAACTTGACTCACTTAAACTTCCGCTCCAATCTTTAGTGATTTTTCGCAGTTTACTGATAGACCCTGTGATTCGCAAAGCTTATGCGTTAATTTCATCTGACTCAGATGATCCCAACACAAAAGTTGCTTTGTATGCCTCATTTGTCTCTGAGTTGTATGCAAATCACTCTAATTTCAGTGAGTATCTTTGCAAAATCGTTCTTGAAAATGAAAACACCTATGTCCAGCATGTCGCAACTAATAAAGCCGTGACCTCTAACTTGCAAGAATGCCTAGAAAACGAATTGCTTGTTTTGCAAGAATTATCCACTTTGTCTTCTGATGAAGTGAAATCTCATATTCCTTTTACAGGCTATCTGCCATCTTGGGAAACATCTTCTATTAATCTTTTGACTGCCTACCAAGAAAGAATAAGTCAGTTGCATCGATATGGTTATGGGCAATACGCCTCTCATTATGTGTTTACTATTAAGGATGGTCACCTTTTGCCAGTCACAAACCCTGATCCAGTTTCATTGAATGATTTAAAAGGATATGAAAAAGAACGCAATCTTGTGTTAAATAATACTTTTGCTTTGATTGAAAACAAACCTGCTTCAAATGTTCTTCTCTATGGTGATGCTGGGACTGGAAAATCATCAACTGTCAAGGCCATTACAAATCAGCTTCATCACAAAGGGTTGCGGTTGATAGAAGTTCCCAAAAAACAACTGGACGCCATCCCCACTTTACTTGAAACAATATCCCAGTATCCACTTAAATTTATATTGTTCATCGATGACTTGTCCTTTTCAAAAAACGATGCCAACTTTGGCTCTTTGAAGGCCATATTAGAAGGTTCTGTTACTGCAAAACCTTCCAATGTTGTCATTTATGCGACAAGCAATAGACGACACCTCGTCAAGGAAAGCTTTTCTGATCGGGAAGGAGATGACATCCATCTTAGTGAAACCATACAAGAACTCACGTCTCTATCTGATCGATTCGGTATGTTAGTCAGTTACTTCAAACCTGATAAACAGCAATACCTTGAAATAGTCCATGAGCTGGCTATGTACTACAACATCTCTCTATCAGGCGAAAAGCTTGAAATAGAAGCTGAACGCTATGCTGTTACAAAAAATGGGCGCTCCCCACGAGTCGCTCGTCAGTTCATTGCTCATCTTCAAACAAAGGAATAAGGAGAATCTCTATGATAATTGTTGAACATGTCAGCAAAAAATTTTTTGATAAGAAAAATGGCGATTTTTATGCATTAAAGGATGTTTCTTTTTCTGTTGAAAAAGGCGAGATTTTTGGTTTGCTTGGTCCAAATGGTGCAGGCAAAACTACGATGCTGCGAATTTTATCTACCATCATGACACAAACCGAAGGACATGTGTCGGTAAATGGTTTTGATTCCTTGAAAAAACCAGAGGCCTTAAAGCAATCTATTGGGTTTTTATCTGGCAATACCAAACTGTATAAAAAACTCACTCCAGTTGAAACCATGCGTTTTTTTGGGAGCTTTTATGGAATTGACAAAAGTGTTCTTGAATCTCGTATAGAAGAAATCCTGCACCGGCTGGATATGGAATCTTTTAAAAACAGAGTCATAGAAAAGTTATCTACAGGCCAAGTTCAAAAAACCTCTATTGCACGCTGTATGATTCATGATCCACAAGTCTATATTTTGGATGAACCGACTCTAGGGTTAGACATACTAACCAGCAGAAGCATCATAGATTTCATTAAATCAGAAAAATCAAACGGAAAAACCATCATTTTTTCTACTCATTACATGGAAGAGGCCGATTCTTTATGTGACAGAATAGGGTTGATTCATAAAGGTCACCTTATCCAAACAGGTACAATCGATAAACTCAAAGCCGACACCGGCAAGCAGAACATTCGGGATATATTTTTGTATTTCATTGATAATGAAAGTTGGAATGACAATGAACAAGATTAGATTGATTTGTAGAAAAGAAATGAAAACCCTTTTTCGTGACAAAAAAGCTTTATTGACCATCTTTTTGCCTATATTGATTTATCCTGTATTATTAATCTTTTTCTTTGGCTTTAGCGCGTTGATCCAGTCCAACATGTCCGAAAAATCAAGTAACATTGCTCTCTCAGACAATTTTCCTCAACAATTGGTTCAGAAGTTTGAGGCAGAATCAAAGATCAATCTAATGCCTGCTCTTTCAGGTTTATCTGACTTGGACTCAAACGATATCGATGCCTCTGTTGTGTTGACTCAAGATGATTTAGTGGAAAATTATGTGGTCTACTACAACTCAACTTCCGATTCCAGTCAGCAGGCAGCCAACAGAATCCGCGTAATCTTAAACAGCTATAGTGAAACACTCCGTTTGGATGTTCTAGAGTCAGTTGAACTTGACCTAGATATTGTTTCACTGGTTTCTATCGAGCATATTGAGCTAAAAGGCGAAACTGATTCGAGAATTTTTTCAATGCTACTTGGCATGATATTGCCTTTCATTATCATGCTATATGGCATTACAGGTGTTTATACCCTTTCTTCCGATCTGAGTGCTGGTGAAAAAGAACGTGAAACCCTCGAAACAATTTTCTCAGTGCCTGTTACGAGGTTTGAAATCATTATTGGAAAGCTATTGGCCTGTGTCAACGTTGGTGTGATAAGCGGCATGGTGAATATTTTGGCCATGTTTCCTTTAATTTTCGCATTGGCAACTGCCATTCCAGATTTCAGCATCGATATCTCGTTAAACCTTCTACTTTATCTGGTTTTGATGTTGATTCCTGTAATGATCATGTCTAGCACCTTTTTTATCGGATTAGGTCTTATCGCTAAAACTTTCCAAGAATCTCAATCCTACGGTTCAGTACTGCTCATTGTGCTAACAGCTCCAACCTTCATCGTTATGCTACCAGATGTTAGCATTAATCAAACCACATTGCTTATCCCTGTAGCAAATGCCTTGCTACTTATGAAAGAAGCTTTCTTGGGGAACTACAACCTGATTCACAGCTTGATTGTTTTGTCCATCCATCTCGGTCTCTCTTTGTTTGGCGTGATTCTTATGAATAGACTCTTTAAATCTGACTGGGTCATATTTGGAGGTGATTCAAAATGAATGTTACTGTTATTCGATCAATTATATGGAAAGAATTCATCGCATTGTTGCGTAACAAGCGCATCCTTATTGGTATGTTTGCACCTCTAATCTTGATGCCTCTTCTTCTTTATGGCTATCAATACTTTTCAGAGAGCACTTCTCAAAGTGCGGCTACATCCATAAGTCAAATCCTGGTATTAGATGAACTCCCCCAAGACTTGCAATCTCTAATAGAGGCAGAGGAATCTATCTCTATAAAGCCCGAACTAGTCGTTGATAAGAACTCAACAGAAGAAAACGTGGACTTATGGCTTTCTTACTCCTATGACTCTGGCTATCATCATTTCTCTTTAACTTATGATTCAGGAAACAATTCAAATACAAGAGCAGCTAACCGTCTTATTCCCATACTTGAGGCATACAAAGAGCAACTACAGATTAGCTACCTTGAAAGTCAATCCATTACAAAAGATATCTTGCAACCCGTATCGATACAGTTAAGTGATTCTGCAACTGAAAGAGAGCTAACCAGCCATTCTTTGGCTAGCATCGTACCGGTGATTCTTTCATTGTTTGCCTTAATGTCTGTTATTAATTTTTCCGTGGAATTGACCACCGCAGAAAAAGAAATGGCTACATTGGAAACCCTATTCTCTATGCCCGCGAAGAAATCCCAAATCATCATATCCAAGCTTTTGGCATGCATTATTTTTGGTTCCATTTCCATGTTTATGACTCTTGCAGCCTTTATCTTTGTGGCGCCTCAATTCTTAAGTTTAAACATTTTTAGCTTGGATCTAGGGTGGACTACCATCATAACCCTCTTTTTTACATTGCTTCCTCTTATTTTTATTGGATCAGGATTTAGCATCGGAATGGGCTTGTTCGCCAACAGTTACAAAGAGTCTGGCGCTTATTTTACACCTTTGATTTTCATCTTTATGTTGCCTGCCTATATTGGGACAACGCCGGGACTCGAAATATCTCCAATATATAGCACCCTTCCCATTTTGAATGCTACTTTGCTGATCAAGTCCGTCTTTCTAGATAATTTTAACTTTATCTATTTTGCTGTCACTTCCACTGTAAACGCTCTGTTTTCTATCATAAGCCTCACCTTCATGTTCAAAATATTTGGCGCGGAAAAAATTCTGTTTGACTCTGGATCTGGCATTTCTTTTAAATTGGATAGGCGAGCTGTTGTCTCTAAAACATTTCTAAATACTGAAGATGTCTTGATGTCTTTAGCTATTATCGTTGTCTTATTCATCTATGCTAGTACCCTATTATCTCCATTCATTAATCCGTTAGTCAGCACATTAATGATCCAACTCATCTTGTTTGGACTTGTCCCGGTGGGGATAATTTACTATTTAAAAGCATCTCCTGCTCTTTCTTTAGGCCTCAAAAAACCACCTTTAACAGGAATGCTAGGTGGCATCTTATTATGGCTATCCGCTTTTTCTCTTATTATGATCTATCAATTGGTAATCAACCCCTACATTGGAGATGCACCCACACTCATTGAATTGGAAAAACAAATACTGTCTTTGTCCCCATTAAGCCGATTTTTGATATTCGCTTTGACACCGGGTGTTTGTGAGGAAATCTTGTTCAGAGGATTTGCGCTTCGACCATTGGAAAAACATTTAGGTCCAAAATGGGCAATTATCTTAACTTCAGTGATATTTTCTATTGTCCATCTTGATTTTCTAAGATTGGTTCCTACCTTCTTATTAGGGCTGACCTTTGGTTATGTCACCATAAAGACACGTTCCATTTTTCCAGCTATTCTTTTGCATGTTATGAATAATAGCATAGCCATATTTTTGCCAAACACTGCAAACATTACTTTTTTTAACATGATTCCACTTCATCTAATCACACTATGTATCGCCATTTATTGTTTTAAAAAAACTCAGGTGTCCAAAGAGATTTGAACACCCTAACCTTTCATAAATTATGGTTTTTAGGCGTCCATCAAGTTCTATTGGTCGACGCCTTATAGAATTCCAGATATTTTTGTTACCATCATCCCTTGTTCTTCCCATGCCTTGATGATGGCATTAAGCCCTATGGAATCACTTGGCATGTGCCCGGCTACAATAATGTTTCCGATGTTTTGATCCCTTACTTCCTTTATCACTTCTTCGGGAGCATGCATTGCAACAATCGTCCCTACACCTGCCTCAAAATATGCCTTATAAACTTCTGCTCCTCCATTTGTACCACCTGCAAATAAGACAGCTATTCTTCCTGCATAATCTTCTGGTCCACCACATCTCACCACTGGTTTTGCCAATGATTTCTGGTAGACATCCAGTGTTTCGATCGCTTCAATGATTTCTTTTATCTTCACTTTGGGCTTGTTCTCGAATTCTTTATTCAGATATTCTTGCATGAATTTTTCACCTATATAATCTGCTGGTAAGTGAATATTCATATATGGGATATCCAATAGTTTTGCCGCTGCCGATACACGGTCATAATTGCTTACATGCATACCTATTTCTACTGTCTTCTGTTTTTTTGAAAGTGCCTTTTGTGCCTTGTTGATAGGCACTCCAAAATCAACCATTCTATCAATTTGAATGTCCATCACTTCATGGAAATGAATAACCGAATCGTCCGCCTTTGGGTGGTGACTGACAACTAAATCATAGTCCAGTTCTTTTGCCAACATGAGCTCTGGTGTTTCCATATCCACACCGATCAGAATCCTTTTGATTCCTTCTCCAGGATGACTGATTGTTGTATCAAATGGTTCTTCGTCGAATCCTGCCAATTCCAAAGCTATTTTCATCAATTCTTTTGTGTTCATTTTAACCTCCAAATCATTTTTCAGTACCTGTTTTTCTAGATAATTGTATTGTACCTTCTATTTCATCATTTCTCAAGTCTATATAATATTCAATATTATTTTGTACTCGTTTTAATCTTGAAAATCCCTCCATTCTATGTTAGGATTATATGGCATAAATAATAAAGAATATCTGGAGGTTTTTATGAGCAAACTGAAAAACACAAAAACAGCAACTAATCTGATGACTGCATTTGCAGGAGAATCACAGGCTACTATGAGATACACTTATTATGCCGCACAGGCAAAAAAAGATGGCTATGTTCAAATAAGAAATATTTTCGAAGAAACCGCAGCTAATGAGAAAGAACATGCTAAACGATTCTATAAGTTTTTAAGAGAAGAATTGGAAGATGAAGCGATTCGTGTAAACGCAGATTTCCCTGTGAATTTCCAAGATACAAAGGCTAACTTGAAGGCTGCTGCAGCTGGTGAAAATGAAGAACATTCAGAAATGTATCCAGAGTTCGCCCGTATCGCGAAAGAAGAAGGATTTGATACTATATCAAAAGTATTCACTGAAGTCGCTGAAGTTGAAGAAAGACACGAAAAACGCTTTTTAAAACTCCTTAGCAATATCGAAAACGGCATTGTGTTCAAACGCGATGAACCTGTAGAATGGAAATGCAACAACTGCGGATATGTACATACCGGAAAAGAAGCACCTGAAACTTGTCCGGCTTGTGACCACCCAAGAGACCATTTCGAACTTTTTGTTGAAACATACTAACGGACTAAAACTTCCACTCTTTAAACAGGTGGAAGTTTTTTAATCGGAATCTCTTTCGTAAACTTTTTCATAAAATTCAATACTAATGTTTTCCAATGTATTTGTTTTCGGGTCAAATTGGCTATCCACTAGGTACCTATAGAATTCTCCATCATAAGCGTAGTTTCCATAATGCTCTCCATAATCATAATATTTAAATGCCAAATACTTTGAAAATCCTTCGACAAGATTTTCCTCACACCAGCCTACCCAATCGTAACTATAATGATAACCTGATTCCCACATCTTTTTGAAAGAAGATACTTCCTTCATTTTATCAGCAATTTCCTCAAACCGCTTTTGTCTTGTAAACGTCTGAAACAATTCGTGAGAATACTCATGAAAGGGTGTTAGCATGATCTTTGAATAGTCATTTACATTTCTTTGGATTGTTGACACTTTCACGCCATTATAATTAAATCCCATCGCTCCGATATACCGAAGCGTATAATAAAACAGTGGTTGATAGTCTCTTTCAAAGAGTATTCCTGATTGCTCCTCCATAAAAGTCAAAATATCAGGATTGTTTTGTCTGATTTGATGGTTCAATCGCTCCGCTTTCTCAGAAAAAACTGGCTTATTTTCCAAGAGATAATCCTTGAAATGAGATTCATAAAAATATGGGAAAAATCGATCTGCAGCTTCCACAATATTTGTTCTTCTGAGTCTTGTCCGAATGGACGCCACTATGATTTCTAGTGTTGCGTCATCATCCAAAGCCGTCGTTGTGTTCAGTAACTGCCAAGCATGAACTTCATCAAAAATCTGCTTTAAATATGCTTTCATTTCCGGTTCCATATTCTCATAAGTGGTAGCCATCCATTTGTAATGACCATAAATATCTTCGCCTGCATTCATATAGGCCATCCTAGATAAGCTTTCTGACTTTTGAATTTGTGTTTGATAGATCTCATAAGAAGTGTCAATTATAGCGTATTTCAAAACAAGACCTCTGACTTCCGCTAACCCGTGGTCTCCCGTTCTTTCAGGTGCAGATACATTTACCTGACAACTTGCCAGTGCCAGTAACAACATCATACCTACCGCTAATCTCTTTGCTTTTCCCATTCATTTATCACATCCATTTCTTTTGCTTTTTTCCCAAAATTATCTGCTTGGGAAATCAACATTCCAATAAGCATTAAACCACTTCCTAAATATCCTCTTAACGGAAGTGTCTCCGACAACAGTAACATACCTCCTAATGCAGCAAAAACGGCTTCCATGCTTAATGCAATGGCAGCATGAGATGCCTTAGCATGTCTTTGAGCCACTACTTGTAAAGTATAAGCCACCCCAACAGACATGAGACCTCCATATAGTATTGGAACCAATGCGCTGATGATCCCCGACATTTGAATCTCTTCAAATAGGATAGCTACTAAGAAACTCAACAAAGAGCAAACTGCAAATTGAATGGATGATAGTCTCAAAGCGTCAACGCGCGATACAAACACGCCAATTACCAATATGTGTACCGCCCAAAAAAACGCACCTGCTAGCTGAAGAAAATCGCCAAATTCTATTCTTAAATCCTCATTAATGCTCAAGAAATATAACCCAATAGCTGCAATCAGCGCACCCGTCCAAATATTCGGGCTTGATTTTTGCTTGATCACAACACCCAATATAGGTACTAAAACAATATAGAGACTTGTAATAAACCCAGCTTTCCCAGCTGTTGTATAAATCAGTCCCACTTGTTGCAAGGTTGCAGCGATGAACAAAACACCCCCAGCAACGGTGCCATACTTAAGAATTTTCCGCTTATTATACCGAGCGTCATCTGATTGTTTTTCTTTAAATGCCTGTCGCTTTTTTTCGACAAAGTGAATAACAGGTATCAGTGACACACTCCCAAGAGCAAAACGAATGCCGTTAAATGTAAAAGCACCCACATATTGCATGCCCACTCTCTGTGCCACAAAAGCAAATCCCCATATTGCCGCCGTCACCAATAACAGTAAGCTTGATCTCAATTCCTTATTTACCATATTTCTTTCTGTCCTCCATGTGCTTATAGTGTTCTATAAAGATTATAACACACCCCAAGCTTTCTATCCTCAATGAAACTACTTTTAAAAAACCTTCCAATAAGGTATGATAAAAGAAAAAATTGAATGTTTGGATAGTAAAGGAGTCTTTTATAATGAATGCTCATCCTGTAGATATTTTAGAGAATCTAAAGCGTGTAATTATTGGGAAAGATGAAGTCCTTGAAAACGTGGTTATATCCTTATTGGCTAAAGGCCATTTGTTAATTGAAGATGTCCCTGGTGTAGGCAAAACAACTTTGGTAAAAGCACTGGCAAAAACATTGGCGCTTTCTTACAAACGCGTCCAGTTTACACCAGATTTAATGCCTTCAGATATTCTTGGCATCACCATTTTTGACCAAAATACCAACGAATTTTTGTTTAAGAAAGGACCCATTTTTCACCAGATTTTCCTGGCAGACGAAATCAATCGCACCTCTCCAAAAACTCAGTCTAGTTTGCTCCAAGCAATGGAAGAAGGCGAAGTATCGACCGAAAACCAACACTTCGTTCTTGAAAAACCTTTCATGGTTCTGGCCACACAAAATCCATTAGAGTATCAAGGAACCTTTCCTTTGCCAGAAGCACAACTTGACCGGTTTTTAATGCGTCTATCCTTAGGTTATCCTAACAAGAATTCTGAAAAAGACATCTTGAAAAAACACCTTGAGTTGAAAGAATTATCTCATATTTACCCTGTCTTATCTCAAGAGGATCTTCTGACCATCCAAAAAGAAGTCTCTGAGTTGACTGTGCATGATGATATTATCGAATACATCGTCAATATTGTCAACTTGACACGAATTGATAAAGATCTCCTCTTAGGAGCTAGTCCACGTGCATCAATCGATTTGTTGAAAGCATCTCAAGCTCGAGCCTATTTATCCGGAAGAGACTACCTCATTCCAGACGATGTGCAAAAAATGGTGTTCCCAGTATTGAACCACCGCTTGCTACTTTCTTCAGAAGCACGGATTGAAGGAAAAAGAATTCCTGAAATAATTAAATCAATTCTAAAAAAAATTGCTATCCCGGTGATTTCAAATGATTAAGCCAACGTTTAATGTTCTGCTTTTAACCGTCCCGCTATTTATTTTTGCATTGATGGTTGGAGGCACTATTCCTTACTTTATTCTTTATACCTATTTAATTGTGATCCTACTTCCTTGGTTGCATGGTTTTTATGTCGTTCATCAACTGGATGCCAAAATAACTTTACCAAATAAAGATTGCTTTATTGGTGACAGTTTCACAGTACAGTACCATATCCATAACCAAAGTCTCCTCCCAATCCCACATATGAAGGTGGATAGTAACACTATCACTCGTTTAGCTGGTAAACATCCTTCTATCCACTCCATTTCACTTGAGTCAAAGGGCGATTACATGAAAACCGAGACGTTAAAACTCCAAAGAAGAGGCTATTATACTTTCGGAGAAATCAAAGTTCAAGTAAGCGATGTATTTAATCTATTCACATTTGAGAAAGCTTTTCAAGATCAATCAGGATTGTTGGTGTACCCCCATATCGTTCAACTCAACGCCTTTGAAATAAAAACAAGTCAACAATCTGGAGAGTTGCACACCAACAACTTGGCCTACCTGGACAGAAGCCAAATCCATACTTTGAGAGACTATCAACCTGGCGACAACGTCAAACACATCCATTGGAAAGTTTCTGCTCGGAAAAATAGATTAATTGTCAAAGATTATGATTCCAGAGGCGATTCCAAAGTTGAATTATTCCTAGATAACTTCGCTCCAAATTATGAAAATGATACCAACCGAACAATTGAGGACAGATTAGTTGAAATCTGTACAAGTATCGTTAACAATTGTCTAAACGAAAATATTTCCGTTTCATTCCATACAGCCAACATAGACTCCTCTTTATCAATAAAAGGTTCCAGTAAATCAGACTTGAGACTGTTTTTGAAAGCTTTAGCCATGGTCCAAAGCAATGGCTCGGTTGCTATGATTGAACAAATCCTTTCTAAGAAGATTTTTTTTAGTTCTAATTCAACTATCATTCTATTCACACCTGTAGTTGACAAAAAACTTGCTTCTTTGCTTATCCAGCTTCAAACTGAAAACTATCATCCGGTGTTGTTTACCACAAAGAATACTTTCACAATAACCAACTCTTACGCACAGCACCTCGTACAGCTGCTTGAAAGTGAAGGTGTTTTCGTGCATATCTTATCACCCGAAGGAGATCCTAAGGTATTTTTGGAGAAAACATATGATAACAACCTCAAAACTTCATCGTTTTATCGATAACATCCTTTATTACAGTCTTATATTCAGTTTAGCTCATGTTTTTGCTGTAGTGATTCACCTGCCTTATAACTTTTTTACACAGATAGGTGTTGTTTTGTTGTTAGCAACTTGTTTACGTATTGTCATTTTAAAACCTTTCATTCTGATCACCGCATTAGCTATCATCCCGATTCCATTTTTAGCCATCCATTTTTTTGTAAGACCTATCCTTGACCCTATCATTCAATACATGGGCGCTTTTTCCCAAAACATAACCATGCATATCATTGGCTTAGAAAGTGTTGCCAGTCAAAATATTGTTCCTTTTTGGCTAGTTCTTGTCATCATTATCTCTGCTTTTACGACGATTATTTTGTATCAACTAAAACGTCCTGTTTGGCTTGTTCCCATCCATCTGTTATTTTATTTCTATTACTGGTATACCTACGTGGACAAAGCTTTTTTGATGCTTGCTCTCTTCCTTCTTACTTTTATCATATTGATTGGATTAAACAAATACAAAACGAAACGCCTATTTGCTGGGACATCAAAATCTGATGATCATTCAGAAATTGCTTTCAATTCATGGTTTTTCACTGTACTCATTTATAGCTTGATTGCCATTTCTCTAGCCTATTTGTTGCCAAAAGGCCCCTCAATCATTCAATGGACTTGGCTAGAACAAAAAATCTACCATGCTTTCCCATTTGTTCAAGACATGAGGGTGGATACTCTATATGCTAGAAGATCAAGTGAAGCAACCTCATTTGATTTTACGATGACCGGTTACCAAGAGAAAACCAATCAACTAGGTGGCCCTGTTCAATTGAATCCTCGCATTATCATGCAGGTTATCACAACAAAACCAACTTATTTGCGAGGCAATGTGCGACATATCTATAATGGCCAATCTTGGGAAACCATTTCATACCCTAAAGAAACCCATTCATTGATCACTGATTTCTCAAATCTATCTTATGAAAGCATGCAGTTGTATCAAGAACGTTTTTTAACCATCACCCATCAATCCCTGGCTTCAACGACCTTGTTCAGTCCCTATCAGCCCGTCGAAATTCGCATGCGAGGCGGAAACAAAGTTGAAGTCACTGCTAACGACCAACTTTTGAACTATCCTCATGCCGTTTATGAAGGAGAAACATATGTGGTCAAATATTTAGAACCACTTCCTTTTCAAGATATGGTTGCGAAAGGAGCTAATTATAAACTATCTGATCTTCCCAACCAATCTGATTATTTAAGATTGCCTGATGATCTGATTACCGATAGGACTCGAAACCTGGTGGATGCAGTAACCATTACTGCATCAACGGATTACGAGAAAGCCACTGCCATAGAATCTTACTTGAGATCTCATTTTACCTATAGCCTTGACGTTCCTTATTACCCTGAACATTCAGACTTTGTAGATTATTTTTTGTTTGAATCTCAAGAAGGATACTGTACTCATTTCGCAAGTACAATGGCCATCCTTCTTAGAATAGCAGACATCCCAAGTCGATATATTGAAGGATATGTCGTCAAAGAAAGAATCGATTCAAACCTTTATCAGGTTCGACTGAGCCACGCACATGCATGGGTTGAGGCATTCATTGAACCTGTTGGTTGGGTGACATTTGAGCCAACCACATCATATCCACTCTTACACGCCTCCAGATCTGAAACGGACCCTTCTTCAGAATCCAATGAATTAAATGGTCTTAATGATCAAGAAAACGAGAACTCTTTATATGATTTAGACGAGAGCTTTCTATCAAGGTTCGAGACCGATCACCATTTGTCTCGTACAGATCCTATCCCGTCAAAGTCATCATTTGATATCTTACATTTAATGCGATATATCTTCTTGCTATTGTTTCTGAGCCCACTAAGATACATTCTTGGATTTATTCGATTCAAGATTGATTGGCAGCGACTTTTGCTAAAAGATGGTCGAACCCAAATAGTTGGCTTGTATCATTATATTCTCAATTTGAGCCAACTGTTAGGATATCCTTATGAATCAGGAGAAACACATCTCGACTTTGCCAAAAGAGTCTCTCATAAATTGAACGACCCTCCACCCTTAAACATGGGGAATGTCACACGTTTATTCGTCCATTATAAATATAGTTTTGAAATGCCCACACCAGATGAAGTCTCTCAAATGAAAGATTATATCAAGGTGCTTGAAAAACGCTTGAGAAATCATTTAGGTCTAATCGTTTTCTATCATATCAAATACTTTAAGCCCAAGTTCTTATCTATGAGGTGATTTATGAGTCCTACCACAAAAGGTGCTTGCCTAGTTCTTCTTTCGGCTATTTCTTTTGGCTTGATGCCTATTTTTATCGTCTTTGCCTACCAAAGTGGCATTGATACCAATACACTATTGTTATTAAGGTTTCTTTTTTCTTCTATCTTCTTTTTTTCTTATGCTGCAAAAAAGCACGGTGGAATCAGAATCAGTAAAAAGGCCCTATTTTCTTTTTTTATACTAGGTGCCATTTGCTATACTTTTCAATCTCGTTTCTATTTCTCCTCTTTACGTTACATTTCACCCGCTTTAGCCACACTATTCTTATATACATACCCCGCTCTTGTGACTGGTTTGTCCTTGCTCCTCAATAAAGAACCTTTAACGCTCCGGGTTGTTTTTTCGATCATTCTTTCACTAACTGGCATCCTCTTGATTGTCGGTACCTCATTAGGAGGCATTCATATTATCGGCATACTCTATGCTTCCGGAGCTTCTTTTGTTTATGCCTTATATATTGTATACAGTAGTCGTTCTATAAAAAATATACCTACTATGATTGCTAGTGGCTTTATCGCCTTGTTCTCAGCTCTTGGCACATTAGTGGTAGGATCTTTATCAGGTGGCTTTAATTTTAATTTCTCAATTATTGGATGGCTACCTATTTCTGGGTTAGCTCTTGTTTCCACTGTTATAGCCATGACTTCCTTTCTTAAAGGCATGTCTTATTTAGGTCCAACCAAAACTTCTATTATCAGTTTAATGGAGGCAGTGTTCACGGTGTTATTCTCCGTTATTTTTTTAAAAGACTACCTTACCTTTTCGCAACTCATTGGAGGAGTAGCCGTCTTATTGGGTGCTTATATTATCGTTCAACAAAAGTGAGCATTCGTTGATCGCATTAAAAAACACCGAGAATAGTACATTCTTGGTGTTTTTTTGGTGCGGGTGAAGAGACTCGAACTCCCACGTCGAAGACACTAGATCCTAAGTCTAGCGCGTCTGCCAATTCCGCCACACCCGCTCATTAGTGACAAGACTTATTATACTCATCTGCAAGTGAAGTGTCAACCACTTTATTCTTTTTTGTCATTTAATTTTCTACAAATCTGTCGATGACTTCCTTGATTTCTAGGGAATTAATATACAAGCCTGTACTCAGTTCAAATCCACCAAACTGTCCTTTTCTAGGTATAATATGCAGGTGCCATCTAAATGCTTCCATTTCATAATCTTTAGGCAAAGAGTGAACATACATATTAAAAGGTATTTTGCCATATATCGTCTCAATGCCTTGGAAAATTTGCTCTAAATGCTTAGAAAGAGCTTTTATCTCCTCTTTGGTTATCGCCTCAAATCGTTGGTTTTTTTTGTGAGTCAATATAATCTCACCTGATAAAAAAGCATCTTCTGGCATGTAACTTTGAAAAATTTCATCTTCAAAGATTATGTTCTCATTCTTCGTTAGTTTTCCTTTTTTTATCATCATTAATTCTTTCTCTATTTCTGGCGGCACAAAAGACATCGATAGAATCTGACTGTGTGAGTGCCGTTTTGATGCGCCCGCACTTTTTAAATGGTTTTTGTAGATCATCACACTTTTTATCTTGTCTTCATCATACAACGCTCTAAACCGTTCATGATACATTTGCAAGACATGTTGGAAATCTAAATCATCAAAGTCAAAATAATCTCTATCATGCTCTCTACATTCGATCATGACTTCATGCTTTCCGTAGTCTATCTCGCCTTGATCATGCAATGTCTCATCACATAACAATGCTGGGAATTTGTTGTCTATAGACCTGACTACCCAAGTGTCCTCGACTTGTTGCTCATATCTGAGGCATTTTAAATCCAAAGCATACTCCGGGCAAAACGGACACTCATCCTTTGAATTGTTTGAAAAATCATCTTTTCGATTATCTCTGATGGTATTGATCAAAACTTGTCGTCCTGTGTGTTGATTGGTTATAAGTTTCATGTCTCCTCCTATTCAATGCTTCCATCCATTTTACCAAATCGCTCTCATGTTTGATGGGGATTCCTTTATCTTCAACCAGAATCTGCTCATTTAATGTTCCATATTTGCCAGCATAAGGTTCATGTTGTGATACCGCAATTGATTTGCCATAATTCAAACCATATTGATAGGTCCATGCTGTTCCGCCTTTAATAGTGCTCTCGATGATTAATAAACCGTCAGATAAAGCAGCTTGTAGACGATTTCGCTCAATAAAGAAATAGCTTTGAGGTGGCTCGTTGGGTGCATATTCTGAAAGAATACATCCTCCACTCTCTAGTATTTTGTCATAAAGAGGTCGATGAACGTTTGGATAGACATGGCCAATACCGTTAGGTATAACGGCTAATGTTTTTCCATTACCTTCTAATGCACCTAAGTGTCCTGCTCGATCACACCCTAACGCCAATCCTGATACAACATTGCCTCGACGCTCCACAATTTTCTTCGAATACTGCTTTCCTTTCAGAAAACCCGAATCAGTAGGTTTTCTTGTGCCTACAATACCGATGTTCAAATTTCCGTTCAATACGGAAAGATCGCCTTTCACAAAAATCACCGCCGGGCAGTCCAACCCCATTTCCAATAAGCGATTTGGAAAGCTCCTTTGAAAGCAAGAAATAATTGTAATATTCTTTAAAAAGCATTCCTCCAAAATCATTTCTGTTTGACGCTGCGCCTCTTGGAAGGAAGCATTGCCTAGCTTGATTGATTGTTTTTTGATCGTTGCTATTCCTTCTATCAAGTCATTAAGATCTGAGGCATCAATGTCCTCATTCTTTAACTTGTTTTTTAGTTTCAGAATAGTTCTTCTCCCTACACCTTCAATCATTAGAAGTGTCAAGACATCGCTACTATCCATAGTTGTCTCCTATCAATCGTCTTGTTTATAGTATACCTGAAAAAGTCTTCAAAATGAACCGTTTAACTTTTGTTTGATTTCGATAACCGAAAAAATCCTGTGCAACCTTACTTGCACAGGATAAGTGATTCATTTTACACAATCCTCAACTAAAGAACATCAACAAGACGCCTGCAGCAACAGCAGAACCAATA
>CAZIKK010000002.1:0-212681 GCA_964539975.1 uncultured Clostridia bacterium
TTCATGAAGAGTTAGCGTCAGGTTCTGACACCCCTGCTGCTCCTACTGAGACACCTGGACAAGAAGGTTATACTTTTACAGGTTGGGATCCAGCAGTGGCTGATACGGTTACTGAAGATGCCACCTACACGGCTCAGTGGCAACAAGATTCTCAGCCTAGTGATAATGGGTATATCATCATTGATGTAACAGTCACTGGCAATCAATCCAGCCAGTCTGATGTGTTTACATTTGATATTGAACCCTTTGAATATTTAGAACTGGCCTCGTTCTCTATGATGACCTTACCGCCTTCTGAAGTTGTAACAGCAACTGGCTCAACAAATGGAACATCAGGTGATTTAGAGGCAGGACTTTATAAGGTAACAGTAAGAGATCCTAGTCCTTATTCTATCACCGACCGAGATAGCGATGATCCAGAATATGAATTATTTGAAAACAATGGGATCATTGTCTATGTACCTGAAACAGGTCCAGTGATGGTCAGTTATGAGTTTCGAAATCATGAAGAACCATCAGGACCGTCAGGACCGACCACTAATTACAATATGTCTTTATCAAAATCTGCAAATGCAACTACTGTAGAGGTAGGGGACACCATTACTTATACCCTTGTTTTGACCAACAGCGGTAATGGAACCCTCACCAATGTAAACTTGGTGGATGAGATGGTCGATTTTGCCGAAGTCATCGATACACTAGCTCCTGGCGCTTCTCGCACATTCACCGTAACTTATGTGGCTGAAGAAACTGGAACACTTGTCAACACAGCTCAAGCTACAGATAATCAAGCACCTTTTGTTCAAGCATCGGCTACCGTAATCGTCACAGGGATAGAAATCATGGATGAAGACACACCTCTTGATGTTCCGGAAGTAGAGATCGTTGATGAAGACACACCTCTTGATACACCAGAGGTCGAGGAAGAACCACCTGTTGTAGAGATTATGGAAGAGGAAGTCCCCATGGATATTCCTGACACAGGCGTCACCACACCCTTGTTTTATGGCTTAGGTGCATTGGCTTCATTAGCTGGACTCTTCATTAAACGAAGATATTAAATCTCAGTTACGATAGGGGACATTGAAAAGTCCCCTATTTTTCATATTTCCAACTATTATCCTAAATTCATTTATGGTATAATGACATTAATTATTACAAGTATTTAATAAGGACATACTATGTGGCTGATCGTCTTTGCTTTTGGATTATTAATCGGATCTTTTCTTAATGTTTGTATTTATCGAATACCCGTTGGGAAGTCCATCGTTTCTCCACCTTCTTCTTGTGGTAGCTGTGGACATAGGCTTAATTATGTTGATATGATTCCTGTTTTAGGATTTCTGATTTTTAGACGAAAATGTCGCTATTGTGGGGAGAAAATATCTTTTCAATATCCAATGGTAGAGTTTTTAAATGCTGCCCTCTATGTTTTATTGTATGTTAGATATGGTCTTACACTTTATTTTCTCTTATATGGGTTCATTTCAAGTATGCTCATTGTCATCAGTTTGATTGACTTGAAAACTCAAACCATTCCTGACAAATTGAACTTATTGGGAGGGATTGTCACATTAATCTTGGGTATTTATCTTTTTAGAGGCAATTATATTAATCACATTTTCGGGTTTTTGTTTGGTTTTTTGTTTTTTCTCATCATCGCAGTTCTTACCAATGCAATGGGCGGAGGAGACATTAAGCTAATGGGTGTATTGGGGCTCCTTTTAGGATTTGGTGGCATTCTATTTGTTACAGTATTAAGTTTTGTTTATGGCGCAATTATTTCTGTATTTTTATTGCTCCTTAAAAAGGCAACTAGAAAAGACTTCATTCCATTTGGCCCATTCATTGCATTGGCTGCTCTAACGTACATACTGTATGGAAACGAATTACTGTCAATTTATATGAATCTATTTATATGAAGGAAGGGGTACTATGGCAAAAACAGTTTCAATTGATATCGGGAGTAAAACCATCAAAATTGTAGAGGGAACATCCGATAAGAAAAATTTGTCGGTCAAAAGAGCGGTTAAAGTTAATACGCCTCTGAATGCTATTCAAGAAGGGTACATCAAAGATTACGAAAGCATCCGAAATATATTGCGTCAAACTTTGAGCTCAAACGGAATCAAAACAAAAAATGCAGTATTTAATATTAATACCACGTCTTTGATCACAAGAACGGTTGAGTTGCCTGTTCTAAAAAACAAAGATGAGACGGTTCAAATGATTCGTTTTGAATTGGAACAATTCTTGCCGGTCGTTTTGGATGAGTACAAAATTGTATTTAGAATTATCAAACAATATGTGGAAGATGGCATCAAAAAAGGGAGCTATCTGATTTATGCTGTCCCAACAAAACTGATAAATGATTATCGTCATCTTGCAGAGAATATTGGATTAAAACTCATCTCCATGGATTTATCCTTCAATTCACTTGAAAAAGTGTTTACCGTTGGTCGAACCATCAATGGAGATAAAATCGAAAAAGATAAAGCTTATTATGTCCTAGAGATGGGACATAAATCCTTGATTTTTAATGTTATGTATAATAACAACAACTTATTTACGCGATTAATTAATCTAGGTGGTTCCGATATTGACGTCAATATAGAAAATATCTTTGATATGAATCGTGAAAATGCTATAAAGTTAAAGCACAAAGTGTCTGGGATGGATTTGTATCAGTTAGAAACCCCAGAGGATACTTCTATTAATAACATCATCACGACCAATCTAACCGAATGGATGAATGAGATTAACCGTGTCATGCAGTATTTCACTTCAAGAAATAAAGATATCGAACCAGCAAAGCTATTATTGTATGGCGGTTCATCTAGAATAAAAAATGCCGAATCTTTCTTCGAGGATAATCTTGGAATTGACACCACGCTGATTGAAAGCATTGGTGGCTTTTCGTTAGACCCTAAGATCAAAGGCGATAAAGAGATTGATATCACAGACTATTTAGATGCTGCTGCTGGATTATTAAAAACCAAATCAGATATGAATTTGTTGTCCGATCTAATTCGTGTTCGGCAAACTAGATTGAGAAATGTCTTCTCTGGGACTTTAGTGATTGGATTATTGGCTTTAGCACTCGTTTTCTATTATCTAGAGTACTCCATCAATATGTACACTCTTAACAACGAAATAGCGTACTATAACAGCATCATTGACAACCCGGTCTATCAGAGCCGTTATAGAGAAGTTAGAGAATTGGAGAGAAAAACGAATGTGTTGCGTGATTATAAGGATATTGTCACTACTTTGACCTTGCAACTTTCCAAAACAGATGCTGTTCAGACAGGCTTGCTGATTGATATTGCTTCCACTATTCCTGTGGACACCAATATCAGTAATTTGACCATAAATGGCAACGCCATCTCCATACAAGGGACTGCCGTAGTTAGAGAATCTGTTGCACAGCTTCAACACAATCTGAAAAATTTGGATTTTGTTGAAAATGTGTATGTGCCAGGCATTTCCAGATCACCAGGAGAAGATGCTGCGAACTATAGCTTCACTGTCAATATATTAACCAAGGGGGTGGAGTAAATGAGAATGAATAGACGTGAGAAGATCTTGCTATCGTTGCTTGCTTTGATAGCCGCTGGATTTTTATTTTATAACTTCATCTATCTAGCCAATCAAGAAAAACTAGCTTCCAAAGAGATAGAAGTCGCTGCAAAAAAAGAAGAGGCCGAACGTATTTTGAATGCCGTTAACATGGAAAAAGACTTAAATTTTGAGCTTCAATCCTTGAATTTTGAAGTGTCCAACATGACTGAACCCTATTTAGCAGAGTTGGATCAGGAGAATGCCATTCTGTTCTTTAATCGGTATTTTGAAGCTTATGATTTGTCTGTCACGAGTTTGAATTTTTCTCAGGTGGCACTTTCATCCATGACATATGATCCTAACCCACCTGCAACTAGCACACCGAACTATCCGCTTCTGGATTTGAAGGAAGACTATTTAGATATTGAAAGCAATGGAATCGCTGAAAAAGAACTACAACCACCCCGAAACGCTACTGCCGAGTCATTGACAGTATCTTTTGATTTCCAAGGTGACTACTACGATTGGCTTGATTTTCTAGATTTTTTACAAACTAATCAAATTGAGTTTGTCTTGTCAAACATGGCCATGAGTTCAAATGAGGATGGGACTGTTTCAGGGAATACGGCGGTTTCCCTTTATTCGATCCCCAAACTCCATGATCATGAACAAATGGATTGGGTATGGAGTGATGTGATAGAATATGGACGTGCCAATCCATTTTACTTAGACGATGTAATCCTGGATCCATACTGGACCACTCGTTATGATTTGACTCTGGTCTTGAGCCCTATGGAATTGGATATTCCAACAGTGAATCTAGGCAGATACCGTGATGACACCTACCAAAGCTACGTGTATGCAGACAGCAACACATTTGAGGATGTTCAGATTGAAGTAGCAATGGAAGAAGGACAATACCTCATGCGATATCGGACACTTCTAGGAACACACCCTGACAATTATAGCAATTGGGTGCCTTTTGAGCCCGCTAATGATTTTATTAGCCTACAAGTCTTATCCATGGTTAGACAATCAGCTAGTGATCAAGGTGGCATCAATTTAACCATCATCAATGAAACAGACTTACTGTTCTATATCAATGTATTTGAAGACGATCCCATCTATCCAAGATTAAATCTTGTCACTCAAGATAATGTGGTGGTCAATTTTAACTAATCGTTTAGATAGACGGATTAAAAAAAGATTTCTCAAAAGAGAAGTCTTTTTTACTTTTAATTCAATCAGCTACTGTGGTATACTTTTTCTATGACAGATAACAAAGGCTATTCGCTAATAGAACTCATCCTAACCATGGCAATTTTTATGTTGCTCGTCATTCCAGCCTTAGGAATGGTTTTTTTTTCAAGTCGAACTAATTATTTATCAGAACAAACATTGACCACTTCTTTCGAATTACAAAGCATTATGGAGGAGATAAAAGGATGCGATTATTTCATGGGTCTTTATACAGACGGGGAGCTTTATCCTTTTCCGAGAAACAATGAGATAAGATATTGCATTGAGCCTATTGAATCGTATCAATTGGATGATAAGATATTGTTATACCGGATCACTCTCCAGAAAGTGGGCTCTAATGAGGTGGTGCATGAAATGATCGGCTCAAAACCAATACAGCTAGAAGTAGGAGATGACTTGAATGAATGATAAAGGAGGGACCCTTGTTCTAACCGTTTATACCATGGCCATCATTTTAATGCTTGGAAGTAGCGTAATGGCTACTTCTGTTTTGAGCCATCAAATGAGATCGACTAACGCTACTTATGTTGACAATGCCTATTTAAGTGAGGCAGGTTTGGATGAAGCTTATGCGCTTGCCATTCTAACCTATCACCAAGCCATAGAAATTGCTTCTGAAAAATCAAATGCGTTATTGGACTCTATTGTACAAGATCAGATTGCCATTCAATCAGATAGCTTAGACTATTATCATAGCACCTATTTTACGTATTTAGATCATGCATCTTTGGCTCTTAAACAGAATGTGTTGGATCAAACCTTTAAGGACTATTTTTCGACTTTGTATTATGAATCTTACCTAGCGTGTATAGAAACATTCCAATCACAAATTGATGAAGGCATTCAGGTGGTTTTGGTCTCAGCTACCATGAGTGGCAACAAGCTTTGGTTCTTATTGCAATCAACCTATAAAGAACACGGCATTCCTCGTCATCACCAGTTTGAATTACAAGTTATACCTCCAAATCTTTCTTACTTCCAGGCTGATGACCCTTTTGATTTGTTGACTGACTCAGCTATCATGATCCTCAATTGGCGGATTGTTTATGGGGAATAACAAAGGACTTACCTTGATTGAAGTATTGGTTTCCATAGGAATTTTGTCTCTTGTCATAAGCATGATCTTTGGATTTCTAATTGATCATGTGAGAAAACAAAGCAACCTGCATGATCTGAATGAGTTGCATTACCAATCTCAAATCGTCAACAATCATCTTCAGCTTAGGCTTTCCCAGTGTACACATTATGGGTTTAATCATCAAACCAACACATTAAATCTATTACAACGCAGTCATCACACTGGAGGCTTGGACCGATATTCACTTAAATTAAAGGGAAATGGCGATTTGATTGAAAACTATAATGAAATGGCCAACTATATTTCCGAAATGATCTTTACTAGAGAACCCTCATCGTCAGTTGTGTCCTACCAAATCACTTTTAATAAAGGGACACAATGCTTTATACTTGAAAACACGGTCTATTTAAGAAATGTTTTGAATTGAATAATAAATATTAGGTTGATTAAAATTTAGGCATCGGTTATAATTGTAATGCATTTTAACCGCAGAAGAGTGGTGACAAAATGTCAAAAAAAGGGTATACTTTAATAGAGTTGGTAGTTGTATTAGCCCTATTGGCAATGGTGGCTACCATGGTGATTCCTAGGATTCATTTATGGACGGATCATTATTTGGACTCTATTTCTAGACAATTGACTTATGACATACGGTTTGTCAAAAACCAAAACATGACTCAGCCAATGAAGACCTATCAGCTACAATTGTTGGATTCAGGCTATCTGGTACGGTATTCTGATGGATTACCCGTTCTTAAGAAAAGGGTAGAGCTTAGAGAACATTACCGAATAAGTTACTATCAACCCACCGTATGGTTTAATGCAAATGGTACACCAAAACAAGCACAAACGATACGTGTCATCAATCACAAAACGGGTCGATTCAGGGAAATTACCATCAATGTAAATTCTGGCAGAATTCTGTTATATGATTAATGGATACGATACATTCAATTAGGAGGATTTATGGTTTCAGCAGGTGATATAAAAAAAGGATTGACCATTCAATGGCAAAACGGCGTATGGCTGATATTAGATTTTCAACACGTGAAGCCTGGAAAAGGGGCAGCTTTTGTCCGAGCGAAAGTAAAAAACGTGATGACGGGAGCTATTCGAGAAGAGACATTCAATCCATCCGAGAAATTTCCAAAAGCTCATATCGAGACAAAAGAAATGCAATATCTGTATAATGATGGCGAACTGTACCACTTTATGGATACGGAAACATACGAACAAATCGCATTGAATCAAGATCAAGTAGAAGAAGCGATTAAGTTTCTTAAGGAAAATGACGTGGCCACCATGCGTTTCTTTGAAGGAAAGCCTTTTGAAGTACAGGCTCCTAACTTCGTTGAATTGGAAGTAATAGAAACCGAACCTGGTTTTAAAGGAGATACCGCACAAGGGGTTTACAAACCCGCAACTGTAGAAACAGATGCCATCGTTCAAGTGCCATTATTCGTCGAAATCGGCGATAAAATAAAAATAGATACTCGCTCAGGCGAGTACTTGTCAAGGGTATAAAAGGAGGACAATATGAATTTTTTATATGAAAAAGTAGCTTATTTAAACGGTTTGATCGATGGGATGGAACTGGATGAAAGCACAAAAGAAGGCAAAGCATTGGTCATGATCGCGGAGATTTTAGAAGACATCGTGGAAGTTTTAGAAGAAATGGACGAAGACCAAGCGGAAATGGAAGAATACGTAGAATTGATGGACGAAGATCTTTCAAACGTAGAAGATGAATTATTTGGAGAATTTGATATCGAAGAGTTTGACGATGAAGATTTAGACGATGTAGATTTAGCAGAAGATGTATACGTGGAAGAGTAAAAAACTGGGAGAAATACTCCCGTTTTTTATTCAAATACCACAAAGCAAGGAGGTTTCTGAATGACTGCAAAACAAGAAACATTAAAGAACGGACAAGTTAAAATATCTGTGGACGTAATCAGTATCATTTCTAGCATTGCTGCCTCTGAGATAGAAGGCGTCAATGCGGCGGCAAGTGGTTTTGTCGATGGCATTTCAAGTCTCTTTTCAAAGAAAAATTATACAAAAGGGATAAAAGTAGAGTTAAAAGATAACGATGCCTTTATTGATTTGAGCATCACTGTCGATTATGGTTTTAAAATTCAAGATGTGGCTACAAAAGTTCAAGAAAAAGTAAAGACGGAAGTTGAAAACATGACCGGATTGAACGTAGTGAATGTAAGCGTCAATATTCAAAATGTTGTCATTCCAAAGGAAAAAGATGACATTCAAGAAGGTAGTGACGAAACGACTACAAAAGAGGATAAACGCAAATAAATGAGCCGAAAAGATACCCGAGAAGAATTAATGAAACTCTTTTATCAACTAGATATGAATGAATCCACTCATGGTTTTGATCTCGATGGTTATCTAGACAAACTAGAGTATTTAGTGGATGAGACGTATTTCAAGCGTACCGCTATCAATTTTTGTCAGCATGTAACAACCATTGATGAGATTATCAACAAATATTCAAATGATTGGAAATTGAACAGAATGGCAAAAATCGACTTGGCTGTTCTTCGTCTAGCGGTTTGCGAGATGATTTATGACGAAAGCATACCCGATAGCGTTGCCATCAATGAAGCGGTTGAAATAAGCAAAAAATATTCGAGTGCTGACTCTCATAAATTTATAAATGGCATTTTAGGCAATATCAGCAGAAGTAGAAGTGAAATTTAGGCAGCGGATGCTGTCTATTCTTTATGTTAGACAAGGAGATAGGGATGAAGGTTAAACCTTTAAAAGTGTCTGAAGTGAATAACTATATCCGTAAAATCTTTTACAGCAACCCCATTCTAAATAATGTATCCGTTATTGGAGAAGTAAAAGATTTGAGGCATTCAAAAAATGGCTACCAATATTTTTCGTTAAAGGAAGACCACAGCATGATTCACTGCGTCTGTTTCCAGCCTGATTTAGAAATACCGGAAGATAAAATAGCCGTAATAAAAGGACGCGTCGAAACTTACGATAAACGTAGTGTATACCAGCTAATCGTTCAAGAGGCTGAAATCATGTCAGAAGGTCTGGAAAGTCAGTACTTGAAAGAGCTCATGGCTAAATTGGAGAAAAAGGGCTACTTTGCACTTGATCAAAAAAAGAAATTGCCTGCCTATCCTTCAAAGATTGGTGTCATCACATCCATGGAGGGCGCTGTTATAGCAGATATCAAACGAGTTTTTGATGAATGTCAAGTGGGATTGGATGTCTACTTCTACAATGCTTATGTTCAAGGAAGAAGTGCGGTATTCAATATGGTTGCAGGTTTGAAGTATTTCAATGAAGTGCTGCCTTGCGATGTGATCGTTTTAGCTCGAGGGGGTGGCTCAAAAGTCGATTTGGAAGCTTTTAATGATGAAGTGCTAGCGGACACTATTTTTCAATCACGAGTGCCTGTGGTAACCGGGGTGGGACATGGAACCGATCTTTCCATCGCTGACTTAACTGCTGATAGAGAAGTTCAAACACCTACAGCCGCCGCTGAATTACTTACGCGGCATTATCACTTAGCCATCCGCAATCTACCTCACATAAAAGATCATTTGATACAAAAATACCAACAGATCAGTTTGCAGAAATTTTATTATGTAAACTTGTTGAAAGATCGGTTGATCCGATGGGATTATGCCTATTATTTAAGCAGAAAACAACATCACTTGTCTAAAAAGATATCTGATATATCAAATGAAAGCGCTCAATATATCTTCCAGAGACAAAAATCTTTGAATGCACGAAAAAAACAATTAGATGAGCACGACTATAAGGGTATCTTGTCTAAAGGATTTTTCTTGGCACGTAATCAACTAGGAGAGTTGATTACGGACTTGAAAAGTGTATCCACAGGGGAAACACTTTCTATTGAAGATAGGGCTCATTTTGTTAAAGTCACCATTACCGAAAAGGGGGAAAAGTAATGTCCGATTTAAGTTTTGAAGAAGCGTTAAAACAACTAGACGCTATTTTGGAATCTTTGAATGATGACAACCTCACATTAGAGCAAGCCATCCAATACTACGAAGAGGGAATTCGTCTTCATCAATGTTGTGAAGCCTTACTGAATGAAGCTTCTAACAGATTTACTGAAATCAATGAAAGTTTGAAATCATAATAAGGTTATGGTATAATTCTTTTAATAAATGGCTCAGTATTCTAGTCAGGTCCTCTCTTCTTGAAGGCGGGCCTAAAAATCCGTCGAAGGGCAAATCGATGAAGTTTCTAGTCAGGGCTTTTGACGCCCAGTTGAGGGTTCTTTCTGGAAGTAAGATAGTTGGGGCGATCCACAATGGCATGTGGGCGTAGACCCCTCTATCGTGGAGACCTAATGTTAGGAAAACCTGATGTGCAGTGATCCTGCCATCAGCGTAGCCTGCCTTGAGTGGTAAAGTGGGATGTTGATTAAAGTACAGCTGAGCAGGAGCTCATGTTTGGCTGAACCATGCAGCTGAAATTTTTACTGCAAAAGAGGCTAGAGATGAGAGAAGCTGTTGAGGAAAACTCCTAGACTGATCCTTTACAGGAAGTATAATAGGGATTGCAGTGCGGTCTAAGTGGTAATTCAGTACTGTGTGAGGCAACTATGCAGACCGGAGATTCAAGGGGAACCGCTGGTAGGCGACTATCAGTTGTCCGGTGGGAAATCCAACTGAACCTATGCCGTAAATTTTACTTATTATACTGCCATTTACTATTTGGTGAAAATATATGGATAAATCAAAACTAACGCAATACAACCATCGATGGGTCATGATGATAACCATTACAACGGTTATCTTGGCCGCTTTTTTTAGTTTCATTTCCGATGTTCTTCTTCAGAATCTGACCATTTTTTTTGCATTGATAACCCTGTTTGTCATTATACTGGTTGGGGTTATTTTTGATATCATCGGTGTAGCCGCAGCCGTAGCTGACGAAAAAGCATTTCATGCCATGGCTTCCAAAAAAATGGATATCGCACCTTATTGTTTGTTTATTACGCGCAATGCTGCTAAAGTGTCCAGCTTCTGTAGCGATGTTATTGGTGACATTGCAGGCATTTTAAGTGGTGCAGCTGGAACGATCATCATCATCAACTTGATCCGTGATTATGGTCTCCAGAGTGGGTTTTTATTAACGGTAATCATGAGTAGCGTAGTGGCTGGGATTACTGTCGGAGGAAAAGCTTTAGGTAAGGAGATTGCACTTAATCAATCCAACCATATCATTTTGTCCGCTGGCAAGCTTCTGAAATTGATTCATCGTTTTTTTAAGTTCAAAGTGTAGGTGACTTATGTCTGAAAAAATACGACTCGACGTGTTGTTACATCTAAAAGAACACTATGATAGCAGAGAAAAGGCCCGCAGAGCCATAATGGCGGGCAATGTTATGGTTGATGGAGAATTGGTTGACAAAGCAGGAACAAAAGTAGCTCTCACAGCACACATACAAGTTAAGGCCAAAGACCCTTATGTCAGTCGTGGTGGGTTCAAACTTGAAAAAGCGCTCTCTTCTTTTGATTTAGAACTGGTAGATCTTGTCTGTATGGATATTGGTGCCTCTACCGGAGGCTTTACAGATTGTATGTTGCAATCTGGTGCGCGAAGAGTTTATGCCATTGATGTGGGGTATGGGCAATTAGATTGGCGCTTAAGAAATGACCCCAGAGTTGTGGTTATGGAAAGAACCAACTTTAGGATCCTCGACACTTCTTTGATTGAAGACGTCATCAACTTCTTTAGTGTCGATGTCTCGTTTATTTCATTAAAACACATTTTCCCAAATGTATTGCTCCTGTCTAATCCAGAAAGCATTCTTGTCACTTTGATTAAGCCACAATTTGAAGCAGGACGTCATCAAGTCGGTAAGCATGGTCTTGTAAAAGACCCCAAAATACATTTGGATGTGATTCAAAGGGTAGCCCATTTTGCCCAAGATAATGCTTTCAAATTAGTCAATTTATCTTATTCACCTATACGAGGCGCTAAAGGCAATATAGAATACATTGCCTGTTTTAGTAGAGAGGACTCATCCTCAAAGATGATAGGGATAACTGAGATGCAACAAGTGATAAATTTAGCATTTGACGAATTAAACAATTGAAATATTTGTATAAATATGCAATAATAGATTTAACGAACTTTAGGAGAGGAAATATGAAAAAATATGCACGACAATCTAAAATATTAGAATTGATCAACGAACGTGAAGTTGAAACTCAAGAAGATTTAGCAACAGCCCTAAAAGAATTAGGCATTGATGTCACACAAGCCACTATTTCTAGAGATATCAAAGAACTAAGACTTATCAAAGTCACTTCCAAGACTGGCAAGTACAAATACGGAACCATTGAAGAGAGTCAAAATTCTATTTCGGACCGATTGGTACGAATTTTCAAAAATTCTATTGTTTCCATTGATTCCGCGATGAGTATTGTAGTGATCCGCACTATTCCGGGTGCTGCACAAATCTGTGGTTCGGCCATAGACTCTCTACAAATACCAGAGATTGGAGGCACTATTGCTGGTGACGACACGGTATTCGTTGCAGTCCGCAGTTTGGAAGCGGTCGATGATATCATCGCCAACCTTTATAGCTTAATTAATTGACCCTTCATCGGAGGTTTTTATGCTACTCGAATTAAGCATATTAAACTTTATCATCTTCGAAAAAATCCATCTGTCTTTTACAGATGGTTTTAATGTGTTCACCGGTGAAACAGGTGCCGGGAAATCAATGATCATTGATTCTTTGCATTTATTGCTTGGCGGGAAGTCCCATCGTGATTATGTGCGAAAAAACTCTGATAAGGCAATCGTTCAAGGTTATTTTCTTATCGAAAGTCAATCTGGTTTAATGGATTTATTAGCTGATCAAGGGATCCTTACAGAGGAGGATACCATTTTGATCACTCGTGAAATCTACCCTAATGGACGATCTATTGCTCGGATTAATGATGTGATGGTCAACATCTCTTTTTTGAAGAAGATTGCTAAGCACTTATTGGACATTCATGGCCAATATGACCAACAATCTATTTTAAATAAGGAAGAACACATCGTGATTCTTGACAAAATGTGCGGTCGTTCTATTACCGGTTTGCTTGATGATTATCAACGAGAATATCAAGCTTATGTTGGCCTCCAACAAGAGCTAAAACAGATTTCGAAAGATCATCAAGGCAAAGATCTGAGGATGGAGTTTATACGCTTTCAAATCCAAGAGATTGATTCGGCCAACCTGCATCCTGATGAGGAAAACACACTGTTCCACGAACATAAAATCCTGACCAATTTAAACGCCATCAAACAAGGTGTTTCAGAATCAGCTCGTTTCGTCACAGGTGAAGAAATGTCTGTCATGGCTTTTCTGGGACATGCTTTGAAAGCGATCAAGCCAGTTGCACACTTTGATGACCAACTCCAAGCATTTTCTGACACCATTTCTCTTATGATCGATTCCTGCCAAGAATTAGGCCTTGACTTGATTGATTATGTTGGCGAAAAAGAATTGGATGAAGAGAGACTCGTATTTTTGGAACAACGAATGGAAACACTTGAACACTTGAAGCGCAAGTATCATTTAAGCATACCCCAACTTCTTGATTTTAGAGATCAGCTTATGAATGAACTGAACCACTTGGAGAATCTGTCTATTAAAGAATCGGAATTGCAGGAAAAGTTGTCGACCATCACTAATAATATGAATGCTTTGGTCTCATCTATTCGCGCCGTCCGTAAAGAGCAAGCTTTGAAAATTAAAAACTCCGTGGAATCTCAGCTGGCTTCCTTAAATATGAAAGATGCTATCTTTGAGATTCAAATCCAACCAACAGACAGCTTTAATGAGTCCGGTGGGGATGTCGTCCAATTTTTAATGGCAACCAATGTTGGTATGGAGTTAATGCCTCTTGAACGCATATTGTCAGGAGGAGAAGTCTCACGAATCATGTTAGCCATTAAATCAATTATCAGTCATATTGACGAGATCCCAACCATGATTTTTGATGAAATAGATTCGGGAATCAGTGGTAGAACAGCCCATATGGTGGGAGAGAAAATCAACCGTTTGTCTGAAAATCATCAAATTATTTGTGTCACACATTCTCCACAAATTGCTGCTGCAGCCCATACCCACTTTAAGATTGATAAGGACACCCAATCGGGTTTAACCATTTCCTCTGTGACTCAACTGTCAGAGGATGCGAGGATTCAAGAAATAGCTCGATTGTTAAGCAGTGCCTCTATTACAAACTCTTCATTAAAAAATGCAGAAGAAATGATTCGAATGAGTAGGTGAGTGTATGATAGAAAAAACCGTAAAATCTAATCCTGTTTATCGGGGAAGTATTCTCAATCTTCGGGTTGATGAAGTAATCTTACCAAATGGCAACCTGGCTTCTCGAGAAGTCGTTGAGCATAAAGGGGCGGTGGTTATTTTAGCAGTCAATCACCACCACCAAATCTTATTGGTAAAACAATATCGACATGCTGTTGAAGATGTCTTGATCGAATTGCCTGCTGGAAAGCTTGAGGAGAATGAATCTCCAGCATCTTGTGCCTATAGAGAGCTTATCGAAGAAACAGGTTTTAAGGCAAACAACCTGACAAAAATCATGGAAATGATCCCTTCCCCAGGCTTTTGCTCTGAAAAGATTCATTTGTATTTGGCAACGGACTTGGAAGAAGACTATCTTGAAAGCGACCCAGATGAGTTCATTGATTTGATCACATTGGATTTGGATGAGGCAATCCAAAAAATCCAGGTAGGTCAAATCATAGATGCCAAAACCATTGTTGGCTTATATCATTACAAGCTGAACAATCAACTTCCTAATCGTTAGGAAGTTTTTCTATTCATATTCAAAAACACAATAATTTGTGGTATTATTAGATTGTACCCATATATATAGTATGGAGGTGCTATGAATCCCTTTTTGTCTGAATTCAAGAATTACCTTGCAAACAAAAAAAAGATAGCTGACAATACGGTCAGTGCTTATTTGAATGACTTGATGCATTTTGAAGCCTATTTAGAAACAACTTATGGGAAAAATCTTATGGGCGCAACCAAATCCATGATATTGACATATATGCTGGATATGCAGAAACAATCCAAAAATGCTGCTACTGTTTCAAGAAATTTATCCTCTATTAAATCTTTCTACCATTTTCACGTTGATAAAGGAAGCCTAGTTAAGAATCCTGCTGTATCCATACAAGGTCCAAAGGTTGAAAAAAAAGTTCCTGTTTTTCTCTCTGTTGAAGAAGTTGAAAAGCTTTTGAATTTACCTGATTTAGAAACGGTAAAAGGTATTCGGGACAAAGCCATGCTGGAATTGATGTATGCGACAGGAATCAAGGTCAGTGAATTATTGAATCTTAAGGTAGAGGATTATCACAAGACCATGGAGACGATTCTTGTTCAAAAGATCGGTAACGAACGCATGATTCCTCTCGGCAAATGGTCCAAACGCTATTTGGATGATTATCTAGAAATGGGTCGGCCTAAAATACGAAAAGACCAAGATAATGAATCTTTTATGTTTTTGAACTTGTCTGGGAAACAGATGTCACGCCAAGGCTTTTGGAAGTTAATGCGCCATTATGCCCAATCCGGAGGCATCAAAAAAAAATTGACCCCTCAAATTATACGCAATTCTTTTGTGATTCATCTTATGCAAAATGGTGCTGATATGGCTACTCTTCAATCTTTGTTTGGGCAAAGCAATATCACGGCCATGCATATGTATTTGAAAACCCTAGAAAACAGAACGTTTGAGATTTATCGCAAATCTCATCCAAGAGCCTAAGGAGGAAGAGCATGATCAATCGTGTGATACTAATCGTATTGGACAGTGTTGGTGTTGGTGCTATGCCAGATGCCCACTTGTATGGAGATGAAGGTAGCAATACGTTGCTTAATATTTACCGAACACTTGATGGTTTTAAATTGGAAAATCTTGAGGAATTTGGACTGTCACATATTGAAGGCTTACAAGAAATCCGATACAACGATGTGTCACCTAAAGGAGCCTACGGTAGAATAGCTGAACTTTCCCCAGGAAAAGACACCACTACCGGGCATTGGGAAATTGCTGGCATCGTTCTTGAACAAGCTTTTCCCACTTATCCAAATGGTTTTCCAAAGGAAGTCATGGATGCTTTTACATCCATAACGGGTAAAGGTTATATAGGAAACAAAGCGGCATCCGGCACGGTTATCATAGAAGAACTTGGCGAACAGCATATGAAAACGGGAAAAGTAATTGTGTATACTTCAGCTGATAGCGTTTTTCAGATTGCAGCCCATGAAGACATCGTCCCATTGGAGACGCTTTATTCCATTTGTGAACAAGCGCGAGAGATTCTACAGGGAAAACATGCCGTTGGCAGAGTCATTGCACGGCCTTTCATTGGAACTCCTGGAGATTTCAAACGTACTTCTAATCGAAAGGATTTTTCTTTGAAGCCCTTAGAAAAAACTATGCTGGATTACATTTCTGAATCAGATATGGAAGTGGTAGCCATTGGCAAAATCGAAGATATTTTCGTGGGGCAAGGCATTACTAAAAGCATTCATACTAAAAATAATGCAGATGGTATTCAAGCAACACTAGATGCCATTTCAGAAAACAACAAAGGGTTAATTTTTACAAACCTTGTTGATTTTGATATGCACTTTGGACATAGAAATGACGTAGATGGCTATGGCAAGGCACTTGAATATTTTGACCAAAAACTTCCAGATATTGTTGAAGCTTTAAAACCTGATGATTTGTTGATAATGACAGCTGATCATGGGTGTGACCCCACAACCAGCAGTACGGACCATTCAAGGGAATATGTGCCTTTGCTGATTTTTAACCCGAGAATTAAACCAAAGGATTTGTCTACATTGAAAGGTTTCAACGTGATTTCAAAAACCATTTTGGATTTTTTAGGCATCCCTAATGAAATTGGAAACACTAGTTTGAGGCCCTTGTTAACGGAGGATTCCAACCGTGAGAGCTTATGATATCATACAAGATAAGAAAGTAGGTAAGAAATTATCAGAAGAAGCCCTGTCTTTTCTCATAAATGGGTATATGACCAATCAAATCCCAGACTACCAAATGTCCGCTTTTCTAATGGCTGTTTATTTTAAAGGGATGGACGAAGAGGAGACGGCTTGGTTGACTAAAACGATGGTTGCTTCAGGTGGTACGATCAATTTATCTTCTATTACTGGTTTAACCGTGGATAAACACAGCACCGGTGGAGTGGGAGACAAGACGTCCTTAGTTTTACTGCCTTTAATGGCTGCTTGTGATCTTAAGGTGTCAAAACTGTCAGGGAGAGGTTTGGGACACACGGGTGGCACTATCGACAAATTGGAAAGCATCCCTGGATTTCAAGTCGATATAGATATGAATTCATTATTAAGACAAGTTAATGATATTGGCTTAGCTATTTCTGGACAATCCAAAAATCTTGTTCCTGCAGACAAACTCTTGTATGCTTTAAGAGATGTAACAGCCACTGTTGATAGCTTACCTCTGATAGCCAGTTCGATCATGTCCAAAAAAATCGCTTCTGGTGCGGAATATATTCTTTTAGATGTGAAAGTTGGCTCAGGTGCCTTCATGAAAGACGTTTCCCATGCTGTTGAATTAGGGGAAAGAATGATCCGCATTGGTGAATCTTTCAATCGCAAGGTAAGCGTGGTGTTGACGAATATGTCTGAACCTCTTGGTTATGCTGTTGGCAACTCTTTAGAAGTTGTTGAATCTATTCATACCTTGCAAGGAAAAGGCCCAAAGGATTTAGAAGAGCTTTGCCTCACCCTAAATGCGGCTATGCTTCAACTCACTGGCAAAATAAACGATTTAGAAGATGGTATCAATGAAAGCCGCAAATTATTATCCTCTTTTGCACCGCTGGAAAAATTCAAGGCTTTTGTCGAAGCACAAAAGGGAGACCTTGCTTATGTGAACGATCCAGGATTGTTTGCTCGAGCTAAACACGCATACACTATCAAAAGCCATCGTAGTGGCTATATCCAATCTCTCGATGCTGAAAAAATAGGACTATGTGCTTTAGCAACTGGAGCTGGCAGAGAAACAAAAACTTCTTCAATAGATTATCGTGCTGGGATTATTTTAAATAAGAAGGTTGGGGATCCTGTTCAGACAGGAGACTCTTTGGCCACCATTTTCACAAACAAGGATGATTTAGAAAACGATCTTATTAAATCTTTTCATGATACCGTCACTTATAGTGATCATCACGTATCAAAAAATCAAATCATTATCGGTTTAGTAGATAACAAAGGCTTTTCCGATATGAGAAAGTAGGGATGTCCATTGTCGTACATTATTCAGATCAATAAGTTCCATGGGCCATTCGATTTGTTGTTTTATTTGATCGAAACAAATGAAGTCAATATTTACGATATTCCCATTGCAGAAATCACAGAGCAATATATTGCTTATTTAGATGTGCTGCAAGAATTTGACATGGCTGTAGCCAGTGAATTTGTCCTTATGGCAGCCACATTAATTGAGATCAAATCCAAGCTATTGTTGCCTAGCAAAGAGAAGAAGGAAGATCCTCGAGAGGAACTAGTCAATCAATTGCTGGCCTATAAGCTTTATAAGCAAGGTGCTGAAGCACTGCAAATCTCTGAAAATAAAGAAAGCCTGTTTATTGGTAAACCTGCTGAAGATATTCAAATTGAAGAAACAGTCAGCGAACAATTATCTTTTGAGTCGATCAGTGCTTATGATCTTTTGTATGCACTAAAGGGCTTATTGAAAAAACACCCATTTGAACCACAAGATGATTTGATTAGAATTGAAAAAGAAGAATACTCTATCAATGATTGTATCCTATTAATCAGTGAAAAACTTCAGCTGTTACAACGCATCAATTTGATAGACATCATTACCATTCACAACACGAAATCATTCGTGATCACCGTTTTTTTGAGTATATTGGAGATGTCCAGACTCACTAATATTCAGCTTGTCCAGGACAAGTTGTTCGGAGATATTTACATACAAAAAGCATAAGGTGGAATCAATGGATTTAGATTTGATGAAAAGTAGAATTGAAAGCATCCTCTTCGCTTGGGGGGAGCCTTTAAAACTTGATGAACTAGCAAAAATACTAAATTTAAAAAAACATACTGTCCGAGACATACTGAATGAAATGTCTCAATCTTATTTGTGTCCTTCAAGAGGTATCTTGTTGAAACAATTCGGTGACACCTATCAGTTAAAAACAAAAGATTCAAACTATGATCAGGTAGCCGTTTTATTTAAGACCAATCGAAGAAACAGTCTTTCTTCGTCGGCATTGGAAGCTTTATCTATTATTGCCTATAAACAGCCGGTAACGAAAATTGAGATCGACATGATAAGGGGCGTAAAGTCGGATTATATATTAAAAACTCTATTAGACAAAGAATTGATCAGAATAACAGGCAAAATGGATAAACCAGGAAAACCCAGTCTCTATGGAACAACCGATCAATTCCTTGCTTATTTTGGTTTGGGTTCATTAGAAGAATTGCCCACTCTAAACATAGATGAAAAGCTAACGAGCCTAGAAAAACGAAAGGACTCATAAAATGACGACTATGCGATTAAACAAATATATCAGCCATACCGGCCTGACTTCAAGAAGAAAAGCCGATGAATTAATCTTTGAAGGAAAAGTGTCCGTCAATGGAAAAGTTGTGATGGAACCAGGATTTCAAGTTAATCTTTCAAATGACCAAGTGGAAGTAGACCATAAAACGGTTGCCCTTGAATCTGAAAATGTATACATCATGCTAAACAAGCCGATTCGTTACATTACCAGTGTGAAAGATCAGTTTGATAGACCTTCCGTATTGGATTTGGTCAAGGTTCCTCAGAGAGTATATCCTGTGGGTAGATTGGATTATGATTCTCAGGGGCTTTTATTGTTGACAAACGACGGTGAGATGACTTATGCGCTAACCCATCCAAAACATGATATTGAGAAGACTTATCACGTCAAGGTGAAGGGCACAGTGGAAGACTCTGTGATCGATAAATTGACAAAAGGGATTTATATCGATAGTCAACGCACCAAACCCTGCCGCATTAAAAGAATAGATGAAACTCATCAAAAAACAGAGTTGCAAGTGACCATCTCCGAGGGACGGAATCGTCAAATCAGAAAAATGTTTGAACATTTTCATTTACGGGTTACTTTTTTACAACGTATAACCATTGGCAACTTGCACTTAGGAGAGTTGGGGATTGGACAATGGCGTTATTTGACTGAAGAAGAAGTCCAAAATTTGAGAAGGTTGCTATGAGTATCAGTGTTTTTAGTATTGTGCAATATTGTCATTTTTTAATTCCCTATCTTTTGAAGGAAGGACGTGTGGTTGTAGACGCAACTTGCGGTAACGGACACGACTCCTTATTTTTATGCAATTTAATGCAAGGCAAAGGTTTTCTGTATTCATTTGATGTCCAAGAAAGCGCTTTATCCCATGCTAAACATCGGATTGAGAAAGGCTGTCCCTACTCAAATTACAAACTCATCAACGATTCTCACGACAAGATTCACTATTATATTGACGAATCAATCTCATTGGCTGTCTACAATTTAGGTTATTTGCCAGGTGGCAATCCCAATTTAACTACCAAACCTGAAACAACCATTGCATCCCTCCGAATTATCTTGAATAGGCTTGAAAAAGGGGGTTATGTTCTAATTGCCGCTTACATAGGCCATGATAACGGACAAGAACGTGACTATTTGTACCATTTTCTGAAATCTTTAGACTCGTCTGAATACAGAGTAGCCAATCATCGAATTATAAATATAGATAATTATCCACCTGAGTTATTTATTATAAAAAAAATGCATGCAACAAAATAATTGATGCATGCATTTTTGTATTGATTGACCCCTTTCAACCTTGAAAACACAGGATATCTGCAACAAATGATGCCTCTCTTGCATTTGTGTGTTTTCATGAATTGATTCTTGCAAAACATTGTCGGCTTTGGTATCATGGTCATGAAATCATTTGTACGAAATCTTAGGAGGTTCATTATGGGGGCACCCAAAGTGGTGACAACAAAAAAAGAATGGTGCAAAGGATGTGGCATCTGTGTCGCGTTTTGCCCAAAGAATGTATTGGAGTTGAATCATGGTATTATTGACATTGCACGACCTGATGATTGCATCCGATGTGGTCAGTGTGAGCTGAGATGTCCGGATTTTGCGATTTTTCTCAAGGAGGTACCGGGAAATGAGTAAGACCTATAAATTGCTTCAGGGGAATGAGGCATGTGTTGAAGGCGCTATCGCAGCCGGGATGGTTTTTTATGCCGGTTACCCTATCACACCATCCACAGAAATTGCTGAGATTGCTTCACAAAAACTACCCGCCATAGGTGGTCATTTTATTCAAATGGAAGATGAAATCGCTGGAATGGCAGCGACCTTAGGTGGTGCTTTAGCTGGCAAGAAATCTATGACAGCTACTAGCGGTCCTGGTTTTTCATTAAAGCAAGAAAATTTAGGGTTTGGATGTATCGCAGAAATTCCATGTGTCGTCGTTAATGTCCAAAGAGGTGGGCCTAGCACAGGGTTGCCCACATCACCCGCACAAGGCGATATCATGCAGGCAAAATGGGGAACACATGGTGATCATCCAGTCATCGCATTGTATCCGAATTCCGTACAGGAAATATACGATGTGACCATTACTGCATTCAATTTAGCCGAAAAGTTTAGAACACCTGTTATTTTGTTATTAGATGAAATTATTGGTCACATGCGTGAAAAAGTCGATTTGTCTTCTAAGGAAAGTATCCCTATAGTTGACCGAAAAAGACCTACCTGTCCACCCGCCGAATATCTACCTTACAAAGCTGATGATGATATGATTCCTGCAATGGCTGATTTTGGTAGCGGCTATAAATACCATGTGACGGGTCTGATGCATGATGTTACTGGATTCCCAAGCAATAACTCTGATGTTTCTTTAGATCTAATGAACCGTCTTATCAACAAAATAGATTGTAACAAGGATGAAATTATCCGTTATGAGTCCTTTATGCTTGAAGATGCTGAAGTTGCTTTTGTCGCCTTTGGCGCTACTTCAAGAGCCACCAAAGAGGTGGTTATCCGACTTCGAAGTGAAGGTGTAAAAGCTGGACTTTTTAGACCTATCACCATTTGGCCTCTAGCAGAATCCCAGTTGAAGGAGCTTTCGGAGAATGTTGATCAGATTATTGTTGCGGAAATGAATATGGGTCAGTACTTCTATGAAGTCCAACGAGTAGCCTGCAAAAATAGTTCTGTTTCTTTTTACGGCCGTTATGATGGTCAACCTTTAAATCCAGATGAATTGTATGACTACACAAAGGAGGTACTGTCATGACAACTAGTCAATTGGTTCACCAGTACTTTAGAGAAGAAAAACTACCTCACATTTGGTGTCCTGGTTGTGGACATGGTATCATCATGCATGCAGTTATCCGGGCCATTGATAACTTAAAAGTTGACACCGACAAATTGTGTATCGTTTCAGGTATCGGTTGCTCTTCAAGAGCTTCAGGCTACATGAATTTCAATACCTTGCACACGACTCATGGTAGGGCATTGGCCTTTGCAACTGGTTTGAAAATGGCGAATCCAGAATTGGAAGTCTTGGTATTGACTGGAGATGGCGATGCCTCTGCTATCGGTGGGAATCATTTGATTCATGCTGCTAGAAGAAATATCGATATTACAACCATCGCTTTCAACAATAATATTTATGGTATGACAGGTGGGCAGTACTCTCCAACAACTTGTTCAGGAGATTATGGAACCACCGCGCCTTACGGAAATATTGATAAGCCCTTTGATCTATGTAACCTTGCTCAATCAGCTGGAGCATCTTATGTAGCACGATCTACAGCTTATTATGCTAAGCAGCTTACTGGTTTCATTGAAAATGCAATCAAGAATAAAGGATTCTCTTTTGTAGAGGCTGTCAGCTCTTGTCCCACCTATTATGGAAGAAAAAACCGCAAAGGAGATGCAGTTGCCATGTTACAACACCTAAAAGAGGGGTTTGTTGACATTAAGATTGCTGAGAAAAAGCCGGAATTAGCTGAGTCTAAAATTCTGATGGGCGAATTCCATAATGAACCAGAAGAAGAATACACAGACCGATATCAACAAATTATCGATCTTTTGTCAAAGGAGAAATAGCATGCCAAAAAAGTATGAAATCAGATTATCAGGTTCCGGTGGACAAGGTTTGATTCTAGCTGGCATTATTCTGGCTGATGCCAGCATCTATCAAGGAATCAACGCCATACAATCTCAATCTTATGGCCCAGAAGCTCGAGGGGGCGCCAGTAAAGCAGAAGTGATTATCAGCGAATCAGACATCCATTATCCAAAAGTACAAGAATGTGACTTATTGCTTTGTTTGACTCAAAAATCATACGATCAATATATTGCATCCTTGAAGAATGATGGTATACTGATAGTAGATGACTCTATACGCTTAAAAAACACAAAGCCTGGAAAAACCTATCGGCTACCTATTCTCAACATTGCTTATGAGGAGATGAAAAAGCCTATGGTTGCCAATATTGTATCCTTAGGTGTTATCAGCAGAGTCATTGACATTATTGACGAGGCTTATATATTAAAAGCTGTTCAGAAGAGAGTCCCTCCAGGAACAGAAGCAACCAACGAAACGGCTTTTTATAAAGGTGCCTCGCTCATCTAAAAAAAGGTGGACTCATGGGCTTTAGATCAAATGAAGATTTAACTAAAATTATTCAAGACAAATATCCATCATTTAGTAAAGGGCAAAAAGCGATTGCTAAGTTTATTACCGAACATTATGATCGAGCTGCTTTTATGACTGCAGCGAAAATCGGAAAAACCGTTGATGTAAGCGAATCAACAGTAGTAAGATTTGCAACTACTTTAGGGTTTGATGGTTATCCAGATCTACAACGGGCTCTACAGGTCATGATTAAAAACAAACTGACTACCGTACAACGCATCTCTCTCGAAGAAGAGCCAGAGGACTCTGAAGAATTCATTAAAAAAGTTATGAAGAATGAGCTTCATTCTCTTAGAACTTATATGGAAGAGTTGGATCAAAATAAATTGAATGAAGCGGCAGATCTGATTTTAAAAGCAAAAAAAATCTACATTCTTGGTATGCGTGTTTCCTATACCTTGTCGCTATATTTGGGTTTCTATCTAGATGTCATTCTAGAAAACGTAAAAATCATCAATCAGAATGCCAATTCTGTTTTTGAACAACTTGTAAGAATTGGAGAAGATGACTTGTTCATTGTCATCAGCTATCCTCGTTATTCAAGACAAACCATGGAAGCCGTGAGGTTTGCAATGGAGCGCAAGGCAAAAGTAATTGCTATTACCGATACGGAGTCTTCTCCTTACTACGACGTGGCTGACATCTCTCTTCTCGGAAAAAGCAATATGGTGTCGTTTGTGGATTCACTGGTCACACCAATGGCTGTTATCAACTCGTTAATCGTGAGTGTGGGCATGAAAGAGAAAGACGATATCCTAAAATATTTTGATCTTTTGGAAGATGTTTGGAATCGCTATAGCATTTACAACAAAACTTTCGAACAAATGCAAAAAGACCGGTGAGAGCCGGTTTTTCATTTGGTCCGGCTTTTGTTTTATTTTTGTTGTTTTAATGACTTATTTATAATATAATGTTAAAGGTGATTTTATGAGGACAATTCGTGGTGCAATAACACTATCTGATAATACTGAGCTCGACATAAGAACACACACACATTTAGTGCTTAAAGAAATTCTTAATCAAAACGATTTGGTTGCTGATGATATCGAAAGTCTTGTGTTCACAGCGACAAAGGATATTACAAAAGCTTATCCAGCTAAATACGCTAGAGAACTCGGGTTTCATAAGGCGACCCTTATGTGTCTTCAAGAGATGTTTGTTGAAGATAGTTTACCCATGTGCTTGCGTGTTTTAGTTTTTATCAAACCAGGTCGTCTTACAACAGATGCTGTACATGTGTATTTAAAGGGTGCTGCAAAACTAAGGCCTGACTTGTCATCAAATCCCATGGAGGCACTATGATTATTGCTATAGACGGTCCAGCTGGCGCAGGCAAAAGTACCGTTGCCAAAAGAGTTAGTCAAGAACTAGATTATATGTATATTGACACGGGCGCCATTTACCGGACAATTGCCCTTGGTTTAATGAGCCAGCAAGTAAATATTGAAGATGCCGCTCAATTAGAACAGGCTTTATCTAACATGACTATCGACTACAAAATTGACGCCATTTACTTGAATCAACAGTGTGTGACTGAAGCAATCCGACAAGAGAAAGTTTCTCAAAAAACATCGGAAGTTTCCAAATATCCTGCTGTCCGAAAGTTTGCCACCCATATTCAACAGCAATTGTCGATGAATCATCATGTGGTCTTAGAAGGTCGCGATATTGGAACCATCGTTTTTCCTAATGCAGATTATAAATTCTTTTTAACAGCTGATGCAACCATAAGAGGTAAACGTCGGTTTGAAGAACTCAAGCAAAAGGGGATTGATGTCACTTTAGATCAAGTGGTCACTTCCATTATGGAAAGAGACCATCAAGACACCACCCGTCAACACTCACCATTAAAAAAATCTGAAGATGCTGTTGTGATTGATACTTCAGATCTTGATATTGATCAAGTGGTTGATCTGATTATTCGTCAGATCAAATTGGAGGGGTAAATGTTTTATAAATTTGCAAGAACTCTTGTTTTGATTGTTTTTTCCATATGGTTTAGAATAAAAGTTCACGTAGCCAAAGACGAGTCTATCATCAATGATGGTGAACCTTTGATTATTTGTGCCAACCATTCTTCTATGCTAGATCCTTTGATCGTTGCAATCACGTTTAAAGATCCCATCCGATATATGGCTAAAAAAGAATTGTTCAATAATTACTTTCTAAGCTTTATCTTGAAACATTTGGGTGTTTTTCCTATAGACAGGGAAGGAAACTCATTGACAGCTTTGAAACATTCCCTTAAACTACTCAAGAGCAATGAAACACTTGGGATTTTTCCTGAAGGAACCCGTGTAAAGGAATATAATGAAAGCGCTGTAAAGGGAGGCATTGGAATGATTGTCCTTCGATCAAAAGCAACTGTGTTGCCGGTATATATAGAGTCTACTTTCAAACCTTTCACTCCGGTTCATATTTATTACGGGAGCAAGATAAATTACAGCGAGGAAGAGCAATATGGGCCTAAGGATTACCAAAAAGTCAGCGTGAACATTATGGAACGCATATACAGTCTAAAAGAAAGAATTAGGTGATACAAATGGAAATAATCAAGGCAGATCATTTTGCAACCTGTTTTGGTGTTGAAAGAGCATTGAATTTAGCTAATCAACATTTACATGATCAAAGCAGTCCTGTGTATTCCTATGGCCAACTGATTCACAATAACGATGTGTTGAAGCGATTAAGTCAACAAGGCTTAAAAATCATTCGCAACTTAGAAGAATTAGCGAGTATTAAAAAGGGCAAACTGATCATTCGGTCTCATGGGGCACCAAAAGCTGTTTATGACTACTGTGCGATCAACCATATTGAACTGATAGATGCAACCTGTCCCAAAGTTAAAAGAATTCACAAAATTGTTGAAACATGTTGTGAGCAGTCACATAATGTGATTGTATTTGGAGATAAAATGCATCCTGAAGTGATAGGGATAATGGGTTGGTGTGTTGATAAAGCGATCGTTTGTCAAGACTTAGAAGAGTATAAACAGGTAGAAGACCATTTGTATAAGAAACAGTGCATCGTCTTTCAAACAACTTTCAACATAAATCAGTCCCAACTCATAAAAGAATACTTTCATAATGGGAACAATAGTGATATTATAGTAAAGGACACAATCTGCAATGCTACCGACTTAAGGCAACAAGCTGCTAGAAAGCTTGCCGTGCAGTGCGATTCCGTATTAGTGATTGGTGGAAAACAAAGCTCCAACACAAAAAAATTGTATGAAATTAGCAAGGAATTTTGCGAGAATTCTTTCTGGATTGAAAACTCAAATGAAATTCCTTATAATTTAATAAATAAAACAAAAAAGCTTGGAATTACAGCGGGGGCATCTACCCCGTCACAGATAGTTGAGGAGGTTATTTTTAATGTCAGAGAAAAACGAAATGCATGAGCTTTTAGAGGGTTTTGAGTTCATCAAAATCTATCCGGGAAAACAGGTGACTGGAACTGTCATACTAGTTGAACAGGATAAAGCATTGGTGAATTTCGGCTACAAGGCCGATGGAATAATAGGAAAGGAAGACTATACATTGGATTCAATTGAGGATTTAAGAACGGTGCTCAATGTCGGTGATGAGATAGAAGCGGTAGTTGCAAGCAATGCAAATGACGATGGCAATGTAGTTTTGTCACGAAAAGATTTCGAAATCCAGAACAGATGGCAAAATATAGTTGAGCTTTATAACTCAGGTGAAACGGTCACCGTCAAAGCGGTCAAAGCCAATGACAGTGGTGTGATAGCTGAGTTCAGCGGATTTAGTGGGTTTATACCTGGCTCTCATCTTTCAATGGGAAGAGGCGACCAGCCTAGTGAATTTGTTGGAAAGACACTTGATGTTCGTATCATCGAGGCAAAAATGAAAAACAATCGAAACAAGCTTATCTTTTCAAGAAAGGTTTTAGAGATTGAAGAGGCTAAAGAAAAAGAACAAGCGGCATGGGAAACCATTCAAGTCAAAGAGACTTACGATGGTTTAGTTAAGCGAATCGTTGACTTTGGAGCTTTTGTTGAAGTTAATGGAATTGAAGGGTTGTTACACATCAATGAAATCTCTTGGAATAGAATTAAACATCCTTCAGAAGTTATTTCAGAAGGAGATCACATCAGTGTTAAGGTGTTGAAAGTAGATCCTGATAAAAAACGCATGTCCTTAAGTCTTAAAGCTACCTTAAAGAGGCCATTCGAGCTGTTTGACGAAAATCACCAAGCCAATGAGATCGTCACTGGAAAAATTGTATCTCTGACGGATTTTGGAGCATTCGTTGAAATTGATAATGTTCAAGGGCTTTTACATGTTTCGGATATATCTTGGGATATGGTAAAACATCCTTCAGATGTGTTGACTGTTGGGCAAGAAATTGAAGTCAAAATACTCAACATTGACACTAAGCGAGAACGATTGTCTCTTGGTGCCAAACAGCTGACAGAGGATCCTTTTGTCAAATACACCAAAAATTTGAAACGCTATGATGTCGTTAATGGAACAGTAAAAAGCATGACCGTCGAGGGAGTAGTAGTTGCTTTGGATGATGAAATCGAAGGATTTGTTCCTACCAACAAAGTCTCCAAAGACAAACTGCGATCACCTGCGCAAATTCTTGAAAAAGACCAAGAAGTGGCTTGTAAGATCATGGATATTAACCGAAAAAGCAAAACGATCAAGTTATCCATGATCATAGAAAATGAAGCAGCTCAAAATCAGACCACAAAAGAAGAGCAGCCTTCTAGCTACACACTCGGAGACGATAATTTTACAATAGGCGATTTGTTCAAGGACAAAAACTAGTCAATACCATCTCGTTTTTAAAAAGTTGTTAGTCACCCGCTAACAGCTTTTTTTAGGTGGTTTAATTTTAGAGCTCAATATGTTAAAATAATGTAGTTTAAGCAATTAATCAAAGAAAAGGTGATAAGATGAACAAACAATATTACATAGAGACCTTCGGCTGTCAAATGAACGAGTACGATTCTGAAAAAATAAGTGGTTTGTTAAACAGTCAAGGCTACTTGGAAACAACAGACAAAGAAGAGGCTGATCTTGTTATTTTCAATACTTGTCTTATACGAGAAAACGCTGAGAACAAACTCTACGGAAAGCTGGGAGCCGTTAAAAAACTCAAATTGGATCATCCAGAAAAGATTATTGCAGTTTGTGGTTGTATCCCACAAAATCAAGAGATTCGAGAGAACATCCTAAAAAGATATCCTTTCATAGATTTAGTCTTTGGTACCAATACTTATGACCAACTTCCCGAACTTCTATACGATCTTACTCGAAACAAACGCAAAATAATCGCCATTGCAGAGAATAGTACCAATCTTGAAGAAGCAGTTCCTAAAACTCGGAAATTCTCACACAAAGCTTTTGTCAATATTATGTACGGCTGCAACAACTTTTGTTCCTATTGTGTGGTTCCTTTTACTAGGGGACGTGAGCGAAGTCGTTCTACGTCAGATATTGTTAACGAAGTCAGAGCTTTAGCGCAAAATGGCTATCAAGAAGTAACTTTATTAGGTCAAAATGTCAACTCTTATGGAAACGATTTGCCAAACAACTATTATTTCCCTGACTTGCTCAGAGAATTGAACAACATTGAAGAAATAGGAAGGATACGCTTTATTTCTTCTCATCCCAAAGATGTGAACCAAGATTTTATAGAAGCTATAAAAACTAGTGATAAAGTCTGTAATCAACTTCATTTGCCTGTTCAGTCGGGAAGTACAAAAGTATTGAAGGAAATGAACCGCAAGTATACCAAAAGGCAGTATTTAGATTTTATATCCGATTTAAGAAGAAACATCCCTGATATATCTATATCCACTGACGTTATTGTCGGTTTTCCTGGAGAAACTAATGATGACTTTGATGAAACCATTGATCTAATAAAGAAAGTAAGATTTGACTCTGCTTTTACCTTTCTTTATTCTATCAGACCCGGTACATCTGCTGGAAAGAGAGAGGATCAAATACCAGAGCACGTCAAGCAGCAGCGTTTTGAACGCTTGCTGAGCACATTGTATCCTATTTTTGAAGAAAAAAACCTTCAACATGTAGGAGAAGAACACATTGTATTAGTGGATGATATAAGTAAGAACAAATCAGAATACTTGACGGGAAGAACAGAGGGTAATAAATTGGTCCATTTTAAAGGATCAAAACAACTAATTGGCAAACTTGCCCCTGTCCGTATAACACATGCCAAAACATGGTACATGGAAGGAATTCTAATATAAAGGTGATCTTATGAATCAACTAACACCCATGATGCAACAATTTATGACAATTAAGAAAAAACATCCTGACAGCATTCTTTTTTTTCGTTTAGGTGACTTTTACGAAATGTTTTTTGAGGATGCCTTGGTTGCTTCAAAAATACTTGAAATAACCCTCACTGCTAGAGAGTGTGGATTGGATGAGAAAGCACCTATGTGTGGCGTTCCATTCCATTCTGCTGATGGTTACATCTCAAAACTCATTGAAAATGGAAAAAAAGTGGCTATTTGCGAACAAGTGGAAGAACCTTCAAATAAAAAATTGGTGAAGAGAGAAGTGGTAAGAATTATCACTCCTGGGACTGTAATCGATGAAAAAGTTCTTGATGAAAAAAAGAACAACTATCTTTGCAGCCTCTATCTGACTAAAAACGAGTGTGGCATTGCTTACGCAGATGTTTCTACGGGCAGTATTTTTTGCGTTTTGCTGGAAGATATGGCCAGCGATCGGTTGTTAGTGAGCGTTTATCATGAATTGCAGAAAATATCACCTACTGAAACCATTACCAATAAATCTCTTGTGAAGCTATTTTCACAACTCCATCTTAACACAGAGGAACCATTCATAGATAGTATGAGTTTACTAGATTCACCCTCTGACTGGTCACATTATGTAAACATAATCAAGACGCATTTTGAGGTTATTTCTATTGAAGCATTAGGTATTACTCCAACAGATAAGGCTGTAGTGCTTGCTGTAGGGATGCTTATAGACTATCTGCAAAACACTCAGAGAATTGCACTCAGCCACCTCAATCATCTCGTGACCTATTATCCATACGACTATATGGCTATAGATAGCAGCACAAGAAAGAATCTCGAATTGGTAGAGCCTATAAGAGGTACCAACAAAAAGAACACCTTGTTCTATGTTATCGACCACACCAAAACTGCCATGGGAGCACGAAAACTCAAAAAATGGCTATTAGAACCTTTGCAAAACATCTCTGGAATAGAAGATCGACAAGATGCCGTTGAGTGTCTCTATCATGACACTTTGGCTGCCAATAATATTACCCAACATTTAAAGCAAGTCTATGATATTGAACGTTTGTTGAGTCGTATCGTATATGGAAACTGCAATGCGCGAGATATGAATGCGCTTAAACAGTCTATAGAAGTACTGCCCGATTTGGTTTCTGATATATCAAGTCTTAATTGTGATCTTTTTAAAGATATATCAACAAAGCTTGATACTTTAAAAGATGTCTATGATCTCATTGGCACTAGCATTGTAGAAAATCCACCCGTGTCTATTAAGGAGGGTGGCCTTATTAAAGACGGTTATCACACTGAATTGGATGAGTTAAGAGAAATCACCACTCATGGAAAAGATTGGATCAATCAATTAGTTGCTAAAGAAAGAGAATCTACTGGAATTAAGAACCTAAAGATTGGATTCAATCGTATTTTCGGTTACTACATAGAAGTGACAAAATCTTACATAAAACTTGTACCCGATCATTACATTAGAAAACAGACTTTGGCTAATGCTGAGAGATACGTTACGCCGGACTTAAAGGAAATGGAGTCGAAAATACTGAATGCATCTGCCAAGCTTGAAAAACTAGAATACGAGCTATTTCAAGAAATCCGTACATTTGTCAACAATCAATTGATTCGCATCCAGACTTCTGCTGACTATGTAGCCGTTTTAGATGCTTTGAACTCTCTTTGCACAGTAGCTATTAAAAACTCATACAAGCGGCCCAAAATAAATCACGAAGGCTACATAAATATTGTCAATGGCCGTCATCCTGTTGTGGAGAAAGTTTTGTTGGATAATCTATTTATCCCAAACAACACGTACATCAATACCAGTGACCAACGCTTTTCTATTGTAACAGGTCCAAACATGGCAGGTAAATCAACTTATATGCGTCAAGTCGCCTTAATTACAATTCTAGCCCATATTGGGAGCTTTGTGCCTGCTGAGGAAGCCGATATTTGCTTGGTAGATAAAGTATTTAGCCGTGTTGGTGCATCTGATGATTTATCAAGTGGACAAAGTACTTTTATGGTTGAAATGTCAGAAGTATCTAATATTATCAAAAATGCCACTCCAGATAGCCTTGTTATACTTGATGAAATTGGTAGAGGAACAAGCACCTATGATGGACTAAGCATTGCTTGGGCAGTTACTGAGTATATGGTCGAAAAAATCCGTTCGAAGACACTTTTTGCCACACACTATCACGAGTTGTCTGCATTAGAAGACAAAATTGAGGGGATTAGAAATTATAAGATTCTGATAAAAGAATCCGGTGATGACATCATATTTTTGCGCAAAATTGCAAAAGGTAGTGTAGACAAAAGTTATGGTATTCACGTTGCGCGATTAGCTGGAATCCCAAACGATTTGATTAAGCGAGCTTTTGACATTCTTCACAAATTGGAATTATCTGATTTCTCATCGAGCAAGCCAACCAGTACAGATCTTATGCGCACTGAAAAATCTGTTGCCGATCAAATGGCTTTTTGGGATTTGAATAACGAGTACAAAGCTTTTATTAATGAATCGTTAATGCCCATCAATATCAATCATCTCACTCCTATCCAAGCGATGAATTTGTTAAGTGATTTGATTGAAAAAGCAAAGGAGTTGAATCAATAATGCCCATTCAAATTTTGGATTCTTCTACTGTTGATAAAATTGCTGCCGGTGAAGTTGTTGAAAGCCCTGCTTCCGTCATTAAAGAATTGGTCGAAAATGCTTTAGATGCAGAGGCAGATGAGATTGTAGTGGAAATCAGAAAAGGTGGTAAATCCTATATTCGCGTAACAGATAATGGATTGGGTATCCCTGAAGAAGAGATTAATAAAAGTGTCATCAGACATGCCACTAGCAAAATTGAGGTCATAGATGATTTATACCAACTCAAGACGTTGGGATTTCGTGGCGAAGCGTTATCCAGCATTGCTGCCGTTTCTCAATTTGAAATCACCTCCCGAACTTCACAAGGAGAAATCGGACAATCATTAGTTGTTCAGGGAGGAGATAAGGTCTCTCAAAAATCTGTGGGTTGTGTTAAAGGAACTACTGTCATTGTACGCAATCTGTTTTACAATATACCTGCACGAAAAAAGTTTTTGAAGTCTGATCAAGCTGAAACCACACATGTAACAGACATTGTCACAAAACTATCTCTTATCAATCCTCATGTATCTTTTAAATACATTAAAGATCATCAAATCGTATTGTCCACTCCTATGCAATCCACACGTGAAAACATCATCGCAAGCGTTCTAGGAGGTGATTTTTCAAAATCATTAATCCCATTGAAGCACATCTCTGAACAACTTGAACTAAGCGGTTATGTCACGGATTTGAACTACTTTCGTGGCAATCGAAAGATGCAGTTGTTATTTGTAAACGGTCGATTTATAAGTGATAAAAACCTTTCTTTAGCCATCGAAAGGGCTTATGGTAGCCTTCTGCCCAAGGGAAGGTTCCCAGGATTTGTCCTTTATTTGACTCTTGATCCTAAAAGCATTGATGTTAATATCCACCCACAGAAAGCCATTGTTAAAATTGAAAACCATAGCGATATTGAAAGCTTGCTCTATCATCTTGTATCAAAAATTTTACGCGAAAAGTTTCTGACAAAAAGACCTTCTTCTCATCAATCCAAACCATCAACTGAGCCTAATGGAGAAATGGATAGTCCACCTTTGATAGAAGAATCCGACCTCATTTTTGAGCCACCTGTTAGAAATTCAGATATCAAGGTAGAGCCCAATCAAGGTTTTATTCATATGGACAAAAACCCTTATGTTTCGGACCCTAAAGACGACGATTATATTGCATCTAACAACCATCCTAATAAATCGATTATATATGACCACTTAGTCTATATTGGGACTTTCTCGTTGGGGTATCTTATCTTTGAAAACCCCTTGCTAAAAGAATTATATATTATGGATCAACATGCTGCCCATGAACGCATCAATTATGAAAAGCTGCTCAAGCAATACAAGCATAAATCCATTTCCATACAACCGCTTCTAATGCCTGAGGTACTGCATCTAAGCTCATCTGAATACCAACAAGCACTGAATCAAATAGAGTTGCTTGGCCAGCTGGGCTTTGAAATTGAGGATTTTGGTACAAATGCTTTGGTTTTGACAGCAATTCCTATGCTTTTCTCGGATGTTCCTCTTAAGAAAATGATGTATGGATTGTTGGACGACCTACAAAATAATCTACACGATCAATTACCCGATATTGAAAGATTAATAAAGAAGGCTTGCGTCTTATCTGTAAAAATCAGTGACCCTTTAAATAGGAGAGAAGTAGACGTTCTATTGGCAGAACTATCAAGTTGTGACTCTCCCCACACCTGTCCTCACGGAAGGCCTATTTGGATAAAATTCGCGCAGTCAGAAATAGAAAAGCTTTTTGATCGATAGAGGTGATGTCAATGAAAACAGATAAAAGAAAAGTCATTTTAATAGTTGGACCCACCGCTGTTGGCAAAACAAGTACTTCTGTTAAAATTGCCAAAAGCATTCATTCAGAGATCATATCAGCCGATGCGATGCAGATTTATAAAGGGATGGACATTGGCACCGCAAAAATTACTGAACGTGAAAAAGAAGGCATTCCTCACCATTTGATTGATATCGTTAATCCTGATGAAATGTTTACGGTCTCTGATTTCAAATCAAGAGCTCTTAATCTTATTTCCCAACTTCATCAGAAGAATAAAATTCCTGTCATTGCAGGAGGTACAGGACTTTACGTTAACGCTTTAATTTATGAGTTGGATTTTTCTAGATCAATTCGTGATTCTAATATTCGACAAGAGCTTTCTAATTACGCAAAAAAGCATGGCTCTGAGGCTTTGCACCATGAATTGACCATCAGTGACCCTGCTTCTGCAGATAAAATTCATCCCAACAATGTAAAGAGAGTGATTCGTGCCTTGGAAGTTTATCGAATCACTGGAAAAACATTCTCTTCTCTAAATCAAAACTTTCGAAAGGAAGCCGATGCGTTTGATTATATATTGATCGGATTGGAAATGAGTCGTGATTTACTGTATAATAGAATTAATCATCGTGTGGACGATATGCTGAATCAAGGCTTGATAGAAGAGGTTGAGCAACTTCTCAAGTCGGGTTACGGAGAAGATCTTGTTTCCATGAAAGGAATTGGCTACAAAGAAATGATTCAACACCTGAAACACGAGATAACTTATGAAACAGCAGTGCAACTTATAAAGCGAAATACACGTCGGTTTGCAAAAAGACAATTCACATGGTTCAAATCTGACCAAAGAATTCATTGGGTAACAGTAGATCCAAGTAATCTGGATCGTACTTATTCCATAATAAAAAACCATTTAACCGAAAGGGGAGTACCAGATGAAACAAACAATTAATATTCAAGATTCATTTTTGAATCAAGCAAGAAAAGATAAGATTGCATTGACTTTGTTTTTAACGACGGGTGTCAAACTCAGAGGCTTTGTTAAAGGGTTTGATAATTATTGTATCGTCTTCGAACTAAATGATAAGCAACAATTAATCTACAAACATGCCATCGCAACAATTGTTCCAGATGCTAATATACGCATTCAGTCAAATGCAGAATAACGGGAGGCAAGGTTGAATCAATTTAATTTATGTAAACTATACGATATTAATGAGCAAACAGCCTCTGCTATAGCAGAGGCTGAATATTGTCTTGACCAACCATTTAGACGGATCGACCATATAAAAGAATACAACCATCTTAAAATAATAAAGGCCATGCAAGATTCTCGATTGAACTACACCAACTTTTATTGGAACACTGGTTATGGTTACAACGATCCTGGCAGAGAAAAAGTGGAAGAAGTTTATTCACGTGTCTTTGGAACAGAAGATGCTCTCGTACGTCCTAACATTGTTTCCGGAACACATGCATTGTATTTAACCCTATCCGGCATTACACAATATGGGGACAGCATACTGTCTATTTCTGGAAAGCCTTATGATACCCTCCTCACAGTAATAGGAACTCAAGGAGATGAGCCCAATAATTTGATCTCGCAAGGCATTGTTTACCGTGAAGTGGACCTAATCGATGCTGAGGATTTTGATGTCAAAGAGATAAAGAAAAATATAGACCCTACTACTAAAGTTGTTATGATTCAACGTTCAACTGGATATAGCCATCGTAAAGCAATTACTATCAACAAAATAGAATCTGTCATCAAAACAATCAAATCTGAATATCCTGATATCATCATCATGGTAGATAATTGTTATGGAGAATTCATAGAAACTATGGAACCTAGCAATGTTGGCGCAGATTTAACTGTTGGGTCCTTGATAAAAAATCCAGGTGGAGGCATTGCGCTGACGGGTGGTTACATCTGTGGCAAGTCAACATTAATCCATCAAATTGCCAATCGACTTACTGCTCCAGGTATTGGAAAAGAAGTTGGTCTTACTTTTGGACAAACCAGAAACACTTTACAAGGTTTATATTTAGCACCTTCTGTTGTTTCTGAATCTCTTAAAGGCGCTATGTTGATTGCTCATGTTTTTAACGGTTTAGGTTATCAAGTTGTTCCATCTATTGATGACGAACGAAGCGACATCATTCAAAGCATTATCTTTCATTCAAGAGAACGTCTCATCAAATTTTGTCAGAGCATTCAAAAATCATCTCCTGTAGATGCTCATGTTGTCCCTGAAGCTTGGCCAATGCCAGGTTATACTGATGATGTCATCATGGCTTCTGGTGCGTTTATTCAAGGTTCGTCCATCGAGATTAGTGCCGATGCACCCATAAGAGAGCCCTACACCGCATTTTACCAAGGCGGACTCACTTACGCACAATGTAAGCTGGCAACCGCCATTGCCTATGAAACCATTCTAAGCGAACACTCTAAATAAATCGATTCATACCAAAATACACCTATTGCATGTATACATGTACAATAGGTGTATTTTTCTGTATAGATCAATATTTTCTGATTACACATTTTAAACGGCCTAATACAATGACGTCCTCAACAAGCAGAGGGGACATTGTCTTATTCTCAGGCTGAAGCCGAATGTGGTGCTTTTCTCTGAAAAATCGTTTGAGAGTCGCTTCTTCATCAACTAAAGCGGCAATGATTTCACCATTTCTAGCAACGCTAGTTCGAGAAATCACAACATAATCTCCATCAAATATCCCTGCGTCAATCATGCTGTCACCTTTCACTTTCAGTACGAAAGACTCCGAGTTATCCACCCATTCTACTGGGACAGGGAACAAGTCTTCTACATTTTCAACCGCTAATATAGGTTGTCCTGCAGCAATGCTTCCAATCAATGGAATATGGGTTATTTCTTTCTTTGGCAAGTCATACATAACTGTATCCTGATCTATAACTTCAATGGCTCTATTTTTATTATTTCCTTTTCTAATATAGCCTTTCTTCTCTAACGCCGTCAAGTGAGAGTGCACAGTCGAAGTAGAGCTTAATTCAACGGCTTTGCAGATTTCTCGCACTGATGGGGGATAACCTTTCTTTCCAATCTCATTTTTTATAAAATTCAATATCATACCTTGTTTTTTTGATAAATCCTCATACATTAAGTACACCTCATTCATTTTTTTTTATTATAACATAGTCTATTCCACAATTCAAACGTTTGTTCATAAAATTGTTGACATCAAACTTTTGTTCTGTTATGATGTAATCAAACAAAGGTTTGCCGGAGGTGTTTACATGATTTTATTTGGACGTTACCGAGTTATAGAGCCCAGAAGATTCCGAAATTTCATCCTAATTTCATCCATCTTCTTATTTATTCTCATATCCGTCACCATCTATCAAATTTCCGCTTATTCTGCCAATACTTACAATTATATGGAAATACCCGTCATAGAAGGAGATACGTTATGGCAGATCGCAAAAGATTATGGGCCTTCTGGATCCATTCAAAAGGATTTGTACGAGCTAATGAAGTTAAATGAATTGAAAGATGGAAGAATTTATCCTGGACAGGTTTTGATTGTTCCTATTGTCTAAAAATTGTAAAAAAAGAACGTGCTCCTGTAAGTTTACACTGAGCCGTTCACTTTTTTTTGTTTTTGGTTGTTTTTATTTCTGAAGGACTTTTTTCCTTATTAGCAATGGTTTCCTTTCCTAGTGGATTGCTTTCAACAGCTTTCTTGAGTCTCTCACTATTGATATGTGTGTAAATTTGGGTTGTCGAAACACTTTCATGTCCGAGAATTTCTTGAAGAGCTCGGATATCAACATTCCCATATTGATACATCAATGTCGCGGCAGTATGTCTTAGTTTATGAGGGGAATAATGTTGGTCTAATAGTCCTGCATTTGTCAAATGTTTTTTCAACATATGTTGAATGGCCTTTGGAGAAATACGTTGTCTTCTTGAGCTTAGAAACAGGGCTTTGTCATCTTCGTTCAACGGTTCTGGTCGAACCTCTAGGTAGCTATGAATAGCCTCTTGACATGAATCATTCAAATAGACCGTACGTTCCTTATCGCCTTTTCCTATAACTGTGAGTGTGTTTTGCTTTATCTTATCAATATCTATGCTAACCAGTTCTGATAATCGAATCCCACAATTTAAAAATAGGGTAATAATAGCATAATCCCTTATTCTAAAAGTTCCTCCAACCGAATTCAGCAATTTTTTGGCATCTTCTAAAGTCAAGTGGACAGGATGCCTGCTTTCAATTTTAGGCGTCTCTAAGTTTTCTGCAGGGTTTTTTTCGATCTCATTGACTACATGTACCAAATATTTAAAAAAAGCTCTTAAACTGGCGATTTTACGCGCCTTAGTCTTGTTGTTGTTCCCGCGCATTTTATCAATGAACGATACAAAGGCGTGCAAATCTCTAATTTTGATTTCTTTCAGGAAATGCTCCGGTAGGGAACTGATGTCAATCTCATCAAATATTTTTACATCCGTCAATTTAAACCTAATGCCGCAAAACCTATAAAAAACGCGTAAATCTAAATAATATTCCTTGACGGTTCTTTCTGATTTGCCTTGGATGGTCTCTATGTAGTTAAGAAAATCGCTTAACAATGGAGGGGAGTCCAGATAATCCATATTTCACACCTGCTTGTCTCCGTATTTTTTGTCGCAAAATAACTATTTTGCGACAAATTTATCTAATTTACTGGAGTTCACATTCTATTTATAATATTCTACTATACTTTCAAGACTGTCTTAATGCCTAACCATTCTGAGTGTTTTTTAAGAATTGGCTTAATTTTGTTGTTAACAAAAAATTCAACTTGTTCATGACTTCTTCCAATGAATTTTTCAGGCTGAATAATTTCGACAATTTCATCTTCTGTGAGTTTGATGGCGTCTGAAGCAATCATACGCTCAATCAAATCATTTTGCTTACCATATCGTTTGACTTGTTCTGCAGCTTCCATAGATAGCACACGGATGATTTCGTGCATAACTTGTCTATCTGCACCTTTTTTCACTGCTTCCATAATAATATTTTCAGTAATCATGAATGGAAATTCTTCATTTATGTGCTTTGTGATTACTTCTTCATTAACAATGATACCTTGAAATATATTGATTCCTATGTCAAGAATCGCATCACATGCCAAGAATCCTTGCGGGATGGTTAAGCGTTTGTTAGCTGAGTCATCAAGCGTTCTTTCAAACCACTGGGTAGATGCCGTGTCTTCTGTATTATGGCTTATATTCACAACGAATCGAGATAAAGCCGCTACCCTCTCACTTCGCATAGGATTGCGTTTATAGGCCATAGCTGACGAACCAATCTGCTTTTTTTCAAAAGGTTCTTCAATCTCTTTCAAATGTTGCAATAGACGAATATCATTGGTCATTTTGTGCATGCTTTGAGCAATACCACTCAAAACTTGAGTAACTTTGACATCAATTTTTCTTGGGTATGTCTGGCCCGTAATGTCATACGCTTCATCGAACTCCATCTCTCTTGCAACCAGTTTTTCCAATTCAATTACTTTTTGACTGTCTTCTTCAAATAGATTTAGAAAGCTTGCTTGCGTTCCTGTTGTGCCTTTCACGCCTCTAAGTTTAAGATTTGTTAGTACATAATCAAGGTCCAAATAATCAAAGTAGAGATCCTGCAACCACATCGAAGCACGTTTACCAACTGTTGTTAATTGGGCAGGCTGGAAATGCGTGAATCCTAATGTAGGAACTTTTTTATAAGCCAGAGCAAATGAGGCCATCTCATTCATTAAATTGACCAATTTCTTTTTTATGAGGACTAAGGCCTCTCTCATTTGAATGATGTCTGTATTGTCTCCCACATAGGCGCTAGTAGCCCCTAAATGGATAATTGGCTTGGCTAGTGGGCATTGAGCACCAAAAGTATGTACATGAGCCATTACATCATGTCTTACCTCTTTTTCTATATTTTTTGCCATCTTATAATCAATATCGTGAACATGACTCATCATTTCATCAATTTGCTCATCTGAAATTTCAATTCCTAACTTTTGCTCAGCTTTTGCCAAAGCAACCCATAATTTTCTCCAAGTTGAAAACTTGAAGTTATCTGAAAAAATAAAACTCATCTCTTTACTGGCATATCTTGTTATTAATGGGTTCCTGTACTGATCTAAATTATCGATTTTAATCACTCCTCTCTTACCATAAGTAGCTAATCGTACCCTTGAATTATAACCCGATATTAAAAAGAAGTAAACTCTCGTTTACTTCTTTTATCTTACTTCTATCTTACTTCGCGTATTCAATGGCTCTGGTTTCCCGAACAACATTCACTTTTATCTGTCCTGGGTATTCCAATTCCTCTTCAATTCGCTTGACAATATTTTTGGCGATTACAACAATGCTGTTGTCATTTACATCTTCTGGTTTAACCATGATTCTAACTTCTCGACCTGCTTGAATCGCAAAGGATTTTTCTACTCCGTTAAAGGAATTTGCGATTTCTTCAAGTCTCTCAAGTCTTTTGATATATGATTCAAGCGTTTCTCTTCTGGCTCCAGGTCTTGCTGCTGATATAGCATCTGCTGCTTGTACAATCACAGCTTCCACTGTCGTTGGTTCTACATCGCCATGATGGGCTTCTATTGCATGCACCACTTCACTACTCTCTCTGTGCTTTCGCGCAATCTCTGCTCCAATCTCAACATGAGGGCCTTCTATTTCATGATCTACTGCTTTTCCTATGTCATGTAGCAACCCTGCACGCTTCGCAATTTTTACATCTGCACCAAGTTCTGCTGCCATAATACCACTTAAGTGTGCTACTTCAATTGAGTGTTTTAAAACGTTTTGGCCATAACTTGTACGATACTTCAGTCTTCCTAATAGTTTGATCATTTCACCTTTCAAACCGTGAATACCTGTGTCAAATGCTGCTTTTTCACCCTCGTCTTTGATGATTTGGTTGATCTCTTTTCTTGCTCTTTCTACCATTTCTTCAATTCTAGCTGGGTGAATTCTGCCATCGTTAACCAATTTCTCTAAAGCTATTCTTGCAACTTCTCTTCTAATAGGATCAAATCCTGATATAACAACCGCTTCCGGGGTATCATCAATAATTAGATCGATACCAGTCAAAGTTTCCAATGCTCTAATGTTTCTTCCCTCACGGCCGATTATTCTCCCTTTCATCTCATCATTAGGTAAATCCACAACGGATACTGTTGTTTCTGCCACATGATCTGCAGAACATTTTTGAATGGCGTAACTGACAATTTCTCTTGCTTTTTTATCCGCATTCTCTTTTGCATCTCTTTCGATTTCTTTTATCAAAACAGCTGCCTCGTATTCCGCTTCTTTCCTAATGTCTTCTAATAGCATTTCTTTTGCCTCTTCAGAGGTCATACCAGATATTCGTTCTAACTCAAGTCTCTGTTTCTCAATCGCCTCTTCGACTTCTTTCTCTTTTGTTTCAATTTCTTTGTGCTTTTTGTTCAGTTTTTCTTCTCTTTTTTCAAATTGCTCATTCTTATTATCGAGGACTTCTTCTTTTTTAAGCAATCTCTTTTCAAGCTTTTGAAGTTCGGCTCTTCTTTCTTTGTTCTCTCTCTCTGACTCGTTTCTCATTTTATGAACTTCATCTTTTGCTTCTATCAAAAGTTCTTTCTTTTTGGTTTCTGATGTTTTTATTCCGTCCTCTATGATTCTTCTTGCTTCGTTCTCTGCACTAATGATTTTTCTTTCAGCTGAAAGTTTTCTAATAATATAGCCTAAAAAACCTCCCGCTACCGCACCTGCCGAAGCATACAAAAAATATTGTAACAAATTGTCACCTCCTAGTATTCAATTATCAAGATTCAAATCTATTCTCATCAATAGAACTTATCTTTTGAGAAAGTATATAGTAATTTTAGTATTTTTTGTTGTATGTGTCAAGGAATTTGATTTAAACCAAAAAAGAGCATTATCGCTCTTTTTTTATCTCATCCGATTTATTGTTTTCTTCTGCCTTTACTTCAAAACCACATTTGTTTCTGATTACCTTTTCTATCTCTTCTGCAATTTCTTTGTTCGTTTCTAAAAATTCTTTGGAATTCTCACGGCCTTGACCAAGTCTGACATCTCCATAACTAAACCACGCACCGGATTTTGTCACAACGTCACAATCAACACCTAAGTCCAAAATGCAGCCTTCATTTGAAATGCCTTTTCCATATATGATATCGAACTCTGCTGTCTTGAATGGTGCTGCTACTTTGTTTTTGACTACTTTGACTCTTGTTCGATTCCCAATCATTTCAGTTCCCTTTTTAAGCGTTTCAATTCGCCTAACGTCAAGTCTGACAGATGCATAAAATTTTAGAGCCCTTCCTCCTGAAGTCGTTTCTGGACTTCCAAACATAATACCTACTTTTTCTCTAAGTTGGTTAATGAAAATGGCGATGGTATTTGATTTTTTGATCGCACCCGCTAACTTTCTTAAAGCTTGGGACATTAATCGGGCTTGCAACCCTACATGAGCATCTCCCATCTCCCCTTCAAGTTCTGCACGGGGTACCAATGCTGCAACTGAATCAATGACAACTATATCAATGGCGTTACTTCTAACTAATGCTTCCGCTATCTCAAGCGCCTGTTCACCTGTGTCAGGCTGTGATACTATTAAGTCATCTATATTAACACCTAAATTCTTTGCATAAGCAGGATCTAAAGCATGTTCCGCATCAATAAAGGCCGCTATGCCTCCTTTTTTCTGTGCTTCTGCTATCGCATGCAAAGCAACTGTTGTTTTTCCGGAAGATTCCGGACCATATATCTCAATTACACGACCTCTTGGCAAGCCTCCTATACCCAAAGCAACATCCAAAGGCAACGCACCTGTCGAAATTGTTTCCACATTCAATTTGCTGTCTTCTCCAAGTTTCATGACAGACCCTTTCCCGAATTGTCTTTCAATTTGGCTGATGGCCAGTTCTAAAGCTTTTTCTTTTTCCATTACTTACCTACCTTATATTAGAATGTTAGAACATTTGTTTTGATTTCATTTTATTATAGAACATACTTTTGGTAATGTCAAATTTTAATTAAGCACCGATCTATTTTGAAATAGGTAGACAGCGCCCGACATTAAGGTCAAAAAAACTGTAACGATCCAAAGCATGCCAATTATACTGGTTAAATCAATCATTGTACCTGTGTTTTCAATCAACACACCTATTATTGTCACCATTTGAAAAATTGTCTTTAATTTTCCCCATTGATTTGCTGCTAATGTAACACCTTTTGAAGCTGCCAATGTCCGGAAACCTGTAATAATCAACTCTCTCGCAATAATAATCATGGCTGCCCATGCTCCCAAATAGTTCATTTCAACAAAGCAAATTAACGACGCAATCACAAGCAACTTGTCTGCCAAAGGATCCATGAACTTTCCAAAATCAGTTATGAGTTGATATTTTCTGGCAATATATCCATCTAGCATATCCGTTAAAGAAGCTACCACATAAACAATTAATGCAGCAGTAGGAGCAAAAGTTAAGCTCTCATTTAGCAAAAAAAACATGAAGATAGGAATTAGAAAAATCCGAAGCAGTGTCAGCTTATTTGGCAGGTTCATCATACCCTCCTATTAAATCATATTCCATATAATCTGTGATTTTAACCGGAATTAAGTCACCTGGGTTTAATTGTACATCGCTGTTGACGTAAACAACCCCATCAATGTCTGGAGAATCCATGTAAGATCTACCTACATACGTATCCGTGTCATACGCCTCATCAATTATAACATCCAGTACTTGTCCTACTCTCTTTTGGTTGTTTTTTAATACCAACTCTTGCTGGATCAACATCAGCCGATCTCTACGATGTTTTTTTTCATCTTCTTCAATTTTATCGGGGAGACGATAGGCTGGGGTGTCTTCTTCCTCAGAGTAGGTAAACACTCCTAATCGTTCAAATTCTGCAGACTTTACAAATTCTTCAAGTTCAAGAAACTGATCGCGTGTTTCTCCTGGGAAACCTACTATCAAAGTTGTTCTAATTGCAGCATCTGGTATCCGTTGACGAATTGTAGCAATCAATGCTTCAATATCTTCCCTGTTTGTTTTTCTGTTCATTCTTTTTAAGACTTGATTATTGATGTGTTGCAATGGGGTTTCGAAATAATTGACAAGCTTGTCTGTTTTTTCAAAAGATTTAATAAGCTCGTCATAGAAATCTTCAGGATATATATAATGAATTCTTATCCATTTGACTTCTTCAATTTTTGCAATTTCCTCAATTAATTCGTGAAGTTTCTTTTCCCCATATAAATCAAGGCCATACTTACTGGTATCTTGTGCAATTAGAATAATCTCTCGCACACCATTCATGGCCAGGTTTTTTACCTCTCTCAAAACATTCTCAATTGTCCGACTTCGGTACTTACCTCTCACTTTAGGGATGATACAGTATGTGCAAAAATTGTCGCACCCTTCAGAAATCTTCACATACGCAAAATGAGTGCTCTCAGTTTGTACTCTGGGTAAATTCTCTTTCAGTTCCCTAGATGGATCTTCCACTTTTATTTTATCACGGGTTTTAATCATCGACAAAATCTCATCATAATTAGATGTCCCTATAAACAAATCAATCTCAGGAATCTCTTGTAAGAGTTCTTCCGCATATCGTTGGGAGAGACATCCCGCTAAAACAATTTTCTTTGTGATGCCTTCATTTTTCAATTGAACGACGTCAAATATAGCTTCTATGGATTCTTCCTTTGCATCATTAATGAACGTACACGTATTAATGATGACGATATCCGCCTCACTGATATCCGAAGTTAATGCGTATTCAGATTTGAGTATTCCTAGCATATATTCAGAATCCACTGTATTTTTTGAACATCCTAATGTTACTATATGTATCTTTTCCATATTTCTCCTAAAAAGCTATCTGTTCTAATTCTTCTACATTGATCAATACTTTTCTCGGTTTGCTCCCTTCATGAGGCCCAACCACTCCAATTTCTTCAAGTTGGTCAATAATTCTAGCCGCTCTCGCATAACCTACTTTCAGTTTTCTTTGCATATAGGAAACGGATGCTTGACCTTCCATTACAACCATACCTGCTGCTTTTTCCAACAGCTCATCATAGTCACTTCCGGCATCAATTTGTATGTCTGTTATCTCTTCAATTGTTTGTTGTTGTCTCGTTTCAATGCCTTGATCTTTTATATAGTCAATGACTGATTTTACTTCTTCATCACTGACAAAAACTCCTTGAATCCTAATGTGCTTGTTTGTCCCAACCGGATGGTACAACAAGTCCCCTTTCCCAAGTAGTTTTTCCGCACCACTTGAATCTAAAATTGTCCGAGAATCAATATAGGACGACACAGAAAAAGCAATACGCGATGAAATGTTTGCTTTGATGGTGCCAGTAATGACATCTACCGAAGGTCTTTGCGTTGCTATTACCAAATGTATTCCTGCTGCTCGTGCTAGTTGGGCTAATCTTGTAATGCTATCTTCTACATCACTTGCAGCTACCATCATGAGGTCTGCCAATTCATCAATGACTATTACAATTTTAGGAATTACTTCATCCGGGTTTTCTATTCCTTTTTTTGCATTATAAGATCCAATATCCCTTACACTATTCTGGGCAAACAATTCATATCTATTGGTCATTTCTTGAACCGCCCATCCCAAGGCATTGGCAGCTTTTCTTGGATCAGTTACTACTGGTATCAACAAATGAGGCAGCCCATTGTATATGTTCAATTCGACAACTTTAGGATCAATCAATATTAGTTTCACTTGATCAGGTTTTGCCCGATATAAAATACTAATCAACAGCGCATTGATACATACACTCTTACCTGACCCTGTAGCTCCTGCAATCAGAAGATGAGGCATGGCAGAAATGTCGGCTATTATGTTTTTTCCACCGATATCCTTACCAATGGCAAATGGTATGGATATGTCTTTGTCATGAAATGATCTTGAATTAACCAAGTCTTTTATGTATACATTCGACTTATTACTGTTAGGTACTTCAATCCCCACAGCTGCTTTACCTGGTATGGGTGCTTCAATTCTTACATCTGATTTTGCAAGACTCAGTGCAATATCTTTTGAAAGATTGGTTATACGACTCACTTTAACTCCTGGTGCCGGCTGTAACTCATACCTTGTTATGGTTGGTCCTCTATTGATTTGAACAAGTTTGCAATCGATTCCAAAACTCTTCAAGGTGTTTAACAAAGTATCTGCACTTTCGATAGCTTCCTGTTTCTCTCCTATAACATTTGCTTTCGTATTGTCGCTTAAGAGCGAAATAGGTGGTATTCTATAGCTACTTTTGTTAACCGTTCTTGGCTGCTCTTCTGACTTTTCTTGTTGTTTTTTATCATCTCTTTCATTGGCTTTTTTATGCGGTTTATCCATTAATTTATCATCACTGGGAACTCTTTCTGTTTGACTGTTTTTTTCTGACTGCTTGATTGGATTCAATCCCTCTTCAGATGTTATTTCTTTTCCAGATATACTTATATCAAACACACGTTGCTTTTTTGACTCTTCCAGATGATCATGGGAATTATAGAGATAACCTTTGCCAGTAGATTGATCTTGTTTTGCTGTTGTTTTATCAGTCTTTTCTGGCACTTTTCTTTTGGATTTTTCTTCTATGAAAACAAACTCATATATGGTTTGTCCCACACGCTTCACAAATTTTGCCAACTTTTGTACCAATTGGTTCGTAGTAAGATAAAAACTTTTCTTTGTGAACAAGATCAAGCCAATAATAATGAAACCTGCATTGACTATGGTCGAACCAACTCTTCCAAATAAAAAAACCAATCCATAAGAAATCAATCCTCCAATAATCCCACCGCCTGAAACAGGGTCTGATAAAGCGGCTTGTGAAAAATACTCTATGATCGTTTTGAAATTTCTAACTTCATAAATAGTCGATTGAAGTATGACTTTTTCGTTAATTGTAACCAATGATACAATAGATAGAAATATGACAAGAACATATTTGATATTGGATACGTTTTGGTTTTTGATATAATTGACGAAATACAAGCCTCCCGTAACAAGACAAAAATAAGGGACCAAGACATAGCCTCTTCCCACCAAAAGTTTGAGAAAGTCTGTCAGATAACCAAACATCATACCGCTTTCATATCTTTTTGAAACAAGAAAAAGGATTCCTACAATAATATAAATGATCCCAATGATCTCATTTCTCAATCGTTCATTATTTGATTTTTTTGAACTATTGCTCCCTCTTTTTGTAATCTTTTTCTTTGACACTTGTTTTTTCTTTTGATTTGATTTGTTTTTCTGACTACTCATTACTTACAATCACCTACTTGTAACTTGGTATCAAGCCATAAACAACCATATGGAAATTGCCAATGCAAACACGTATATGGAAAAATAGTATAGCTTCCCTCTTCTGATCAAGGTCATCAATAAACTTATTGCTGCTAAGCCAGAAACAAATGATAGTATCATCGCTATGACCAAACCGCTATTTATTAACATAACGCCTGTTTCAAGGCTTAATATTTCTAATAATGTCGCTCCCAAAATCGCAGGAATGGAGAGCAAAAAAGAAAACCTTGCCGCTTCTTCTCTGTCCAACCCCATGAATAGAGCTCCCACAATAGTTGCACCTGATCTAGAAATGCCAGGGGTTATTGCAAATCCTTGGAAAATACCAATTACTAAAGCATTTGCATATGGAAAATTCTTAATCTTATATTTATTCTTAGCCAGACGTTCTGACAGTAACAATAGTATGCCCGTAATGATCAGCGCAATAGCAATGTAGTGTAACTGACTATATAAAGATTCAAAGACAGAACCAAGACCAACTCCCATGATTCCTGTTGGAATGGTCCCAATTAGAATCATCAGGACCATCCGTTCATATTTTTCAAACGCATTGCCCTCTCTTTTATAGATTCGACGAACAAGTGAGAAAAATGCTCCGATTAATTGGATGACTTCTTCTCTGAAATATATCACAACAGCCAATAAAGTGCTAAAATGAAGCATAACACTGTAAAATAAGTTGCCTTCTTCAATGCCAAAAATTAAGCTTAATATGGCAAGATGTCCTGAGCTGCTGACAGGCAAGAATTCTGTAATTCCTTGCACTAGACCCAGCACAATCCCTTCTATTATGGTCATTTCATCCTCCCGTTCATTATATCATAAATATCGCGTCTTTCAATTCAAGCCTGTATGCCCAAAGCCACCTTCGCCTCTTTCAGAAACATTGATTATCTCAACCTCTTCTATTTTAGCCTGCGTGACTTTTGAAAAAATTATCTGTGCAATCCTATCTCCATTTTTGATTTCAAATTCCAACTCACCTAAATTTATTAAAATCACTTTGATTTCTCCTCGATAGTCGCTATCTATAGTGCCAATGCCGTTTACCAAACTAATGCCATGCTTGATTGCCAAACCACTTCTGGCTCTAACTTGACCTTCGTATCCTTCCGGTATCTCCATATATAATCCAGTTGGTACAAGATATCGTTGAAATGGTTTTAACACAACCGTTTCATCTAATTTTGCTCTTAAATCCATTCCAGCCGAACCACTTGTTTCGTATCTAGGCATATCGAAATCATTATCTTTCACGATTTTCACTTTCATCTCTATTCCTCCCACACTATCTAAACAAATCTGTTAAGTTTGGTTTTTTATCTATATTGCCTGTGTAGGCCACATTAAAGGTAGCATCTTTAAATAGTTTTTTCGAAACTCGAACCACATCCTCGTACGATACACGCTCTATCTTAGGTATGACATCTTCAGGGTTAATGGTTTCGTTGTAAAAAAGTTCTCTTCTTCCAAGTACAGTCATCCTATTGGATGTGTTCTCTAAGCTTAAAATGTAGTTGCCCATCATTTGTGATTTTGATCGATTGAATTCATTTTTCGATAGATTTCCTTTAATTAGTTCTTTGATTTCTTGGTTTACCATTTGAAGGACTTCATCTACATTTTCTTCCTTGAGGGCTGAATAGATTCCAAACAAACCCGCTGAGCGATAACTGGAATGGAATGAGTATATGTTATATACTAGACCGCTTTTCTCTCGAATATTTTGAAAAAGTCGAGAGCTCATACTTCCTCCAAGCAGATTATTTAGAATGTTTGAAGCATAGTAATCAGTATTATTGCGTTCGAATCCTTTTACACCCAAACAAAAATGTAGTTGCTCAATATTCTTCTGTATTCCTTTTTTATTATAGGTATATTCAATTGTCTGGTCTAACTCAGCTGTCTTTCTATTTTTCCCGAATTGATTGAAATAAGTCTGACATAACGATTTAACCTGATTAAGTTCGATATTTCCAACAATTGATATAACCACATTATCTGCTGTATAATGGTTGGCGATATATGAATTAATATCCTCTTTTGTTATCCGATTGACAGAGTGCATGTCCCCAAGAATTGGGTAGGAAATTGAATTCCCTTCAAAAGAAATCGCTGTCAATAACTCGTGAACATAATCCTCTGGTGAGTCTTCGTACATCAAAATCTCTTCTAAAATTACTTTCTTCTCTTTTTCAAGTTCTTCTTCATCATATACCGAATTAAAAATCATGTCAGATAGAATCTCCAGCGCTTTTTCGAAATGGAAAGAGGCTGTTTTTGTATAAAAGCAAGTGCACTCTTTAGTCGTAAAAGCGTTAATTTGACCTCCCATGCCGTCAATTTCCTCTGCAATATCAAAAGCATCTCTTTCTTTTGTTCCTTTAAACATCATGTGTTCAATCAGGTGTGAAATACCATTATTTTCTTTTGTCTCATTTAAAGCGCCAGCACCTACCCAGACACCAGTCGTTACTGAATTGACATATTTTATTTTTTCAAAAACTACTCTAAGTCCATTGTCTAAAATGATTTTGTGTATCATATTTCCTCCTGTAATAGACAAATCCCTCAATATGAGGGATTCTATGCCTAATTACTTCTCTTCGCTGTTATTTTCTTGCATGGCATCTTTTCTTGAAAGATTGATTCTTCCCTGCTTATCAATTTCTATTACTTTGACTAAGACCTCGTCTCCCATACTGAGCACATTTTCTACTTCCTTAATTCGTTTATCGGATATCTTGGAAATGTGAAGCAATCCTTCTTTGTTATTGCCAAGACTTAAAAATGCCCCGAATTTCATTATCTTCACTACTTTTCCAAGGTAAATATCGCCGACTTCGACCTCTTTAATGATTCCTTCGATAATGCTTTTTGCTTTGTTACCAGCTTCTGGGTTGATAGCGGCTATCATAACAGATCCATCATCTTCTATATCAATTTTAACACCGGTCTCTTCTATGATACGATTGATGACTTTTCCACCAGGTCCAATTATTTCTCTGATTTTATCTGGATGAACTTTCATGTAGATAATCTTTGGTGCATATTTTGAAACTTCTTCTCTTGGTCCAGAAATGCACGCATTCATCTTATCTAATATGAATAGTCGTCCTACCTTTGCTTGTTCTAAAGCTCTTGAAATGATATCACGGTCAATTCCATGTATTTTCATATCCATTTGAATTGCTGTGACTCCTTCCGAAGTTCCTGCAACTTTAAAGTCCATGTCTCCAAGAAAGTCTTCCATGCCTTGAATATCTGTCAACACCACAACTTTATCTTCTTCTTTCATAAGACCCATGGCAATACCAGCTACGGGCGCCTTAATTGGAACGCCTGCATCCATCAAGGACAAAGAACTACCACAAACACTAGCTTGAGATGTGGATCCATTGGAACTTAATACCTCAGATACCAATCTCAAAGTATACGGAAAGGTTTCTCTATCTGGGAGAACTGGTAGCAAAGCCCTCTCGGCTAATGCACCATGTCCAATTTCTCTACGACCAGGTCCTCTAATCGGTTGTGGTTCTCCCACGCTATAGCCTGGAAAATTATAGTGATGCATGTAGCTTTTTGATTCCTCTTCAGATATTCCGTCAATAATCTGAATATCGCTTGAGACACCTAAAGTTGCTACAGTCAAAACTTGAGTTTGCCCTCTCTTGAAAAGCCCTGTCCCGTGAGTTCTTGGCAAAACACCCACTTCACATGTAATCGGTCTTATCTCATCAGATTTTCTATTGTCAGGTCGGATTCCTTTGTTGATGATATTCATCCTGACTTTGTTCTTCACAATGCTGTATAGAATTTTATCTATGTCTTTTATGTTTTCAGGGTACTTCTCTTCAAAATACTCTTTGACTTCATTTTCTACTGCTTCTATGGCATCTGCTCTGTCTTGTTTATCCGTTTTATTGATTGCTTCTTCAAATTTTTCATTTGAATATTCAAAAATTTCTTGTTGAATCTCTTCGTTTGGCTTCTGCAAGACAAACTCTGTTTTTTCTTTTCCAACCTCATCTCTTATTTTACTGATAAATTGGCAAATCTTTTTTATTTCATCGTGGGCTGTCATAATCGCATCCAAAATAAGATCTTCTGGCACAATATCTGCTCCAGCTTCAACCATCATGACTGCATCTTCTGTTCCTGCTACTGTTAAATCAAGCTTTGAAGACTCTCTTTCCTTTTGATTGGGGTTAATAATAAGTTTATCATTCAGCAATCCTACATTAACACCACCAATTGGTCCATCAAAAGGAATATCGGAAATTGTTAAAACTGCAGAAGCACCTATCATTGCAGCAATTTCAGGTGAACAGTCTTGATCAACTGACATAACAGTTGTGACTACTTGAACGTCGTTTCTATAACCCTCTGGAAACAATGGCCTCAATGGCCTGTCTATTAAACGAGATGCTAATGTGGCTTTTTCGCTTGGTCGGCCTTCTCTTTTTATGAATCCGCCAGGTATTTTTCCTACTGAATATAATTTTTCTTCATAAAAAACACCTAGTGGGAAATAATCAATCCCCTCTTTTGGCTTTTTGGAAGCAGTAACCACGGCAAAAACTGCTGTGTCTCCATACCTAACCATGCATGATGCATTTGCTAATTCTGCAAATTTATTAAATGTCAGTGATAATTTACGTCCAGCTAACTCAAATTCAAAAACTCTCTCCATACATACCCTCCTTGCTATTTAAAACAATAGAGCGGGTGCACCCCGCTCTTGTTATCTTCTTAAACCTAGTCTACTGATGATACTTCTATATCTCTCAATATCTTTCTTGTAGAGATAATTTAATAGGCCTCTTCTTTTTCCAACCATTTTTAAAAGACCTCTTCTTGAGTGATGGTCTTTTTTGTTTGACTTGAGATGCTCTGTCAAATCAATGATTTGTTTTGTCAAGATTGCAATTTGAACCTCTGGAGAACCAGTGTCCTTATCACTCAATTTGAATTCTTCAATAATACTTAGTTTTTCTTCTTTCGTCAATGCCATTTTTTATTCCTCCAATTTTTTTCACCAAGACCCATGTATTTCGTCGAGGTTTCGAAATACATAGATAATGGAACAACTTGTATTTTAACATACCTATAGATGTTTGTAAATTATATTTTTTCTAAAAATTCGACTATCCTTGGCGCTTTCAGCGCCTTACATTCAACTAACAAGCCTTCTTGTTGATGATCAAGAGTCAACTCACATTGTTTGCCGTCTATGTATGTCAAGTACTTCCCTGACGGCGGATATACGAAATCATTATCAGTTAATAATATTTGATTTTCTGACAAAACCGTCATTCTATGATCTCTCAGGTCAAATCGGTAATTTTCTGTCAACAATTCATTGGCTAATTTCAAATTGCCCTTCGAAATCAGATCTCGGATGTAAGTACTACTAATGATTTGTCCGTTTCTTCTTACAGCTTCTATAATCGTTACTTGATAGCCGTATTTGTGACTTAAATCATTTAATACCTTTGTGTCTCCTTTTGCTTTATACCCAAACCTAAAGTTGAATCCGACTACAATGTTTTTTATTGACAATTTCTTTACAAGTATCTCTGAAACGAACTCCTCAGGAGTCATGACTGCTGTCATGCTGTCAAGTGAAAAAAAGATAATATCATCTAATGGATATTGTTTCAGTGAACCAATTTTCCCATGTTTTCCATAGATTTTTTTATATTTTTTAGAAATATTCGTGAATTTATCAAACTCATATTCAAACGTAATCACTTTTTTTGCTTGACCCGTTTTATTTCCTATTTCAATACACTTTCTGAAAATAGAATCATGACCTATATGTATTCCATCAAAATTTCCAATTGCAGCAGTTGTCTCGCTCATGCTCTCTCGTATAATCTAATTATCCTTTAATAGGCAATCGAATTATATTTTCCTTTCTTTGATTTTTTATACCATGAAGCTCATTAGCTTCTTAGCTTCGTTATAACAAGTTTAGTACTGTGAATTTATGTCTGACTTGTTAAGCCTTTACTGTTAGAAGGAGATTCAGACCACAGGTTTTTATCTTTACTGATTATTAGTTAGTTAACGCTTTAACCTTTCACTTTCGAGTTTACACGGTCAAATTTCTCCTATATCAGTAGTTTTCTCATCTTAACAATATTTTTATCTTTTACTTCTCCAATGCCCCATAACGTTGATTGATCATCCAAGATAAAAAACAGATCCTCTCTGGTTAATCCATGGTTGATTTCTATACTCATACCATTCCTCAGTTTTATTATTTGTTCCTCAACAAACGTGATTTTTTTGAAGCCTAAAACCTTTTCTGGTGAAGTTAAAAAAAGATTGTTGCGATGTGTGATCATATCTTCTAATTCGGTCAAAGTATAAGAATCCTCAATCTTTAAACCTTTTGACTCAGTTCTTATAAGCCATGACATGCAAGCATATGTCCCTAAAGCAAGGCCTATATCATTACAAAGCGTTCTTATATAAGTTCCTTTTGATACATGTGTTTTAAAAGTCAGCTTAGGGAAATCATACGTTATCAATTCAATGGATTTAATGTTAATTACTCGAGATTTCACTTCTATCTCTTGGCCTTTTCTTGCATACTCATATAACTTTTTACCATTTATTTTTAATGCAGAATACATTGGTGGTGCTTGAAGGCTCTCACCAAGAAAGCTCTTCAATACGCTTTTAACGACCGATTCATCGATTTTCTTCAAATGCCTATCTCTGTGAACAATGGCTCCATAGCTATCGTATGTATCCGTCCGGATACCTAAAGTTGCCTCACACATATATACTTTGTCAGAATTCAAAAGGTACTCAGAGAGTCTTGTTGATTTTCCAATGCAAATAGGCAATACGCCTGCAGCATTTGGGTCCAATGTCCCGCTATGTCCTACTTTCTTAATGCCGGTTATTCGCCTAATTCTGGCAACCACATCGTGAGAGGTCATACCTGTGGGCTTTAAAACATTAATAATTCCATTCATATCATTCTCCAAAGAGATTCTGAAACGCTTTAAGCACAGTTTCAATACTCATTGCTAAATTGCATTCCAAGTTGAATCCTGCTGCTCTTGGGTGGCCGCCACCGCCAAACTCTGAGCTTATTTCTGATACATTTACCTGCCCTTTAGAACGCAAACTGACCTTTGTCTTGTCAGTTCCCACTTCTTTAATCAGACAAGCTACCTGTACGCCTTTTATATCACGTATTGTCTCAACAACACCGTCAATATCCTTCATTTTTATTTGGTGGTCTTCTAAGAGCTGTCTTTCAATTATCGCAAGGGACAGCCTCCCTCCAAAATAGAAGGCAACATTTGATTGGATTTTTGATTTTGCTTGATACACTGCCTGAATTTCACTTCCATAAATATGGCTTGCTATCTCGCTAAAAAGAATCCCCATATCCATCATTTCTGCAGCATAGCGCATCGTTTTTGGCGAGGTGTTGTTATAGGTGAATTTCCCAGTATCTGTAAGTATGGCTGTGTATAGTCCTTCAGCAGATTTTGGTGAAATCTGCATATCGAGGATCTGCGCTAACTCATATACTAGCTCACCTGTAGAACTAGCGCTCGGATCAATCAAATTGATCTCACAAAATCCTTTATTAGTTACGTGATGATCAATACACACTGTGACCTTAGCTTGGTTAAAAACAGCATTCATTATCCCAATGCGATTCAAATCACTCGCATCCAATACAAATACAACATCATATATATCATCCGATGGAGTAGATCTTATTGTTGATATATCAGAAAGGAACTTGAAAGAATCTGGAATCTCACCTTCTACGTACCCCTCAATAACTTTCCCATCTTTCCCATATTGCTCATACAATATTTGTCTCCATCCTAACAAAGACCCTAAACAATCTCCATCAGGGTCTTTGTGAGCTATTATCGCAATATTTTTCGATTGCTTTATTATTTGGTTAATTATGTTTACATAATTTTTATTATGCCTACTCATTCTTTGTCTGTTCCTTTGTTTTGGATGTCTCTAAGCAATTCATTGATTCTCATGCTGTTTTCAATTCCTTCATCCAAAACAAATTGTATTTCAGGCGTATGTCTTGTCGGCAGTGTATTGCTCAATTCTTTTCTGACATAACCTTTTGCATTGTTTAATATGTCTATAGATGTGGCTCTCTCTTCTTCAGATCCAATAATAGATGCGTAAACCTTTGCAAATTTCATATCTTCAGTTATTCTTACTTCTGTAATTGACAATTGGTCACTCAACCTTGGATCTTTGATGTGCCGCATGATGATAAGGCTCAAATGTCTCTTGATGTCTTCTTCTAATCTCTTTTTCTTTTTTATATTCATTTTCTCACCTTTTTATCTCTTCCATTATGTAGGCCTCTATGATATCTCCTTCTTTTACGTCATTGAATCGATCAATACCTAATCCACATTCATACCCTGTTGCCACTTCAGAAGCATCATCTTTAAATCGCTTAAGAGAATGTATATCTCCTTCATGAATAACTATTTCATTTCTAAGAAGCCTTACTTTGGATTTTCTTGTGATTTTCCCTTGTGTGACATATAGTCCTGCAACCGTACCAATATTTGGAACTTTAAAAGTGGCTCTCACCTCAGCTCTACCTTGTAGGACTTCTTTGAATTCTGGTGCCAACATTCCTTTAACAGCTGCTTCAATATCCTCAATCGCATGGTATATTACACGATAAGTTCTAATATCAACATCTTCTTGTTTAGCAAGTTCAATCGCTCCACTTGTTGGTCGAACATTAAAGCCTATCACGATAGCATTCGAAGCCGAGGCTAACATGATGTCAGTTTCGTTGATTCCTCCAACACCACCGTGTATCGTGTTTACTTTAACTTCTTTGATGCTGAGTTTCTCCAAAGATTGTTTAACCGCTTCTATTGATCCCTTGACATCTGCTTTTACTATTAGATTCAGATCTTGAATCTCACCAGATTGTATCCGGCTAAACAAATCATCCAACGATACTTTTGCGCCAGATTTATTGACTTCATCCTTATGTTTGCGTTTTAATTTTTCAACCATGTCTTTTGCAAACTTTTCATCTTTTACCGAATACAGAATATCTCCGGCTTCAGGCACTTCAGATAATCCAGTTATTTCGACAGGTATGGAGGGCCCCGCCATATTAATCCTTTTTCCTCTGCTGTTGACCATGACTCTAATTTTCCCATACGATGTTCCTGTTATGACGAAGTCACCTTTTTTTAGAGTGCCTTTTTCAATTAACACCGTTGCAACAGGTCCTCTTCCTTTGTCGAGGTTTGCTTCGATGATTGTCCCTTTTGCCAATCTATTGGGGTTCGCTTTTAACTCCTCAACTTCAGCAACCAATAAAATCATATCTAGTAACTCTTCAATGCCTGTTTTCTTTAAAGCGGAAACGCCAACACAAATTGTGTCGCCACCCCAATCTTCAGGAACAAGGTTGTGCTCTGAAAGTTCTTGTTTAACTCGATCAATATTAATGTTTGGCTTGTCAATCTTGTTAATCGCTACAATTATTGGCACCTCTGCAGCTTTGGCATGATTGATTGCTTCAACTGTTTGAGGCATAATCCCATCATCTGCAGCTACAACAAGTATGGCGATATCTGTCACTTTTGCACCACGGGATCTCATAGATGTAAAAGCTTCATGACCAGGAGTGTCTAAGAATGTGATGGCTTTTCCTTGAACCTCTATTACCGATGCTCCAATATGTTGCGTAATACCTCCTGCTTCTCCACTAGTAATCCGTGTATTTCGTATTGCATCCAACAAAGAAGTCTTTCCGTGATCTACATGTCCCATCACTGTCACGATGGGTGGTCTTGTTACTAAGTCTTTCTCATCATCTTCTGCATCGAATTCCATTTCCATTATTTCTGTGTCATCTTCTTCTTCTTTTTTCTCAAGAGTGATCGACATTTCTTCGGCAATCAAATAAGCCGTCTCAAAATCAATTTCTTGGTTAAGATTAGCCATGACACCATTCTGTATCAATTTTGTTATCAAAGCATTCACGGGTAAGTCTAGTAGTTCTGCTAATTCCTTCACAACAACTGTCTCGCCAATACGATAGTCTTTTTCTTCTTCTATCTCTTTCGGTCTTTTATATTGTTGTTTTTTTCCTTTTTCTTTTTTCTGCAAACTCCGTCTAGGCCTGGGCGCTCTTTTTTCTTCAACTGCTTTTTCCTCCCCGCCTTTTTTAGATGTTTTTTTCTTTCTATCGTCTTTCTCGCTTTTTTTCTGTTCTGATTTGTTCTTGGGCTTGTCCGCTGTCTTCGTGCCTTTCTTGTTTTCCACCACCGCTTTGGTTTTGTTTTCATGGGTTTTCAAAAAAAGCTTTTGAATCCTAGCTGCATCTAACTCACTTACAGAGCTCATGTGATTCTTGATCCCTTCAATCCCTAGTTCCATTTCTGCGGCTTTAATGATTTCTTTACTCGTTACTTTTAATAGTTTTGATAGTTCATATATTCTCACTATGGCACCTCCTACTTTGACTGTTTTACAACATATTCAGCCATGTTTCTATCTTTTATGCCGACGAAACTGACTTCTAATCTATTTAAAATCCTTCCTAGCTCTTCTTTCGAACTAAATTCCAGATAATTTGTTTCTTGTTTCTCACAATAGAAAATCATATTCTGTTTGCCTTTATCTGATGCATCTTTAGCTATAATGACAAGAGGAATTCGGTTTTTTTTCAAATGAGTTGTCAGCGCATCAAACCCCACAATCAATTTCCCGCTTTTCCTTGCCAGTCCTAACATTCCAATAACTTTATTCGTCACTTTCTAACACCTGCATCATTTGGTCATATATCTCCTGAGAGATTTCACATTCAAAAGTTCTGTTTAGTCTTTTTGACTTGTATGCTTTTTCGTAACATGAAACATTTCTGCAAATATACGCACCTCTTCCATTGGCTTTGCCTTTTAAGTCGATGAATATCTCTCCTTCTTTGTTCTTAACAACTCTAATCAATTCTTTTTTTGGGAAACTTTCACTACACCCAAGGCATTTCCTCATGGGCATTTTCTTTTTACTCATGCTCCTCACCCTTTTTCAAGTTTTCATATTGAGATTCGTTTTTTATGTCAATCTTCCAACCTGTGAGTTTTGCAGCTAAGCGTGCGTTCTGACCTTCTTTTCCAATTGCTAAGGATAATTGATAATCAGGAACAACCACCAATGCGCTTTTTGTTTTCTCATTGATTTCAACTTTTGTGGCCGTTGCTGGGCTTAAGCTGTTGGAAATGAATTTTTCAGGTTCTTTGTTAAATACTATAATATCTATTTTTTCTCCGTTAATTTCATCCACTACTGCCTTCACCCTGGTTCCTTTATTGCCTACACATGATCCCACAGGATCCACATTCTCATCATTAGTCATAACGGCAATTTTTGATCTTGAGCCAGCTTCTCTTGATATGCTGATAATGTCGATCACACCATCATATATTTCAGGCACCTCCAACTCAAAAAGTCGTTTCACAAAATTTGGGTGTGTTCTTGAAAGTGTAATATTAGCCCCTTTGCTTGTATTTTTGACATCTAAAATTACCGCCTTCAGTCGATCACCTTGTCTAAACGATTCGCCTGGAATCAATTCTCCTTCAGTGATAATACCTTCCACTTTGCCAAGATTGACAAATATGTTATTCTTGCTGATTCTTTGAATAACGCCTGTCACAATTTCACTTTCTCTTCCATGAAATTCTTCATAAATGTTTTCTCGTTCTGCTTCTCTGATTTTTTGTAGAATCACTTGCCTGGATGTCTGTGCAGCAATTCTGCCAAATTCTTCTTTAGGTTTGACCTGAATTCTTACCATATCTCCAACCATGAATTTTGAGTCGATTGACTTCGCCTCTTCTATTGTGATTTCCAACATTTCATCTTCAATGGTTTCTACCACAAGTTTTTCATAGTACACTTTGTATTCGCCTGTTGCCATATCAATGGCGACTTTTAGATTGCCAGCTTTACCATAATTTTTCTTAAAACCTGAAATAAGCGCCGTTTCAATCGCTTCAATCACAACATCTTTAGAAATGCCTTTTTCCTTCTCCAATTCTTCAATCGCCCTTATGAAATCTTTGTTCATTTTCTCCTCCATCAAAACACTACTGCTTTGTTTATTTTTGCAATGTTCTTTCTATCAATTGTTAATACTTCTCCAGAAATATCAATGGTTATACTCTCTTCATCGTACTGCACCAAGACACCTGTGAATTGTTTTGCATTCAACATCTTACTGTAAAGCTTTACTTCAACATTCTCTCCCTTGTTTCTTCCATAATCTTCTTCACTTTTGAAAGGACGATCTATGCCAGGTGATGAAACCTCAAGATGATAGGGTGTTTCAATGGGGTCAGCTTGATCTAGCAACACACTCATTTTTCGACTGATATCTGCGCAATCATCTAAACTTACACCTGCTGGTTTGTCAATTAACACTCTCAAAACATCTATACCACTTTCCTTGACTAATTCCACATCAACAATTTCTATGACGGTTCCTTCAACTGATTGTTTTCCCAGTTCCCAGACCATATCTAATAAATCTTTTCTACTCATATAAAGCTCCTCCGGACAATTAGAAAGAGTGGGAACTCCCACTCTTATCGGCCAATTTCTTTGTTCATCGCATTATACCATATCTTTCTAAATATTTCAAATGTTAAATAGAGATATTTGATTGCTTTGATCCAAGCCATCAAGGCATCCGTGCTCTTTTAGCACTTCTATACATGTCTTGTTTATCTTGGCTCTTTTCATCATGTCTTCAATCGAAATGAAAGGTGATTTTACTCGTTCTTTTTGAATATTCAAAGCTGCATTTTCGCCAAGTCCTTCTAAAGAAACAAGAGGCGGAAGTAATTTATCTCCTGATATTCTAAACTGTTTATAGTCCGATTGATAAAGATCTACTGGTAAAAAATCAAATCCTCTTTGTAGCATTTCACGCGTCACTTCAAGGACCGTCAATGAGTTTTTGTCTTTCTGCGTTTTTATTTCTTTTTGTTCTATTTCATTGATTACAGATTTTATATGAGACACTCCTTTTAAAACTAAAGTTGCATCAAAATCCATATTTTTCATTGTGAAATAAGAAGCGTAAAATGCCAATGGATAATGCACTTTGTAATAAGCAATTTTAACCGACATCATAACATACGCAACAGCATGCGCTTTAGGAAACATGTACTTGATTTTGTTGCAAGAATCTATGTACCATTGTGGCACATTTTTTTCCTTCATAGCCGCAACATCTTCTTCTCGTAGTCCTTTGCCTTTCCTAACTCTCTCCATTATATCAAATGCTTGTTTTTTAGCCACGCCTTGATAGATTAAATAGGTCATAATGTCATCTCTTGTTGAAATTACATTTTTGATAGTCGCTTGTCCTTTCTTGATGTAATCCTGAGCGTTGCCAATCCAAACATCTGTCCCATGAGAAAGGCCTGATATGCGAACTAAATCTGAAAAACGTTGCGGTTTTGTTTCTAAAAGCATTTGTCTGACAAACCCTGTTCCAAATTCAGGAATTCCCAATGACCCAGTTTGACAATCAATGTCTTCTGGAGTTAGGTGCAATGCTGTTGGTGACTCAAACAAAGAAAGCGTTTTTTCGTCGTCAAGCGGTATGTTTTCGCTTCTGAACTCTGTCATTTCCTCTAGCATCCGAATGATTGTAGGTGTGTCATGTCCTAAAATATCCAACTTCAATATGCGCCCTGATATAGAATGATAGTCAAAATGCGTAGTGATAACACCTGACTCTTTTTTGTTCGCAGGATATTGTACTGGTGTGAAGTCCGTGATCTCTTTTGTTTTTGGTACGATCATAACACCGCCAGGATGCTGTCCCGTTGTTCGTTTTATTCCTGTGCAAGCATCTACTAACCGGTTGATCTCAGCTGTTCTTAAACGTATTTCTTTTTCGTCGAAGTAATTCTTAACAAAGCCATATGCTGTTTTGGATGCGATGGTTCCAATGGTCCCTGCTCGATAAACATAACCTTCCCCAAATAACTCTTCTGTGTATTTCATAGCTTCAACTTGTGCCACTGCCGCAAAATTTAAATCAATGTCTGGCTCCTTATCACCTTCAAACCCTAAAAAAACTTCGAAGGGTATGTCATGCCCATCTTTATGGTATTTCCCTCCGCATTTTGGACAATCCTTGTCTGGTAAATCCACTCCCGATCCATAGCTACCATCAACAATGAATTCGCTGTTCTTGCAATTTCCACATAAGTAATGAGGTGGGAGCGGGTTCACCTCTGTGATGTGGCTCATTGTTGCTGCAAAAGATGACCCCACCGAACCTCTTGAGCCTACCAAGTATCCATTTTCCATTGACTTTTCAACCAACTTTTGTGCAATGATATACATAACCGCATATCCGTTGTTGATGATCGAATCCAATTCTCTCATCAGTCTTTTTTCTACGATTTCAGGTAATGGATCTCCATATTTCCCGTACGCATTTGTCAAAGTAATTCGTCTCAAGTCGTCGTCTGATCCTTCAATAATTGGTGGATAAGTCCCTTGAGGTAAAGGTTCTATTGCCTCGATTTTATCTGCAATAAACCTAGGATTTGTAATGACAACTTCTTTACACTTTTTATCTCCTAAATATGAAAACTCTCTAATCATTTCGTCCGTTGATTTAAAGTATATCGATGGCTGATCTTCTGCATCCTCATATCCTTGTCCAGACATGAGTATTTCACGTGTTATCCCATCTCGTTTATCTAAAAAATGGACATCTCCTGTAGCACATACTGGCTTGTTATGCTTTTCTCCCAATTCAACAATTTTTTTATTGATATTTATTAAGTCCTGCTCATCCTTAAGCAGTCCTTTTCTCAATAAATGGCGATTATTACAAAGTGGTTGGATCTCCAGAAAGTCATAAAAATCAACGATATCACTTAGTGCTTCTTCAGTTGATCCCTGAAGAATAGAAGTATAGAGTTCACCTGACTCACATGCAGTACCTAAGATTAATCCTTCTCTATGTTTATTTAACAACGACTTTGGTAATAATGGTTTCTTATAGAAGTATTTCAAATGGGATTCTGAAACCAATCGGTAGAGATTCTTCAATCCTATCTTGTCTTTTACAAGCAATAAGATATGATAAGTTCTGGCACTCTTAAAACTACTCGTATCTTCTAACGAATCGTTGATCTTCTCAACACTTCTGACGCCTCTGTCTTCAAGTATAGAAATAAGTTTCAGCAAAAGTTCTCCAGTAGCTTGAGCATCATCCGCCGCACGGTGGTGATTTTCCAATGATATTCCTAAATCTTTGCACAGTTTGTTGAGTCGATAACTTTTCCTTTTTTTCAATAAATATCTAGATAGTTCGAGCGTATCCACTACGCAATAATCATTTGGTTGATGAAGATAATTTTTCATAAATCCAAAATCAAATGCAGCATTATGTGCACACAAAACATATGTGCTCCCCATAAATTCCAAAAAGTCTGCAATAACTTCGTTGATCTTTTTGCATCCTCTCACATCATGATTTGTGATGCCCGTTATCTGAGTTATTTTAAAAGGGATCTCTATTTCCGGATCTACAAGTGCGTTAAAAGTTTCCACTATCCGCTTATTTCGAATCTTAACCGCACCAACTTCTATGATTTTGTCTCTAATTGGTGAGAGTCCAGTCGTCTCAAGATCGAATACAATAAATTCCTTGTCAAACTCCCACGAGATTGGATTTTTAACGGCAGTCACGTTGTCATCACACAAATAACCTTCCATTCCATACAATACTTTCATGCTGTGCTTGTTAGCGGAATTCATTGCTTCAGGAAACCCTTGCAGTACACCATGATCTGTCAACGCAATTGCATCGTGTCCCCATTCTTTGGCTCGTTTTACAATTTTATCAAAGTCACTTATCCCATCTAAAACACTCATTTTGCTGTGAACATGAAGTTCTACTCGCTTTTGAGGAAAGGTGTCCTTGGCTGTAGGAGCGCCAACGCCTTTTGTTATGTGGTTTGCCATAACAACGTATTCTTTTGAAAAACTGTCAAATACAACTTTTCCTTTTGCAAGTATGTGGTTTCCCTTTTCCAGTTGCTTGAATTTTCCAATCTTTTCTTCAGTCCTGACAAAGCTCTTTATAGTAACTGAGTTTGTGTAATCAGTCATATCCATTTGTGATAAATACAAGTCGTTTCGAATGCTTTTGATTTGTATATTGAGTATTTCTCCTTTTATACAACAAATTGAACCTTCGATTTCTTCAATTTTATCTATGGCATGTGTGTTGCTTTCATCAATCGGCTTACCTATAATCACTTCATCTGCACTTGATTTTTGGGGTGAAGTAGATTTTTTTTGGTGCTTTTCTATTGGAACCACTGTCTCTCTAACAATTTTGTCTAACTCTTTTGACAAGTCCATGTTTATTTCAACAGACTCGTACTTAACGGTTGGAGAGAGCTTAACACCATATATAGCAAGAAATTCTTGTTGCATTTTTAACATTGTGTTGTTTTGTTGTAATTTGTCGTGAAGCATACGGTTGCTTACTTTAATAGAAATTTCACTCTCGTTGACTTGAATATCTTTCACCTTAATGTCTTTAGCGAGGGAATTGTGGCTTTTTTTAAGCAAGTAAATAAGCCCATTGCAGATAATCTCGTTTGGCAATTGGTCGTATTTGTCATGATAATTTATCACAACATCATAAGTCTCAGGCAAAATTTTTCTATAAGGTTCTTTCAAATATTCTACTTGTTCAAGATCATACAGTTTTTCTTGGCTAAGAAAAATTTCAAGACGTTTTTTTTTATGATCTAACGTTGATTTTATGATTTGTTTTTTTTGAATGTATTGTGTCTTTTCTTCTCTCATTTCTCTGCTTGAAAATAGCTGCTAAAAGCAGCTACATTCTATCAATCTCCTCCATCAAAATCTCAACAATGTTGTCTTCTTTGATTTTACTAATAATCTTTCCCTTCTTGAATAAAACAGCCTGGCCAATGCCACCTGCTATCCCAATATCTGCTTCTCTTGCCTCTCCTGGCCCATTGACCACACAGCCCATTATCGCAACACTAATATCTTTCTTGCTCAACTTCAGTCGATTCTCTATTTCATTAACAATGGCGACTAAATCGATGTTGGTTCTTCCACATGTCGGACAAGAAATGATATTGGGTCCATAGGGTCTAATATTCAAAAACTGCAATATTTTTCTTCCAAGTTGTACCTCTTTTTGTGGTTCATCTGTCAACGAAACGCGTATAGTATCTCCTATGCCCCTGAGCAGCAAGCTCCCAATTCCCATCGCTGATTTTATCGTTCCATTTAAAAAAGAACCCGCTTCTGTTATTCCAAGATGCAATGGATAATTTGTCTTTTCTGATATTAATTGATAAGCGTCATAGGTGAGTTTAACATCTGAAGACTTTATGGAGATAACTAAATTATCGTAACCACAAGACTCAATGATATGAACTTGTTCCAAAGCACTTTCCACCAACGACATTTGATTCAATCCATTATATTTATCTAGATAGAATTGTTTCACTGAACCTGCGTTTACCCCGACACGTATTGGAATTGTTTTTTCTTCACATGCTTTGACTATTTCCTTAACTCGATTCTTGTCTCCAATATTGCCAGGGTTTATGCGTATTCCATCTGCTCCATTATTAACCGATTCAACTGCTAGTTTATAGTCAAAATGAATGTCTGCAACTAATGGAATAGATATCGCATTTTTGATCGCCTTTAACGCTTTTGCGCTATCTTTGTCGGGTACTGCTACACGAATTATATCACAACCTGTCTCTTCCAATAGCCTTATCTGATCAACTGTTGCTTCAACATCTTGTGTTTTTGTATTTGTCATTGATTGAACTGTGATCTGGGAACCACCACCTATCGCCACATCACCACAGAATACTTTTTTTTTCATGCGAACCTCAATTTAATATTTTTAAAACATCATTATAAATAACAAAAAGCATCAATGCCATCAGCAAAACAAACCCAATAAAATGAACATATCCTTCTTTCTCTGGCGGAATGCGTTTCCCTCGAATTCCTTCTATCGCTATGAAGGCCAACCGGCTTCCATCCAAGGCTGGTATAGGTAATAAATTAAAAAAACCTAAATTGATACTTATGAACGCAGCTAGGTTCAACAACGGGTACAACCCAATTCTTGCTGCCTCACCAACCATAGAAATGATTCCAACAGGACCAGCTATAGCCTCTGATCCAACTTGACCAGTCACAATCATGCCAATGAGTTGAAACATCAACTTTACATAATAAATCGTACGGTGGATGGACCCTGTTATAGCGGTAGTAAAAGATCTGTCTACTTCGGTTACGTAGCCTATCGTTATTTGTTTCTCAGGAGTTACAGAGATTTCCAAATCCAAGCCATCTCTGTATATGCCAAAGATAAGTGGTCTACCTTCTGATTCAGATATGGTTTCTCGGATCAAATCCCAGCTAGTCATTTCGACTCCATCAATTGTGTTTATAATGTCTCCTGCCTTTATTCCAGCAATCTCTGCTGGAAAACCTATGTTGACAACAGACATCTCAGTTGTGTACTCACCCTCTTTCACTACAGGTGAGATACCCACTATGTGGCGATAATTATGTGGAATTTCAAATGTTACATCATTCCCATTTCTCAATACAGTAATCTCATATTTGTTTTCGTGTTTTGTTATTTCATTGGTCAGATCTTCCCAATATCTAACGGTTTTTCCTTGAACAGATTGAATCTTGTCTCCAACTTGTAAACCTGCTTGATATTCTGTCCCATTATAATCAATATCTTTCACCGTCGTCGTGGAGATCCCGTAAACCAAAACAATAATCATAAATAGTGCTGTTGCCAGTAGAAAATTCATAACTGGTCCCATCACAATCACTTTGAACCTTTGAATTGGGCTTTTGGAATTAAAGCTGCTCTCGGAAGCAGACGTTTCTTCTTCATCTTCACCTTCCATTTTAATGTAGCCACCAATTGGGAGCGCCTTTATGAAATAGGTTGTTTCTTTACCTTTTTTACTAAACAAAACAGGTCCCATCCCAATAGAAAACTCGCTCACGCATATGCCAACGCTTCTAGCTGCTAGAAAATGCCCTAACTCGTGTATTAAAATAACCATTGAAAAAATGAGTATTGATGTAACAGCAGTTAACATGTTCCCTCCTAAAATAACAACGCCATAACCAAATAGTAAGTAATCGGTGCCACCATCAAAAAACTATCAAAGCGATCTAAAATGCCACCATGGCCAGGCAATATATTGCTGTAATCTTTAATGCCAAATTCTCTTTTGATCTTGGAGGCTAGTAAATCTCCAAGAACAGAAACACCAGAGCCTATTATTGCAATCATGGCAATAAGTGTGTTTGACTCCTTCAACACATAGTAATTAAATATCAGTGCAATGACACAAGCTCCTATCAATCCACCTACAACACCCTCAACACTTTTTTTGGGACTGAGCTTTGGCGATAATTTATGTTTGCCAAAATTGCTTCCCACGATGTAAGCGAAAGAGTCAGAACCAAAAGTAATGATATAGACCAACCAGAAATGAATATAGTCGGAGAACAGCAATGCGTGGTAAAAGAGCAAAATAATATAAGTCAATCCAAAAAATGATACCGCCAAATCCTTGAATTTTGTGTCATTGTGTACAACAAAAACTATTCCCGTTACTATGGTATGAATGGTAATAACCATAAATAAATCAAATCCAATCCCCATGATCATTAAAAAGAAAATCATAATAGCGGTCAAATAGTTCGTTTTAAACACGATGTTTTTTTTATCGTTGACTGACTTGTCTAACTCAAACAAAGCAAGCAATGAAATCCCTAAAATAGTGATGCCAAATAGCATACCTCCTATGTAGGTTGCTAAACCTATATAAAAACCTCCAACCACTCCTGTGATTACCCTTTTTTTCATGCTTTACTCCTTGCCGAATCGTCTTTTTCTTCTTTGATACTCAGCTATTGCTTGATGTAGTTTCTCTTTGGAAAAATCCGGCCACAACACTTCTGTAAAATAAAACTCTGTGTATGCCAATTGATAAAGCAAAAAGTTGCTTAATCTTTGCTCCCCACTTGTTCGTATCAACAAATCTGGGTCTCTTTGGCCTTTCGAGTATAGAAAATCAGAAAATTTGCTCTCATCAATCTCGTCTACTGCCAATTCTCCTAATATGAGTTGTTTGCCAATAGTTCTAACAGCTTTAGTGATTTCATCTCTTCCACCATAACCAAGTGCTATATTTAAAACTAGGTTTTTGTTATGCTTGGTTCTTTCGACGGCATCCTGTATTCCTTTTTGAGAGTTTTCAGGGAATCTTTCAATATCTCCAAAAACATTGATTTTTACTCCAGCTTTATGGAGAGGTAAGATCATTGTATTGGAAAACTCCAACACTAGATTCATTAAATACATCACTTCTTCTTTCTCTCTCGCCCAGTTTTCAGTTGAAAAAGCATATACTGTCAATGCTTTAACTCCCAATTCCCCACATGATTCAACGATTTCTTTTAATCGAAGCATTCCTTCTCTATGTCCAGTATTTTTTGATTTCCCATTTAATTTTGCCCATCTTCTGTTGCCATCCATTATAATTGCTATGTGTTCTGGTACATTTCTAATGTCTACTTCATTCAATCTTATCCACCCCATTAAACAAAATCCCCTTTCGGGGATTAGAAATATGCGATCGTTAATCGATGTTTGTCACCGACATCATTATACCTTACAACGATAGGTCTTATTAAACCCGTGTTGAAATTTTTGTTGTATCCTTTGATATAAACAATTTCTATTATTCTTTCGTCACCAATTCTTTGAATCGCTTGATCAACTGGTAGACCAATTAACTGATCCATTCACTAAACCTCAAGGATTTCTTGTTCCTTTTCTTCACAAATCTCATCTATGATCTTTATGTATTTGTCTGTAATTTGTTGGACCTCGTCCTCTGCATCTTTATGACCATCTTTTGTGAGTTCCCCGTTCTTTTCCATTTTTTTCAAGGCGTCATTAGTGTCTCTTCTGAGGTTACGTAACGCGACTCTTGCGTTCTCCGCTTCTTTTTTAATGACTTTGACCAATTCCTTTCTTCTTTCTTCTGTTAATTCAGGAATGATCAGTCGTATTACTTTGCCGTCGTTATTAGGGTTTATCCCTAAATCTGAAGTGTTGATGCTTCTTTCAATCTCCTTCAATGCATTTGCATCCCAAGGTTGAATCAAAAGACATCTAGGCTCAGGAACCGATATGTTTGACAGCTGATTAAGTGGTGTTGGTGTCCCATAATAATCTACTCTTATCTTATCTAAAAGTTTTGGGTTGGCTCGTCCAGCTCTAATTGAAGCTAAGTCATTAGTAAAATACTCTACAGATTTTTTCATTTTTTTTTCAAGTTCTTTGTGAATATCTAATAGCATACTAATCCTCCTTAATGATTGTACCGATTATTTCTCCTTTTACAATCTTGATAATATTTCCTGGATTTTCCAAACCAAACACAATGATTGGAATATTATTGTCCATACATAGGGATGTGGCTGTTGAATCCATCACTTTCAATCCTCGATTAAGAATGTCAATATAGTTTAAATCGTCATATCTTGTTGCGGAAGGGTTGGTGTTGGGATCATCGTCATATACGCCATCCACTCCTTTCTTTGCCAACAAAATTACATCTGCATCTATTTCGGCCGCCCGAAGTGCAGCTGTTGTATCAGTTGAGAAGAAAGGATTTCCTGAACCGCCTGCAAAAATAACAACTCTGCCTTTTTCCAAATGACGTATCGCTCTGCGTCGAATGTAAGGCTCTGCGATTTGTCTCATTTCGATTGCAGTCTGTACTCGTGTTGGGACATTGATATTTTCTAAAGCATCTTGCAGTGCCATCCCATTGATAATAGTTGCCAACATTCCCATATAGTCAGAGGTTGCTCTATCCATAAACTTAGCACTAGCACCTCTCCAAATATTGCCACCACCAACTACAACTGCAACTTCAACTCCCAAGTCATTAATGCTTTTAATGACTTGCGCAATGTTAACAATGGTGAGTTCATCTATGCCACTCCCTTTGTTCCCTCCAAGTGCTTCTCCACTGATTTTCAAGACAATCCTTTTGTATTCTATCTCCATAAAACCTCCAAGCACACTAAATTAGTCATAAGTAATGGAGAACAAATTGTCCTCCATTTAATAATATTACATATTCATTTGTTTAGCAACTTCTTCTGCAAAGTTTTCTGTTTTCTTTTCTATCCCTTCTCCTACTGCATATCGAGTGAATCTTCGGATAACGAGATTTTCACCTATTTTTGCAATCTTTTCATTTAACAAGTCTTGAATTGTCTTGTCGGTATCTTTGATGAAGGGTTGGCAAATGAGGCAATTTTCATCAAAATATTTTTTGATGCGTCCTTCTACCATCTTGTCAATGATTTTCTCTGGTTTGCCTTCGTTAAGCGCTTGCGCCTTCAGTATTTCTTTTTCCTTTTCTACCACTTCCGCTGGTACATCTTCTGGTCTAATATATTTAGGGTTTTGTGCTGCGACTTGCATGGCCAAGTCTTTGACAAATTCTTGAAACTCTTCATTTTTAGCGACGAAATCTGTTTCACTGTTGACCTCAATCAAAACACCAATTCTTCCACCGTGAATATACGAAGAAACAATCCCTTCAGCTGCTACTCTGTCAGACTTTTTCGCTGCTTTTGACAATCCTTTCTTTCTTAAAAACTCGATTGCTGCTTCCAAATTGCCATCATTTTCTTCTAAAGCTTTTTTACAATCAAGCATACCTGCTGCTGTAATTTCTCTTAACTCTTTGACTAATGCGGCTGATACTTTTGCCATTTTAACCTCCCATAATAAAAGGTAAGTCAGACAAGGGATTGCTCCCTTTCCCCCTTACCTAATTCTAATTTATTCAGTTGCTTTTTCTTTCGATTCTAATTCTTCTATGTCTTCTTCCATTTCTATCGGTGGGACTTCATCTGTCATCTGAACCCCTTGTTTTGCTTCCAATACGGCATCAGCCATAGTTGCTGTTAACAATTTAACCGCTCTAATGGCATCATCGTTGCCTGGAATAACAATGTCAATTTCATCAGGATCACAATTTGTGTCCACGATTGCAATGATTGGGATTCCCATGATCTTAGCTTCGCTAATCGCAATTCTTTCTTTCTTTGGATCTACAATGAACATCGCTCCAGGCAAATTGTTCATGTGTTTAATTCCACCTAAAAACTTTTCAAGTCTTTCAATCTCATGTCGTAATTTAATGACTTCCTTTTTAGGCAACATCTCAAACTTACCGTCTTGCTCCATCTTTTCAAGTTCATGTAATCTGTCAATTCTGCTTTTGATGGTTTTGTAATTAGTTAGCATTCCTCCGAGCCATCTTTGACTGACAAAATGCATCCCGCATCTTTGTGCTTCCTTTTTGATTGATTCTTGAGCTTGCTTTTTTGTACCAACAAAAAGAATATCGTCTCCATTAGCTACCACATCTTTCACAAACTCATAAGCTTTATCAATTAAACCCGTCGTTTTTTGCAAGTCTATGATGTAGATCCCGTTTCTTTCCGTGAAGATGTATTCCGCCATTTTAGGATTCCATCTTCTGGTTTGGTGCCCAAAGTGCACCCCTGCTTCAAGCAGTTTTTTCATACTTAATACTGACATAAATCCTCCTTTTTATTCCTCCAACCAATTATTCGTTTAAAGGACCCCAATTAAGAGGCAAGGCTCTAAACTAAACTGATTGTGTGTAATCCTGAAACAGTATATCATATGCTCCATTGTTTGTAAATTATTTTTTTTTGCAGTCTTCATTTGTACATGTCACGTCTTCACCCTTTGGGCTTTTTTTTAACACCTGTAAACTTCCGCATGTATCGCATTTTTCTGCTACAGGTTCTGTCCAAGAAGTAAAGTCACAAGAAGGATAATTGCTGCACCCATAAAATCTGCGTCCTTTTTTGGTTCTCTTTTCAACTACGTCGCCTCCACATTTAGGACACTTGACCCCTGTGTTTTTGACTATCTGTTTTGTGTTTTTGCACTCGGGATAGTTAGGACATGCGAGAAATTCTCCAAATCGACCTTTCTTCACAACCATATTTGTTCCACATTTCTCACATACTTCGTCACTCTCAATCACGCTTTTAGACTCTTCATTGTAGGGCATTGTGTTTTTACACTCAGGGTAATTGGGACATGCGAGAAATTTGCCAAATCGACCCTTTTTCACAATCATATTTGCACCGCATTTTTCACATATGATATCTGTGACTTCTTCTTCAAACTCAATTTTTTCAATTTTTTGATCAGCTTCTGAAAGCGCAACTTCAAAATCCTTATAAAAATGGCGTATCAGATCTTTCCATTCAACTTCACCATTTTCAACTTTATCTAATTGATCTTCCAATTCAGCTGTGAAAGCTTCATTGATAAATTTCCCAAAGTGTTCTATCAATAATTCAGTCACGATAATGCCAATCTCAGTTATGTAGAACTGTCCTTCGATTTTCTCCACATATCCTCTATTTAATATGGTTGTTACCGTTGGCGAATAAGTACTCGGTCTACCAATTCCAAGATCTTCCATTGTCTTGACTAGTGAAGCCTCATTATACCTTGGCGGAGGATTTGTAAAGTTTTGCTTTTCATGAAGTTGATTGAGCTTTATTTTGCTTCCCTCTTTTAGTTCAGGGAAAACAATTAGTTTTTCCTTGACAGGAATAACTTTCATGAACCCTTCAAATAACAACCTTTTACCAGTAAATCTAAACGCGTATTCACCCACGCTGATAGTTATTCCAATGTTTTCGAACCCAGCAGACGCCATTAAAGAAGCAACAAATCTAGACCAAATCAATTTGTATAATCTGTATTGGTCATTAGAAAGCGATCCTTTAATCTTTTCAGGCTCCATCCAAACAGAGGTAGGTCTAATTGCCTCATGGGCATCTTGTCCTTCAGACTTCTTTTTTCTTTTGAAGGTTCTGTTCAGTTCCAAGTATTGCTCGCCAAATTGTTCCTGTATAAATTTGGATCCTTCAGTTCTTGATTCTTCTGAGACTCTGATAGAATCTGTACGAATGTACGTTACCAAACCCGTTGTTCCTTCCCCTTCAATATCGATCCCTTCATACAGCTGTTGGGCAATCATCATCGTCTTTTTTGTGGAAAAATTCAGTTGCCGGCTAGCGTCTTGTTGAAGTGAACTCGTAGTATAAGGTGGTAAGGGTGCTTTCTTAAAAGTTTTATTGGTGATTTTTTCGATCTGTCCTTCTGAATACTGCTTCAAAATAGATAGAATTTCATTTGCTTCTTCTTCATTCTTGATTTTAATTCGTTTGACATTTGATTGTACCAACTGCCCTATCAGTTTTGCCGTCAAACTTTCCGAGCTCCCAAAGTCACCATCAATAGTCCAGTATTCTTCCGGTATAAATGCCTTGATTTCGTTTTCTCGGTCATAAATCAGTTTTACCGCTACCGATTGTACTCTACCAGCACTCAATCCTTTTTCAATTTTTCTCCATAATAGTGGACTAATCTGGTAGCCAACCAATCGATCTAACACCCTTCTTGCTTGCTGTGCATCTACAAGATCGCCATTGATCTTTCTTGGTGTCTTCTTGGCTTTTGTAATTGCTTGTTTCGTTATCTCGTTAAATTCAATCCGATTATTCTTATTGGGATCAAGTTTCAAAATATGAGACAAATGCCATGATATAGCTTCTCCTTCTCTATCAGGGTCAGTCGCCAAAAAAACATTAGTCGCTTTAGACGCTTCTTTTTTCAATTCTTTTATAATGTCGCCTTTACCTCTAATGGTAATATAGTTTGGTTCAAAATCTTCTTCGATGGATATTCCAAGTTTGCTTTTGGGCAAATCTCTTAAATGTCCCACTGATGCTTTGACTTTATAATTGCTTCCTAAGAATTTCCCAATTGTTTTAGCCTTGGATGGCGATTCCACAATCACTAAATTTTTTGCCATTTTCCCTCCTAAACCATTGCTGGTTTTATTCTACCTCAATCTAAATTGTTTCCCATTATTTTGTTCAACAAAACCATTGATTTCCATTAGAGTAAGCTCACTAAGCAATTCTGACATTTTTAAGTTGAGTGCCGTCTTAATTTCTAAAATGGTTTTTTCTCCTTGTTTCAGATACGTTATGATATCATTTTGTAATTCATTGTCTCCTTTTGAACATTCTTCTACTAAGGGTTTTTGAATCAAATCTAACTCTTCAAGAATATCTGCTACTCTCATCGTTATCTTTGCCCCTTCTCTAATCAATTGATTTGTACCTATACTGAACTTGCTATCAATATTGCCTGGGACTGCAAATATTTCTTTCCCCTGTTCCAAACCATAATTAGCAGTAATCAAAGTGCCACTTTTTTCACCGGCTTCTATTATCAGTATCCCTTCACTCAAACCACTGATAATTCGATTTCTATATGGAAAGTGATAAGGCAATGCTTTTGTGCCGGGACAAAATTCGCTAATCACACTTCCTTTCATTGCTATCTCATGATACAAGTTTGAATTCTTAGCAGGGTACACAACATCTATCCCACTTCCTAAGACAGCTAGGGTATAGCCGTTTTTCTCAATGGCTGTTCGATGGGCGATGCTGTCAACGCCATAGGCCATACCGCTGACGATTCCAATGTCATTCTGGCACAATTCCTTGACAAATTTCTCTGTAGCCCATTTACCATACGAACTTACCTTTCTTGATCCGACCACAGCTATTGTATTCAGCTTGTTGAGCTTTCCAAAATTGCCCTTAACATATAACAAATAAGGCGCATCCTCAATCCGTCTTAATTTTTCTGGATATTCTTTGTCGAAAATGGTTATTAGTCGGATTGACTCTTTAGCTAAATATTCTTTGCCCTTTTCAAACTCATTCTTTCTAATAAAGTCTGACAATCTATCGTTCTTCTCTTGAACAAATACTTGGTGTTCATTCACGATCTCCAACAAATGGTGAGCACTTTCAATTTCTTTTAAAGACATCTTTTTGTCAATCTCATCAATCATCTTATTGTTAGGACCGTACAACCAATTTAATATCATTAATATTTCTGTAATAGTTTTCATAACCACCTACTTATCAAAACAACAGAGATTCACACATGTCCAGGCGATCTCTGTTCTATTATTAACATACATATATAATATTGTAAAGAAAATTTTATCTACACCTTGTTTCATACTCTTATCCAAAATACTTTGAATTAATGCTTCTGTACTGGATAGCTTCAGCTATATGTGATACGTCGATAGTGTTTTTTTGTTCCAAATCAGCTATTGTTCTTGCCACTTTGATGATTTTGTTGTGTGCTCTCACACTTAATGACAGTCTTTCATAAGCTGAGGCTAGAATTGTCTGGGCTTTGTCTGTTATCTCGCAATACTTATTGATAAGGCTTGGTGTAAGTTGACTGTTTGAATGAATGGGTAGCCCTTGATAGCGTTCTTTTTGAATTTTCCTAGCCAAATTGACTCTTTCTCGAATATCTTGAGACGATTCGGTTTTTGTTTCTGCATTTAACTCACCATATTTTACTGGCGAAGCTTCGATTTGTATATCAATGCGATCCAGCAACGGCCCAGATATTTTGTTCAAATACTTGTCTATTTGTGCTGGTGTACACTTGCATGGCTTTAGGGGGTCTCCGTAATAACCACATGGACAAGGATTCATTGCTGCTACCAGCATAAATTTTGATGGGTATTGCAAAGTTGCGCTTGTCCGTGCTATGGTCACAACTCCATCTTCTAAGGGTTGTCTAAGTACTTCCAACGCACTTTTTGAGTATTCAGGCAACTCATCCAAAAAAAGCACACCGAAATTAGAAAGTGTTATTTCGCCAGGGCTTGGAATTCTGCCCCCTCCCACCAATGCCGTTTTTGAAATGGTATGATGCGGAGAGCGAAAAGGTCTATTCTCAATCAGTCCTCCACCTGTGTTTAGTCCTGCAATACTATAAACTTTTGTGATTTCTAATGCTTCTTCAAAACTCAATTCTGGCAGTATGGATGGTATCCGCTTTGCAATCATTGTTTTACCTGTCCCTGGAGATCCAACAATCAGTATATTGTGACTGCCAGCCGCAGCAACTTCAACCGCCCTCCTAAGTGTTTCTTGACCTTTGACCTCGTCAAAATCCCATTCAGAATAATTGTGTTTGATTTGAGAACCAAACTGTTTGACTTGAACAGGATTTCTAACCACTTCTCCTTTTAGGTGTTTTACAATATCAGAAAGGTGATTGAATGTATATATGTCAATATCACTTACATATCGACATTCTTCAATATTTGCTTCAGGGACAAAAACTTTGCTTATACCAGCGCTTCTCAGTGAAATAACCATAGGCAACACACCATTTACTGGTTTAATGCTTCCGTCCAAGGACAGCTCTCCAATAAAACATGAGTCTTTATCTATGGGCGGGATCTCTGATCCGGAAGACAGGATGCCTAATGCGATGGGCAAGTCTAATTGTGAGCCTTCTTTTTTCACTGATGCGGGTGATAAGTTGACCGTTATTCTTGAAATAGGAAATTTAAATCCAGAATTTACAATTGCTGATCTAACTCTCTCTTTAGATTCCTTAATCGATGTGTCTGGTAATCCTACCATGTTGAAAACCGGCAAGCCATTGGCTAAATCAGTTTCTACTCCTATTTGGTAACCTTCTAATCCAATTAGTACACATGCCTTGACATTTGAAATCATATTATACCTACTTTCACTAATCTCATTGGTGAATTGTCCATTGCTTTATATTGTAGGTGATTTAGTTGATTAATAAAAGAGTTATTTTAATGTTAATTTTTAGTAATATTTGTCTTGTGGGATTGCGTTGTTAAATAATTCTCTTTTACTCCTTCGAACTTTCTGTTATAATAAAAATCATTTATTTCATAATTTTAATTTTTCAGGAGGGAAATATGTCTTATATTCAGAGTGTTCTGGATAAAGCTAAGGCACGAAATGAAAACGAGCCAGAGTTTATCCAAGCTATAGAGGAAATGTTTGAATCCATTGAATCTATTATTGAAGAAAATCCAATGATTGAAAAGAATGGCCTTTTAGAAAGGATGATCGAACCTGATAGACAAATCATTTTTCGCATATCATGGGTAGATGATGCAGGAAAAGTCCAAGTCAATCGTGGCTACCGTGTCCAATTTAACAATGCGATAGGGCCCTATAAAGGTGGTTTGAGATTTCATCCATCTGTCAATCTAAGCATTATGAAGTCATTGGCTTTTGAGCAAGTTTACAAAAATGCGTTAACCGGACTCCCTATTGGTGGTGGAAAAGGAGGGTCTGATTTTGACCCTAAAGACAAATCAGATGCTGAGATCATGAGGTTTTGCCAAGCTTTCATGACTGAGTTGTACCGTTACATTGGCAGAACTCTCGATGTCCCCGCTGGTGATATTGGTGTTGGCATGCGTGAAATTGGTTATATGTTTGGGCAATACAAACGAATACGCCAAAATTTCAAACCCGGTATCTTGACAGGCAAAGATGTAAGCTATGGAGGCTCCTTAGTAAGAAAAGAAGCAACTGGATACGGTGTTGTTTACTATGTTAGAGAAATGCTAAAAGACAATGACCAAAGTTTTGAAGGGAAAAATGTCATCATATCCGGATCTGGTAATGTCGCTATTTATGTATGCGAGAAAGTTCAGGAATATGGTGGTAAAGTGATTGCCATGTGTGACTCTAAGGGATATGTCCAAGATTCGGATGGAATCAATCTTTCAACTATAAAAAAGATCAAGGAAGTGGAGCGTAAAAGAATTAGTGAGTATGTCAAATATCATCCGAGTGCTTCCTACCATGAAGGCCAAAAAGATATTTGGTCTCTTAAATGCGATATCGCCTTGCCTTGTGCCACACAAAATGACATCGACTTTGACTCAGCTGTTCTGTTAAAGAAGAATGGGTGTATTGCTGTTGGAGAGGGCGCGAACATGCCTTGTACTAATAAAGCTATCCGATTCTTTATAGATAATAAGATCATGCTTGCTCCTGCCAAAGCAGCTAACGCTGGCGGCGTTGCAACTTCTGCTTTAGAAATGGCCCAGAACAACATGGGTTTATACTGGTCCTTTGATGAAGTAAATGATAAACTTGACAAGATCATGGTGAATATTTTTAACTCCACAAAAGAAGCTGCTGCTAAATATGGCTTCCCTAAGAACTATGTTTATGGTGCAAACATTTCAAGTTTCTTAAAAATTGCTGATGTCATGTTCAGTCAAGGGATTATTTAGATTTTTACAAAAAAATGAGCTGCCCAATTTCAGAGGGTCAGCTCATTTTTTATAACCAAAAAGCGTTCTCTATATGTTCTATTTGGTTCTCGTTCAAATAAACTTCGATAACATCAAATCGACATGAATGTGAATGAAGCTTTTTATGACTCAAATACGATTGTGCCCCTAGTATTATTTTTCTGATCTTTTTCTTCGTTATAGCTTCTCTTGGAAGACCAAATCGATTGCCTTTCCTTGTTTTTACTTCAATGAAACAAATGGTTTGTTCATCTAAAGCAACAATATCTATCTCAGCTATTCGATTCCTATAATTCTTTTCCAAAATTCGATACCCTTTGGATTCCAAATAAGAAACCACTCTGTCCTCTCCTATCTGTCCTTTTTCTTTGTTGTTCATAGCCATTTTTGTTGCTCGTTATCATCAAGTATTTTTTTTAGAAAGGACTTTCTATGATAAGACGATGTGCCATGGTGCTTAATTGCTTGAATGTGAGCTTTTGTTCCGTATCCTGCATTTTTATCAAAGTGATATACTCCAATTTTTTCATGCAATTGAGCCATCATGTAATCTCTTTCAACTTTTGCTACAATAGAAGCTGCGGCAATGCCATGACTTTTTGCATCTCCTTTTATGACCCCAAGCTGAGGAATAGTCACAGGTAATGTTTCTGCATCTACTAAAAGAAAATCAGGTGTGATAGAATTGCCCTCTTTATCTTCTATGTTTTTTACGGCTCTAATCATTGCCATATGCGTCGCATTTTTGATATTCACTTCATCGATTTCATCTGGAGTTGCGCTTCCAATTCCAATGGCAATTGCCTTTTCCCTTATGATTTCATTTAGCATTTCTCTCTTCTTTTTCGACAGCTTTTTAGAATCATTCACTCCTGATAACTTTAAATCTTTTGGCATTATGATGGCGCAAGCTATCACATCTCCCGCCAAACATCCTCTTCCCACTTCATCAATGCAAGCAATCTTTTCAAAGCCTTTTTTGTATATTTCTCGTTCAATTGTCAGCATTAGTCGGCTTCTCCATTGTTATTCTTCCTATTTTTCCCTTCCTGAAATCATCTAAAATCATTCGGATGGTTCTTTCTTCGTCCAACTGATTACCTTTTGACAGACATCCATTTTTGAGACCCACATGTTCAATCATTTCATCTATAGACCAACTTGGTTGAATTTCATAGGTCTCTTCCAATTGTTTTGGGTATTTTTGCTTCATAAACGAAAGAATATATTGCACGATATCGTTTTTATTCAATATGTCATCCCTGATGGCTCCAGTGGCTGCAAGTCGGTATCCTTGGTCATCTGATTCAATCTTGGGCCATAATATTCCGGGTGTATCTAGCAAATCAATTCCGTCTTTTATTTTAATCCATTGCTTACCTTTTGTGACACCAGGTTTATTACCTGTTACTGTGCTCTTCTTTTTTGCTACATTATTGATGAAAGTTGATTTTCCAGAGTTTGGTATGCCTACAATCATTGCTCGCACTCGTTTACTGACAAAACCTTTCTTCTTATATTTTTCCATTACTTCTTTTGATACGTCTTTTAGCAATGACATAAACTGTGATGGTGAGTAATTCGTTGCAACATATGGTATGCTTTTTTTGTTTTTCCCATTGAAATATTTTACCCATTGCTCTGTTATGATAGGATCTGCTAAATCACTCTTATTCATCAATATCACATGATACTTGTTCCCTATCAATTGATCTATCATTGGATTTCTGCTGCTTAGCGGAATCCTTGCATCTATAACTTCCACCACTATGTCCACAAGTTTAAGGTTGTCACGTATCATTTCATTTGTTTTTTTCATGTGCCCTGGGTACCAATTTATAGCCATACGCTTTTTCCTTTCCAAAAAAATGAGGGCTCTTTGCCCTCATTATCGAAATAACATTTTTTCTTTAACTTTAGCGGCTTTTCCAGTCCTACTTCTAAGATAATGAAGCTTTGCTCTTCTAACTTTACCGCGTCTTGAGACATCAATTCTATCAATTTTGGGGGAATGTAGTGGGAAAGTTCTTTCCACGCCTACACCAGAAGCGATCCTTCTAACTGTAAAAGTCTCTCTCACACTTCCACCTTGCTTCTTGATTACTATACCCTCAAAAATTTGAATTCTCTCTCTGTTACCTTCTTTTACTTGATAATGAACTTTTACCGTATCACCTACGTTAAAGTTTGCTACATCATCTTTAATTTGTTCTCGTTCTAAAGCTGTAATAATATCCATAGTATACCCTCCTTTCATAGTGTTCTTGTAATATTTACAGAGGACCACCGCATACTCCAATGTATTATAGCATAGGGTTATGGGCTGTTCAATAATTATTTTTGAAAAAAAACTCGAGTTCTTCAAATTCCTTTACCAAGTCTGGATGTTGAGTTAAAAGATCAGGCCTGTTTTGAATGGTCAACTCTAAAGACTTGTATCGTTGCCACTTCTCGATCATCTGATGGTTTCCTGATAATAAAACCTCTGGCACAGACATGCCTTCATAAATTCTTGGTCTTGTATATTGCGGATGTTCTAGTAATATATCATAATGCGATTCTGATATCCCAGAGTTCTTGTTCCCTAATACACCTGGAATCATCCTAGAGACCGCATCCACCAGTATTGCTGCTGGTAACTCACCGCCTGTTACAACATAATCCCCAATCGAGATAACTTCATCAACGTAATGGTCAATAATTCTTTGATCTAATCCTTCATAATGACCAGCAATAATCAACAGTTCTTTTTCCAGTGACAACTCTCTTACAATTTTTTGATTCAGTAACTTTCCTGAGGGTGCCATGTAAATAACTTTTACTTCTTCTGACTTGTTGGCTTCGATTGCTCGGTGCATAGGCTCTGGTTTCATCAACATCCCAGGGCCTCCACCAAAAGGGTAATCATCAATTTTTTTATGCTTATCTGTTGTGTAATCTCGAGGGTTTACATAATCTATTTTTAGTAACTCTTTCTCTACTGCTCTGCCAATGATACTCGTCTCCATGACTTTTTCAAGCATCTCGGGTAAAATACTAATTATTTTAAATATCATCCAACAATCCATCCAATAACATAATGATCATTTTTCTTTCGTTCAGGTTTACCTGTTTTACAACCTGTTTAATAGCTGGTATCAACATTCGACTATCATGATTGATTTCGTATACGTCATTTGCTCCTGTTTGAAAGACATCAGTTATTTCTCCAATATGTTTGCCTGTTTCATCAAATACAGCAACACCAATAAGGTCATGAATATAATAAGTATTCTCGGGAAGCTCTTTTTTTTGATTACTATCTATTGTCAGGTAGTTCCCTTTTAATTGCTCTGCATCGCTCATTGACTCATAACCTGCAAATTTCAAATAGACTAGTCCTTTTGAGAACTTGCACGTCTGAATTTCAAGTCTTTCTCCAGTGTCTTCAATAAAGACATGCTCGAGTTCTTGAAACCTATCAAGAGAGTCAGTCAACGAAATACATCTAACTTCACCTTTCAATCCTCTAGTGTTAACTATCTTACCCACTCTGATTCTACTCATATTAATCCTCATAATTGAAGGATTAGCAAAAGCTAATCCTTACTGAATTATTTCGATGATCACTCTTTTGTTGTCTTTAGTAGCTGCTGCTTTTACAAGAGTTCTCAAAGCTTTTGCAATTCTACCTTGCTTGCCAATAATTTTCCCCATGTCATCAGGTGCAACTTTAAGTTCAATAATAAGAGATTGGCTACCTTCTACTTCATTCACACTGACTTCATCCGGATTATCCACTAATGATTTAGCAATGTATGCTACTAGCTCTCCCATTTAATGCACCGCCTTATTTGTTTTCTTCTCTTTTTTCATAGATGCCATTTTTCTTAAAAAGCAGATTCACAACATCTGTTGGTTTGGCTCCATTATTCAACCATTTAACTGCTTTTTCATCATCAATTTTAACTACTTTGGGGTCTGATACTGGATTGTAATAACCAATTTCTTCTATAAATCTACCATCTCGTGGTGCTCTTGCATCCGCAACTACAATTCTATAGAAAGGTTTCTTTTTTGCACCCATTCTTTTGAGTCTGATTTTAACTGCCATACTTTCACCTCCTAATTTAAATTATATATTTTAAGTTGTAAAAACCTAAATACCTCTAAAAGGGTAACCTCATGCCACCTTTTCTTTTCATCATTTTGCTCATTCCACCCATTTGTTTCATCATTTTTTGAGTGTCTTGGAATTGTTTCAACAATCGATTTACTTTTTGAACAGACGTGCCGCTGCCTAACGCGATCCGTTTCCTACGGCTTCCATTTATTATTGACGGGTCTAATCTTTCTTTCTTTGTCATTGACTGAATAATGGCTTTGATATATGTCAATTCTTTCTCATCGATTTTCAAATTCTTAAGTTGCTTTGAGTTAGCGCCTGGTATCATTTCCAACAATTGATCTAACGGGCCGAGGTTTTGCATTTGTTCCATTTGGTCTAGGAAATCATCTAACGTGAATTTTTGACTTCGGAGCTTTTCTTCCATTTCTTTAGCTTTTTCCAAATCAAATGATTCTTGAGCTTTTTCTATTAAGCTCAACACATCGCCCATGCCTAGAATTCGAGATGCCATTCTATCTGGATAAAATGCTTCCAAATCTGTCATCTTTTCACCTGTAGCGACGAATTTTATTGGTTTGTCAGTTACAGCCCTAATCGAAATCGCTGCACCACCCCGTGCATCTCCATCAATCTTAGTCAGGATGACGCCGCTAATCTGCATGCTATCGTTAAAGGTTTCTGCTATTTTTACTGCATCTTGACCAGTCATAGCATCCAAAACAAGGAGTACCTCTCTAGGATTGACACTTGCTTTGATGTCTGTGAGCTCTTCCATTAGCTGTTCATCTATATGTAGCCTGCCTGCTGTATCAATAATAACGACATCATGCCCTTTTCTTTTCGCTTCTTTAAGTCCTTCTTCTGCGATACGCACTGGGTTCTTTTCAATGTCATTCTTAAATACCGGGACATCTATTGATTTTCCTACAACTTCTAACTGTTTTATCGCCGCTGGCCTGTAAACGTCACATGCTACAAGTAAGGGCCTTTTATTTTGTTTTTTGAATTTCAAAGCAAGCTTGCCAGAAGTGGTTGTTTTTCCAGAACCTTGAAGACCACACATCATAATAACCGTTATGTCAGATGAAGCAAATTGTATGGCAGACTCTTTTTCTCCTAAAAGTTTGACCATTTCTTCATTGACGATTTTAACAACCTGCTGACCAGGCGTAAGGCTCTTCATTACTTCCGATCCTAAAGATCTTTCTTTTACCTTTTTAACAAAGTCTTTTACTACCTTGAAATTAACATCAGCTTCAAGAAGTGATAGCCTAATTTCACGCATTGCTGAGTCAATATCTTTCTCTGTCAGCTTGCCTTTTCCTTTTAGCTTGCCTAAAGCATTTTGTAATTTGTCTGATAAACTTTCAAATATCACATCATCACCTACATTGATTCAATAATTTCCAATAAAATGGGCAAAACATCGGCATATTTTTCTGGGTCTTCCGTCATTTTTTCTTTTAACTCTGCAAGCTTTTCTGATGCTGCGCGATTCTTGTTGATTAGCTCCAGTTTTTTTTCAAAATTGTATAAATGATTTTCTGCTCTTTTAAGCAGATCATGCACACCTTGTCTTGACATGCCCAATAGCTCAGATATTTCTCCAAGACTCAAATCCTGGAAATAATACATTTCAATTATTTCTCGATGCCTATTACTCAGCAGATTTCCATAATAGTCCGCGAGCTTACCAACTTCTTCTACTCTTTCTAGCACAAGATCACCTGTAAAGTTTTTAACTTGACACTAAAGTAGTGTAAGCTATTCATCGTCATTTGTCAATAGTCTTCATGAAAAACTATTGATCAAATATAGCTGAAACAAATTCATTTGGATCAAATACTTGTAAATCATCAAGTTTTTCTCCTAATCCAACGTACCTCACTGGTATGCCTAACTCATCTTGAACTGGTATGATAATCCCTCCTTTAGAGGTTCCATCAAGTTTTGTAAGTACGATCCCATCAATGTTTGCAACTTCCTTAAACATCTTAGCTTGGGTAATGCCGTTTTGTCCAGTTGTTGCATCTATCACCAAATAAACTTGTTTCTCTGCTTCTTCATATTCTCTCTTAACGACTCTGAATATTTTGTTCAATTCATTCATTAGATTCTTTTTATTGTGTAGTCGCCCTGCCGTGTCACAAATCAAAACATCTTTTTTCCTAGCTTTTGCTGATTGAATCGCGTCAAATATAACTGCAGCTGGATCACTTCCCTCTTGGCTTGAGATCAGATCAACTCCTGCTCTTTCACACCAAATTTGCAACTGCTCTGTAGCCGCTGCCCTAAATGTATCACCTGCAGCAACAAGAACATCATGTCCCATCTGTTTGTAACGATTAGCTAATTTGCCTATGGTGGTTGTCTTTCCTACACCATTTACCCCAACGATCAACAAAACAAGTGGTGTTTTTATTTGACCTTCGTCAAAGGCAGTTGTCTGCGTTATATTATTTTTAATTATCTCTTTCAACTTATCTACAATTTGTTGTGGTTCTTTTAGTTTGTCTTGGCTCGTTGAAAGCCTCAGCTGTTCCATAATAGCCATAGTTGAAGATACTCCTATGTCCGAACCAATCAAAACATCTTCAAGATCTTCAAAAAGTTCCTCATCTACTTTTTTATGCAACGCAACCAAATGGTTTAACTTATTAGATAGATCATTCTTTGTTTTTGCTAATCCTTCAGTAAATTTTTTGAAAATATTAAGTCCCATAATGCCTCCTATGAACTATAGTCTGATAGCTGTATCGCTATTAATTTTGTTACACCAAGCTCCTCCATTGTGGCTCCATATAATGTGTCTACATATTCCATGGTTCCTTTTCGATGTGTGATGACTAGAAATTGCGTCTCTTTAGAAAAGTCCTTTAAATAACGCGCGAAACGGTGAACATTCGCATCATCTAGAGCAGCCTCTATTTCATCTAAAATGCAAAATGGTGTCGGATTCGTCTTTAAGATGGCAAACAATAGCGCAATCGCTGTCAATGCTTTCTCCCCTCCAGACAACAATGATATTTTGTTAAGGGCTTTCCCAGGAGGTTGAGCGTAAATCTCTATGTCGCTATTTAAAGCATCTTGTTCATCCGTTAGCACAATATCAGCTTTTCCTCCATTAAACAGATTAAGAAACACATTCTTAAAATGGTGCCGTATTTTTTGATATTCTTCTTCGAACTGTTTTTTCATTTTAACCGTCAGATCTTTAATGATGCCTTCTAGCTTAGCTTTTGCCTCATTCAAGTCATTACTTTGATTGGTTAAAAACATAAACCTTTCGTTTACTTGACGGTATTCCTCAATAGCGTTTAAGTTGATGTCTCCCAACACTTTAATCTTTCTTTTAATCTCTTTCACATCATTGTTTAATTTGTTTAGGCTAATGCTATCATCTCTAAAGTCTAAACTCATTGCATAGTTTGTCTCATATTCTTCCCAAATGCCCTCTGTCAAGCTTAATAGTTTGCTTTCAGCTGATTCAATTTTTAGAATGATTCTGTTGATCTCAGTATCCAGCTCACCTATCATTCTGTTTGAATTGTTTATCTGTTTTTGATAATCATATATCTTCTCTTGTTTTTCTGCTTGTATATGATTAAAGTGGTTCAACTCTGTTTTGTGCTCTGTCATCTTAAGTGTGAGGCGTTCATTTTCGATATTCAGCCTTTGAATTTCTGTTTCGATACTCGCTATTGTTTCTGACAAATCTTCTTTTTGTTTATTGTTCTCATCTATCCGCATATTTTGTTCATGTATCGCTCTTTCTTTGCTTGCTATTTCATTTTTGACAGTCAATATTCTATTTGCTCTCTCTGATATCTCGATTCTCTTATCAGATACTTTTTGTTTAAGCGTTTCTATTTCTTCTTGGATGTTCTTGTAATGACTGTTTTTGTCATCCAAATCCTGTTCTTGTCGTTTGATTTTTATATGCAAATGTTTGAGATCTTCTTCTATGGCTTCTTTTTCACTTTTGTAGCGTCTATTCTCTGTGTTGAGATAATCGATGTTTTCTTTAAGCTTCAGTTGGTTTTTTTTGATCTGAGCTATCTCTTCTTCTTTATGTTTGATGGTAGACGTGAGCTCAACTGTAGTTTTTTCAATCTGGCTGCATTTTGTCTTTATAATTTCAATCTCTTTGGTGCATTTGTCTCGTGAATCGCGATGCTGTTTTTTTTCAAGTTGACACGATGATAACTCTTTGTTATATTGATTCAACTCCGCTTCAATCTCTCGGATTTCTTTATTTCTATTCAGCAAGTTATTTCCGCTTTTTCTTATCGTTCCTCCAGTTATTGCTCCTCCAGTATTGATTACTTCCCCTTCCAAGGTAACAATTTTCGCACTGTAATTAATCACTTTAGAGATACTTAGTGCATTATGAATGTTATCTGCCAAAATAACACGACCAAGTAAAAAATCTATGATGTTTGAGTAAGAGTGATCATATTTAAGATAAGTGTTCAATGTGCCTAAACACCCCTTCACATTTAGTGCTTTCTTCTCTTTGATCGTCAATCCTCTGGCTTTGATAGTATCTAAAGGCAACAACGTAACACGACCAATATTTTTACTCTTTAGAAACTCGATGACTTTTCCTGCCTGTTTTTCATTTTTTATGACAACAAATTGTAAAGCACTCCCAAGAGCAACTTTAAGTGATTTTTCGTAATCAGAGTCTGTTTCAATCAGTTCAGCTACAACACCAACCACACTCTTTTTCAGTGACTCAACTCTCTTTGATGCCACCATTAGATCTTGTACACTTTTAAAGTAGCCACCGTATTCATCTTGTAGCCTCATCACAAAATCTTTCCGTGAGGAACTTTGATTGATTTTATATTCAATCTTTTTTGATTCTTGATCAGCATTGCTCATTAAAATTTCAACTTGACGAAATTTGTCACGCATCTTTTCTAAACATACTTTATTGCTCTCTAAAGCTTCAGTGGACGCCGTTCTTTGTTTAGCCATCTGGTTGATTTGTATGGACGTTTTTTCAGAAATCTCATCGATTTCCCTTTTTTCTTGTGCTAAATCAAATTTTCGTTGCTCTACATTCTCCAGTAGGGCATCTAGAGTATTGAGTCTGCTTTTCAGCTCTGTTTGTTGATTATATCCTACATATATTTCATTCTTTTCTTCATCTATCCTAATCAAGTTATGACTAGATGATTCTAAAAAAGCATTTAACTCTTTGTTATACTTTTCTAGCTCCAAAGTGGCTCTATCAATAGATTGTTGTATCCTGCTTGCTTCTACTTTGAATTTGTCGCATTCTGAGTTTAATTCACCAATCAAATTTTCTGAGATTCTTATGTTTTCATTGATGCGTTCTTGTTCCTTGCCGTAGAAAATGATCTTTTCATCAAATACATTCAGCTGGCTTTTATTGTCAAAAAAATCAGATTGAATATTATTAAGTTTCTCTTCTAGGTTCTTCTTTTCTACTTCTGCTCCCTTGAGGGCCTCAATCAATTCTTCAAAGCCTGCATTGTTCTTCTTTAAGACTTTTTTTTCATTCTCTAATTCTCTTTGTTTCATTTCCAATTGGTTCTGTAAACTGTCCAGAAACACTTTCGATTTTTCGTACTCTCTTGAAAAAAGATTGAGTTCTCTATTTTTCAAATCACTTTTATAGTTTAAGTACAATTGGGCACACTCTTTCTGCTTTTTTAATGGTCCTATCCGATAAGCTATTTCCTGAATAATGTCTTCCAATCGGTCTATATTTTCCTTTGTCTTTTCCAGTTTTTTTATTGCTTCATCTTTTCTGGTCTTGTATTTTACAATACCTGCTGCCTCTTCAATCACCTTTCTTCTGATCTCTGATTTGACACTGATGATATCTTCTACCCTTCCTTGGCCAATAATAGAGTAGCCATCTATCCCTATTCCTGTGTCCATAAACAGCTCTTTGATTTCTTTTAGACGCACACCTTTGTTATTCAGTAAATATTCACTTTCTCCACTCCGATAAAGCCTCCTTTTTACACTTACTTCTGTGTACGGCAGGGCCAATCGATTGCTTGAATTGTCAAATATTAAATCCACTTCTGCATACCCAAGTGGTTTTCTTGTTTCTGTACCTGCAAAAATGACATCTTCCATTTTTGATCCTCTTAATGTTTTAGGGCTTTGTTCTCCCATAACCCATTTAAAAGCATCTGAGATGTTGCTTTTGCCACTTCCATTTGGTCCAACGACTGCAGTCAACTCTGAGTTGATTTTGACAACTGTTTTTTCTGGAAATGATTTGAATCCGTTGATAACTATTTCTTTTAGATGCATTTCTAGTCTCCTTGCTTGATTCTCACACATCTTTCATCCACACGGCTGCATTTTTCTCGTAAAAAGTATTCATCAATTCAGTTTCATATAAAAGATATGTCTCGTTGTCTGTTTTGATGCTTATCATCCCATCCAAAGCGCTATTATTCAGTATAAATGCAATCCGTTTAATATTTAAGTGTTTTTTAAGCAAAATCAACCCATTCTTTTTTTGACCTGCTATTATATTGTATAGACTCTCGTTACAAGAAATAGACCAACTCTCATTTGAGGCTGATTTCATTCGATGTACAAGTGCCGTCACATAAATATTGGTTAATACCATTTGCTTAAAAGCTGGATGAAAAGGACCTGCTATTACAGCTTTATCATAATTGATTTCCTCGGTTGGTTGCAACCCCATTCGTATCACTTCTACTCCATGATATCGATACATACAATAAAGAACGGCAACTTGCTTGATGCTTTCTTCCAAAGATAACGGATTAAAATCTTTGTTTGCGTGAAGTGTTTCAAACATAGTGTCTTTTAGTACTAATGTTGGATAAATTCTTGTTATCTCAGGTCTTAGCTTTATAGAGTCCCTTACCGTCTGAATGTCTTTGTTGAAATTGCTTCCATATAAGCCAGGCATCACTTGGTGCCCAAGTCTAAGCCCGTTTTCTCTTATCATGATGGATGCCCGAATAATGTCTTGATAGGTGTGTCCGCGATTGATTAGTTTTAGCACATTATCATTTGTTGATTGCACACCTATCTCAACTGTGTCTACGTAATAATCTTTTAATTCTCTGATAATTTCACTATCTACAGCGTCCGGTCTCGTTGATATCCTAAATTGTTTAATTTGGTTATTCTCTTTCAATTCTTTGGCAAATTTCAATAACTCAACTCTTAAGCTTGGTTCAATTGCTGTAAAGCTACCACCATAATATGCCAGCTCCAATTCCTTTCCTATATTGTACGGAGCATTGATTTTTTCTCCTGTTTCCCTTTTAATTCTGTCTACAGATAAATCATCATAACAATTCGTTATTCTTTTTTGATTGCAAAAAAAACAATCATTTGGGCACCCTCTGTGTGGAACAAAAATAGGAATGATCCTTCTCTTAGAACTCACTTATGCTCCCCCTATTAATTAACGCCGACTTTGCCGCTTCTTGTTCGGAAGCTTTCTTGGTCTTTCCTACACCTTTTCCTATAACCTTTTTATCGAGATATGCCTTGACATAGAACTTCTTGTCATGATCCGGTCCCTCTTCTTTATAAACATTATAGCGGATCCTATGTTCCGAATTCTCTTTTTGAACAATTTCTTGTAACCTAGTTTTAAAATCTAGATTCAATCGTCCTTTTTCTGCCATTCCAATATAATCCTGAAACATCCATAAAAATACTTCCTTAACTTGATCAAAGCCACTATCAAGATACACAGCGGCAATCAATGCTTCAACAGCATCGGCAAGTATTGATTTTCTAGTTCTTCCACCTGTTGCTTCTTCTCCTTTTCCCAAAACGAGGCGATCTCCAAGTTTCAGTTTTATTGCGATATCATACAATACTTCTTCACACACAACTTTGGATCTTAACCGTGTAAGTCTTCCTTCCGGATAATCTGGAAACGTCATAAACAAATAATGACTTATCATTATTTCTAAAACCGCGTCACCTAAAAACTCCAATCGTTCATTGTTCACATATTCCCCTTCATTCTCATTTGAAAACGAACTATGTGTCAATGCTTGAGCCAATAACTGTGTATTTTTGAATTTATAGTTGATGAGTTGCTCTTCATCATATTTTTGTGACATATTTACCTCCGAAACAAACACGGATGAAACATTAAAACCATTTAATATCTCATCACTATTTGTCTATACTCAATAAAAGTCCTGAATATCAGGACTTTAGTCAATTTTATTCTCAATGTACTCGATTGCATCTCTTACGGTTTTGATTTTTTCCGCATCTTCGTCATCTATCTCGATGCCGTATTCATCTTCCATCCCCATTATAAGTTCCACCAGTGCGATGGAATCCGCTTCTAAATCTTCAATAAACAGAGTATCCATTGTAATGACTGTGTTTTCTTCTAGATTTAACCGTTCTATGATTAGTTTTTTAATTGTTTCAAACATTAGTTGTTCTCACCTCCTAGTCGAATTTGGCTCCTAATAACCTCATTAACCTTATTGTCTACAAATATTTTTGCTTGCCTAATTGCATTCATGATTGCTATATCATTTGAACTTCCATGTGCCTTAATAATCGGTTTTTGAATCCCAAGCAGTGGTGCACCGCCATATTCTGTGTAGTCAAATTTATCTCTTAATGACTTGACTGAATCTTTAATTAGCAAGCCTCCAATTTTGCCTTTTGTGGTTTTTAATAACTCTTGCTTAATCTGCTTCATAACTTCATGCATCACACCTTCAGTTAGTTTCAAAATAACATTCCCCACAAAACCATCACATAGCAAAATATCTGCTTCATTTAAAAGTATGTCTCTTGCCTCCACGCTTCCAATAAAATTCAAATCGGAATTTTCTAGCAAGGCAGTCGTATCTATCACTAGCTTATTCCCTTTGCCTGCTTCAGTTCCTATATTCACAATCCCAACACGCGGAGAGTGTATGTTAAGAACCTTCTCCATATACACTTGTCCCATCATAGCAAACTGTTTCAAAAATATAGGTTTGCAATCCACATTAGCTCCCGCATCCATTAGCAAACTAAACCTGTCCCCATTTGGAAACAAAGGCGCCAAGCAAGGCCTTTCTATACCTTCCAGTCTTCCTACAATAAATAGTCCTCCACTAAGTAATGCTCCTGTACTCCCCGCTGAAACCAAAGCGTCTCCATCACCAGACTTTAGTGCATTCATTGCTTTTACTATAGAGGAGTCTTTCTTGGTTCTTATTGCTTTTACAGGTTTATCTTCGTTTGTGATAATTTCCTCGGCAGGCACAATATCTATTTTTCTTAAGACAGTTGAGTCCTTCGTCAAATAATGCTTGATTTCAGATTCTTTACCAACCAATGTAATATCAACGTCAAATTTTTGTATTGCCAAGCATGAGCCTTTAACGATTTCAGATGGCGCATTATCTCCACCCATTGCATCTACTATTACTCTCATTCTTCACCTCTGCCTTTTTCTCAGTTTTTAGTATACCTTAGTCCCTATAAGTTTGCAACAAAAATGAAGATAGTGTCTTAACACTATCTTCATCTTAATTATACGCTCAAAACTTCTTTCCCATCATAGTATCCGCATTCTCTACAGACTCTGTGAGGAAGCTTCATTTCATGACATTGTGGACAAGCTACAAACCCAGTGACTTTCACTCTTTCTTTTGTGGTTCGTCTCTTGTCTCTTCTTGCTTTTGAGACTTTTCTTTTTGGTACTGCCATATGAATTACACCTCCTTATCTAATAGTTTTATCAACTCTTGAAAACGCGGATCTACCTTGTTTTCGTCACAATTACAAATCTCGTGATTTTTATTGGAACCACATTTGGTACAAATGCCTTTACACTCTTCATGGCACAAAACTTTAATTGGCTTCGTTAAATAAATCATTTCGCTTATTGCATCGTTAAGATTGATAGTGTCTTGTTTCATGTTCACTGTTAAAGCATCGTCATCTTCTATATCGATGGCAACTTCAAAAGCTGTATTGACCATATGGACAAAAGGCTTGTTGCATCGCGCGCAATTTTCTTCATACTTATAGGTCATCGCTACATTTGCAAATAGATTACCATCAACTTTTGAAACCAGAACATCACATGTTACATCATCTGTCAAAACAATGGATTTGTCTACTTCAACTTTCGTTTTGTCAACAACAAATCGATAATCGCAAGTTAATTCTTTTGAATCTAAAAAACTCGTTAAATCTAATATCACTTTTTCACCTCAAGATTGCAAAGAAAATTATATGTAAATATCAAGCTTTTGTCAAGCTATTTAACTAATAATTCAGTATCTCTTGCAATCATCAATTCTTCGTTTGTTGGAATTACAAAAACTTCAACCTTTGAATCATCTTTCGAAATTAATGCTTCTTTGCCTCTAACGTTGTTCTTTTCTTTATCAATTTCTATACCCATGAATTCCAAGCCTTCACAGATTTTTTCTCGAGCACTTATTGAATTTTCTCCCAAGCCAGCAGTAAATATGACAACATCTAATCCTCCCATTGCCGCTGCGTAGCTACCAATGTATTTTTTAACAATGTAATAATATTTTTCCAACGCTAAAACCGCTCGTTTATTTCCTTTTTCTGCTGCTTCTTCAATATCTCTGAAGTCACTGCTAACACCTGACAAACCTAATACACCTGACTCTTTGTTGATTAGATTATTCACACCTTCTATAGTTAGTTTCTTCTTTTCCATCAAAAAAGTAATGATAGCAGGATCCATGGAGCCACTCCTCGTCCCCATTGCCAATCCTTCTAATGGCGTTAAACCCATACTTGTATCAATAGATACGCCATCTTTAATAGCCGCTAGACTCGCGCCATTTCCTAAGTGGCAAGTGACTATTTTTAAGTCTTTGATGTCTTTCCCTGTTATTTCGCCTACTCTTTGGGAAACATATTTATGAGAGGTTCCGTGAAATCCATATTTTCTTATTCCGAGTTCTTTATACAGCTCGTATGGCAGTGGGTAAATAAAAGAATACTCTGGCATTGTTTGATGGAAAGCTGTATCGAAAACACCCACCATAGGAACACCTGGCATCAACTCTTGACAAGCTTTTATTCCTATTATGTTTGGTGGATTGTGAAGAGGTGCCAACTCTATACAATCTTCCATGGCTTGTACGACTTCCTCTGTGATAATAACCGATCCCGAAAATTTTTCTCCTCCGTGAACCACTCTATGTCCAACGGCTTGAATTTCTTTCAAAGACTTAATAGCACCAATTTCTTTATCAACAATTGTATCTAAAACCAACCTGATGGCTTCCTTATGATTGGGCATTGGCTCTTCGATTACTACTTTTTCTTTTCCAGTTGTTTCATGTTTAATTCGACTTCCCTCAATTCCGATTCTTTCTGCAAGCCCAATAGCTAAAACAGATTCTTTTTCCATATCAAGTAATTGATACTTGAGTGATGAGCTTCCACAATTGATTACTAATATGTTCATCGCATGCTCCTCCTTAAATAATTGTTATAACTGACTGTTATATAGTAATATAATTCTGTTAATAAATCAACATTAATAGTTTGTTCTGTTTTCTCTTTTATTATATACTATCATGTAGGTGATGAATATGAAAAACGTGGCAATTATTGCAGAATTCAATCCTTTTCACAACGGACATTCCTACATGATTGAACAATTAAAAGCACAAAAGAATCCTGACTGCATTGTCATTGTCATGAGTGGCAATTTTGTACAAAGAGGCGATCTCGCCATCATTGATAAATGGCGGCGTGCTTTCTGTGCCATTCAAGCTGGTGCAAACCTAGTCATAGAACTGCCTGCTCCTTTTGCCAATCAAAATGCACAAATGTTTTCAGAAGGTGCTTTTGGGATTCTATCCAAACTAAATATTGACCATCTTTGCTTTGGAACAGAATCCAGTGATTTGTCGTCAATCATACGGACAGCCAAAATGATAAATTGCGAATCTAAAGAACAGAGCGATCATCTAAACTACTTGTTAAAAAAAGGTCATTCCTATCCAAAGGCTTTGGCGACTGTATTTGGTGACTTAGCTGAGGATGTCTTGACAAAGCCTAATAACACTTTGGCTGTTGAATACTTAAAAGCAATGACAAAATTCTCCCCAGAAATGAAACCTTACAATATTCACAGAATTGGAGCCGACTACCATTCAAAACATGTTCGTGAGAATTTTTCAAGTGCAACTGCAATAAGAGCTTCTTGCTTCAGCGGTGAGCTTAAAAATATTGCTGGAAATGTCCCGTCGTACTCATTTGATGTTTTGAAAGATTTTTTTTCCATCTATGCTAAGTTCAATTCTTTCGATCATTTATTTAACGCACTCAAATACCGAATTCTTACAGCTACTCCGGAAGAATTGTCTCATATTTATGATGTGACTGAAGGAATTGAAAATCGTTTGATTAAGTTAATTTCCTCCCATACATCTCTAAATGGTTTTCTTTCTGCTCTGAAAACTAAGCGCTACACTCATTTGCGCTTGAGAAGGATACTCTTGAATACCTTGTTGTTGTTGAACCAAGAAACATTCAATACATTGGATCCTACAGAAATTCAGCATGCGAAAATCTTGGCATTTGACCAAGCTGGAAGGTCTTTCATAAAAGAAAATCGCAACCAAATTTACTTTATCTCAAAGCAATCAGATTATAAGCATTTCAAGCCAACAAGGACAGATGCCTTTATTCGTGATTTTACTAATTTCTCGTCGAGGCTATATTATTTTGCGCTAAACTCCAACTCTATCAATCAAGAATTAATTATAAACCCTTATATGAAAAAAGATGGTTTTTGACCATCTTTACATGTTGTTTAGTTCTTCTCTGTTCTCTACCAGCTGTTTAAGCATGGACTCCATCCCTTCTTGAGTCCTTTCAAATAGTCGATCACAATACGAAAGTGTTTCCGTCTTTATTTCGAAGGCGGTTTGTCTGGCTTTGTCTTCTATTTCCTTAGCCCGTTGCTCTGCCAGCTTTGTTAGTTCATGATCATCAATCAGCAACTCCTGACGATGCATGGCATCATTGATAATCTTTGACGCTTCCGATTGCGTTTCTGATAAAATCCTTTGCCGTTCTTCTTTAATCCATGAAGCTTGTTTGATTTCATCTGGTAATTTGATTCTCATGTCTGTAATCAATTCAAGCACTTCTTCTTTGTCTACCAATACTTTGTTGGACATGGGAAGCTTCGAGGCTTCTTCCACGATGTCTTCAATCCTTTCAAGCAATTCCAATATTTCCACTTCATACCTCCTTGAATTTATTGATTAAAGCTTCCTCAACTACTTTTGGTACAAGTTGTGTTAGCTCGCCTTGTAATTTTGCAATTTCCTTGACTATGCTCGAACTTATAAATGAATAGTTCGGCGATGATACCATAAATAACGTTTCAAGATCACTATGTAGCAAGTTGTTCATTGCTGCAACTTTCAATTCATACTCATAATCTGAAACTGCCCTTAACCCTCTAATAATAACATCTATATGATTCTTTTTTGCATATTCCACCAACATCCCTGTAGCTAGATCGACCGTAACATTCTCAAGGTTATAAGTAACTCTTTCAACTAAGTCTCTTCTTTCTTCAGCACAAAACACATGGTTCTTCGATTTGTTGTCAAATACGACCACTAAAACTTCATCAAATTTTTTTGAACACCGATAAATAATATCAAGATGACCCTTTGTGATCGGATCAAAGCTTCCCGAATACATTACTCTCATCTATTCATCCCTCTGAACAATCATAATCTTTACTCTGCCATAATTCTTATTTTTAACAAGATTTGCCTCTACTCTTGAGAACTGACTCGTTTGATCTAAGTCCATCTCAACAATTACTTTCCCACCTTTATAAAGAAGTCTGTATTCAAAAATTTTATCTAGAATATCGTCCACCTCATAGTCATGATAGGGAGGATCTATATAAATATAATGAAATTGAGTGTTGGAACGGTTAAATACTTTTAATGCTTGATCATACTCCATATTAAGTATGTGTGCATGATTAGTGAATCGACATTTTTCAATATTCTTTTTTATTAACACGTATGCATTTCTATTGTTTTCAACAAAATATGCCTCGCTAGCGCCTCTACTTATAAACTCCAAACCAATACTACCCGTCCCCGCAAACAAGTCTAGTACACATGATTTATTTGTAATAGGCTGGATCATATTAAATACTGATTCTTTGACCTTGTCTGTAGTTGGCCGCGTTTCCTGATTCTTAGGTGCAAACAATTTTGTGCCTCGTGCAGTGCCTGATATGATTCGCATTAAATCTCCTTTAAAGCTTATTATATATGATAAGTCATCAATTTAAAATGATTTTTTTACTTTCAAGAAATGTCTCTACGTAAGATTTGATCGTTGCATAGCTGTCATTTTTAAGGTTTGGGTCCTCGCGCATGATTTTTTCTGCTTCTAACCTAACCGTTCGAATCATTTTTGTATGGTTGAAAGTGTCTACGTGCCTAAGGGTTATTTCACCATGTTGTCTGAGGCCTAGAAACTCTCCTGGTCCACGAATTTCTAGATCTCTTTGTGCGATCTGAAAACCATCATTCGTTTCTGTCAAAGTTGTTAATCTTTCAAGCGTCTGGCTTTGATTAGATTCCGTAAGCAAAAAACAATAAGATTTCTCAGAGCCTCTTCCAACACGACCTCTAAGTTGATGTAACTGCGATAGGCCAAATCTTTCGGCACCTTCTATGACCATCACGGTGGCATTTGGAACATTAACACCCACTTCTATAACTGTAGTCGCTACAAGCACATCGATATTACCTTTAGAAAATTCTGCAAATATATGTTCTTTTTCTGAATTGGTCTGCTTGCCATGAATCATTTCAACATTAAACTTATCAAACATTCCTGTTAAACGATTATGTACAAATTCGACTGACACCAAATCATTTTCGTTCTCAAAAATAGATGGTGTTACAAAATAGGCTTGTTTGCCTTTAGTGATTTGTTGCTTTATCCATTCAATCAAGTCATCATAGCGATCATAGGAAAGCAATTTTGTTGTGATGTCTTTTCTTCCAGGTGGTTTTTGTCGAATAGTTGAAATATCTAAATCTCCATATAGAATCAATGACAATGTTCTAGGTATCGGCGTGGCACTCATCACCAAAACATCCGGATATGTTCCTTTGCCTACTAAAACAGCCCTTTGCTTGACACCGAATCTATGCTGTTCATCTGTAATCACTAAATTGAGATTATTAAAACTAACTGTTTCCTGCAACAAAGCATGTGTCCCAATAACAAAATCTACTTCTCCTTCAGCTATTGACTTTTTTATAGCTTTCTTTTCCTTTTCTTTTAAGCTTCCAATCAACAAAGCTGTTCTTATTCCAGCCTTAGAAAAAAGTTCGTTAAAAGTCGCATAGTGTTGTCGAGCAAGAATTTCTGTCGGAACCATCATAGCTGTTTGTTGCTTGTTTTTCCAAGCCAAATAGAGTGCAAAGAAGGCCGTGACCGTTTTTCCACTTCCAACATCTCCTTGAATGATTCGATTCATTGCACTTTTTGAAGCCATATCTTCTGCTATCTCTCTCATGCTATTTTTTTGATCATTTGTTAACTCAAATAGCAACCATCTGCTAAAAGACGCAATATCTCCATCCTCACATTTGAATGAAAATCCATTAATGCTTTGTGAGTTGGCTTTAATTGCTGCAAATCCAAGTTGCATGATTAGTAGTTCTTCAAAAGCAAGTGTTATTTTAGCTCTAAAGTAATGGTTTTCAGTTTTTGGATAATGCATCCAATAGACAGCGTCCCTCTTTCGGAGTAGTTTGTATTTCTTTCGCAACTCCAAAGGTATGATGTCTTCAATTTGATTGCTGTAGTTCTCAAAAAAACTCTTCATTACTTTTTTTAATAAATTGTTATGCACTCCTTTTGCAACGCGATAAACAGGAGTGAAGGTTCTGTCATCTGTCCTGTTGTCCACCTGTATTTCCGGGTTGACCAAATAGAGTTTGCCGTTAAAAACCTTCATGCTTCCAAATAGCTTGGCATCCTCTTTTTTTCTAAGCTGATGGATGATATAAGGTTGGTTAAACCAAATCATTTCAATTCTTCCAGTTTCATCTTGTCCCGTAATCGTCAAGATCGTCTTATTGTTAATAAACTTTCTCTTTAAGGTTCCGTGGTCAAATTTAACTGATATAAGAGATTTCTGATTGACAACCAATTCATTAATAGGAACAATATTTTTTTTATCTTCATATCGAAATGGATAATAGTTTATCAGTTCAAACGGTGTGAAGATTGATAGTTTATTCAGTTTAGTTTTTGTTTTAGGACCGACACCTGGTATGTCTAATAGGTCTACCTTCATTTTCACCTCAAATTAAACAGCATTACACCTCCACTATTTCTATCAAGTGTCTGGCATAATGCTTTTGTTTATTCAACAGATATGATGTAATAATATAAAGGCTGCCCCCCATAAATAATTTCCACATCACAATCTGTGTATGTTTTTATGATGGCTGCTTCCATTTCTAATGCGTCTGTTTCATCAACATCTTCCCCATATATAATCGTTATTAGGCTATCTTCCTCACCAACCATTGATTGAATCAACTCAGTAGTTTGTAAAGCAACGTCCTCACCGTTTGCTACAATATCTCCGTCAAACAATGCGATAATATTTCCTTTTTTAATGTCTTTTTCATTTATATGCGTATCTCGTACGGCGAAAGTGACCTGTCCAGTTTTAACTTTTTTGATCGCATCAATCATTGCCTCCTCATTGTCTTTTAACTCAGCTGATTCATCATATGATAACATAGCTGATATTCCTTGAGGCACTGTCTTTGTGGGAATCACAACAAGGTTCTTGTCTGAGATTTCTTTCGCTTGATTTGCTGCTAAAATAATGTTGCTATTATTTGGTAGTATGAAAATATTATCCGAGTTCACAGAATTGACAGCATTTAGTATGTCTTCTGTGCTTGGATTCATCGTTTGTCCTCCAGTGATAACAACATCGACTCCCAAATCTTCGAATATTTTCTTGATCCCATCTCCCATTCCTATAGCAATAAAAGTATTTTTTTTGAAATCTTTCTTTGGGGGATTCTTCTGTTGCTCTCTGAACTGTTGACGCATGTTATCTATCTTAATGTTTATGAGCTCTCCAAACTTGCCGGCTTGATCCAACACATACCCAGGCTCATTTGTGTGCATGTGAACCTTAATAAGGTCCTCATTTTTGATGCAGACTATAGAATCACCTTTGTTCTCAATGATTCTTAGAAAATCTTCTTGAGAAATCTGGGCATTATTAATGATGAATTCTGTGCAATAAGCAAATATAATGTCTTCTTCTCTCGAGAACAATTCCAATTCATCTTGAGTGTCACGTATTTCCTTAACTTCAATCTCAAGGTCCTCAAGTTTTTCTCCTTTGAGATAATGCAAAGCTCCCTCAAGTAGAAAAACATATCCTTGTCCTCCGGCATCAACCACACCTGCTTGTTTTAATACATCCAACATCTCAGGTGTTCTTCTTAAAGCATCTTTAGCTTGTTCAATCACTATATCGAAAAATACGATGAAATCATCGGTTTCTGAACAAATAACGACTGCTTTTTCGGCTGATTCTCTAGCAACCGTTAGAATAGTCCCTTCTACTGGTTTCATAACCGCATTATATGCCGTGTCTGAAGCTAATTTAAGAGCATTGGCAATAATTTGAGTGCTGATTTGTTTATGGTTTTTCAATCCTTCCGCAAACCCACGCAGAAGCTGTGACAATATGACGCCTGAGTTCCCTCGTGCTCCTAACAAAGAACCATTGGCTGCTGCTTTAGCCACAGAGCTGACATCAGAGTAATTTGTATTTGCGATTTCTTTAACTGCTGACTGTATGGTTAAATTCATATTCGTGCCTGTATCGCCATCTGGAACTGGAAATACATTTAATGCATCAACTATGTTTTTATTTCTTTCAAGGTTAGCAGCCATTGTAAGTATCAGCTCTTTTATAGCCACACTATCAATACTGGTAATATTCATTTTGTCCTCCTATGCATTTACTGAACCCGAACTCCTTGAACATGCACGTTAACATTGATCACTTCTAATCCGGTAAATTTTTCTAAACTGTATTTAACCTTTGCAATTATGTTTTCAGCTACTGTGGAAATTCTGACTCCAAATTGAATAATCACAAACAGATCAACTACCACTTTGTTTTCTTTTATTGTTACTTTAACCCCTTTTGTTAGGTGTTCTTTTCGTGCCAGTTCAAAAAAACCTTCAGTCGCACTCTTAGCTGCCATGCCAACAATACCATAACATTCTATGGCTGCTAGCCCTGCTAATGTGGCAACAACTTGTTCGTCAATATTGATTGTACCATTATTACTCGTAATTTTTACTGACATTCAAATTCCTCCATTATTATTATCTACAAAGTTAATTATACTAAGATAAAATAGTTATTGCAATAAATACTTTTAAGTGTTAAAATATAACAGTTGATTTAGAGATAGTAAAAACAAAGAATAATTTAGACTGATAGGAGGTGTTATGATGGCTAGAGGTTGTGAAATATGTGGTAAGGGTAATATGTCAGGTCACAATATAACTCACTCTGATAAAAAAATCAAACGGATTTGGAAACCTAATCTGCGAAGAATCAAGATTATGGTTGATGGTTCGGCTGTAAGAAAAGATGTTTGTACAAGATGCATCCGTTCTGGGAAAATCGAAAGAGCTATGTAGTAATGAGCTCCAAAAATTGCAATCATTTTGTTTTAGAAGGCCTCTCCTTTTATAGGTAGAGGCCTTTAAAATATCTAAAATTCAGCGTTTTTAGGTGTTCTTGGAAACGGAATAACATCTCTAATATTGGCTATCCCAGTCAGATACATAATCAATCTTTCAAAACCTAATCCATATCCTGCATGTTTCACACACCCATATTTTCTCAACTCTAAAAACCACCATAATTCTTCTTCCGGTATGTTAAGATCTCGCATTCGCTCTAGAAGCTGATCATATCTTTCTTCTCTTTGACTCCCACCAATAATTTCCCCTACTCCTGGCGCTAGCAAGTCCATCGCAGCAACCGTCTTCTTGTCTTCATTTTCCCTCATGTAAAATGCTTTTATTTCTTTTGGGTAATCCGTTACGAATACCGGCTTGCTAAATACATTCTCTGTTAAATATCTTTCATGTTCAGTTTGTAGATCCACTCCCCAACTGACAGGATAGTTGAAAGTTTCTCCACATTCTTCAAGTATTCTTATAGCTTCTGTATACGTGATCCTTTTAAAATCAGATTGAACCACGTTATTAAGGCGATCAATCAGCCCTTTGTCGACAAAACTGTTAAAAAACTCGATTTCTGCAAGGTTTTCTTGCATGACATAACGAATGATATATTTAATCATTTCTTCAGCTGTGTCCATGTTGCCGTTTATATCTGTAAAAGACATTTCCGGCTCAATCATCCAAAATTCTGCCGCATGTCGTGCCGTGTTTGAATTCTCCGCTCTGAAAGTAGGCCCAAAAGTATAGACGTTCTTGTAGGCCAACGCAAAGGCTTCAGCTTCCAACTGGCCACTCACTGTCAAGCCCGTTTTCTTACCAAAGAAATCTTCTTTGTAACTATCTTCTTTCCTGCTGATAGCTTCATGCTCAAGTGTTGTGACTTGAAACAATTCTCCTGCTCCTTCAGCATCATTGGCCGTTATGATTGGCGTGTTTACATAAACAAAGCCTTTTTCTTGAAAGAATTTGTGGATGGCATATGCAGCTGTGGAGCGCACTCTGAAGGCAGCGGAGTAAATGTTTGCCCTTGGCCTTAGATGTGCGATGGTCCTCAAGTATTCAAGCGTATGGCGTTTTTTCTGAAGAGGAAAGTCTGAGCTTGAATCCGCAATTAATCCCACTTCGCTTGCTTGGACTTCAAATTTTTGTTTTGCATCCGGGGTTTCCACTAGTTTCCCACTTACAGAAATCGCAGCACCTGTTTTGTATTTTGTTATTTCAGAAAAATTATCAAGGGTCGCTTCAAACACAATTTGCAAGTTGGAAAAATACGTCCCGTCATTTAATTCAATGAAACCAAACTTGTTGGAGTGTCGTATCGTTCTAATCCAACCTTCAAGACAGATATCACTGCCATAATAAGCTTCTGCATTTTTGTATAATGTTTTAACACTTGTTATCTCCATTTTATTCCTCCAAATTCGTAATAATTACGATGGCATCTCCATCATCGATATCTATTGTTGCTAAATCTTCACTTACTATGTTACTGACACACAAGCTTTCTCCTAGATTAACATTGTGTTTCACTAAAGGATATTTAAAACCGCTAAGTGAAACGTTCTTTATTCTTTCAGACACAGGAATCATGGAAAATGTTTTTCCTTTTTCATTTCTGATTTCTTTCCATCCAGAAACCAGAAATGCACGAAAACCGTTTCCAATTATTTCTACATCCGCATTTTTGAATCTATATAGCAGCATCATTGTCGCTAAAACATGATCTATCCTATCGCCTGTAACATTAATTGCTTTGATGTGCAAATACCCTCTATTAATTGCTTCACTAATTGCTAATTCAGTATCTGTAAAGTCTTTGTCTTTAGGGAAAGAGACAGAAATATCTCTATACATAGATTCTGCTTTCCTGCTTATGGAATCAAAGTCTCCCACAACCAAGTCAAGAGTTAAACCCAATTCCAACGCAAAATCCGCCCCCTTGTCTACACCTAGTAAAAAAGAAGCAGACTGAGCAAGTTCTTTCGCCAGATTGACATCGATTGGATCTCCTCCTGTTATAATTAAGCAGTATTTATCCATTTATCAGTTCCTTTAGTCTTTTTAGCTTTTCATTGGGTTTTTCAGCTTGAAATACCTCAGACCCCACTACCATAACGTCAACACCTAAGTCAGACAGTTCACTAATATTGCTTTCCTTTATCCCCCCATCTACTTGTATCAACATGGATGGATTTTTTTTATTTTTTAGACCGATCAAATCTTTGATCTTTCCCTTTGTATTCTCTATGAAGGACTGTCCGCCAAACCCTGGATTAACCGACATCAATAAAACCATGTCTAATTTGTCAATAATCTCATTCAACAAAAAAACTGGCGTCGCTGGATTTATGGAAACCCCTACTTTTACGTTTTTTGATTTGATATATTGAATGGTGCGATCAAGGTGCTTGGATGACTCAAGATGTATTGTGATAATATCAGCACCCGCTTCAACAAAATCATCAATAAACCGCTCTGGTGATTCGATCATCAAATGGACATCAAATGTCAACTTCGTTGTCTTTCTAATTGATTTTATTACTGGTGCTCCAAAAGAGATGTTTGGAACAAACTGCCCGTCCATTACATCAATGTGAATCCAATCCCCACCAGCATCTTCAATCATTTTTATTTCTTTTCCTAATTTGCTGAAATCAGCAGATAGAATTGACGGCGCTATTTTCTTCATATCTCTCCTCCTGCTTGCAGTATCGCATATAACTCTTTATAACTGTTATACCGTACTGTTGAAATCTTGTCATCATTGACCTGTTTCTTTATTTGACAATCTGGTTCTGAGATGTGATTACAATTTGAGAATCTACATTGAGTGCCACATTTAAACTCCAAAAAATAGTGCTTGAGATTGTCTTTTGTCACCTTATTTAAATCCAATGTGCTAAAACCTGCTGTGTCGACAACCCATCCACCTGAGTTTAATTTAAACAACTCCACATGTCGTGTAGTATGTTTTCCTCTTTTTGATTTGTCACTTATGTCTCCTGTTTTAAGATTCAATTCTATGTCGATTTTATTAAGCAATGTTGACTTTCCTACTCCAGAAGGCCCGGAAAATGCTGACAATCTGTCTTTTAATACCTGCTTCAAGTCTTCTAGCGTATCTGGTATCTCTGCAGAAGTTAACATAACCCGATAGCCAGCTTTCTCGTATATGCGTTTTAACTCTAATGCGTCATCTTTCTCGTAATCAATTTTGTTGATACAAATGGTAGAATCAATCTTGTTCATTTCATTCTGTATTAAAAACTTGTCAAGCAACCTTAAATTAATATCTGGATCTCTTATTGAGAACACAACAATCATTTGATCAATATTGGCAACCGGTGGACGGATGCTTTCATTTTTTCTAGCACATATCTTCTCAACATATCCTTTTGTTGGGTCTTCTTTGGTCAATCTAATCTGACAATAATCTCCCACAAGTGGTTTGATTTTATCTTTCCTAAATAACCCTCTAGCTCGACATTCTATCGTTTCACCCTTGATTTCGACATAGTAAAATCCTCCAAGGATTTTTGTGATAAGGCCTTTCCCTTGATCAATCCCCAAAATTTATCTCCTCTATTCCATAAAAATCACTGTTTATGAAAATCTCGAACTTCTGGACCCCAAATCCTTCAAGGTTGATTACAAGTGGATCGTCCTCCTTGTAATGCGTTTCTTGGTATACCACTTGCCGTTGGTCTTCAAGAATTCTTTCAACAAAAATGCTGAGTTGCCCTTCTTCATCTGGCAAGTTAATGATTAACTGTGCGTATCCTGTGCCTGGAGTACCGTTGTCTCCTTGTCCATTTTCATCAGGTTCTCCTGGTTCTTCTTGTTCTTCAGGACCAGTACTGATTACTAAGCTGATTGTCGTCCCTTGTTCGACTTCTGTGCTGGCAGGATGGCTTTGATAGGATACTAAGTCTTCCTGTATCTCCTCTGATGGTCTATAAGTCACTTCTCCCAACTGGAATCCTCTGGATTGCAGTAGCGTTTCTGCTTCCGAGAGAGATCTACCGACCACATTAGGCATCATGACATATTCAACTTCTTGACCTTTGCTAAGCACATAATCAACTTCTTCTCCTGCTCTAATTGTTGAATCTGCAGAAGGCGATTGACGAATGACAAGACCCCACGGTACTGTATCACTAAATTCATAAGTCACCTCTCCAGAAATTAGACCATTCTCATTTAATAAAACCATCGCTTCGTTTGAGTATTTGTGCACAATGTCAGGAACTGAGACAAGACGCTCTCCTAAACTGATTATTACTTCAATTGGAAATCCTTCTTTTAGTTTTTCTCCCACTCGCATGTTTTGATTCATTACAATACCTTCTTCAAACTCATCGCTATGCATCGTGTCTTTCACGACAAATTTCAACCCTAAGTCTTCAATGGTGTTCTGTGCCGTTTCCTTGTCTACACCAATCAAATCTGGTACTTCAACTTCTGGAACGGTTAAATATCCTCTAATAAAGTTCATTGCACCTATTGATAGAATTATTGTCACTGCTAAAGCAGCAATAACAGCCAAAACAGAGTATTTCATCTTTTCAGTCATGCCGTCGTTCTTCATCGTTTTTATTAAATTGAATCCCGCCGGACTTTCTTTGCTATTTTCGTCTTTAGACGCGTCCTCAACCAAATTTTCTTTCTTTTTCTTTTTAATCCTATCCTTTGATTTGCTTTCTCTCCTGTGTTCAGTGTCTTTACTATTACTATAGGATGATTCGGATAAGAATCGACTAAGCGCTTCGCTTTTTTCCTTGTCCTCACTCCTATCGTTCCATCCAGTATAAATATCCCTATTCCCTTTTATTTTTCTTAAATCAAAAATAATCTGATCCACGCTATCATATCTTAAGGATTGTTTTTTGTTTGTGCACTTAGACACAACTTCATCAATATAAGGTGGAATATTATTATTGACAACGGATGGCGCAGGGACAAATTCATTGACATGCTTAAGAGCCACAGATATTGGTGATTCTCCTTTAAATGGCAGTTGTCCTGTCAACATCTCATAAAAAACAATTCCCAAAGAATAAATGTCTGACTTCTCATCAATATAGCCACCTCTTGCCTGTTCCGGCGAAAAATAATTCACCGACCCCATCGTGTTATCGTTGTTTGTCATCGTCTTATTTGTGACAGCTCTGGCTATGCCAAAATCAGCAACTTTGACTTGGTTGTTTTTATCAATGAGGATATTATGAGGTTTGATGTCTCTGTGTATCAACCCATTGCCATGAGCGTGACTTAATGCCTCACATATTTGTATGACGATATCTATTGACTGCTCAATGGATAGCTTTTCTTCTTGCTTAATCAATTCGTTGAGGCTTATGCCTTCGACTAACTCCATAACAATATAGTAAACACCTTCATCTATTCCTGTGTCATAAACATTTACGATGTTCTTATGATTTAATCTGGCAGCCGACATCGATTCTTGTTTGAATTTATCAACAAAATCTTGATCATTGACAAATTCTTCTTTCAAAACTTTAACTCCAACGAATCTATTTAATACATTGCATTTTGCTTTATAGACATACGCCATACCACCACTGCCGATTTCTTCAATTATTTCATATCTTCCATTTAAGATTTTCTTCATAAAACACCTCTATCTAGTTGAATATTAATATAGCTGATATATTGTCTGTTCCACCTCTGTTTTTTGCTTCCTCAATAAGTAGATCAACAGCTTCTTCTTTATTTTCCATGATTAATTCTTTTATTTCATTAGAGGTCAAATAGTTCGATAGTCCATCAGAGCACAGTAAGATACTCGTTCCTCTATTTAGTCCAATTTGGTAATAATCCGGAAAAACACTTTCACATGTCCCAAGAGCTTTCGTTAGCACATTCCTCTGCGGGTGATTCTTAAATTCCTCCATCGTTATTTGTCCCTTTTTGTACATTTCATTCACCAAAGTGTGATCTTCTGTGACTTGAATAATGTCATCCAACATCATCAAATACGCTCTGCTATCTCCTATGTTCCCAAAATATGCTTTCATGCTTATTCTGTCAATTACCACCAGTGTCATAGTGGTTCCCATTCCTTCGTAGGTCTCCATTTTTGTAGACATTCTGTAGACTTTTTTACAACTATAATCAAACAACTTGTTAATAAACCCTTTTGGATCCTTGAGAATTTCTTCAGAATTAGATTTAAAAAAAACTTCTGCAGATTCTAGTGCTAGTTGGCTAGCTATTTCGCCTGATCTATGGCCACCCATTCCATCTGCAACAGCTGCTAGAACAAAGTCTTTTTCTTCAACAAAACAAATACTATCTTCGTTTTTTTTTCTAACATTTCCAATATCTGTTTTATAAAACGCTTTCATATTTCACCCCTGTTTTTTGATGTGCTGATTGCGCAATTGCCCACAGGCTGCATTGATATCTTTTCCTAACTCTCTTCTTATTGTTGTATTGATTTGGTTTCTTTCAAGCGTTTTATAGAATTGATCAATCTTTTCTTGACTCGGCGCTTTCCCACCATATTCTTCTATTGGATTTAATGGAATAAGGTTTACGTGGCAATTGTGTCCTTTTAAAAGATTTGTTAATTCTATCAAGTCATCCATTGTATCGTTGAAACCATCTATCAAGATATATTCATAAGTAACGCGTCTACCTGTTTTTTTTGTATAATAATCACATGCTTCAACAATATCATGAATCCTATGTTGCTTAGCGTTTGGAATTATTTTTTTTCTTTTATCCTCGAAAACAGCGTGTAAAGAAATAGCTAGATTAAATCCTAGTTCATCATCGGCTGATCTGTAAATGTTGTTGATCAGTCCCGACGTAGATACGGTTATTTTTCGCTTGCTTAATCCTTTCCCTTCTGGATCTGTGACAATGGTAATGAAAGACTTGAGGTTTTCATAATTATCAAAAGGTTCACCCGAACCCATGATAACGATGCTATTAATCATTGCTCCAATATCTTTTTCAATCATATACACTTGTTGAAGCATTTCAGAAGAACGCAGATCTCTTAATTTACCACCTTTTGTTGATGCACAAAACACACATCCCATGTTGCATCCAATTTGAGACGATATACATGCGCTATTTCCATAGTCATAGGATAAATACACCGATTCAATAATATTTCCATCATTGAGCTTAAATAGATATTTTCTTGTGCTATCCTCTCTTGAGGTCATCTTCTTTTCCAACTCAATTTGGTCCAACTCAAAATTGGCTATTATTTCATTTTTTAACTCTTTAGGGATGTTAGACATATTGTCAAAATCTGTGAGTTTTTGTTTATGTAGCCACCTAAATAATTGTACACCTCTGAAACTTTTGTGTCCTAACTCTTCAATGACTTTTATTAACTGTTCTTTATCAAGATTGTTTATATACATATTCTCTCCAAAATTATAGCTATTATATCATACCACTCAATAAAATCACATAGCAATTCTTTCTAAATAAGCGATAAAGAAACCATCCGTATCGTCTTTGTGTGGCATTAACTGGATGTATCCAGGATATGTTTTGTTGTTTAGAGAAAATGTTTTAAGTCTGAACGCTGGATTTTTTTCAAGAAAGCTAGTCACCACATCTATATTTTCATCTTCAAAAATTGAACAAGTGGAATATATCAAAGCACCTCCTAATTTAATATACTTTGATCCATTATTCAATATTTCTTTTTGAAGAGGTATTAATGCTGATGTCTCCACTGTTTCTTTTTTATACTTAATCTCAGGTTTTCTCCTTAGTATTCCTGTATTGCTGCAAGGTACATCTGCAATACAAACGTCAAATTCCATCCGTTCGCTTGGCACCAATACTGTAGCATCCTGAATTCTCAATTCGATATTCTCTAAACCAAGTCGTTTCTTGTTATCTCTCACTAACTTCAATTTATGATCATAGATGTCGCATCCAACAATTTTTCCTGATGGATGTATTCTCTCTGCCACATGAAGGCACTTCCCTCCTGGTGCACAGCACATGTCTATAATGGACATGTGTTTGTCAGGCGCAAGTATCTGGGTCACCAACATGGAACTCTCATCTTGTGGGGTTATCAAACCATTTTTATAAGCAGCCATACTTTCTATTCTGTTGGGGTTTTTAATAATGATGCCATCATCTGACAACCTAGTTTTATCCACAACCCAGTTTTCTAATCTAAGCTCTTGGATCAGACGATCCCGAGTTGTTTTGGCACAGTTGGTTCTAACTATCATCTCGGGCTTCTTGTTTGATGCAACACAAAAAAGTTCAGCCTCTTTTTCTCCCATTTGAACGATCAATTTCTCAACAAATGCTGTCGGAAAAGAGTATTTGATGGACAGTCGATCTATTAAGGGCAAGGCTTCCAAGTCTTCTAAAATTTTACTCTTGTTTCTGATGATGTTCCTCAGAATACCATTCACAAAACCGCTGCTTTTGATTACTGATTTTTTTATCAATTCTACACTTTCATATACAATAGTTGAATCTGATATATTGTCGCTAAAAAAGATTTGAAATACAGAAAGCCTTAAAGTATTGATTACGTTTGTATGCATCTTTCGTATTGATATCGACGAATAAGACTGAACTACCCAGTCTAAAAAAATCAAGTTTTCTATTACTCCATAGAAACTAAACAAATACAGATCCTTTTCAATCTTAGAATCAAATAGATGCATCATTTCCTTTGTTTCAATATTAGAATATTTTTTTTTCTTAATCGTTCTTTCCAAGGAATCAATCACGATTTTTCGATAATTCATCTTAACACCTAAAAATAAAGGCCTTTCAGCCTTTATCTTCTCCTATTTGCTAACATAAGTAGTCTAATCAATTGACTAACTGACGTTAATGCCGCCGCAACATAAGTCAGAGCTGCCGCATCCAATACTTTCTTAGCAGCACCCAATTCTTCAGTCTTTAAGAAGTGTAGCCCTTCCAACTGTGCAATAGCTCGATTGCTTGCATTAAATTCAACGGGCAAAGTTACGAGTTGGAATAAAACAATAGCTGAAAACAGAAAAATGCCAATCTGAAGCAGACCAACTGCTCCAAGAAATAATCCTGCCAAAATGAGTATCCATGAAAACTTGGAGCTAAATCCAACAACAGGCGCCATGGAGTTTCTGAATTGCAATGGCGCATAGCTGTTTGCGTGTTGAATTGCATGCCCTACTTCATGGGCTGCCACACCATAAGCAGCAATAGATTTACTGCCAAACACAGAATCAGACAACCTCAGTACTTTTGTTCTAGGATCATAATGATCTGTAAGGTTTCCTTTAACATGTTCAACTTTAACATGTTGCAAGTTGTTTTCATCAAGGATCATACGTGCCACATCATATCCGGTCATGCTACTGGATGCATACGCTCTCGAATATTTAGCAAAAGTTGACTGGATTTTTTGTTGTGCATACATACTAATGATAATCGCAGGTATCAATAAAAAAAAAGTTGAATCATAAATCATAAGACTTCCTCTCCTATTCTATAACCTATTTCAATTCGATTGCCTTTATTAAATTCATTTACTTTCATTCTTTTTTTTCCTTCCATTTGCAGCTCGTGAATGGCAACATAGCCTGTTCGACATGCGATCCAAATTGTATCATCTGTCATGTTCGTTACTGTGCCCGGAAGATACTGATGTGGTTCATTAATTGCAGCTGCCTCATAAATCTTAATTCTTTTTCTTTTATAAAAAATTACCGATCCTGGCCAAGGCTCAAGCCCTCGTACTCTATTGACCACTGATTTACAATCAAAGTTCCAGTTGATATGACTCATCTCCTTAGTTAACATTGGTGCATATGTGGCTTGATCATGGTCCTGAATCTTGGGCTTGATACCAGCAATTTCAATTTTTTCAATGGTTTCAACCAATAAATCAGCCCCCATCTCTTTAAGTTTATCATGTAATTCTCCCGCTGTCATGTGATTATGAATCTGGGTTGTTTTCTGAGTATATACAGGCCCTGAATCCAGTCCTCTCTCAATTCTCATAATTGAAATCCCCGAACAAGTTTCTCCATTTATGATTGCCCAGTTTATAGGTGCAGCGCCTCTATACTTTGGAAGTAATGATGCGTGAATATTCAATGAATCTATCCTAGGAATTTTTAATAAGTCAGGCGATAAGATTTGGCCGTAGGCAACGACAACTAGATAATCTGGCCGAAAACCTGATATCTTCTGTATGCTTTCTTTGGTGTTGATATTTGAAGGTTGAAAAACCTCTATCCCATTATTTTCTGCAACCGTTTTGACAGGTGTCTTTTCTAGCTTTTTCCCCCGTCCTCGTTGCTTATCTTTTTGAGTAATAACTAAAACAACATCATGCCTAGAGTTGATAAGTTTATTTAATGCTGGCACTGAAAAATCTGGTGTCCCAAGAAAAACAATCCTAGACATCGTCTTCACCAGAGTCTGGTATTACTTTATCAATAAACAAAACGCCATCTAGATGATCCAGTTCATGGCATATACAAACTGCTTTAAGTCCTTCGGCGTCCATACTTTCAGTTTCTCCTTGTGTATTCATGAAAGTGACTGTTACTTTTTCAGGTCTTTTTACATCTCCATTTTTTTCAGGGATGCTCAAACACCCTTCTGTAAATATCTGTTCACCTGATGTGTTCTGTATAGTAGGATTTATCATTTTTACTGGCCCTTCACCTACATCCATAACAACTGCTCTTTTTAATACTCCCACCTGAACTGCCGCTAAACCAATCCCCTCATTTTCATACATAGTTTCCAACATGTCTTCCAATAAAATCAATAGTCTGTCATCTATCTTTTCAACTTTTCTGCTTTTTTTTCGAAGTATACTGTCATCTTCTAGTCGTAATTTTCTAATAGCCATGGTTCCTCCTCATATGATTGATGTAGGGTTAATGTCAATTGATATGTCAATATCCTTATAGCTTTTATTTAAGACGATCTCCCTTAATATAGCCTTAATTTCATTAGCAACACTTTTTTTTAATTTCAATATAACTGATATACGATATTTGTTGTTAACACGATATACTGCATGCCTCATTGGAGGATATAGCAGTATTTTTTTTTCTTTTACAAATGGTTCCAATACTTGTTTCATTTCCAAGAATTTTTTTTCTGTAAATTGATGCAAAACACTCTCATTTAGCGATATGAAAGTAATGCTGATCATATCAATATAGGGTGGATACTGAAACTCTTTCCTCAGAGATAGCTCTCTTCGCGCAAATGCCTCGTAGTCATTTCCTTTTGAAAATTGAATGCTGTAATGATCGGGTTCATATGTTTGAATAAACACCTTTCCTGCTTTGTACCCTCTTCCTGCTCTACCGCTTACCTGTGTGATGAGTTGATAAGCTCTTTCGTTTGATGTGTAAAAAGGCAGGTTGATGGTTTGATCTGCAGAGATCACACCTACTAATGTAACATTTGGAAAATGTAGCCCTTTTGCAAGGATTTGTGTCCCAACCAACATGTCTATGTGGCCTTTTCTGAACTCATGATAAATATTCTCAAATTCATCTTTAGACAATAGTGTATCAAGATCTACTCTCTTAATTTTAGCACTTGGGATGAGTTTTGACAATTCAAGCTCAACTTTTTCTGTTCCAATTCCAAAAGCTCTGAAAAATTTACTGCCACATTCCGGGCATATCTGAGTCATTTTTTTTGCCCTTCCACAATAATGACAAATCAACATGTTTCGCTTATTGTGATACGTCATTGAAACGTCACACTTTTCGCACTTAACCACATGTCCACAACTTCTACAAGCAACATGGCTTGAAAATCCTCTTCTATTCAAAAAAAGAATTGCCTGTTCCCCTTTTTGATGTGCGGTTACTAGAGCTTCCATTAGTGGCTTCCCAAAAATGCTTGTATTCCCAGCCTCCAGCTCTTTCCTCATATCAACAAGACAAACTTGTGGCATTTCATTGTCATTTACTCGGTTTTTCATCGCTATCAAAACATATTTTTTTTGTTTCGCTTTTAAATAAGTTGAGACATCTGGTGTCGCTGTGCCTAAAACCAACTTTGAGCTCGTTAACTGTGACAACTTTTCTGCAACCTCTATCGTGTCGTATTTAGGAGAATTTGATGACCGATACGACTCTTCATGGGATTCATCAATAATGATCATCCCTAGGTTCTTAGCTGGCGCAAATAACGCTGAACGAGCACCGATTATGATATCAGCTTCTTCCATGAGTATTTTTATCCATTGTTCGCTTTTTTGCTTTGCTGTCAATTTGCTGTGAATAATTGCGATCCTATTCCCAAACCTGTTTTTGAATCGTCGTATAGTTTGAGGCGTCAACGAAATTTCCGGCACTAAATAGATAACTGATTTGCCTTTTTCTATCATATGCTCAACAAGCTGTATATAGACTTCTGTCTTTCCACTTCCTGTTACACCATGAATTAAAAACCTAGGTTCTTGTTCCAATATTTTGTTTACTGCTTGTGATTGTTCTTCTGTCAGTATATGCGGATGTTTTATTGGTGAAAAACTTGTTTCTGGATTTTTTTTTTCTTCTTCCCAAACCTCAACAAGCTTCAATTCTTCTAATCGTTTAATCTCTTTATAGGTTGCATGATTCACTTTCATGACCTGCTCTACTAACATTTTCTCTTTCTTGCACAAAAAATCCAATATTTTCTTTTGTTTGAAACTGTTTTTTCTAATTTTATCTAAATAGTCTGTATCCGTTAATCTTATCCATCGTTCCACACTATGTCTCAAAAATTGATCGATTGCAAATAGATTAATTCTCCTGTCGAGAATATCCTCTTCCAATTTCTTAGACAAATTATGTTGTTCTATTGCTTTAGAAAAGGATTTAAAGGAGACGTTTTGATTAATGACATTGGTTGGATAGATACTATTAATCTCACCATCATTTTTTAACATAACCTTAATATGGTGATTGGATTGCATAAACAATGAAAAAGCGTCATTGTACCTAGAAAGATAGTGATGACGAATCCATATAGCAAGTGAAATGCTATGACTGCTAAGTATTGGCTGAGCATCCACTATAGCCAGTATTGGCTTGATTCTACTCAAAAGTCGCTCCTCAGGTTGATTCTCCGCAATAATCAGACCAATCGTCAATTTGCCATTGAATAAGACAATTACTCTTTTGCCCACATGACATGATTTTTGGTTCTTGCTACCTTCAGGCATCTCATAAGTATAAGCTTGATCCGTATTCCTAGATTTATTGCTGACAATGACGTTAAAATACTTTCCCATGTTTACCACACCCAAAAAATCAAAGCTTGCGTGCAAGCTCTATTCTGTATAGTTAATCTTATCTTCAGAAAATTCTTCTGTCGAAATATTTACTGGATTGATTGTATCTGTATCAACCTTTGGAGGGTCACCTTCTACAATCTGTCTAGCTCGTTTTGAAATAATCGATACCAACATGTACCGGCTGTCAACTTTTTTTAACAATTCATCAATCGATGTTTTATTCATTTTATTACGCCTCCCTAATCCTATTTATTAATCCTGTTTGTCTATTGGCCTTGTTTTTCTCTGCCAGAATAATCGCTTTGATTTTTGATACAGCATGGTCAACGTAGTCATTTAAGACTGCATAATCATATTTGAAAGCATAGCTTAACTCTTCATATGTGCTTTCCATTCTTTTAATGATCGCTTCTTTGCTATCTGTTCCTCTAGAAGTGATGCGCTTTTTTAGTTCATGCAATGAAGGCGGAAGTATGAAAATAAATACACCTTCTGGATATTCTTCTTTCACTTTTAAAGCACCTTGGATGTCAATTTCTAGTATGACGTCTCTCCCCTCTTCTACTGCTTCAAGTACCTTCCATTTAGGTGTCCCATAGTAATTACCATACACTTTTGCATGTTCCAAGAAGTCATTTTTCGAAATTCTACTCTCAAAGTCTTCAACTGATGTGAATAAATAATTGACTCCATCAATCTCCTTTTCTCTTGGTGGTCTAGTTGTCACAGAAACCGACAGCTCAATATCCTTAATATCATCGGTCAGTGCTTTACAAATAGTCCCCTTTCCTGCTCCAGATGGTCCTGAGATGACAATCAATAATCCTTTTTGCATGTTCCATTCTCCTTTTGCAAGATTTCTAAAGTCATGAATCTCTGTGCAACAGTTTCCGGTTGTATTGCAGATAAAACCACATGATTACTGTCCATGATAATGGCTGCTCTCGTTTTTCTGCCATAAGTTGCATCAATCAATTTGTTGCTTTCTCTGGCATCAGTGATAATGCGCTTTATTGGTGCTGATTCTGGGCTTACAATAGCTATGACTCTATCTTCTGAAATAATATTTCCAAATCCAATATTAATCATCTTCATGATTTGCTCCTATTCTATGTTTTGAACTTGCTCTCGAATTTTCTCAATGAAGTTCTTAATTTCAACTGATTTTTGAGTGGTATGGATGTCGTTGGTTTTAGAAGCAATGGTGTTTGCTTCACGGTTAACTTCTTGCAGAATGAAATCTAGCTTTCTTCCTATGACCCCGCCATTATCAATTGTCTGTCTTAATTGAGCAATGTGGCTGGAAAGCCTAACAAGCTCTTCGTGAATGTCGCTTCTATCCGCAAAAAAAACAACTTCATTATAAAGCCTGTTTTCATCTAAACTATATTGTCCATCCATCAAATCAACTACTCTTTTTCTCAGCTTATCTCTGTATTCTGTAACTACCTCTTCTCCAAATTCTTTTATGGATTCAATTATCTTATCAATTTCATCAGCATTGGCTAAAATGTCATCCTTCAACGCGTTACCTTCTTGGCTTCTCATTTCTGATAAGGCTTCCAGTGCTTGTTCCAAAGCTTGTCCAATAGTTTGCCAGTTTTCTTCATTCTCTCCCTGGCTTTTTTCAACTTCCAAAATCTCAGGCAAGCCGAGGATACTGTCAATTTTAGGTTTATCAGTCGTTTCCATTAGTTTCATTAATTCGTTGATAGCAGAAAGATACCCTTTTACCATAGCTGAGTTGAGTTTAACATTAGCCTCATTCCCAGAAAGAATTTCATACGACACATATATGTCAACTTTCCCTCTATTGATCACCTGTTTTACACGCTTTCTAATGTTTTCTTCAAATCCTCTTATATATTTAGGTATTTTTATGTTAATATCATTATACCTGTTGTTAATAGTCTTAATCTCTACATTGAACTTGATTTGATCATTGGTTCCTTCTCCTTTGCCAAATCCGGTCATGCTGTTGACTCGACTCATTGATTCCTCCCATACTCTGTACTATACTATATATTAACATTATCATATCTATTTATCAATCAATCATTGTATTTGAAAATCAATAATAACACAAGGAGAATTTCTATGGCTCTAGACGGTTTAGTATTACGTGGTTTGACACATGAATTCAACAACAATTTGATAGGATGTAAAGTTGATAAAGTATACCAACCAGAAGATAATGACATCATTATCAATCTTCGCGGGAAAAACACCCCGCTAAATCTTCTTATATCGGTAAACAGCACTTATCCTCGTATTCATCTTACGCACTTTAAGTCCAATAACCCTCCTTCCCCTCCTATGTTTTGTATGTTTTTGAGAAAACACCTTGTCGGTGGCATCATCAAAAAAATAAAACAAATTAATTTAGACAGAATTGTTATGATCGAGTTCGAGGCGAAGTCTGAGCTGAGAACTTCAACTGTCAAACGCTTATACATTGAAATCATGGGTAAACACAGCAATATTGTTCTTACAGATGAAAATAATACGATATTAGAATGCATGAAACGTATTGGCTTTAACCTAAGTAGTAAGCGTCAAGTATTCCCCGGTCTAAAGTATCATGTCCCCATTTTTGATAGAAAATTGAATCTACTTCAACTATCATTTGACATGCTTTCCAAAACTGTCAAAGAATTCCCAGCTGGTAAGAAAGCAGCTAACACCCTTGTATCGACTTTTTATGGATTCAGTCCCCCAATCAGTCGAGAAATATGCTACCGTTCTGATATCGACCCTTCCGATGCTTTTGGATCTTTAAATGAAAATAAAGTCGAAAACTTAATCCACTCCTTGATGCTCATCCAGAGTAAGCTTTTAGCTGACGATTACCAGCCTAGTGTCTATAGAGACAAGTCTACAGCCGAGTACCTTGATTTCCATTGTTTTGAGATGAGATATTTGATCAATGCCACTCGTGTCGATTATGAAACACTCAATCTTCTCCTTGATGAATACTATGTCGAGAAATCAAAGTTCATCAGCTTTCAGCAAAAAACATCGACTTTAAGAAAAAAGACATCTACCTTGATTGACAAGCATAAAAAAAAGCTTGGCCTGTTAGAATTCGAGCTTACGCAGGCACAAGCACGTGATCAATATCAAAAAATGGGTGATTTAATCCTATTGAATATACATCACATTAAACCAAAAGATTCCGAAATAGTTGTATTCGACTACGAATCTGAAAAAAACATTGCTATTTCTCTTGATCCGAGTCTAACTCCTTCTCAAAATGCACAAAAGTTCTATAAAAAGTATAATAAACTGAAAACTGCTGAAAAATACTTACTAAATCAACTTAAGGAAACGAAACGCAATCTAAGCTACTTGGATAGCGTCTTATATGCGCTAGACAAGGCCGATGATTCCTTCATAATTGATGAAGTAAAAGAAGAGTTATACCGCACTGGCTTCATAAAAAAATCTTCTTCTAAAAAAACTTCTCCAAAAAGTAAAGTGATGAAAGTTTTGTCTGAAGATGGCTTTGAGATATTGATTGGCAAGAATAATGTGCAAAACGATTATATCACATTTAAAGTAGCTTCAAAAAATGATATTTGGTTTCATGCTAAAGCGGTTCCTGGCTCTCATGTAATTGTCCTTTCAAAAAATCAGGACATTCCAGATACAACCATAGAGGAGGCGGCCTCTTACGCCGCTTATTTCAGCAACAGTCGATCTTCTGAAAAAGCGGAAGTGGATTATACCTTTCGCCAACACCTTAAAAAGCCCAAAGGTTCGAAACCTGGATTTGTCGTGTTTACTGAAAACTATTCGCTAACCATCACTCCTAGAAAGCCTCATTCAAAAAAATTACTCCTGGATTAATACTTGATTAATTTGATCAAGCTCCTCTATATTCACAGTTACTCTTTCACTTTTAGAAGTAGGGACATTCTTTCCTACAAAATCAGCTCTTATTGGCAATTCTCTGTGACCTCTATCTATGAGAACTGCCAATTCTATTTTTTGAGGCCTCCCTTGATCCATGATAGCATCCATTGCTGCCCTAACTGTTCTGCCAGTAAACAACACATCATCAACAAGAATGATTATCTTGTTTTCTACATCAACATCTCTTCCGGTCTGAACTTCAACTGTTTCTGTATTAGACACATCATCTCTGTAATGGGTAATGTCAAGACTATGACAGGGGACAGTTTGACCTTCTATTTCCTCTATTCTATTCGCTATCCGTTTTGCTAAGGGAACACCTCTTGAACGAATACCAAAAACAACCAGTTCATCTACCCCTTTATTCTTTTCAATTATTTCATGCGCAATCCTCGTAAGCGCTCTTGAAATAGACTTTTCATCCATGATTAAAGCTTTAGTTTTCATTTAATCTCCTCCATCTTATTCAAAACATTTGTGAAATCTTCTGGGAGTGGGCATTCAAACATCATTTTTTCAAGTTTTATAGGGTGAACAAATGATAGCTTTTGAGCATGAAGCAACTGTCCACCTAATTCAAATTGTGTGTTTGTATTTCCATATTGTTTGTCACCCACAATTGGATGACCTATGTAGCTTAAATGTACACGTATTTGATGGGTTCTGCCTGTTTCTAATTTCAACTCTAACAGCGTAAAGCCATTGTATCTTTTTACCACTTGATAGTACGTTATCGCTTCCTTTGCATTCTTAGTTGTAACTGCCATTCTTTTTCTATCTTTCGAATCTCTGCCTATTGGGAATTGAATTTTGCCTTTATCATCTGTTACATTACCTTTAACCAAAGCAAAATATATCCGATCTGCTTTATGTTCTTTCAATTGTTGGCTAAGCCCTATGTGTGTTGGGTTGTCTTTTGCCACAACCAAAAGTCCTGTTGTGTCTTTGTCAATCCTGTGAACAATCCCTGGTCTTATAACCCCATTTATATCCGACATGTTTCCTAGTTTGTATAGCAACGCATTCACCAACGTTCCCGAATAATGACCAGGAGCAGGGTGAACGACCATTCCTCTTGGTTTGTTCACAACGGCCAAGAAATCATCTTCATATATCATTTCAATTTCTATTGGTTCTGGTTCAATGTTTAACAATTCTGGTTCTGGAATGACAATCTCAATATGGTCGCCGCTTTGAAGAATGTAATTTTTCTTTCTTGCTTTGCCATCTACAATAACCAAACCACCTTTAATTAGTTTTTGCAGATAAGTACGGGAAATATTTTCATATAATTCACTTAAAAAAACATCCAATCTCATATCCTGTCCCTCAAAGATATGATCGTCTCTTTTTCCTTCGTTCATCTCATCCATCCATTTCTTGTTTATCAAGCATTATGAGTCCAGCTAAAAAAAAGGTGCCGCAAACAATCCAAATGTCTGCAAAATTAAATATTGGAAAGTCATACCATCCCCAGAAATTAACATCAATCATATCGATCACGTACCCCAACCGAATCCTGTCAATATAGTTGCCCAAAGCTCCTGCCATGACGAAATCTAGTGTTATCTTTGATAATCGTGTCAATCTGTTGTTGTTTAATCGATACCAAATAATTCCAATTATAATAACCGTTGTCAAAACAATAAAGAACATCCGCTGCTCTTGCAAAATACCAAATGAAGCTCCTCTGTTCTCTAAATAATTCAATTGCAAAAAATTTTCAATTAATACAATAGGTGCAGCTGTCATTAAAAATCGTTGGGATAATACCTTTGTAACTTGGTCGACTGCCACCAACAAACATATAATTAACCCATGCATTTTGATCCCTCAAATCTCGAAATAACTTTTAGCGTCATATCTGCGCTCAGCGTCGCTGTGTAACGTTCAAAATCTTTATACTTAGTATTGGAGGTCTCGTCTGCATTGTCTGATATGCATCTGATGGCGACATAAGGTAAATTATGTAAATAGCACACGTGACCAATCGCTGCACTCTCCATGTCAACACACAGAGCTTTAAATGTCTCCCTCAAATGCTGCTTAAAGCTCTCCGTGTTGACAAACCTATCTCCCGAAACAATTCTTCCTACATGAATTGTGTGTTGTTCCTCCGCTGATAAGACACATAAATCTATTAATGTTTGATCCGCTTCAAAAGTTGAGATTTCCATTCGTGGTATATGTCCTTCGGCATATCCAAATGCAGTTACATCAAAGTCATACTGTATCGTGTCGTTTGAAATAACAATATCTCCCAAAGATGCTTCATGACTAAGCGAACCAGCTATTCCCGTATTGATAATTACCTTAGCTTTAAAAACCGTAATCAATATTGTTGCGGCTACTGCGGCATTAACTTTCCCTATCCCGGACTTAACAAAAACAATCTCCTTATTTGCATGATTTCCTGTGTAAATAGTGAGTTTCTCATATTTCACTTCACTCAATTGTGTGACTTTTTCTTTAAGTAAGTGAATTTCTTCATCCATTGCTCCAATTATTCCAATTGTCATATTTACTCCTCAAATGTATCGTTTAACACCTATCACTAGATTTTTTTTCTTGGTTTCCTTTATTATACCGTCAAATTGATATTTTCCCTTTCCTTTTATTGAAAAAACATCTCTTTCTTTTACAACAGTATTTTTCTTGGTTGTATCTAGCCAATTTAGCCTTACATTCTTTCTTTCTATTAATGTCACTGCTTTTCCTCTTGACGTATTCAAAACAGCTGCTACGATATTATCCAACCTTGTAGAGGCAACGATGTGCTTTTCTTCCACAAGTTCATGCCGAATATTTTGAAATATAGATAAATCTTTTTCTTCGACATAGACATTGTTTCTACCCACTTCTTTTAATTGTGTTGTGACAAACTCTAGAAACTCCTTTTTCATCAAAATATAGGCGATTTCCTTCTCTACGTAGATGTCTCCAATTTTATTACGGTTAATGCCTAGCCCTAACAAAGATCCTAAAACATCTCTGTGAGTTGAGGCTTTACTCAAGCCGGACACAGCAACCGCACCTATCCATTCATCAATAGATTGGTCTAAAAATTGTTCTGACCACGAAAAGAGAATCACCTTGCGTTCTGAATCAATGGATCCGCCTTCGGATCGGTGGTAAATGCCTTCCATGTGATGAAGGATAGATTCAACAATTGCGTTTTCGTGAGGTGTTAAATAGTCCGTTGCTCGAATCGGCTGATTGTCAAAATCTCTCTGAAACAAGTCAAGCATCTTTCTTGCCATTAGTCTGTTCTCAAGATCTAGTCCATTGATGTAATCATAAAGTGCCTGCATAGCTAAAAAATTGAAATTAAAAAACTTCTAAGTACACTAATGATTAGAAAGGCAATGATTGGAGAGAAGTCTATCATTCCCTTGTTAAGGCCAAATTTATAGAGTAGCTCTCTAATTGGAAACAAAATTGGTTCAGTTAGTTGGAAAACAACATTATATATTTGGGACTCTCTAATACTTGGTATATAAGACATAATGATTCTTGCAATGATTAGAAATTCTATGATGGCAAATAGCCTATTAATCGTTATAATTATTAAGTTCATTCATTACTCCCATGTAAATCTTTTTTTGTCAGGATTGTATTTTATTTTCCCACTAATTTCAACGTTGTAAGGTGCAATTACAAAAATATCTGCTGACACTTTTTGAATGTTTGCTTCAAGTGCATATACGCCACCCTTAACAAACTCAAAAATCTGCTTCTTTAGCTCTAAATCTAAATCTTCAAGATTTAGTACGATGGTTTTTTTTCTCTTCAGTTCGTCTATCACTCCCGCACAATCTTCGTAACGTCTTGGGCTAATGATAAATAGGTCCGCGTTGTCTGACACGTTAACATTCTCCTTAGCTTTGATAGTTTTTTTTGTGTTTATCAAATTATCTTGTTTTTTGTGCAGATCTTTTTTTTCTGTCCGTTCTTCATATTCTTCTTCATATTCTTCTTCTAAGTCTGAGAGCCCGATTATGTCCTTAAGTTTTTTAAACATCTTTACCTCCTTTTTCCCTATAACCAAAGATTGACGAACCTAGCCTAATCATAGTAGACCCTTCTTCAATGGCAACCTTATAATCATTCGACATCCCCATTGACAAAACATCCAATCTATCGGTTCCGATTTTTGCCTGCTTTAATTCTTTATATACCCTATTCATTTCCCGCATCATTGGCCTAACTTGTTCTGGATCTTGGACATTGGGCGCTACAGTCATCAGTCCTCTCAAACGTATGTTAGGGAGTTCTTCAAGATTCTTTGCAAAAGTTATTGCTTCATTTAGCGGGATCCCAAATTTAGATGGTTCATTGCCAATATTTATTTCAATTAAGACATCCATATTCTTATCATGCTTACGTGCTTGCTTCTGAATTTCTTTAGCTAACTTATAACTGTCTAACGAATGAATCAGACTTACTTTTTCAATTATATATTTAACTTTATTTCTTTGCAAGTGTCCAATCATATGCCAGTTGGCTTCATGTTTGAAATCATCCTGTTTAGCTCTTAGTTCTTGAACCCTATTCTCTCCAAAGTGACGAATCCCACTGTGCCAAGCCCTCTGTATCCTCTCTATTTCAATTGTTTTAGTAACAGCCACCAACGTTATTTCTGATGGGTCCCTATTTACTTTTTTACATAGTCTGGAAATCTCGTTTTGAATTTGATTTATGTTCTCTGTTATCACTAACATCACCTCGAATTATCTTAGTATTTGACCATCATACACATTTTCTGGTCTTAATACAATGCTGTCATATATTTTTATAGTCTGGTAAAAAGACTCTCCCACTTGGATCCTTCCACGACTTCCGACATTGAGTTTTTCACCCTCATCTACCACAGCATGTGTGTCGTTTTGTCCAATAATCTTTATTGGTCTAAATCTAACGACTTTGTTGGCATCACTGACATATACTCCCACACTTCCATTTAGCTCTATAATGGATTCATTTTTTATGATCAAACCTTCATATGACTGTAAAATAATATCAGTTCGAATATATCGATCATACAAATAATCATGCAAATATCTATCTACTTCTAACAACAATAAACCCTTTTCTCCATACTCTCTAATCCTCACAATCTCAGCCGGAACTATTTTGTTTATCCTACTAAGTCTAATTCTAAGACTGGTGCGATCTAATAAATCCAATATATCCTGTTTGTTGAGTTCAAAAGCTAAATACCATTTGAAGTTGTCAATGATTTTATAGATTGGCTCCCCAGAGTTGACCGTCTGATTCATCGTTGAATAATTTCTATAGTTTAATTCAGCAATGTCGTTGAGATTAATGGTTTCAAGACTCTCTATTGTATACAAATTCTCAAGACCATCAAAGGTATAACTGATCAGCCCTCCTGAAGGACTGTAGTAATTTATTTTATCTGATGTTAAACTCTTGCGTAGTGATTCCCTTATGCCGGTCAGTTCTTCTATTGAATAGTTCTCATAAGCTGAATATTTATAATTGTAATCGTGAGTGTCTAAGCTGTTGATTAGCTCTGTCATAGAACTATAATCGTTCGAAAACAAAGAGCTTTGTATGTTGTTTTTGATTTCATTGTAAAAAGCGCTTCCGACATCATTATTAGGCACCCTATCGCCTCGTTTGACATCAATTATCTCATTAATGATATTGATTTCATCTGATAAGCTTTTCGAATCAAAGTCACTGAATTGTTGGGCAACTATTGTCCCCGACTTGATTCTACTTCCTTCTTCAACGAAGAAACTTGGTACACCATCTCCATGAGCATAGATTATTTTTTCATCTCGATAAAGTGTGCCTTCTGATTCAATCGTAATTTCCAACGTTCCTTGATTCACTGTGTATACTTCTTGGGAAATACGCCAATTATCTATCAAGTAAATAATAAAAGAAACAAAAACCAACAATAAAATAAAATTATAGAAGTTGGTTTTCTTTTTTTTCTTCGCCAATATTTACACCTCATTTGTCACATTCGATCTGTTTCATTCTTTTTCCCTCTATTCATTAACTTCTCAACAGCTTCAGAGGCTTTACCATTATTATATAGCACATCATACAATTCCGTTACAATAGGCATGTCAACGGACAATTTCCTTGATAGTTGATAAGCTGCATGGGTTGTTAAAATTCCCTCCACGACCATGCCTACCTCTTTGACTGCTTCTTCTTTTGTCTGCCCTTTTCCTATCAAAATACCTGCTCGTCTATTTCTACTGTGCATGCTTGTGCATGTTACAATCAAATCACCGATACCTGATAAGCCAAGAAAAGTTAGTTTGTCCGCACCCATAACCTCGGCCAATCTAGATATTTCTTGTATTCCTCTATTGATTATGGCTGCTTTTGTGTTGTCGCCAAACCCCAATCCATCTGATACACCTGCTGCTAATGCAATAACATTTTTTAAAGCTCCTCCAATTTCAACTCCTACAACATCTTTGTTGGTATACACCCTGAAATACTCATTCATGAAAATGTCTTGGATCAATTTGGAGTGCGTTTCTTCAAAACACGCAGCTACAACTGTTGTTGGCATTTTTAATGCAACTTCTTCTGCATGTGACGGCCCCGATAAAACAACAAAAGGATTGTCGGGGAGTATTTCTTTTGTTATTTCTGATACCCTCATTAGCGTTTCTTTTTCTAAGCCTTTTGAAAGGTTGACGATTACTGCCTCTTGATCGATGAAGGATTTGAACTCATTCAATACGGCTCGTATCTGTTGTGTAGGTATTGCCAAAACAATCATGGTAGCACTTTCTATGCTGGCCTTTATATCCGAAGTGACCCTCAATGTGTCTGGTAATGATATCTCTGGTAAATATTTTTTGTTTTCTTTATGTTTATCAATTTCGCAAGCATTCTCTTCTTTTCTTACCCATAGGGTGGTTGAATGGCCATTTTCCGACAACAATTTGGCAATGGCAGTTCCCCAACTCCCTCCACCTAATACAACAATATTGTTTTTCATTTCAATCTCCCTTTACAATTTATTCTCTTGGCCTTTTAACAATCTGACAATATTGCTTCTGTGTCGATAAATGGCCAATGCCGATAAAACTAATGTAAATATTAACAATCTAATATCTATTGGTCTGATAAATATGACTATCAATGGTGCAATTGAAACTCCAATTATTGAGCCTAGTGAAACCGTTCTAGTGAAAAAAGCAAATCCAAATCCAATCACAAATCCAATCATGGCAACAGTTGGGTTAATCATCAACATAACACCAATGGATGTTGCGATGCCTTTTCCTCCTTTGAATCCAAGTATAATAGGCCAATTATGCCCCACTATCGCAAACATGCCTGCCAAAAAGTGACCTATCTCTGGATGAATCAATCTGCCAAAGTAGACAGCTAAAACTCCCTTCAAAACATCCATTATAAAAACTACGATGCCAACCTTTGCTCCAAATGCTCTGATAGCATTGGTGGCTCCTGCATTACCGCTACCAAACTTTCTAACATCCTTTTTAAGAAATACTTTCCCAATCAGGTACGCATTAGAAATATTGCCTAGCGCATATCCTATCAAACATGCCCATACCGCTGCCATAAATCCACCTCTAAATTTTATCTTTCTCTATTTTTCATTTCGATTCTAATAGGGGTTCCTTTATAGGAAAAATTCTCCCTTATTACATTTTCCAAATACCTTATGTAAGAAAAATGCATCAGCTGCTTATTGTTTACAAAAATAACAAACTTTGGCGGTTTTACGCTTACTTGTGAAATATAGAATATTTTCAATCGCTTCCCTTTTACGCTCCTAGGTTGGTTCATTAAGACCGCTTCATTAATCACATCGTTTAACACACCTGTTGAAATACGAAGACTACGGTATTCATTCACTTCATTTATTTCATCGAGCACTTTCTCGATTCTTTTTCCCGTCAAAGCTGACACAGGTATGATTGGTGCATAAGTCATAAAGGCAAGATCATTTCTTACTTTATCAACAATCGTTTTATAAGTCTTGTTATCCTTATCTATCAAATCCCACTTGTTTACAAGCACGATCATACTCTTTCCATTATCATGGGCAAACCCAGCAATCTTGGTATCTTGCTCTGTCACCCCTTCATTAACATCAATCAACATCAAACAAATATCTGCTCTTTCAACAGCCGTGAATGATCTGATGACGCTGTATCTCTCAATATTTTCAAATATTTTCTTCTTCTTTCTAATGCCTGCTGTATCTATAAAAATAAATTTTTTATCATCTTTCTCGAAATAGGTGTCAATAGCATCTCTTGTAGTGCCTGGCGTGTCGCTTACAATCACCCTCTCTTGACCGAGAATCTGGTTAATTAGAGAAGACTTTCCCACATTTGGTTTCCCTATCACTGCAACTTTTATGATATCTTCCTCAATTTCTGTGTTTTTATCTGCAGCAAAAGAATCAACCACTTGGTCTAATAGATCACCTAACCCAAGAGCTTCTGTTGAAGAAATCGCTATTGGTTTGCCTAGACCTAGCTCATAAAACTCAAAAATGTTTTCATCTCCCACATAGTAGTCCACTTTATTACACACTAACATGATATCTTTACCTGATTTTCTTAAGATATTCGCAATATCTTTGTCACTAGATGTTAATCCATTTTTCCCATCTACAACAAAAAGGATTAGATCAGCTGTCTCTATCGCAATCTCAGCTTGTCTTTTCATTTGGACTAACAACTCGTCACTACTCTTTGGCTCGATGCCACCAGTGTCTATTAATGTAAAATAGTTATCTAGCCATTCACATTCTGCATAAATTCTATCTCTAGTCACACCTGGTGTATCTTCCGTTATTGCGATTCGCTTTCCTGCTAACCTATTAAATAACGTTGATTTCCCAACATTTGGTCGTCCTACGATTGCTACTATTGGTCTTCCCATCTTTCACTCTCCATCATCTCTTTTATTAATGCTTTGCCAGATACTTCAACAATCCTAAACACCACCCCAAGTTGTTCGACTAAATCCTGAAAATGAGTGTTATCTAAGAAAATGAATTCATCTTTCTTAAACATATTATTTGGCAACAAGTAGACGTTATCCGGTTCGACATCAAGTTGATTCATAATGTCTACCCCTGTAATAAGACCTGATACCGTTACTTCTGGTCCAAAAAATTCATTTCTGATACATTTTACATTTATATCCAAGCCATCTACTTTAGACACAATCATTGATGCGATTCTCTTCATAAAGTCGTAAGCTAGATAGCCAGTTACAATCGTTATTTTTTTATCAAGAAAGGTGGGCTCAATTAACTCTAACTGATCGACCACTTCTTTCTCGAAAACTCTAAGCATTCCCACTCCGTTATCCAACACATTAAAATCCTCGTATGCTTCATAAGAGGGCATACCAGTCCCCGCCTTAAGATAAAACTCATCTCCTAAGAAAACAAATCTTGTTTTTAGTTTATTCAAGCATTCGTTCTGAATTTTATGAATGCTCTCAATTGTTTGACGTGACTCCTCTTTTGTTACCCCTCTTAATTCAACCAAACCTTTTCGGTATTTTGTAATGCCGACTGGTACTACCGCTACGCTTCTTACAGTAGGATGGTATTCTATTAGGTCAGAAATCGTATTAAAGAGCTCAACCTTGTCATTATATCCCGGAACCAGAACAATCTGGCAATCAATTTCAATGTTTGTGCTTTTGAACTCATTTAAAATATCGAGAATTTTTCCAGCATTTTTATTCTTCAGCATTTTTACTCTAAGATCCGTATTCGTTGTATGAATTGAAATTTTCAAAGGACTTATACCGAATTTTTTAATCTTTTCGATTTCGCCTTTTTTCATGTTCGTCAAAGTTAGGTAATTCCCCATTAAAAAAGAAAGCCTTGAATCATCATCCTTTAAATATAGCGATGATCTAAGATTCTTGGGAAGTTGATCGATGAAACAAAATATGCATTTATTCTGGCAGGTTTTCACCTGGTCCATCAATGGATTCTCAAATAATATCCCTAAAGGTTCATCCATCTCTTTTTCAATTTCAAGCACCCAGATTTCTCCTGATGATTTTTGAATCTCTACGACAACTTCCTCACTAGTTTCCAAAAATTTGTATTCAATACAATCCTCTACATTGTTGCCATCTATGCTGATTAAGAGATCTCCCTTTTCAACACCCATCTCCTCAGCAATGCTACCCTTATGTACATCTATAATTAAGTTTCTAATCATATTGTCTCCTGTCTCATATTCGATATTTTTTATTATACCACATTTGAAAAATTCTTATAGTCACTCTAACTCAAACTATTGCTTCAGACATAGGCAATATAATCATAAACCGACTCCCTTCGCCTAGTTTGCTTTCTACTCTAATATCCCCGTTGAAGCTTCTTACAATATGCTTGACAATGGCTAACCCCAATCCCGTACCCCCTTCTTGTCTACTGCGAGATTGATCTGTCCTGTAAAATCTTTCAAATAACCTGTTTAAATGTTCTTCTCCGATCCCCATGCCATCATCTTGAACCTCAAGCAACAAGTGGTTGTTTTCTACTGCCGTCTTAATAGAGACTTTACCATTCCTATCTGAGTATTTAATGGCATTGTCTACAAGGTTAATCAACATTTGTTTAAATCTGTTTCTATCTCCTTCTATTTCAATTGTTTCACAACTGTGCCAATTTAAAGTGATCCCTTTATCATCTGCTAGTTTCCTTAACATCCTGATCGTTTCAGTCACTGTTTGATTTACTTCAAAAGCTGTGATGTGACCTGGATTGTTTTCTACTTCTGACAACGTCAGCAAATCATTGATAAGATTCGATAACCTGTCTGCCTCTATCTCAATAATTTCTATGAATCTATTTCTGTTTTCATCATCAATGCCTCTTTGTTCCTTTAATAGTTCAGCGTAGCCTTTAATGGATGTAAGTGGCGTTTTTAATTCATGCGTCACATTTGTGACAAATTCTTTTCTAACATTTTCTAGCCTTTTTACATCCGTTATGTCTTCTGATAACAAGACCACACCATCTTTAAATTCATTAAATAATCCTTCGTTCCTAAAAATATTGAATCTATAGACACTGCTTCCCTGTTCAAATTCGAATGAGTTTTCTCCACTGCCCTCATAAAAGCAATCAATAAACTTCATCAAATCAAAATGTCTGAAAGCTTCAATAAAGTGTCTTCCGATAACTTCTTTTTCCGTTGCATTTAGAAAGTTTTCGGCAGACTTGTTAATGTATGCGACTTTTTTTTGACGATCAAGTACGATGACTGGGCTTAAGATGCTAGATAGAATTGAACTATAATTATGATTTGATTGCGTTAATTTCTCCACCCTTTGTTTTTGAGATGAGGCCATTGCGTTAATCTGCATGCATAACTCATTGAACTCGTTGTCCATTGTACAGATTAATGATTCTCCATAATAACCTTTGGTTAATCTTTTGATTGCGTTAATCATTAACTCAGATGTTTTTGTGAAATCATTGGAAAGTTTTGTGGCAAAAAAAACAGCTAGACCAATCATTAGAATAAAAATCATTGCTATTTCATCAATAAATCTGTTGGCATAGCTATAAATATTTTCCATGGGAAAAGCCACCCTAGCAACGCTTAGTTGGGTGTGCGACGTTTCCAAAGGCAACGCTATATACATCATTTGTTTTCCTAAGCTATTACTAAACCGTATCGTCCGTCCTTTTTTTCCTTCCATAGCAAATTGGATTTCTTCTCTATCTCCATGATTTTCTAAAAAACTTGTGTCAAAAGATGAATCATAGAGAACTTTCCCATCTCGCCCTATAATAGACACCCTAAGTCCTTCCTCATACCGATGTTGAAAAACATCGGTCAAAAGTGTATCGTACTCATCAGTTTCTATCTGCTCCAACAGTGAAACCACCATCTTTGCGTCTGTTGTAATTTTTCCCTCTACTTCTTCTGCGTAGTTGTTTCGCAAGCGAAAAATAAATAGGAAATAAATCGCAACCGTTGTTATCAACGCTATTGTACAAAAATAAAAAAGAAGTTTTCTTTTCATTATCGAATTTTGTACCCCACACCTCGAATCGTCTCAATGTACTCATTTTCTTCATCAAAACATCCGATTTTTTTTCTCAAGTGACGAACATGCACATCTACTGTCCTAGTCTCTCCGAAGTAATCGTATCCCCAAACCAAATCTAATAACTCATCTCTTGTGTAAACCTTTCCCCTGTTTAATGCAAGTAACTTAAGTAACTCAAATTCCTTCAATGTCAATGTCACTTCATGTCGATTCACGAAAACCATGTGTTCTTTTATATTTAACTCCAAATTTCTTATGATAATTAGTTGGTCATTTTTATCTCTTTCTACCCTTCTTAGCTGTGATTTAACTCTTGCCAACAATTCTTTTGTGCTAAATGGCTTAGTCACATAATCATCTGCTCCCATTTCTAATCCGTGAACTTTGTCGTGTTCCGTCCCTTTTGCTGTCAACATGATTACAGGCAAATCCTTATGCGTATCATCTCTTCTTATAAATCTACATACTTCTATCCCATCAATCCCTGGAAGCATTAAATCTATTATAGCCAAATCAATCAGCTGGACTTTCCTTAACAATTCAATAGCTTCATTTCCATCAGAGGCTGTTAAAACACTATACTGATTCATTTCAAGATTGATTTTAATTAATTCGCGTATGTTTTTTTCATCGTCCACCACTAACACTGTATGCATAAACATGCCTCCAAATTTAAAGCTGTATTACAGGTCTTGTTATTCTTTGTTGATAATTTTCTTCAATTCTTCCATGAACGTATTGATATCTTTGAACTGTCTATAGACAGAAGCAAATCTAACATAAGCCACATCGTCTAAAATCTTTAATTCTTCCATCACTAGCTCTCCGATGTGGTCAGTGGTTATTTCATTCTCCATTGTGTTTTGCAACTTTTTTTCTATATTATCGACAATTCGTTCAATTTCTATCAGTGCTACTGGTCTTTTTTGGCATGCCTTTATGATCCCGTTTAAGATCTTTGTCCGATCAAAAACTTCTCTAGTCTTATCCTTCTTCACCACCATCATTTGAATGTTTTCAATCTTCTCATATGTCGTGAATCTTTTACCACACTTAATACACTCTCTTCGTCTTCTGATGGTTTGTCCTTCTTCTGTTGGCCTTGTATCGATTACTTTTGTTTCTTCGAATTCACAAAATGGGCATCTCATAAGCTATCCTTTCAAACATAAAAAGAACTGAATCAATCAGCTCAATTTATTGTCTTCATTCCTTTTCAAATCTAATTTTGTCATCTGACTTTATAAAACTTGGAATATCTAGGTTCCAAGATGGCTTCTTTATAAAACCATCCTCTCCACTTCTTTCATCGTCTGTTTTGCTGTTGATCTCTGCCTTATTGAACTCTTTTTGTTTGGGACTCTGCTCCGAAAAGCCTGTTGCTATAACAGTTACTTTAATTGAGTCGCCTAAACTTTCCTCTATATTTGCGCCGAAAATAATATTCGCCTCTGGATCAGCTGATTCTGTAATCAACCTTGCTGCATCATTGATTTCATGAAGTGCGATATCTGATCCGCCTGTAATATTGATTAGCACACCTCTAGCTCCATTGATTGAAGTTTCGAGCAATGGGCTCTTTATTGCTTGTTTTGCAGCATTTACTGATCGATTATCCCCAGTGGCATATCCTATTCCCATATGAGCAAGCCCTTGCCCTTTCATGATGGTTTTTACATCTGCAAAATCAAGATTAATGACAGCTGGAATCGCTATCAAGTCTGATATCCCTTGAATTCCTTGTTTTAAAACATCATCCGCAATGTCAAATGCTTCCAATAAAGTTGCTTTTTTGTCTGTGATTTCCAAAAGTTTATCGTTTGGTATGATAATAATTGTATCCACAGATTTACTCAATTCTTCAATTCCTAGCTTTGCATTTTCCATTCTCTTTTTCCCTTCAAACATAAAGGGTTTTGTCACAACTGCAACAGTCAAAATATTTTGCTGTTTAGATAGTTGTGCAATGTAAGGCGCTGCACCTGTTCCTGTCCCACCACCCATTCCAGCAGTAATAAAGACCATATCAGTTTCTTCTAATACTTCTTGTATTTCTCCTTTACTTTCTTCTGCGGCTTTTAATCCAATTTCCGGATTAGATCCTGCCCCCAGACCATTAGTAAGTTTTTCGCCTATCTGTATCCTATTATCAGATTTTGAATTTATAAGAGCTTGCTTATCTGTGTTAACAGCAATAAATGAGATGCCCTTCACATCGGCATCAATCATTCTGTTTATTGCATTGTTCCCTCCACCGCCAACTCCAATAACTTTTATCTTCGCTAATCCAACAGGGTCTACATCGAATTCAAACATAATAAACCTCCCCTTTTGTTATATATTAGTATAGCATATTGCCTTTCAATTTCAATTTATTTTGTCGTATTTGATCACCTTTTTAACAATGATATTAAAGTCATTGAATATTCTCAACCCAAAAGATAATACGATTGCTAAATAAAGAGATATCCCTAGTTTCTCTCCAATATACGCGAGCAAACATGCAAAAGCTATCTCTGACCCAATTAATATCGCTTCCTTATACAATGGAAAGTTCATGTCTTCGTTCTTGATGATTCTAAGTAAGCTTTGAATCAAAATTAATATAATTAGTGTTATGTAAATGGTAAACGTTGCTGCGTAGGTGAAATTTAAAACAAATCCAATCAATAGTCCAATTATTAAACCAATTATTGCAAAAATCATAATTCACATCCTCTTTTAATCACTATACTTTGGTATTAAGATAAAATCGCTTTTCATTGTTTCTATTTCTAATCCATAAGATTCTCTGAGATTGTAAGCGTAAGTATGTGGCGCATTTAAAGCTGCAAACAGTTGATCTTTGTTCCCAATTGCCTTTATAATGAAAGGTGCTCCTACGCCTTCCCCATTAATTCTTATCAGTGGACCAATACAAATAATTTCTGTTTTCGATAGAATCCTTTTGCCATTAATGGAAATAGCTTCGGCTCCAGAATTGATCAAATCATTTAGAATCATGGCAATATCAACATCATGTACAAGATCAAAATTTATATTCCGCTGTGTTTCTTCCAAGTTATCTGCTAATCGAACAAGAATGCCCTCTCCAATAACGTTTGTATAACCGGCCACCGCTTTTGTTTTAAATATTTCATCTCTAAGAAAAGCTTGCATGTCTTCATCATTGTCCTTCAACATTTCATATCTGTTTAATTCGTTTCCACTTGATCGAATCAACGCTTTTAGTCCCACTATATCTTTTTTTGTTGCGTCTAACTCATTTGAAAGGGTGGCAACCGTGTTAATGTTGATGAATGCATAAGTTTTTGCATCATTTTTCATTTGCAAACTAAGAAGCAAACCTATTAGTAGCGCTAAAATCAGAATATTTGCTTTTTTATCAAATCTCATCAAATCTCATCCTTAAACTATTATAATGCTTATTCATAAGGTTGCGCATAGCGAAACTCAAACGTTTTTATTTGACGTTGGATTTCCATCTCTTCAACTAGCCTTATATCAACTTGGAAGTTTAAGTTTTTCATCTCCCATATGGCGCCTCCTTTGAAGTTCAAAACCGATTCTAAAGTTTGCGTGTTACCAATCGCTTTAATTTCGATTGGTGGTATCATAGAAACACCATTAATGTTTAAATGGCTACCGACAGGCACAATCTCTGTATAATTTGTATGCCGTTGTCCATTAATGGATATTGCTTCTGCACCAGCTGCATTCAAATTGCTGATCACCAACAAAATGTATTCATAGTTGTAAATCAGGTTGTTTGTATACTCACCAAACTGGTTTTCCAAAGGTGGATTATCTAACACAACCACAACACCTGGTCCTTTGACATCAGTATACCCTGCCATTTGTCTAAATTTTGCTAACTCATCGCTTAGCGTCTTGACATATACACTTTCTTCTGCTGCGTCACTTTCATATTCTCTTAAGCGCCTTTCCAGCTCATTCAAATCAGCAATTAATTGAACTTTTTCTTCATTTGCCTGCTTTAACTCACTGGTAAGCTGGTTCACTCTTTGTGAGAAAACAATCCCATCAGCTGTATCTCTCACCAATTGATATTGAAAAGCCAACACTAGTCCAAGTGTTATGCTAAGAAGCAGAATAAATACTCTATTCTTCAAACCTTACCTCCGAATTATCAAGCTCAAAATAAACTGGGTGTTCACCTTTCGTAAAATCAATCAACCCATTCAAACTTTGATTACTGTTTATTCTATCATTTATAATCTCTCTGGTAAATAAAATTTGATATCTCATGTCTGCATTATGGTTTAACTTGACTATTACATCATTGTTCGTAAACGCGTATACCGCATCTTCAGTAATTTCAATCTTCGAAACATAATCAAAATCATTGATTGTAATATAATAAACAAGCTCAACGATCTTATTAAAGTCAAATTCTTCATTCTTTAAGTGAATAGGTTCTCCGAGTGTAACCTGAGTCAAACCAATAGCTTCAATCATAAATAAATCATCGTGTGGCGCATTGTCGTGTTCAATAGCCACTCCTTCAAAATCAATTAATGTCGTCTCCTCTCCCGTTTTTACCTGTGCTCCCACAGTTCTTTCAGTTATTTGAATTCTAAGCGTATTCGGCAGTCGTTTGCTAACTTCTACAGTCTTGACAAATATACCTTTCTCTACTCTCTTTGCAATTGTATCATTGTTAATGAAGATAAGATTCTCACCCGAAATCACGCCGCTCAAATTTAGAATTTCGTTCTCGTCCATTTTTTTATGCCCTAAAACCTCAACTTCTCTTACCTCAAACACATTGGTATAAGAAATAATGTAAAAAGCACTAAATATGGCCATTAGAATAAATATGAGGTTGAATACAACTCTAATTGCTTTTTTTTTCTTCTTGTTTTTACTCATTGTTAGGTAAACATTCCTTTATTGTTGACAATATTAACTCATTTGTCTTGTCTCGACCCATTTTTCTCATATTTCTTTTCATCTCAAAATATTTGTTCGTATTATGTTTCATTATTGTGATCATATTGAATATTGCCTCACCTGTTACTTCGTTTTCAGTGAGGACAAATGCAGCGCCTGACTTTTCAAAGCTTCTGGCATTTTTTTCCTGATGATTTTCTGCCGTATATGCTTTAGGTATAAGCAAGGCTGGGATACCCAAAGTTGCTATTTCTGTTAAAGTAAGGGCACCCCCACTGCCTATAATAAAATCACATGCATTTAAAGCAACGTGTGCTTCGTGCATATAATCGACAATTCTAATGTGTTCAGGTATTTCATTTGTCATTTGCTCCTTAAGACTTTTCATAAATCTATTATACAATCTTTTCCCTGTCACATGAATCAATTTTATGTTTTGATCATTCTCGATTAGTTTAATCAACTGAAGAATACCATTGTTTAAACTTAATTGACCTCCACTGCCTCCAAAAGAATATACCAAAAAATCATCTTTTGAGCAGCGAAGTATTTTTCTGCTCTCTATTCTATCTATAGAAAATATATCTTTTCTTAATGGATTTCCTGTCAGAATAATTTTTTTTGCATGCGTAAGATGGTTTTTGGATTCCTCAAAGCTTATCATAACCGCATCTGCAATTCTAGATAATAATTTATTTGTAATACCTGGATAAGCATTTTGTTCGTGAATAATCAAGGGTTTTGAGCATAACTTTCCTGCCAAAAGCACGGGACCTGAAACAAATCCTCCTGTTCCAATAATTAGACTTGGATCTTCTTTTCTGATTATTTGTAATGCTTGGAAAACTCCGATTATATTATGTATGATTGTTTTTACATTGCTTAGCGAAAAAATTCTCCGACTTAAATATCCTGTTGAAATTGTTTTATATCTCAAACCTTTCTTTGGGACAAGTTCACTTTCTAAACTATTCTTTGACCCAATATACACTATCTCTATTTTTGAATCATAGTCGCCAATTATGTCTGCGATAGCAAGAGCAGGTGATATATGTCCACCTGTGCCTCCTCCTGAAATTATAATTCTCATATGCTCCCCACTCTCATATCGAATTTTTCGATATATTTAATAGAATACCTATAGATGCCATATTAATTAATAAAGAAGTCCCTCCTGCACTTATAAACGGCAAAACAATCCCTGTTGGCGGCATAGAAGACGTTACCACAGCTATGTGAACAAGGGCTTGAATTCCAATCAATGACGTAATCCCAATAGCCAGAAAGGCACCAAAAGCATCCTTTGCATTGATGGCTATTCTAAAACCTCTCCACATAATAACCACATAAAAAATCATCACAATAAAACCACCAATAAAGCCTAACTCTTCTCCAATAATCGAAAAAATAAAGTCATTATATGCCAAAGGTATATAAAAGAACTTCTGTCTGCTTTGTCCCAGCCCCATTCCAAACAATCCGCCTGTTCCTAATGCATATAGCGACTGAACCACTTGCCAGCCATAAGAGTCCATATATTTAAAAGGATCTAAAAAACTAACAATTCGGATGGTTCGATAAGGTTCATTGATAATGAGATATGCGATTAAAGCACTTCCAGTCGAGATTGTCATCAATATATGCAACAGATTTCCACCTGCTACCATGTACATGAAACCCAGTGTCAAAGCCATTACAAAGCTAGTACTTAAATCATTTTGAATAGCAATAGTTCCAGCAAAAAAAATAATCAAAAATAAGATGGGTAAATATCCTTTTGTAAATCTTTTTATATGCCCTTGGTGCTTTTCAAGATAATAGGCCATAAACATGACCGCAGCTATTTTGATAATATCGGATGGTTGTATGTTTAACCCTCCAATCTCAATCCACCTTTGAGCACCATACGCCTCTGTTCCATATGTTGTAAACAGTGATAACGTGGCTAAAATAGCCAAAAATAAAACCAGTTTATTTAGTTTCCGGTATATTCTATAGTCAACAAACGAGGCACCGATCATTACAACCAATCCAGCAACACCTGCATATATTTGTTTTCTAAGAAAAAAGAACCCATCACCATGAAAATGGTAATAACCTTCAGGATAACTTGCACTATACACCATCACAAGTCCAAATAATACCATCACCAACGTTGACAAAAACAATACCCAATCAACTGATCTTCTATGATCCATTGAAATCACCTATTGATTGAACTATTTCTTTAAATGCTTCTCCTCTTTCCATGTAATCATTGAACATATCCCAACTTGCACAAGCAGGTGATAACAATACAATCTCACCTGATTTGGCATGCTTGACACTGACTTCAACCGCTTCTTTCAGTGTCTTTGCTCGATGAAAAGAGCTGTATCCTCTTGATGTCATTTGTTTTATGATCCGATCGGAGGCTTCTCCTATGACACTAACACTCCTTACTTTATCTCCAAAAGCTCTTATTAAATTATGGTAAGATTCTCCTTTATCATAGCCACCCAAAATTAAATGAATAGGTTTGTCAAAACTTGCTAAAGCTCTCAATGTCGCGTTGGTATTCGTACCTTTTGAATCATTATAATACGCTACGCCATTTATATTTTTTACAAACTCAAGCCTGTGGGCCACTCCATTAAATGACTTTAATGTCTTGACAATAATTGATTTATCCACACCCAATAAATAAGCTGCTAGAGATGCCCCTAAAGCATTTTCAAGATTATGGGAACCTGGCATTTTAATATCGTCAACATGGCAAAGATGAGTTGGAGAATCAATCTTTATATAAATTTTGTTGTCTTGGACATAAATTCCTGAACCTTGATAATAAGATAAAGAAAAATAGTTTCTTTTCCCTTTGCCAAAACTTGGGTAATCCCTCAAAATCTCATCGTCGTAGTTCAAAATGTGACAATCACTTGGTAATTGGTTGATTAAAATTTTTGATTTGTCAGCCTTGTATTCCTCGAAACTTCCATGCCAGTCTAAGTGGTCTGGTGTTATGTTCGTGATAATGGCTATGTTTGATCGAAAAGAAGATGTATTCGCCAATTGAAAAGAACTCAACTCTATAACTGCAACGCTTTCTTCGTCGGCGCAACAATAGTCCCAAATAACACCGGAACCAATATTTCCCGTAACAAAACTTTTAACATCGCCATTTTTTAACATCTCGCCCAATAATGATGTCGTCGTTGTTTTTCCGTTAGTTCCAGTAATCGCCACTGATTTTATATCTTTCCTCATCCTGTAAGCATATTCAATGTCTGATAAGATAGAGATTTTCTCAGCTACAGCACGTTCTATCAATGGGTCGTTTGGTTTGATTCCTGGACTTTTAATAATTAACTCATACGCACTCAAATCTGTTGGTGCGTCCACTGATAAAAACTCAACTTTATCTATACCGTTTTCAGTAGCAATCCCCTGTAATTTACTCTCTGAAAGTCTATCTATTACTTTGAATGGGGTTTTATTCGCACTTAATGCTTTAGCTGCCGCTATCCCTGAAACTCCAAATCCATAGATTAAAACTGGTTTTTTACTCATAAATACACCCCTCAAATTAAGAACAATACCACTGAGACACACCCAAACACTACCGAAACGAGCCAAAACTTCCTAACTACTTCCTTCTCAGTAAAGCCTTTTTGCTCATAATGATGATGTAAGGGGCTCATCAAAAACACTCTTCTACCCGTTCTTTTAAAGACGACTACTTGAATCACAACTGATAAAGTTTCTGCCATAAACACGGCTCCGAGTATCGGAAAAATAATAACAGTCCCTGTTAGAATCATAAGAGAAGCAACAAGCCCACCTAAAGCTAGTGATCCCACATCGCCCATAAATATCCTAGCTGGGTATTTGTTGAAGACTAAAAAACCAATTAAAGAACCTATCCCTGTAGCAATTATCAAAAAAAAGTTCTCATTTATCATAATTGTGTTTTCCGCTAAGTAGAAAATACTTCCCAAAAAAAACAAAAAAACAATTGTCACCCCTGATGCCAAACCATCAAGTCCATCTGTCAAATTAACACTATTCACTATTCCTATGACGACAATTATTGCAAACGGAAAATATAAATAGCCTAGATTTATAACTTCATTTAGTATAGGTATATATATTCGGCCTCCCATCTCGCTGATAAAAAACTGATACCCTACGAGCATTCCTGCAAAAATAATCTGCCCTATTATCTTCTGATAAGCTCTTAGACCAAGATTCCTTTTTTTGACAACTTTAATGTAATCGTCCAAAAATCCAACCCCACCTAACCCAAGTGTTGCAATAATTAGGATCGCCACTTCCGTTTGTTTGTCAATAAACAAGCTGTAAACAAAGATAATAGATAGTATGAAAACTACGCCTCCCATTGTTGGAGTGCCTGTTTTCGCGTAGTGGGTTGATGGTCCTTCTTCTCTAACAACTTGTCCAAATTTAAGTTTTGTTAAGAATGGGATCGTTTTAGGAACTAATAACCAAACGAGCAAAAAGGAAACAGTCCCTGTCAATAGTATTTTATGAATCATTTCTAATCATATCCTTTAATTCTTTTCTAGCAATCGCCTCTTGTGCTATTTTTTTTTCATCATATGGAATCTTTTTATCCCCAATGATTTGATAAGGTTCTGTAGATTTGCCAGCTAGCAAAATAGTGTCTCCTTCTTGATAATTGTCAATGAGATAGCTGATCGCTTCATCTCTTTCAATTATTATTTTATAATTTAAATGGTATCTGCTCACACCTTGGGCTATTTCATTGCAAATGGTGTATGGGTCTTCATTTACAGGGTTATCCGATGTTAACACGATAAAATCACAATATTTACCTGCGACTTCTCCCATTTTAGCCCTTCTTGACCGATCTCTTTCTCCTTGTGCGCCAAATAGAACAATTTTCCTCCCTTTGGCAAATTGTTCTATCGTTTCCATGACCTTTTCTAACCCATCTGGTGTATGAGCAAAATCAACTATAATTGTACAACCCAGTTTGGTTGGCAAGAATTCAAACCTTCCAGCCACTCCGTTTATTTTTGAAATGGAATCAATTGCTTCAACTAAAGGGATTCCTTCAAGATGAGCTGCAATAACAGCAGCTGTGTAATTATAAATATTAAACTTCCCAGGCGTTCTTATCGTCGCTGGATATTCAGACTCTCCAAAAATAATAGCGAATGTACAGCCTTCTTTGGTAATCTTAGTCTTGCTTATTATATAATCTGTTTTTTCTTCTGATGAATACCCAACAACATGAAGCCCTTCATTTGACAGTTCTTTGTATAGCCTTTTACCATAGAGGTCGTCGATGTTGATGACTGCTGATTTGCATTGTAAAAAGAATTTCTTCTTTGCTTGGTAATAGTTTTCCATCGTATGATGAAATATCAAATGATCTTCTGTTAGATTTGTGAACACACCCACTTTAAACATGAGATTTTTTACACGGAATAATTCTGTAGCATGTGAGGAAACTTCCATGAAGCATCTGCTGACATTTTGCTTCTTCATTTCTGTTAATAGTTCATGCAAATCTGGCGCTTCAGGTGTTGTGTTTTCAAGGGATAGTTTTTTCTCTCCTATCACAGCCCCCATAGTACCAATAACTCCTACCACCTTCTGATGTCTACAGAATATTTCTTTAAGTATATAGGTAATGCTGGTCTTGCCATTTGTCCCTGTCACTCCAACAAGGTTTTCAATCATGTCATTTTTTTTCAGTGAAAATGATAAGTCAGCCATTGAAGCTCTCGAGTTCTCGACCACAATGAAAGTTGTTTCTGAAAAGCCTTCAGGGATTTCCTCGCATAAAACCACTTTGCATCCTCTAGATATTGCATCTGGTATAAACAAATGACCGTCTACTTTCATCCCTCGTACCGCTGTGAAAATTGTATCTTCAGAGGCGTTTCTTGAATCATAAACGACTTTGTTGACATTGATTTTGTCATCTCCAAGAAACGACTTGTATTTTATATCACACATAATCTCATCCAATCTCATTTTGACCCTCACATTGATTTGTCATAAACAATCATAATACTAAAGCCCCTTAAAATCAACTTGTATATTTAATTCAACATGATAGTGATGACAGATCCTTTGACTACCTCTGTACCCTCTTTTGGATATTGGTCCTTGACCAAAATATCTTCTTCTACATGAAGTGTCACATTGTGGTTCAAACCAATTCTTTCAAGTTCTATACTAGCTTCTTTCAAGCTCATGCCTACTACGTTTGGAACCGTCACATATGAACTTTCGATTTTTACAATCTCTTCTTCAGTATACATTGGGTGTATATTCATATATTGTAGCGTGTCTTCAATTAACTGACCCACTAAAGGAGCGGCAATCACAGATCCATAATATGAATCTTTTGGTTCGTCAATAATTAATAATGCTACAATTTCTGGATTGTAAGTAGGTGCAGCGGCAACAAAAGAAGTAATATAAAGATCATCTGAATACCTTCCATTCACGACTTTTTGAGCTGTTCCAGTTTTCCCTCCAACGCTGTATCCTGGGACGTAAGCACTTGCTCCTGAGCCCTCTGTAACTACTGATTCCATAACCTGTAACATTTGTCTACTCGTTTCCTCAGAAAAAACTTTTCTTACCGTCTCTGTTGGAAACTCCTCTACAATCTTTCCATCGTTATCAATCAGTTGTTTGACCAATCTAGGTTTTACCAAATCGCCACCGTTTGCAAGCGTAGAAATCGCAGAAATCAATTGAATTGGCGTAACCGATATCCCTTGTCCAAATGATTGCGTAACTGTGTGTACATCTCTCATGTTTTCTGGTGGATTTACGATGCCCGATGCTTCTCCATTCAGTTGTATCCCCGTTCTTTCTCCAAATCCTAAAGCTTGTAAATAGTGATGAAACACATCTTTTCCTATGGATAAACCGATCTCTGCAGTTCCATCATTGCATGAATTTTGCATCACTTCAGCCAAAGTTTGTTCGCCGTGAGGGTTGTAGTATCGCCAGCATTTTATAGTCGTTTCACTTTCTATCCCATCAACATATCCGTCACAATAATAAGTGGTTTCCATATTGGCTTTGTTCTCTTCCAAAGCGATTGCTGCTGTCAATAATTTAAAAGTTGAGCCTGGTTCATATAAGTCGTTAACAGCAATATTTCGCCATAAAGCATACCATTCTTTTTGCAAAGCTTCATTTGATAAGTTTCCCCAGTACGCCCCCATCTCGTCATCAAATGGCTCTCTTGGGTAGTTTGGATCATATGAAGGCTTGCTCGCCATGCCTAATATATCACCATTATTTGGGTTCATCATGATAATGGTTGCGCTCAAAGCTTGGTTCTCATAATAAGCTTTTTCAACAACTATCTCTGCATAGTGTTGTATCACTTCATCTATTGTCAAAACCACATTTAACCCATCCGTTGGCGGATAATACCTTTCAAATCCACTAAAAGGTAGCTCTATCCCATTGCCATCTGTATTAACAACTCTTCTACCTGGTTCACCCGTGAGATAATCGTTAAACGTGCTTTCAATGCCATACATCCCAATTTGGTCGATATTGGTGAATCCTAAAATATGTGACGCAAAATTTCCATATGGATACACTCGCTTCGTATCCTCTATTACGCTTATTCCATTGAGATTATGCGATCTTATCTGCTCAGCTTGCGAAACGGTGATCCACCTCTTTATTGGTACATAATCTCTGGCACTTGTTATCATCTCGTATACTTCGTCATAGTCCATCTCAAGAATCCGTGACAAAATCCCTGCTATCTCTTCTGGTTTTTTTGTTCCATTATCTTCAACGTATTCAATAGTCTTTGGTTCTACATCTTCCTTTCGTCTGAAAATATTTAATATTTCAAACAACCATCCTTCGTTTGATGGCAATTCCTCTTCATGTGTTTTGATAGACTTCATGACATCTCGAGGAAAGCAGACAACTGTGTCAGATTTCGTGCTAACAGCAAGTTTTTTTCCTTTGCTGTCATAAATAGTGCCTCTGCTTGCATTAATTGTAACATCTCTTGACCACTGGCTAAAAGCTTCCTTTTTGTAGGCCTCTCCTTTAATCAGTTGTATCGTTCCTAAACGAAATACTAAAACTGCATTTAAGATAAAAAAAAGAAACATTAGGAAAATGGTTCTTTTTTTTATGCTCAGATTAGGTTTTGCCATTTATATCCCCTCGTTTTTGAGTAATGCAAAGGTTTTTTCAACCAAACTCTCGAAAAATGCACTTTCTTTTTCATGGTTGTACGCAAAATTGTTATCTAGAACGCCTGTGAAATTAACAGAAACCATTTGATTTTGATGGCTTTTTGCATAATCCATCCCTAAGAAATTCATCGCATTTTCTTCTATCACATTAGAGTTTTTTATCGTTTCAAGGGCTATTGTCATATCTTCTTTTTGCTTAGAAAGTAAATCTATTTCTCTACTTAAATCATGAATTTCCATCTTTGTCTGAGTTATCAATGCATAATTGAAAATCATCCCTAAAGCAAGCATGAATATTATCCCACCATACACAAAATACTTTAACTGAATACATGTTGATTGGTTTTTGCATTTTTTCCTTTTAGATTTTACCATAGCCTCTTCTTTAATGCTATAGTATTTTTCGATATCACTATAATCAATATATCTCTTTTCTCTTATGGTTGACATCGTATCACCTCACACTTTCTCAATTATTCTAAGCTTAGCGCTTCTTGCTCTTGGATTTTCTTCAACCTCTTTGTTTGAAGGTGTCATTGGCTTTCTTGTTATAATCCTGATCGATTGTTGTTTTTCACAAGTGCAAATCGGTTGTCCTTCTGGACAAACACACTCTTTAGCTAGTTCTTTGAAAGTATTTTTCACAATTCTATCTTCTAAAGAATGAAACGTTATGATGCAAAGCCTTCCATTTGGCTTCATCCTAGTCACCAGTTTTTCAATCGTTTCAATAATGATGTCTAGTTCTTTGTTAACTTCTATTCGAATTGCCTGAAAGGTTCGTTTTGCAGGATGAGGCCCCTCTCTTCTCGCACCTTTTGGTATCGCTTTCTTTATAATGCTTACTAACTGAAAGGTCGTTTCTATAAAGGCGTGTTTTCTTTCTTCAACAATGAATTGTGCAATTCTTGCAGCCCACTTTTCCTCTCCGTATTCTTGTAGAATTCGTCGTAGTTCTTCTTCTGTATAGCCATTGACAATATGTCTAGCTGACACTTTTTGAGACCTGTCCATTCTCATGTCCAATGGCGCATCTTGCATATAACTGAATCCTCTTTCCGCATTGTCTAATTGATAAGACGAAACTCCTAGATCCATCAAAGCACCATCAATTAGCGTTATATTTAAACTATCAAGCACCTCGTCTATGTTCTTAAAGTTACTATGTGCAACCCTTACATTGTCAATTTCCAAATGTTTTTTCTTAAAGTTTTCAATCGCATCAATGTCTTGATCTATTCCAATTATTATCCCTTTGGGGCTTTGTCTTGCCATCGCAAGTGCATGACCACCGCCCCCAAGCGTACAGTCTACATATATTCCATTCTCTTTGATATCTAGTCCTCTAATTGCTTCTTCAAATAAAACTGATCTATGATGAAAAGTCATACACGCCTCCTACAGATCAAGACCTAATTCCGACATTTTTTCTGCAATGTTTTCAAAATTCATTTCATTTTCTAATGAATAAGATTCCCAAACTTTTTTACTCCAAATTTCTATTCTGTCCAAAACACCAATTATAACAACTTCATCTTTCAACTCACTATATTCTCTCAAGTTTGATGGCAGTAAAAGCCTACCTTGTCTGTCGACGTTGCATTCAGAAAAACCTGACAAAAATCTTCTGGAGAAAAATCGATGTTCCGCACTTAATACAGATAGTTTTTTTAACTTGGATGAAAACTCTTCCCAAGTTTTATAGGGGTAAACAAACAAGCACTTATCCAATCCTTTGCCAATAAAAACATTCCCTCCTAATTCTTCGCGAAACCGGGAAGGTATGATTACTCTGCTTTTATTATCAAACGTATGGAAATATTCCCCTGTAAACACCTTTCCACCACCTTATGGGTATATTATACCACATCGTGGGTTTTTTGCACCACTTTTTTGTTTTTTCTGGCCAATTAAAAAAGAGTCTGACACTTTAAAAATTGTCAGACTCTTTTTGTCCTTAATTAAGACTATTAATATTTTGTTCGTGATTTTGCCCTAATAATCATCACTCCAGCGACAATGAAAGCAACGCTCGTTATTTGAGCGACTCTTAAGTTAGCGAAGTAAAGGCTGTCCGTTCTTAAACCTTCCACCCAAAATCTTCCGAATGAATATAAAATCAAATAATAAGCAAATATCTGCCCATCAAATGTCTGCTTCTTTTGTCTAAACCAGATGAGAAAAGCAAAAACCAATAGATTCCAAATTGACTCATATAGAAATGTCGGGTGCACTTTACTTCCTTCTATTAGGATCCCCCATGGCAGGCTCGTTTCAACCCCGTAAGCTTCTTGATTAACATAGTTTCCCCATCTTCCAATTCCCTGTGCTAATACAAAACTTGGCGCAGTAATATCTGCGAGTTTCCAAAACTCTGCCTTTCTAATTCGACAAAAGATGATGCCTGCCAAAAATGCTGCGAGAAGGCCTCCGTGTATCGCAAGACCGCCTCCTCGAATATTAAGCACCTCTTTTAAGTTATTTCTATAGTATTCCAAGTTAAAAATGACATAATACAGTCTAGCACCCACAATCGCAGAAGGAATTCCTATCATGATTACATCTAGTAGATCATTCTCCTTAAATCCTACTTTTCTGCCTTGTTTAATAGCAAGAATAGCGCCTATCAAAACACCTGAGGTAATGAATATGCCATACCACATAATCTCAAGACCAAAAATTTTAAAAGCTACTGGGTCCATCTATGTTCCTCCCAAAATGTTATCGTTTTATAAGTTTTTTCTTTTATTCTAGCACAAAGCTTTATCACCCATTCTACCTCAGTTTTGCATCGAAATCTTTTTCCATGTTACTGATAACTTGATCAAAAATTGCATTCACTTCATTGTCTTGTAGCGTTCTGGAAAATTCTCTGAAAATCAGTGAGAAGGCCAAACTTTTATGTCCTTCAGGTATTCCTTCCCCTGTATATATGTCAAAAAATTCAACTGATTCAAGATAATCATATCCTTCTTTTTCAAGATTGGTGATGATATCACCAACCAGTACACTGTCCTTTACAATTATGGCCATATCTCTTGTTATAGATGGGTATTTGGGGATGCTTTTGAATTTTCTTTCTGTCTTTTTGAGGGTCAATATGATTTCCAAATTGATTTCTGATAAATATACTCGCTCTTTTATGTCAAATTTCTGGGAAACATCGGGATGTACCTCTCCAAAAGTTCCCACTATTTTAGATCCATCAACCAGTATAGCTGCTCTTCCTGGATGAAAAGATCTATTTTTTGATTCTGGCACAACATCGATCTGAATTTGATGAAGTTTGAATAGATTTTCAAGTAGTCCTTTTAACTTGTAAAAATCAGCTTCACCGTACATGCCAATTGAAAGCATTGAAGTTTCTATTGTGTTTTCATCCCTCGGGTCACCTTTATAATGGAAAACATTTCCAATTTCAAACAATTTCCCATCCTTATTCCCGTATTTAATGTTCTTAGCAACAACCTCCATCATGTTAGGCAGCATCGTAGTTCGCATCGAACTGAAATCTTCCCCAAGTGGGTTCATGATTCTTATATCCAAGTTATCGTTAGCGTCTTTCATGTTCATCATGTCATATTTCTTAGGACTGATAAAAGAATACGTTGTGATCTCTGATAATCCAACACTTGAACAGTAACTTTTGATCTCTTCTTCCAACGCTTTAAGATTTGATCTTGATCCTTTAAGCAAATCTCCTTTTAATGCTTTTGGTTGAATTTTATCAAACCCATGTATCCTACCAACTTCTTCAATCAAATCAACTTCTTTTTGTATATCGGCTCGAAAGTGAGGAACTTCTGATTTTATAACTCCATGCTCATAAATACTAGTGATTTCCAAGGAATTGAGGATCTCTACCATTCTTTCCGGCGCAATTTTAATCCCAAGCAATTCATCGCTTTTGTACGGTCTTAATTGAACCTCGCGTTTGTTAAATATATTATTGCCTACATCATAACATCCATTAACAACAACACCTGCTCCAATAGCTTCAATAATCTGGCATACTCTTTCATTTGCAAGCACAACATTTTGTGGGGATAGCAGCTTTTCATTTCTTGAAGATGCTTCAGATCTTAGCCCTAATCTTTTTGATGATAATCGTATCGATTTGGGGTTAAAGTTGGCTGTCTCCATAACAATCAACTGAGTCTTTTCAGTGACTTCTGAATCATATCCTCCCATGATACCAGCGATACACTGTGGTGAAAATTCATCTGCTATAACACATACATCCTTATCCAATGTGCGTGTTTCCTTGTCAATCGTCATGATAGATTCATCCGGTTCGCTACTTCTAACGACAATTTTTCTTCCTTGCATTTTATCTAGATCAAAAGCATGTAAAGGTTGACCTGTCTCTATCATCACAAAATTTGTTGCATCAACAATGTTATTGATGGGTCGCATTCCAGCATCCATAATTTTCCTTTGAAGCCACAACGGAGATGGGCCAATTTTTACATCTTTTATCACTTTTGCATAATATCTTGAACACAAATGTGGTGCCTCTATCCGCACTTCTTTTAAATAGGTGCTTACATCGTCCACTGCATTTTCAATTATTATTTTAGGTAATGTTAGTTTCTTATTAAATGTAGCTGCTGCTTCTCTTGCTATTCCTATTATACTCAAACAATCTGGCCGATTAAAAGTCACCTCGATATCTAAAACAGCTCCTCCAAACCCGAGGACGTCTTTGATGTTTTTGCCTAGTACTTCGGGTTCTGGAAAAACTACAATGCCATCCCTGGATTCTTTTGGAACTAACTTGTCATCAACTCCCAACTCATCATAAGAGCACATCATGCCTTGAGATTGTATCCCTATAATTTCTGTTTCTTCGATCTTTTTTCCATTTGGCAATACAGCACCTGGAATGGCAACAGGAATATAATCTCCTTCCGAAATATTTCTTGCGCCAGTTACAATTTGAATGTGTGATTTGTTTCCAATATCAACCTTTGCAGTTTGAAGATTGTCACTTTCTTTGACTTTTTCAAGGGAAATGATCTTTCCAACTATTATATCTTCTGTATTTCTATTCAAATCAATAATAGAGTCTACATGAGAGCCTGTCAATGTCAATTGATCAGAAAGCTCTCTTAATCCAATATCCTTTAAATCTACGTATTCTTTTAACCATTTAACTGGTACTAACATGATTTTTCCCTCCTAAAACTGGTTCAAAAACCTAATATCATTATCAAACAGCAACCTTATGTCATTAATGCCGTATTTTACCATTGTGATTCGATCTATCCCCATACCAAAAGCATAACCGCTATATTCTTCCGGGTTAATTCCGCAATTTTCAAGGACATTGGGATGTACCATGCCACAACCAAGCAATTCCATACTCCACCCTGTATAGCTGCAAACTTCACAACCTTTTCCCATACACTTCAGACAAGACACATCTACCTCAGCGCTTGGTTCAGTGAAAGGAAAGTTGTGAGGCCTAAATCGAGTCATCATCTTGTCGCCAAACAAAGTTTTTACAAATTTATCTATGGAATCCTTCAAGTTTGCCATTGTGACTCCTTTATCCACTACTAAACACTCCATCTGATGAAACATTGGAGAGTGTGTATCATCAACATCATCAAACCTGAAAGTCCTACCTGCAGACACAATCCTTATTGGTGGTTTTCTTTCTTTCATCACTCTAATTTGAACGGGAGAAGTTTGAGTCCGTAATAACAAATTGTCTGTAATGTAGAATGTGTCCGACTTGTCTCTTGATGGGTGGTCTTCTGGTGCATTTAATGCATCAAAGTTATTCTCTACGGTGTCTATTTCAGGGCCCTCAACTACATCGTATCCCATGTGTAAGAACAAGTCTTCCAACTCTTTTTTTGTTCTCATCAAAGGGTGTCTGTGTCCAATTTTTTCATGTTTTCCAGGAATCGTAACATCCAATGTTTCCGCTGACAATCGCTCTCTTTGCTTTGCTTGAAATATTTGTCCTTTAGCTTGTTCTAATGCCTGATTAATGCTTTCTCTAACTTCATTTGCAACCTTTCCAAAAATAGGTCTCTCTTCTGGTGATAATTGTCCCATCGCTCTAAGTAGCAGCGTTAGCTCGCCTTTTTTCCCCATTACCTTTACTCTTATGCTTTCAAGTTCTTTTAGTTCATTGGATTTCCGAATTTGCTCCAGTGTATCTCTTTGTATACGTATCAGTTTGTCTTGCATTTTAACTCCTTTCTTTTAGTAAATAAAAAACACTTCCCTCCATAAGAGGCGAAGTGCCGCGGTACCACTCTTTTTTTTTCTCATTAAGATAACGGTCATCCCGGATAAACCTACTCGTGTTCAGTCTATCAACTACAGAGTGAAATTGGGTCGATTCAACGAAATGTTCTCAGCCAAGACATTTCTCTCTTGTAAACAGTAATCAACTTTTTGCTCTGTCATCGTCTTTATAATCTATTTGAACGCTATTATATCAAATATTCAGATCGTGTTCAACACAAATTATTCTTTATCAAGAAGATCTGTTTCTATTGTTATTGATGTTTGTAATATGATACAAACAAATACTTGCAGCTACTCCAGCATTTAGTGATTCGGCCTTCCCATTCATTCTGATTTTGATTCTCATGTCACTTAATTGTTTAATGCTTGGTTGGATCCCCTTGCTTTCATTGCCAATGACCAAGACACTTTTCCCCATATCAGCTAATTCGTGAAGATATCTTCCTGCATCTGGGGTAGTGGAGAAAACTTTGTAGCCCAAATCTTTTAAATACTCGAGCATCTCCATATCGTTGTCAACTCTTATATGTCTGATCCTGTTCAAAGATCCCATTGTTGCGCGTACAACCTTTGGATTATACATATCCACGCAGCCATTATTTATAATCAATGACTCAACTCCAAAAGCATCGCACGACCGAATGATCGTGCCCAAGTTACCAGGATCTTGAACACCATCAATGTATAGTATAAGTTGGCTTTTTGAAATATCTTCTTTCTTGAAAAATGACTGGCGTACAACCGCAAGCACTCCTTGCGAGTTGATTGTATCGCTCAATTGATTGAATAGCTCTTTTTTGACAGCAAATGTCTGAAAGCGTCGATTCCTATCAGTCACACCTTTGTAGTGCTCCGAATAAAGAATGAATTCAATTGGTGCATCGGCTTGAATGTATTCGTTTACCAAAACATCTCCTTCTGCTATATAGAGATTCATTTTTGTTCTGTGCTTTTTTTCCAATAGTTTTCGCGTTAACTTAATTTTGCTGTTATCATGACTGAGTATCATTTTCTTTCTCCATTTTTTTAAGGCTTTCATTATCGCCAATGACAATAAGCGTATCCCCACTCTCTACTACGTCCATTGCATTGGGTGAGATGTTTAAATCTTCGCCTGATTTAATCGCTATTACAGTGATGCCATATTCATCTGGCAAATGTAGTTCTTTCAGGCGTTTTCCCTCCCATTGCGTTTGAGCCACTACTTCGATAATGCTATAATCCGGTGCAAACTCAATGACATCTAAAATATTTGAGGATACAAGGTTATGAGCTACCCTTATTCCCATATCTCTTTCTGGGAATATTACTTTTGTTGCGCCAATTTTGTATAAAACTTTCCCGTGCAGTTCACTCTGTGCTTTTGCAATGACTTTTTTGACGCCAAGCTCCTGCACAATTAAAGTGCTCATGATGGATGACTGGATATCTGATCCAATGGTTACTACTGCCACATCAAAATTACGAATACCGATTGATTTCAAAGCATTCTCATCCGTTGCATCTGCTTGTACTGCATGTGTGACATAATCTGCAATTTCTTCAATTTTTTCTAAGCTCTTGTCAATCACCAATACTTCATACCCTATTTTATAAAGCGTTTTGGCAACACTTGACCCAAATCTTCCACACCCTATTATCACAAATTGTTTCATTGTCTTCTCCTAACCCACCATAATTTTTCCTTCAGGATATCTGTGATATCCTTTATTGTAATTTTGCATTTTTGCAATGCTAAAAGCTAACGTCAAGGGTCCTAGTCTTCCAACAAACATAGTCAATGTAATCACGATTCTACCTATCGTTGTAAGGTTACCTGTGATCCCTCTGCTCAATCCTACTGTTCCAAAAGCTGAAAAAACTTCAAAAACAATATCCAAAAATTCGTTCTCCATTTTCGCTTCTGAAACCAACAATACTAAAATAACAGCGGTAATCAATACAGCACCTATGACAATCACTGAAATTGCTTTAAAGATTTGTTTTGTTGGTATTCTTCTTCCTCCAAACTCTACATCGTCTTTTCCTAGCAAATGTTGCGCAACCGCTATCATAACCACTCCGATCGTTGTAGTTTTTACGCCTCCAGCAGTTGAACCAGGGGCCCCCCCAATAAACATCAAGATCATGACAACAAAAGTTGTGGCATATGTTAAAGAAGCTGTATCTATTGTGTTAAATCCAGCTGTCCTAGGTGTGACCGATAAAAATCCCGATGCCATGAATTTGTCTTTCCAGGTTAAAGTGCCTATTGTTTCTGGATTGTTAAATTCAAGGACAAGGACGATCAAAAACGAAAACAAAATGAATCCAAAAGTTAATACCAAAACCAACTGTGTATGGAGTTGAAATTTCTTAAAGCTTTTTTTGTTCACGATGTCTACTATGACGTAAAAGCCTAATCCACCTAAAACTAATAATGTCATTATAGTAAAGTTGATGACAGGATTGTCTGCATAATCAATTAAGCTATTGCCGAGCAAATCAAAACCTGCGTTGCAAAAAGCTGAAATCGAATGAAAGATTGAGAACCATAAGCCCTGAGAAACACCAAAGTCCCTGACAAATACAATAGATAAAAATACAACGCCAATAGTTTCTAAACAAATCGTAACCAATAGAACACGTTTTGTTAATAGTACGATGCCTTGCAAAGTGGAAACATTCATCTCTTCTTGCATCAACAGGCGATCTTTCAATGTGATTTTCTTGCCTAACATAAAAGCGATGAGTGTTGCCATTGTCATAATCCCCAGTCCTCCTGCTTGTATGAGTAATAAGATGACAATTTGTCCAAACAAAGACCAGTATGTTGATGTATTCACTACTGTCAACCCTGTCACACAAACAGCTGAAGCAGATGTGAATAAAGCATCTACAACCCCAATACTGTTACCATCTGCAGAAGCAATGGGTAGGTTCAATAGCATTGTTCCCACAGCAATAAGCATTGCAAATGATAATAGCAAAAAATATGAAGGATTCATTTTCGCACCTGAGAGAACATTTTTTCTAGTCATATACCCGCCTTGCTATGGAGTTATTATTCATTATATCATTGCTATATCGGTTGATAAAGAAAAAAAATAACCGCATATACGGCTATTCTTTTACTATTTAACCATTTCAACCAATTGTTTGAATCCCATCTCATCGTTAACTGCCATATCAGCCAACATCTTTCTGTTGATCTCAATATTGTGGTTTTTTAGTCCGTTTATGAATTTATTGTATGACAATCCATTTACTCTAGCTGCCGCATTGATTCTAGTAATCCACAATCTTCTAAACTCTCTTTTTCTAAGTTTTCTACCCACATATGCATATGATAATGACTTCATGACTGCTTGATTAGCTGTCTTGAACTGCTTACTTTTTGCTCCGTAGTAGCCTTTAGCCATTTTTAAAATCTTTTTATGTCTTTTTTTTGCGTTGACCGCTTTCTTAACTCTAGCCATAGTTATGCCTCCTCCTATTAATAGGGTATCAATTTGCTAATTCTTTTAAAGTCACCATCTGACACCAAGCTACCCTGTCTTAAACTTCTAACTTGTTTTCCTGACTTTTTGCCGGTAAAGTGATTTTTACCAGCTTGCGCTCTTTTTATTTTCCCGCTGCCCGTTTTTTTAAATCTTTTGGCAGCTCCTCTATTTGTTTTAATCTTAGGCATGCAAAATCCTCCTCGCTATTTTGTTAACTTTTTGAGTTTAAAAACATCACCATCTGACGCCCTTCCATCTTTGGTGGTTTGTCGACTACAGAAAAATCTGATGTTGCTTCAATGAATCTCAGCAATACTTCTCGTCCAATATTGGTATGTCCTAACTGGCGTCCTCTAAATCGAACAACCACTTTAACTCTGTCTCCCTTTTCAAGAAACTTAACTGCATTTTTAATTTTAACCTGTAAGTCGTGTTCATCGATATTGGGTGTCATTCTAATTTCTTTAACTGTGATTACTTTCTGCTTCTTTTTTGACTCTTTTTCTTTCTTTGTCAATTCATACTTGTACTTGCCATAATCCATAATCCTACATACTGCGGGATTTGCATTCGGGGACACTTTTACCAAATCAAGTTTTCTTTCCTCAGCTAATCTAATAGCTTCTCTTGTTGCAACCACTCCGAGTTGACTTCCATCCTCGTCAATTACTCGTACTTCTTTGTCCTTGATTTGACCATTAATATCAAGTTCTTTAATAATTACACCTCCTAAAAATATAAAAAAAGACAGCGAAACCCGCTATCTCTAAAAGCCTATAGAACAACCATACTAGCTGCAAACTGCGCCGTAAGGTGAGAAGCGGATACTTCTTCTTTGCACTCATACATAATACTTTATATACAACTATTTGTCAAGCAATATTAATAATCACCTAAGATAATCCATTGGTTCTGTATGTTCTCCATTTATTCTGACTTCAAAATGAAGGTGTGGACCAGTCGACATACCTGTTGTTCCAGAATAAGCTACCAATTGCCCTTTCGTAACTGTTTGACCTTCGCTCACAACTACGCTTGTATTGTGGGCATAAAGCGTTGAAATGCCTCCTCCATGATCAATAAGAACGATATTCCCATAGGCGCCATACCAACCTGCATAGTTCACAACACCCGAGTTGGACGCAACAATTTTTTGGTTCATCGGCACTCTAAGATCAACTCCTGTATGCATGCTCCAGTACCCATATAGAGGATGTGGCCTCATGCCATAGGGCGATGTAATCGTAAAGTATCCTGGAGCCGGCCATGACATTTCACCTCCTGCATACTGCATTTCAAGTTGTGCTTGCAGTATTCTTCTTTCGATTTCTTTGGATGCTTCTAGTAATTTTTCTTCTTGCGCTTGCAATTCTTCGATATTGTCAACAATTGACCTCATATAGGTTTCTTTTGCTCGACTCGCCACTTCAATGTCTCTTTTCTTGAGGCGTACATCTTCCATGGCTAAGTAGAAATTATTCTTTTCGTTTTCTAAGGACATTTGCGCAATCTCAAGATCTACATATTGCTGTTCAAGATCTTCAAGAATGTTCACATCATTTCTAACAATCCTTTGGATCATATCTATTCTTGTCAAAAAATCCCCCATGTCACTTGCATTGAAAAGAACCTCTAAGTATCCAACCGCGCCATTTTTATACATTGTTCTCAATCTTTGTTCCAATAATTCTGTTGTGACTTCAATATCGGATTGTATCGATTCGATTTCTATTTCTATCTCAGAGATATTGTTCTCAATAGTTGCCAATTCAATCTCAAGTTTTAATTCTTCATGGGTCAATTCAAGGATTTGTCTGTCAAGCTGATTTATTTCATACTGTACCGTATCTTTTTCTCCGATAGCTTCTTGTAATTGGCTAGTCAGTTGATTAATTTCTCTTTCTTGCCTTTCCAATTCTTTCTCCAAGTCGCTTATTCGGGACGCGCCTGCTGTCAAAACCAGAGAGGCTACAATGAGAATCGTAATAATCACACGAAAAAACTGTTTCATGAAAACCTCCTTAAACACTCAAAAATTTCTTTAATGATACGATGCTTCCCAAAACGCCAATTCCAACTCCTATCGTTACGAAAATAATCAAAATATCCATCGTAATCAAATTAGAAGGAACCAAATAAACTGACATCATCGCAAAAAGTTTTTCGTTGGCATACGACACCAGATAGTCGTACCCATTTAATACAATCGTTATGGCAAAAACTGCCCCCAACATCCCTAAAACAATCCCTTCTAAGATAAATGGCCCCCTAACAAAGCCATTAGAAGCTCCAATGTACTGCATTAGTTCAATCTCTGTTTTCCTTGAAGCAACAGTAATTTTGATCGTATTTTGAATGATAAATATACTAACCAAAAGGAGTATGACAATCATCACCATTCCAAATAACTGGATCATTTCGGCAGTACTGATAAGTTTCTCAATGATATCACTATAATATTTAACTTCCTCCACACCTGATTTCTGTTCAACTTGCTTCACAAGAGGATCTGCATAAGAAACATCTCGTAGTTGAACAACGTATGTGTTGGGTAATGGATTGTTTGCCAATCCTTCCAGCAATCGACCGTCCTCGCCCCACTCTTCTTTCATCTGTTCGAGAGCGTATTCCTTTGATTGGAAGACAACAGACAGCGTCCCATCAATGGCACTAATTTCTTCACCAATTTCTCGAATTCTTTGGCTGCTTACGTCATCATCTAGGTAAATATAAATTTCATCAAACTTTTCTTTTGTAGACTCAGAAATAGCACTAATGTTCAAAATCACCATCAATACTAAACCAAGTATCACCAAAACGGCTGCAACTGAACCCACAGAAGCAACGCTCATGGTCCTATTTCTAAGTATGCCTTGAAATCCTTGTTTTACGGTATGTTTTAGGATTCTAGATATCATGATAATAATCCCCTTCCACTGTGTCTCTGATGATCTTTCCATTTTTCAACTCGATCACTCTTTTTTTCATTGTGTCTACTATGGCTCTATCATGAGTTACCATAAGAAGGGTTGTGCCTCTTCTGTTAATCTCAGAAAAAATCTTCATTATCTCATAAGACGTCTCCGGATCTAAGTTACCAGTCGGTTCATCTGCAATTATCAATTCAGGTTTGTTGACAACAGCTCTTGCTATAGCGATTCTTTGTTGCTCTCCTCCTGCCAATTCATTCGGAAAATTATTCGCCTTGTCACTCAGACCCACCATGCTTAAAACTGTCGGGACTTCTCTTCTGATGTTTTTTGGAGATTGCCCAACCATCTCCATTGCAAATGCAATGTTCTCATAAACTGTCTTTTTATTTAATAATCGAAAGTCTTGAAAAATGACGCCCACCTTTCGCCTATGAATGGGGATTTTTCTATTGCTCAAATAGGTGATATCCTCACCATTAAACACAATCTGCCCTTCTGTCGGGTCAACTTCTTTTATTAATAATTTAATAAGTGTTGTTTTCCCTGCTCCACTTTTCCCAACTACAAACGAAAAACTACCTTTCTCGATCGATAAATTGATATCTTTGACTGCAGTAAATTTATTTTTATACACTTTAGTTACATTACGAAATTCAAACATTATCTTCTCCGTCATCCCATTCCCTACTTATATTCTACAGGTTTTCCCTGATTTTTCAATCTTTTTTTAACTTTCTCACAATATCTTTTGAACCAAACATGATTTTTATTATGAATTCTGGTAGCATGATTTGTCTTTTTATTCGTTTAGGATCTTTCACAAGTCTATAAAGCCATTCAAGTCCTATTTTTTGAAAAACCACGGGTGCTCTTCTGACTTGTCCTGACAATACGTCAATTGTTCCGCCATTTCCGATTATTGTGTTGGTGTTTACAAGTGATTGGTTGGAGTAAATCCATTGCTCTTGATTTGGTGAACCTAATCCAACAAATAATATATCTGCTCCTGATCTATTGATCTGTTCAATAACTACCGCTTCTTCACCATCTCCTGGAGCTCCTAGGTGCACCCCTTTAAAATAGCCATGATGGCAACCTACAACAATTCCTTCATGGGATTCATTCAGTTTTTTCATCGCTAATTCGGCAACTCCCGGTTTCCCACCTAATAAAAAAACTTTCTTGTTGTGTTTTTTTGCGACTTCAACCAAGGCTAAAGATGTGTCAACTCCTGTGACTCTTTCTTTGAGTGGTACTCGTTTTAGTTTTGAACCCACGACAAGACCTATGCCATCAGGCAATACCAAGTCACCTTGTCGAATAATACTTGATAACTTTTCATTTTTTTGACACATCATAACAATTTCTGTATTAGGTGTGTAAATAATTGTTTTTTTATTATTCGTTACCCTTTCTGTTAATAGGTCAACCGTCTCTTCATTACTCAGATTGCTTATAGGTACACCCATTATGGAGATTCTTTCGATTTTATTTTTGAAAGAGTTCATTAATTTTCACCATCATCCTATGCTTTTCTATTTCTATCCCTAACATATTCTTTTTAATCATTTCCTGACTGGATTTTTCTTGCTCCACCAGTTGTTCAAATGCTTTAATCAGACGTTCAGTCGTGATTTCTTCTATCTCATCAAAATACGGTTGTCCCATTATTTCACAGAAAGCTTTCACTTTTGGGTCATAGGAAAGTCCTAAAAATGGCATCCCATAAGAAGCACCTACTATCAAGGAATGTAATCTCATCCCAATCACAAACCTCCCTTTGGAAAACACTTTCTCCAACGCATCCAATTCATTAAAAGTTTGCACCTTTCCTAATGCTTCCATCGCTTTTTCATCGTGACCACTTTGCATGGATACCAATTCGACCTTATGTTTTTTTTGCTTCAAGTATTCTATGAATCCGCCCATAGCGCTTGTCGTTTGTTCAACACCATCCCAAATCCGAAGATTAATAATGATTGATTTATTTGTATTATCTCTCATTCCATGATACTTCAGTGCTAAATCTGCCCCCAACATGACATGTTCGTGGCTTACGGGGTTGTTGAGCCATTCATATGAATACGCATCTCTCAAGTGGACAAGTTTTGTTCTGAGCAACGTCCACTTTACCATTTTTTTCTGCCACCACCCATTAATTGGTCCTATTCCATTCCCAATTAAAATAACTTCTTTATTAAGTAGTAATGAAATATTTATCAACGCTAAATAGTATAGTAAACTCCTATTAGATGTGACATTTTGAAGCATGCTTCCGCCGCCGCCTACGACAAGGTCTGAATTTGTTATGCCTTTCAAAATTCTAAAAAACTTATTTCGACTGATCCCTTTTATTCTATGGTTTTTCCAAGTGTTTTCTACATTATAGGATAAAGCTGAAATGTTGTTTATTGACACATGTTTCTTAAACAAATTGATTGTTTCTCGTAATAATAGCTCATCACCCATATTGCCAGAACCATAATACCCTATGACAAAGATTTGTTTAGTCATTTTTATATACCTGCTCATAGTCATCGACCATCTTCCTTAACGAATGGTGTTCTTTAACGAATTCTCTTTGCCAATTGAAGTTTTTCGGATCCATCTCCAATAGTTTCTCAATTTCTTTCATTAACCCATAGTACTCCAGAGATTGTCCATTCCTTGCAGTGAAGTTGTCTTGTTTTGCCAACTCCAGTTTTTCAGGAGTTTCAATAACTCCAAGCATTCCATAGTCTCCTGCCAATACCACTGGCATGTTCATACTCATTGCTTCCAAAGCGGCTCTGCTAATCCCCACAAAAATATCACTTTTCATGAGTTCCTTTTCAACTTGATAAGATGCTCCAGTTAAGTTTATGTTGGAGAAATCTCCTGCCAAAGATTTTAATCCATCAAATCTTGTTCCATCACCAACTACTCTCAGATTTATCCCAGTTTCTTGTGCGTAACGAATAAGTAACTCCGCTGTCTTGCTCGTGGATCCATCAAGTCTACTAACATGAATTATTTCCGAATAGGGGTATTGTATGGTTTCTCTATTGAAACGATTTGTATCAATTCCATTGATTGTCTTAAATATTTTTGCACTTTCTACCGGGTAATTCTCCAGCAAATAAGTTCGAATGTCGTCACTTACCACAAAGATTTCATTTCCCCACTGAGTGATTCTTTTTAACAACCAATTCGTTTTAAACTTGCCATGGACAGTGGTAATCATTCTGAATTTAAATTTTTTCTCAAATACACTAGCATAGAGAGCTGGTATTCTTGCATGGGCATGAACAATATCTGGGTTGTACTCTTTTAAAGTCTTGTTAAGTTTAGAAAGGGACTTTAGCACAAATTGAGGTTTTTTAGAGTGCATTGGAATGGTGACTACTTTCACGCCACCATCAATTAATTCTTTCGTGTACGCACCCCCATTTGAAGCAACCATCACATCATACCCTCTACTGACTAGTTCTTTTGATAGTTCTACCACATGAGTTTCTGCGCCACCTATTTCCAAACTCATTAAGCACTGCAAAATTTTTTTCATGGCCAGTCAATCCTTTCGATTTTCCCGGATGTTATGACATGCTTTGTGTAGAACCTAAAATCAGAGTTGATTTTAATTTCAGATATGCCATCCGCATAATACCCTGCATCCCGCTCCAACAGGTTGGCATTTACAGTTACAAAAATGGTGTACCGCTCAGGAACCTCAGCAAAAACAAGATTCCCGTCAAGCGTTTCAATTTTGTCTTTATAAGGAATAGCCTCCAAGTCTATTATCCGACCTACAAAACTATTGGTTTCATCAGACACCAATGGTTCATCAATTTTCAAGGATGAAACTGTTGCCTCTCTCACATTGTCCACTTTTATCACAATAGATGCTTGGTTCATCTCCATAGAAACATCGCCACCAGTACTTTGGTTGCCTCCTACCTTGAGTAAAATAACGAGAATTCCACCTAAGACAAATACAATCAGCGTTATATCGATCCAATTAATTTTTTTCATTGAATTCCCTCCTTTATACCCACGACATAACCATATGAAGCGAACCCTTTTCCTTTAATAGGAAACATCGCACCTACTTTAATGTTTTCCTGATTCACCCATATGTGGTAATTGTCTTGCACAGAATCTGCTTGAATGGTTATTCTCACAATATAGCGGTCCTTCACTAACTGGTTTTTGAAAACCCCTTCTGATAAGTCAGGCACTGCCATTAAATAAGGTTGAACATCTAAGTCTACTACGACCCCAACGTAACTATTCTTGTTTGAGTTGTATACATTGCCGCCAATCTCTATTTGTTCTGTGAAACTCTTGGGTACATCTGTTGTTTCATATACATATTGTACGGGTATTCTATTCGATGTGGTGGTGCTAGTGTTCCCAAAATAGCTCCATGCAACCAAACCTAGAACAACTATCATTAATACAATTGCAAGATCAACGACACTGATTTTGTTAAATAAAATTCCTTTCCGATCGATTACTTTCATAATCCCTCCCGATAAAATGCTTCTGTTTCTTTTACCATTTGATGAATCGTAAAATGGTCACGTGTTTTTTTTCTTCCATTCATACCCATCCGAACCCTTTTTTCTTTAGAGGCCATCAACACCATCAATCTATCCGTGAAAGCTTCATAATCTTCATACTTCACCAAGTAGCCGTCAATAGAATCAGCGATGACTTCTTTTATACCTGGCAGATTGAAAGCAACCACAGGTCTACCATGAGCAAAAGCTTCAAGAGCTACGAATGACAAAGCTTCAGAGCGTGATGTGTTTACGATTATATCTGACTTTTGGTAAACCCACTCTATATCATCGACATGTCCTAAAAGATCAATCGGCAATTCTTTCAACTTCACTGTTTCTTCTAATTCTTCTTTTAAGGAGCCCTCTCCTACCATGAGGATTTTAAACGGAATCGAACTACGATTTTTTAATAATTCTGCGATGCGGATCATATGATCTGGTCCCTTTATCCATTCCAGTCTTCCAACTAAAGAAATGACTACCTTACCCTCTTCAGTGTCATACGGTATCACACTACTAGGCTCAACACCATTGTAAATTCTCTTTATTGATGTTTCCTTAACTCCTTCTTCAATTAAATTATCGACTACCGCGTTTGAAACTGCTATTACTTTTGACCGTACAAGCTTATTCATTATTTTTTTTATGAACCGTTTATATTTGTTGGAGTTGTCGCTTAACGTGTGTTTCGTGTATATGACTTTTTTTGTCCTTGTTATTTGTGCGGCAAGACGCCCTGACAAGGACCCGTGCGTGTGAACAATATCAGGCCTCTCATCTTTGATTACTTTATATAATGCACGAGTCCCTTTAAGCGAAAATGACTTATCTTGAATGCTGGGAACTTGTATCAAACGAGAATTCTTAATATGTTTGTGCAAAATGCTTTCCACTGGTGTGACAATAATCATATCAAAAACATCTCTATCTATATTGGAATCCAGAGTTTTTAGGTACTGCCCTGCTCCTCCAAAATTTGTATCTGAAATAATTTCTAAAACCTTTATCCTATTAGTCAATTGTTTTCTCCTTTGGCGGCATTTGCTGACAGATATCCAATTCCCATCATGAAAAAGTAAAAGAATAAAATATCACTGTTGTGCCAAACATGATCGACAAGTCCTTGAATTGAGCACCCTAACACTCCTGCAAATGCAGCAAACGAATAATAGGACCAACAACTCTTGAATTTTTGAACAGACATTACCTGTCTAAACCATATGACCATCATGTAGAGCCATGCAATGAACCCTACTATTCCAAGTTCAATCATTACCATTAATGGTGTATTATGAGCATGAAACGATTTAGCAGCCGTATAAGCATAAATCTTATACAATTCTTTGAAATTTCCTAACCCAACACCTACTATTGGGTAATCGTGCAACATATCTAAAGAAGCCATGTAAATTGACATCCTGTACGATGTTGACGTGTCTCCTCCTTGGAAGACCGTCAAAATTCTTGCAAAAACAGATGCCGGTAATATAAAAGGACTTACTAGAAGCAACATCACCAAAAAAGGTAAGTACTTCTTATCCCAAATAACAATCATTAGTGCAATCACTATAGCAAAGCTTAGCATGGCACCTCTTGAGAAAGTTAAAAAAACATTCAAGCTTCCCAAAACGAATACTAGTGAGTAAATTGCTTTTAAAGCCTTTTTCTTTTGAATATTTGCTCCTGCAAAAATGATGGGCAATGTTAAAACCAAGAATTCACCAAATACATTTGGATTACCAAACACGCTGTAAATTCTGGTTACATTTCCTCCTGTACTTTCGTCCAACCACGCCGGGTCAACTGGTACTCCAACCATATATTGATACATCCCATGCAGTGATAACACAAAAACCAATCCTGCTATTAAATGAATCAAGTTCATCAGAGCAATCTTGCTTTTGAGGAATCCTACTATAGCAATCATGAATAGAGTCACTGAAAAGTAATTGATAAATACTAAGACACCATCACTTATCACCTCATTGAAAAGAAGGCTAATGAACAAATACAGAATAAACAACCATCCCGAAAATATTAACGGTTTGCTCTGATGTTGGATATGGTCCAACTTGAACATGCGATAAAGCATCAACAAAGACATCCCTATTGAGATCAATATGCTAAAAGATGTCGGCAAAAAAGGGTATAGCATAACATTTAATCCGATTAGCACCTCTAAAGATCTCTCTTTTGTCAACGACGTAATGATAACACTATTTTGTAGGATACCCTCGCCACTTTCTTTCTTCCTAACCTCGACTAAATTAAGTGAGTAGCTATTTTCAATGCCCTTTAACATGCTTTCGTTGGAAACAATCTTTGGAATCAAAACACTTTCATTCAACAAGCTTCTAAAATATTGCAATGATTTGTGCATTATGTTTCTCAACAGGCTATTATTGAATTGATTCTGTAAGCTGTTAAGCATTTTTTTGCTGTTGCGAATGATTATTGACTCCATTTTTTCTCCTTAACTTCATTATTTGTTGATAGATACGCTATGATATTATACCAAAATGAGTCTCAGCTTTCTACAATCAAATACTCAAATACTTGTTGCTTAATCTTTGTGCCTCATTTAAAATATAAAAGAATATATATTGAGAGGTGGTTAAATTGCGTATAAAACATGGTTTTACATTAATTCTTATTGTCCTATTGTTTTTGATTGGATATAGTTTTCATTCCGTTGCAGAAGCTTCTGATAATGACCCCTTGATTTCTTTAAGTTATTTTAACCAAGTCATTGATAATATACAAACAGCCATCAATGATAGATTACATGAACAAGAGGCTTCAATTTCAGAACTAAAAACCGTAGTTCCTTCTGGTAGCTATTCGCTTGAGGTGGTTGAATTATTTGCTACCAATGAGTTGTTAAACGAATCTGGAAAAACCATCACAACTGAAGGACAAAGCAAAGTCTATGTTGGCACTCGCATCGTGGCAGATGCAGGAACAGAAATTATTTTGAGGTTCTCTAATGGTTTGACTACATCAATCGCAAGTGACCAAGGTGGTCTGTCAGATGTTACAGCAGGACATGACATAGCGAATGGTGCCCAAATCCCTACCAATCATTTATTGATCATACCAAGAACTGATGGTCGAGGTGTCCGTATCAGTAACCATGCGATATTTATGATACGAGGCGGATACACAGTCGAATAATTAGTGAAGGATAAATCCATGATTTATCCTTTTTTTATTCTATCTCTCATTACACTTGGTAGTGCCTCTAAAATGTCCGATGCAATCAAGCTGTATTCTCCGGTTTTTTTTGCAGCCTCATCCCCAGCCAACCCATGTAAATAAACGCCTATTCTCGATGCTTCAAATGCTTGATGCCCTTGTCCCACAAGGCTGATTATAATTCCTGATAAGACATCACCACTGCCTGCAGTTGCCATCCCAGGATTTCCTGACGTATTAATGTGTGTCCTTCTTCCATCCGTAATGATTGTCTTGTTTCCTTTCAACACAGTTATCACTCCGTATTTTTTCGCGAATTGTTCGGCAACTTGTACACGATTGTTCTTTATTTCTTCCACCTGTGTTTTTAAAATTCTTGCCATTTCCATTTCATGAGGCGTTATGATTGTACAAGCTTTTCTATGGGAAAGCAATGATAACTGTCCAGAAAGAGCATTTAATCCATCAGCATCAATTAGCAAAGGTTTTTCCCAAGTTTTAACAATTTTTTGGATCAACTGCTGTGTGTCTTTCTCTATTCCCATACCCATGCCCATGCACAAAGCATCGTACTTATCCCACTTATTCTGAATAGAGTAGAAATCATCCATTATTAAATGGTCACCTTTGAAACTAATTTCTTCCAATATCACTTCTGTGAGTTTTATGCTTAACGTATTGAAGATTTTTTCAGGGACAAGTGCATAAACCAACCCAGAACCAGACCTAAGGGCCGCTATGCATGATAAGTAAATTGATCCTGACATACCCCTCTTTCCACCAACTATGCCAACTCTTCCATAGTCTCCTTTGTGGGTGTCTTTTTCTCTTTTTTTCAATTCTATATCATCCTTCAACTGATCATCATGACCATTCAGTGCGACTGCAATGGCCATCGCATATTCTTCAACATGTGTTATGGATACTGAAACCTGATCTATCCTGAGTGTTTTTGCGATTTGATCTGCGCGTCCATGAAGCTTAACAACAGGACTTCCTTTTTCGTTGGGTGTGATCTCAATTTCTTTCCAGCCAAATCCAGCCACTCCTGTTCCAAAAACTTTGCTAACAGCTTCTTTTCCCGCAAAAATTCCAGCTGCGGTTTCTGCCCTCATTTTCCTGGATTTTAGATAAGCTATCTCCTGTTCAGAAAATATTTTTTGAACGAATTTTTCTTGCGTTATCAGCTTTTCTATCCTATCCACCCGTACCAAATCTGAACCAACTTTTATCATTATTATCACCCACTTGATTATATAGTTTGAGGATAAAATTGTAAACATTCAATTGACATGTTCGCGACCTTATATAATAATAGATAGTAGCAAAAAGACAGAGGTGTAAATATGAATAATGTCTATATTATTGATCATCCATTAATACAACACAAGCTAACCATGTTAAGAGACAAAAATACTTCCTCAAAAGATTTTAGAGCTCTTGTCAGTGAAGTCTCTATGTTAATGGCATATGAGGTGACTAGGAGTCTACCTTTAGAAGAGGTCGCAGTCGAAACGCCCATATGTAAGTCAAAGGGAAAATCCTTGAGTGGTTTAGACGTTGCCATTGTTCCAATTATGCGTGCTGGAATGGGTATGGTAGAAGGTATGCTATCATTGATTCCAAATGCAAAAGTAGGTCATATTGGAATATATCGAAACGAAGAAACCATTCAACCTGTTGAGTATTATTGCAAGTTGCCATCTGATATTTCGAAGAGATTGGTTATTGTTACTGATCCAATGCTAGCGACTGGTGGTTCTTTAAGAGATGCTGTTACAATGTTGAAAAAAAGAGGGGCTGTCCAAATAAAAGCAATGATTCTAGTTGCAACTGAAGTTGGGATTGCAGAAGTTCAAAAGCACCACCCCGACATAGAGATTTATACCATCTCTATTGACGAAGGACTTAATGAACATTCTTACATTGTTCCAGGTCTAGGTGATGCTGGTGATAGGTTATTTGGAACTAAATAGGTGCATAGTATGAGTAAAAGGAACTGACTGTTCCTTTTTTTCTTTGAATTATTATGTTTTTTTTATTATAATGAGTTAATCAAAGAACAAGAAGGTGGTCAAATGTATCTATTAGAAAAATTCAAGAAAAAGTACCCAGTCATCTCTTTTGAGATTTTCCCTCCAAATGCCCATATGTCACTCAAAAAGCTAATTGATGTCATTGATGAGTTGGCTATTTATCGCCCTGATTACATTTCAGTAACTTATGGTGCTTCTGGCAACTCAAATAACAATTATACGATTGATATTGCGGGCTATATAAAAGAGAAGTTCTCAATTGAGGCAATGCCGCATATGACATGTGTCTCTGCTTCAAAAGAACAAGTCTATGATCTTGCCGAACAACTAATGAAAAAAGATATCAAGAATCTACTCGCCTTAAGAGGCGACTTGCCGAAAGATCTTTCCCAAAAGTCCAATGATTTTTCTTATGCATCTGACTTGATTTCTTTCATCAAAACACTACCGTTTCCAGTTGCAACATCTGCTGCTTGCTATCCTGAAGGTCATATGGAATCCCCCTCTATTGATATAGACATCCAACATTTAAAGTATAAAGTAAGCCAAGGTGTAGACTTTCTGATCACGCAACTCTTTTTTGACAATCAAAAGTTTTACTCATTCAAGGAAAAACTTGTACAACAGAGAATAGACCCGCCTATATCAATAGGTATCATGCCCATTACAAATGCCAAACAAATAAAACGCATCCTCGCTTTAAGTGGTGCTTCTGTCCCTACCACATTAAAGAGAACATTGGATAAGTATGAAACTGATCCGTCTAGCATGTTCGAAGCTGGAATTGAATTCGCTTGCAACCAAATTGAAGAACTGTCAAGTTTTGGTGTTGATGGTTATCACTTGTATGTAATGAACAAACCTGAAGTTGCAAAAAAAATCTACCGAAACATGGGATGGTAATATGAAATCAATGAATTTTATTCAATACATGAAGCATCACTTAGTCGTTTTTGATGGCGCTATGGGAACTCAACTTCAATCACGTTTCTCTCCCGTTGCGTTGATGCCTGAAGAGTACAATCTTACTCACCCTGATGCAATAAGGGATATACATATGAAATACGCTGCTGCTGGATCAAAGGTGATTACTACAAACACTTTTGGTGCAAATTCTTATAAAATGAGTGATAGCAAATATAGCAGTACACAAATTGTTACCGAAGCTGTTCAAATAGTCAAATCCATTCCGGATGTTTATTGCGCTTTGGACATAGGCCCCATTGGGAAGCTACTTAAAAGTAATTCACCCAGCGATTTTGACTCTTTCTATGAATTGTTTGCACAACAAGTGAAAGCAGGCACAAAAGCAGGATGTGATCTTATTTTAATAGAAACCATGACTGATTTATATGAAGCAAAAGCGGCTGTTTTAGCAGCTAAAGAGCACTCAAATCTGCCCATAGCCTGCACCATGACTCTCCAAAAGAATGGAAGGACACTAACTGGCTCTGATATTATGACCATCGTGTCCGTACTAGAATCGCTTAGAGTTGATATAATAGGTCTGAACTGTTCTTTTGGCCCGGAAGAATTGTTTCCATACATTGAGTCTTTATCAAGTTTTTCATCAAAAAATTTATTGATTCAACCGAATGCAGGTATGCCAAAGATAGAAAATGGGAAAACACACTACCATTACCCTCCCAGCCAATTCTCAAGAGAAATGATGAAGATAAAAGACTTAGGTGTCAATTGTCTCGGCGGATGCTGCGGCACCACACCCGAGCATATAAAAAGCCTTTCACAGTCGCTGTCTAACCTAAGTCCCACTCCCATAATTGATAAGCCTTATGCTTTCGTATCTTCTGGCACAAATACCATCCAAATTGATGGGATAACGATTGTTGGTGAAAGCATTAATCCTACAGGTAAAAAGAAACTAAAACAAGCAATTTCTGATCTTGATCTAAGTTACATAAGGTCTCTTGCACGTTCACAGGCAGATGATGGTGCAGATGTTTTGGACATTAACGTTGGTGTGCCTGGCAAAAATGAGATAGAATCCATGGCTAAAGTGATTGAGTCCGTTTCCCAAGAAGTATCCTTGCCTCTCCAAATTGACAGTTCAAACCCAGAAGTTATCGAATACGCCTTAAGATACTATAATGGGAAAGCACTAGTTAATTCTGTGAATGGAAAGCACGAATCAATGGCTACAATCCTTCCTTTAATCCAAAAATATGGAGGGATGATCATTGGTCTCACCATGAATGAACACGGCATCCCATTGAGTGCTGAAGAACGATTGAAAATTGCTGAAAGTTTAATAAACACCTCCAATCAATATGGGATTCCATTGAAAGACATGGTTATAGATTGTTTGACTTTGACAGCATCTGCTCAACAAAAACATATTTTTGAAACAATTAGAGCCTTACAGTTGATTAAAATGCATTTGGGAGTTAAAACCTGTTTAGGTATAAGTAATGTCTCGTATGGTTTGCCTGAAAGAGAGCTGATAAATGCAACCTTTCTAGCTTCTGCATTGACTGCTGGGTTAGACCTAGCAATTATCAATACCTCCTCAAAGCTTTCAATGGGTATCATACGTTCTTTCAAAGTAATTGCTAACCAAGATCGTGACGCAAGCGAATTTATCCAAGCTTATCAGATTAATCAAGATAATAAGCCGGCACATAAAGACTCAAAAATATTAGGTGACGATCTACAAAGTTCAATCATTCATGCTAGGACAGAAGAAGGTGTGAGAATTGTGAGAAAAAAACTTCTACACTGCACTCCACTTGAACTCATAAATAAGGATATTGTGCCAGCTTTAGATGAAGTCGGAAGGCGGTATGAAGAAGGAGATATTTTTCTCCCACAACTACTCAATTCTGCCGAAGCTACACAAAAGATTTTTGAAGTCCTAAAGCAACATGCTTCTCCAAGCGAAAACAACAGTCTTGATAAATCCATCGTTTTAGCAACTGTAGCTGGTGATGTTCATGACATCGGCAAAAACATAGTCAAAATGTTGCTGGAAAACTACGGATTTCATATAATTGATTTAGGGAAGAATGTGCATTCATCCGAAATGTTGCGCGCTATCGAGACTCACCAAGCAACACTAGTTGGGCTAAGCGCTTTAATGACAACCACCGTTGCTAATATGGTAGACTCCATTCGGCTCATTAAAAAGCACTACCCCCATGTGAAAGTTATGGTTGGCGGAGCTGTTCTTAACAAGGAATACGCAACAGAGATTAAATCTGATTATTATGGAAAAGATGCACTTGAGGCGGTTACAATCGCAAAAAAACACTTTGATTCAATAAAAAATGAGGGTTAACCCTCATTTTTTATTGAATGCTTCATATAAGGCTATAATTGCTTTCTCCAAATCATTGTCATTAACACCAATAATAATATTTATCTCGCTTGAACCTTGATCAATTACTCGAATATTGACCCCTGCATTTCCCAAAGCTGTAAACACTCTCCCTGCAACACCTGCTGTGAAAGCCATGTTTTGTCCAACCACTGCAATCATTGCGATGTTTTTAAACACATTAATACTATCTGGAGAACAAGATCTATCTATTTCACTTAAAACTTTCTCTAGTTTACCGTTCAATTTATTGCTGTCTATTACAATGGAAACTGTGTCTATCCCACTCGGAATGTTTTCAAATGTGATATCATACATCTCCAAAATAGATAGTATTCTTCTGACATAACCAACCTCAGAATTCATATAGAACTTTTGAAGTGCAATGATTGTAAAATCTTTGCGTCCTGCAATACCAGTGATGGTTAAATCATCATCTTCCTTAATCTTTTCATTGGAAATAATCGTTCCCGGATCCTCTGGTAAGTTTGTGTTTCTAATATTTATTGGAATATTAGCATTTCTTACCGGATAGATTGCCTCATCATGTAACACAGAAGCTCCCATATAAGATAGTTCTCGCAACTCTCTATAGGTTATATTTCTAATTTTTTTAGGATTTTTGATTATTCTTGGATCGGCCATCATGAATCCTGATACATCTGTCCAGTTCTCATATACATCAGCTTGCATACAACTCGCAATCAAAGATCCTGTAATGTCAGAGCCTCCCCTAGAAAATGTTTTAATGTCCCCTAGTGCGCTTGTTCCATAAAAGCCAGGGATAACTGCATACTGCACATCCTTTAATCGCTCATTCATTATTCTGGTGGTTTTATCATAGTCAAGAGAACCATCCATTTTAAAGAAAATAACATCTTTTGCATCTACAAACTCATAGTCTAGATAGTTTGCTAATATCAGTGCGTTCAAGTATTCTCCTCTGCTTGCTAGATAATCTATGGAAATGCCTTTATTTAATTCATTCTTGATGCCACTTAAGTAAAGGTCTATATCTAATTGCTTGCAAAGAGATCTGGAAATATCTTTAAATCTATCTTCGATCATTTTAAATACTTGGTCAAACGGTACAGAATAAGTTAAATGTGCATGACATAAATACAATAGGTCCGTTATTTTGTTATCTCCATCCATTCTTTTCCCAGGAGCAGATACAACGATAAACCTTTTATCTTTATCAGCTTTTATTATTTTAGCTGCTTTTTTTAGCTGTTCTCCACTTGACGTTGATGTTCCCCCAAATTTTGCAACTTTTAACACTTTGTGTCCTCCTCGAAAACATTTGTTTATGGATCGTAAACTCATAGTATATACTATACACCATTGCTGATAGAAAATAAACAATTATTTCTGTTCTTTTGCAAAAAAAGGTGCTTTTTTGAATTGGACCGGTTATTTGTTGAATTATGATAACTCGTACCCGTTCATGTCTTGATCCTCACTTATCCAATCCATAGCTTCTTGTGAAATACCTTTGCTATCAAGGTTATATGCACCCGTCAACTCAGCAACACTTCCATGCTCAATGAAAGCATCGGGTAACGTCAACATTCTAAATCTGCAATGATCAGATAATTCACTGGCAATTAAGTTGCCTACCGTTCCTTTTGCAACTGTCTCATCTATAAACAAAACTTTGCTACCCTTTTGAATCATATTGCGCATTTGTCTAGTGTAAATAGGCTTGATTGCCTGAAGCTTAATCAAGCCGGCATCAACCCCGTTTCTTCTAAGCTCTGAGACGGCTTCGATAGATTCTTTAGTGAGTCTTCCATAGGTCATGAGCATCATGTCTTTCCCTTCTTTTAATAATTGAGGTGCCATGATTTGTTCGATAGAATATGCTGGCTCTTTCGTGGTTCTTTTCGCCTCGCCTCTTGGATATCTAATTACCACTGGTCCAGTCATTTCAAGCACAGCGTATTCCAACATGTTTTCTAAATCAGTTGAGTTGGAAGGTGTTAGGATTGTAAGATTTGGTATTTGGTATAGAAAGCCCGAATCGAAAACACCTTGATGAGTCTCACCGTCACTTCCTACCAGTCCAGCTCTATCCACACAAATAACAACATGATGATTTTGTAATGCAATGTCATGCACAAGTTGATCATAAGCTCGTTGAAGAAATGTTGCATATATGGCATACACCGGAATCATGTCAGCAGCTGCCATTCCAGCTGCTAAAGTCATACCATGCTGTTCAGCTATTCCAACATCAAAAAATCTATTGGGGAACTGGTCTGCAAAGGCATCCAACCCTGTCCCATTTTTCATAGCTGCTGTTACCGCGACCACTCGATTTTCTTTTTTTGCTATGTCGACAATTTTTTTGCCAAATACATCCGAAAATGTTTCGGTTTCTTTACTTTTGATCTCTCCTGATTCTTTGTCAAATTTCCCCACCCCGTGAAAAACACCTGGGTTATCCTCAGCAGGTTTGTACCCTTTTCCTTTTTTTGTGTGTACGTGCAGGACTAGTGGTTCTTTTGAAAATTTAATTCTTTTTAATATGTCAATTAAATCCTCTAGATTATGTCCATCTACTGGACCAATATATTTAATTCCAAACTCTTCAAACAACATGCCTCCATTCACAAAAAAAGACTTAGAAGCTTCTTTGATCCTCTTGATAAACCTGACCAAGTGCTTTCCAATCATAGGTACAGTATTTAAAACTCTTTCCACACTTTTTTTTGTTGAATAGTACCTTGCTCCTGCTCTCATTTTTGACAAACTTGTTGAAATACTGCCAACATTCTTCGAAATGGACATTTCGTTATCGTTTAGAATGATAATCAGATTGGTTTTTTTTCTACCGACATTGTTTAATGCCTCTAATGCCATTCCGCCTGTCAAGGCACCATCTCCAATAAGAGCAATCACATGGTGCTTTTCTCCTCTAAGATCTCTTGCATTGGCAAATCCCAACGCAGCAGAAATCGAAGTGCTACTGTGTCCCGTTTCAAAAACATCATGTTCACTCTCGGCTCTTTTAGGAAATCCGCTTAAGCCGCCATGTTGCCTAATTGTATATAATCTATCTTTTCTGCCTGTTAAAATCTTGTGAACATAACTCTGATGCCCCACATCAAAAATAAACTTGTCCTCTGGAGATTCAAACACATAGTGCATTGCAATTGTCAGCTCCACCACACCAAGGTTTGAAGCTAAATGTCCTCCTGTGTTAGAGATCGTCTCAATCATAAACTCTCGAATCTCTTTAGCTAATAATTTGAGTTCTTCCATGTTCATATCTTTTATTCTTTGTTTGTTATCAATTTGATTCAGCAATTTTTCCATCCTATCCCTCGTTGTTAATCATGCCATTATACCACATTGTTTTTTTATTTAGCAATTATTTATAAGCCCTTCTCATAAAAAGCCCCCCCTCGCGTTTAACCCAATCCGAGGGGGGGCTTTTAGTTTATACATTCTTAGTTAATTACATCATTCCTGGCATGCCACCTGGCATACCACCTGGCATACCTGCTGCATCATTGTCTTTTTTTGGTTCTTCTACAACCGCTGCCTCAGTTGTCAATACCATTGCTGACACAGAAGCCGCATTTTGCAAGGCTGATCGCGTTACTTTTGCTGGATCTACAATTCCCGCTTGTACCATGTTCACATATTTGCCGTTAAGAGCATCGAATCCTTCTCCTAAAGCACTAGATTTAACTTTCTCTACGATGACAGAACCTTCTAGTCCTGCATTTGCTGCAATTTGTCTCAATGGCTCTTCTAATGCTCTCATGATGATCAATGCGCCTGTCTTAGCATCTCCTTCAAGCCCTTCTGCTGCTTTTGCAACTGCTGCAATTGTGTTGACGAGTGCAACGCCTCCGCCTGAAACAATTCCTTCTTCAACGGCTGCTCTAGTTGCATTTAATGCATCTTCAATTCTAAGTTTTTTCTCTTTCATCTCAGTTTCTGTCGCTGCACCAACATTGATCACAGCAACACCACCTGATAATTTAGCTAGTCTCTCTTGTAACTTTTCTTTATCAAACTCTGAAGTCGATTCTTCCAACTGAACTTTGATTTGTCTAACTCTGTCGTTAATCGCTTCTTGTGTGCCTGCGCCATCTACGATTGTAGTGTTCTCTTTGTCGACCTTAACCGTTTTTGCACTACCCAACATTTCTAATGTCGCTTCTTTTATGTCATATCCTAATTCTTCTGATATGACTTCGCCACCTGTTAATGTCGCTATGTCACGAAGCATTTCTTTTCTTCTATCACCAAATCCAGGGGCTTTTACTGCTACACAGTTAAACGTTCCTCTTAGCTTATTGACTACTAATGTCGCCAAAGCTTCTCCCTCAATATCTTCGGCAATGATCAATAATGGTTTTCCTTGTTGAACGATTTTTTCAAGAATTGGTAGAATGTCTTGGATATTTGTTATCTTCTTATCCGTAATCAATATGTAAGCTTCTTCCAAAGTTGCTTCCATTTTTTCTGTGTCAGAAACCATGTAAGGAGATAAATACCCTCTGTCAAACTGCATTCCTTCAACAACATCTAAATTGGTTTCCATTGTCTTGGATTCTTCAACAGTAATTACGCCTTCTCTGCCTACTTTATCCATTGCTTCTGAAATCAGTTTTCCAATAAATGAGTCGGAAGCTGAAATAGAAGCTACTTGAGCAATATCTTCACTCGTTTCAACCTTTTTAGACAAACCTTTCATATCTTCTACAGCTGCATCAACTGCAATCTGGATTCCTTTTTTCAATATCATCGGGTTGGCCCCTGCTGCTACATTCCTCAGGCCTTCTCTAATTATTGCCTGAGCTAAAAGAGTTGCTGTGGTCGTTCCATCTCCTGCAACATCATTGGTTTTTGTTGCCACTTCTTTTACTAGTTGTGCACCTAAATCTTCATAGGGATCGCTTAATTCGATTTCTCTTGCTATTGTAACACCGTCATTTGTGATTAGTGGGCTACCAAAAGATTTTTGCAGCACAACATTCCTTCCTTTTGGTCCAAGCGTAACTTTTATAGTGTCCGCAAGTTTATTGACACCTGTTTCCATTGCTCTTCTTGCTTCTTCATCAAATTTGATTAATTTTGCCATCTCTTAACACCTCTCCCTTATTCAACGATTGCTAATATATCATCTAGTTTCAATACTGTATATTCCATGTTATCCATTTTGACTTCGGTTCCCGCATACTTAGAAAAAATCACCTTGTCGCCAACTTTTATCTCTTCTTTCTTCTTTTCATCATTCAATATTCCTGTTCCAACTGCAATGACTTCGGCCATTTGAGGTTTTTCCTTTGCTGAACCCGGTAAAACAATACCGCTTTGCGTTTTCTCCTCAGCCTCTAGTACTTTAATAACCAATCTGTTTCCAAGTGGCTTAATATTCATAGTTACCTCCTAAAATAGTAATATTTCCGTTTGTTAGCACTCAATTAAGTTGAGTGCTAACATCAACTGTCAATATGATACTCTAATACAAAAAAAGTTTCAAACATAATAATATACCATTTTTAACCGTTTTCTGCCATTTTTATGGTTTATTTATTTTTAAATAGATATTACGCTATATTTCTTCCTATATCTTTAATTATCTGTGTTTTTCGCTTTACAGTCCTAATCTATTTTCTCTGGCATAATAGAATAGATACTGCTGCGCAAACCCAGCATAATTATCAAATTTTTCTGTCACAAAGGCATTCATTTTATCTTTCGTGTCTAATTCTGGGTACAGCGTTTCCATCATTCGTTTTATCCATACATCAATCGGAAAAACATCGTAACGCTGTAAAGAGAACAAAGCAATGCAAGAAGCAACTTTATTGCCTATTCCATTGAATTTTGTCAATTCAAACATTGCTTCTTTGGTGCTAAGTGTTTTTAGATAATTGATCATTTGCGGGTTGTGTTCTATGGTTCTCGCTGCATTTAAGATATACTTGTCCCTATAGCCTACTTTTGTCTCTCTTATTTCACTGCAAGTTACAACCGACAACGCCTTGGGCGTTGGGAACTGATATCTTACTATACCGTTAAAATAACCAATCTCTTTCCCAAATATTTCTGCCATGCTTTCTATCGACTTCTTAATCGATGGAATGTTCTTATTTGCTGAAATGATGAAAGCAGCCATTGTTTCCCAAACGTCTTGCTTAAGCAACCTAAGACCGTATCCATATGACACCGCAGCCTTCATATTCTCATCGATGCTTACTTTGCTTTTCACGCTTGAATAATCCCTTCCCAAGTCAAAGTAATGCCACCATATTTTCTCAAAGTCCAAAATCGTTGTATTGTTAATAATCAATGATTCATCAACTTGTTTAAGGTTAATCACTTTATCCAATGCAACTAATGTATAGCTTCCATCATTTTCTAGTTGCCATCGGAAGCACTGCCCACATTCTAAAATGTGTTTCAAGTTGAAATCGCGCATCCCTTTAATCATTACACTATTTGTTTTGTTTGATATTTGCATCTATTCCCTCAACAAAAAAGTGCCTTTCTCGGCAATCCTGACTCCTGAAAAGCACATTTAATTTAAACATAAAATGATTAGTTATTTTTCGTCGTCTTTTTGATTCTCTGATTTTTCATTGTAATAATATGCCAGTGTATATAAGCTTTCATTCATATGGACATCCTCAATCGCTACATCATCAGCAACCTTTATATCTGTTGGTGCAAAATTCCAAATGGCTTTAATCCCACTTGATGTCAAAATGTCTGCCACTTCTTGGCTAACTTCCTTTGGTGTACATATAACACCAATATCGATATGGTGTTCATCAATATAGCTAGGAAGCTCATCTATATCCATGATCTCATGATCCCTAATTCTCAATCCTAACAACTTTGGGTTCTTGTCAAATAGAGCTTTCACTTCAAATCCCTCTTCGTAAAAACCTGCATAATTAGCAACTGCTTGACCAATATTTCCTGCTCCAACAATTATGACTTTGTATTTATGATCAATTCCCATGATCCTTCCAATTTCATCTCTTAAATTCTTTGCATCGTACCCGTATCCTTGTTGTCCAAACCCACCAAAATTATTAAGGTCTTGACGAATCTGTGATGCTGTGAATCCAGTTAATCTACTAAGTTCATTGGATGATACTCTGTTGACACCGTTTTTCAATAAATCCCCTAAGTATCTATAGTATTTAGGTAGTCTTCTTATTACTGCATCTGAAATCTTTCCTCTTTTTGCCATATTGACACCTCCATTTATTAACAATAATATTTTAACAAGATTTAATACTTTAATCAATAAGTATCATTTTTTTGACTAGCCCTTTCATGCTTCAATCGAATTCAGTTTATGCTTGCCTCTTTACAATATGTCCATTTCAAAATATACTATATTGCGTGGTGATAAGTATGATAGATATTAATTGCAAAGAAATAAAAAAAACTTACGATGCCGACACGATTCTTGACTCAATCAATTTTACCATAAATGAATTTGAAAAGGTAGCTTTAATCGGTTTAAATGGTTCAGGTAAAACAACCCTTTTCAAAATACTAACCGATCAAATTGATTATGATAGTGGTGAGTTCTATATCAATCAAAATAAATCTATCGGTTATTTACAACAGTCTGACACTGTGGATCCTGGGAAAAGTGTGTATGAAACAGTTGAAGAAATCTTCCATCCTGTCATTTCCATTGAAAATAACCTAAGACGACTTGAAAAAGAAATGTCAAGTGCCCACAAGAATCCAACCTTTTTAGATTCCTTAATGTTAGAGTATGGGCAACTAAACGATACTTATGAAGCTATGAATGGCTACCGGTATAAAAGCTTAATTAGAGGTGTTCTTAATGGCTTAAGTTTCCCGGAAGAGATGTTTCATATGCCTTTTGACAAACTCAGTGGCGGACAAAAAAACAGACTTATGTTGGCGAGACTTTTGTTATCTGATCCGGAAATCCTTTTGCTGGATGAACCTACCAATCATTTGGATATAGCTTCTACAGAGTGGCTTGAGAGATTTTTGCAAGATTTCAAAGGAACCATGCTGATCATATCTCATGACCGTTATTTCTTAGATAAGGTTGTGTCTCGTACTTTTTATTTGAGTCAACGCACCATCACATCTTACGCTGGCAATTACTCTTATTTCATCGAAAAATGGAATCATGAAACTCTAATAAAACAAAAAAAATACCTCATCCAAGAAAAGGAAATCAATCGTCAAAAAGAAATCATTGCAAGATTTTTAGCCAACGGTCGAGATAAAAAAGTCAGACAGGCAAAAAGTAGAGAAAAAATGCTCCAACAGATGGCTCTTGTCGAAAACCCAGAAACAAGTCAAGATTTGCTTAATATGCGTTTTTTTCCTTCCATCCAAAGCGGAACAGATGTACTTGTCGTTTCAGATCTTTCAAAATCCTATGGAGATACTTGCGTCTTTAATGATTTAAGTTTTTCTATCTATAGAGGGGATAAAATTGGCTTAATTGGCCCAAATGGAATTGGTAAGACAACTTTATTGAGAATCATTCAGTCTATTGAAATTGCCAACGAGGGAGATGTCACATTTGGACATCACGTAAAAGTGAGTTATTTTGATCAAGAACTCTCTGATTTGAATTTCGAAAACTCAGTTTTGGATGAAATATGGGACGCTTACCCAAAATTAAAGGCTCATGAGGTACGAAACTATTTAGCTCGTTTCCTATTCTATCATGCTGATTTGTTCAAATCTGTAGGAGATTTAAGCGGCGGAGAGAAAAGCAGACTTTCTTTTTTGAAGCTCATGTTGTCAAATGCAAATTTCTTATTGCTTGACGAGCCAACAAATCATTTGGACATTGACTCTAAACTTGTTTTAGAAAAAGCTATTGAGTCATATGAAGGAACGGTGTTGATTATTTCACACGACAGATACTTTTTAAATAAAACCACCAATAAAATCTTTGAAATGTCCTCGACTGGAATAACTGAGTATCTAGGAAATTATGATTATTATGCCTATAAAAAAAGTATTCCAAATCAATCTGAAAACACAGAGATCAAACCAACAAAAACTGAACTCAAAAATATGGCCAAAAAAGAACGCGCTTCTATTCGAAAAAAACAGTCTCAAAGAAGAGCTTTACAGGATTTAGAGTCTTCGATCTATGACCTTGAGGAGGAAATCCATAGTCTTGAAATTCGTTTATGTGAACCTGAAACATATAACGATCACATTCTATCCTCTCAAATCAGCGATCGAATTCACTTTATAAAATCAAAGCTTAATTCCTACTATATAGAGTGGGACGCTTTATACCAAAATAAGGAGGAATAATGTCATATGGAAAAGCAAGTCCTTATCAGTAAAAATGGTGGTGTCGGCACGTTGACTCTTAATCGCACTAAAAGGCATAACTCCCTTGTCCCGGAATTTCTTCAAGACATCTTGAGTTGTTTTGACAAACTCTCTTCAGATCATCAAGTTCAAGTTATCATCATTCAAGCAAACGGCAAAACTTTTTCCACAGGTGGAGATGTCGCATCGTTTCTTGCTCACAAAGAATCTCTGACTGCTTATTCAGAATCTGTTGTTGGAACACTTAATGAACTGATCATGGCGATCATCGAATGTCCAAAGCCAGTAATAACAGCCGTTCATGGGATGGTAACTGGAGGTTCCATTGGTTTGGTCCTAGCCGCCGATATTGTATTGGTTTCATCCCGTGCATCGTTTACTCCCTATTATGCTACTGTTGGATATAGTCCTGATGGTGGGTGGTCAGCGTTGTTACCGTCAATCATTGGCTCCAAAAGAACTGCGCACGTTTTGATGACGGATTCAACCATTTCGGCTCAACAAGCCTTTGAGTGGGGCATTGCAAGCAAGGTCGTTCATCATGAAGATATCCGAAGTGAAGCTATTGATCTTGCCCATCAACTTACAAAACAAAATTTTGGCACTCTTGTTCATACAAAGAAACTACTTTCAAGCAAGGATGGTATTCAGCAAGCATTGATAGCTGAACACGATGCGTTCATTCGTCAAATTAACACAGAAGAAGCTTTATACGGCATGAAGTCTTTTCTTAATTCTCTTCAATAAATATCTGCATATAAAAAAGACTGTTGCCATACCAGCTTGACTGGACAGTACAACAGTCTTTTTAGAGTAAGTCTATAAGCCGAGTTTTGTAATCGATAGTCATCTATCTAGGCTTTTTGTTGCCAAAAAGCTCAAGCAACCTACCACGGGACACAGCGAGCAACTGCTTCCAAAGTCCCTATTTGGTCTTGCATCGAATGGGGTTTACACAGCCGGTTAGTCACCTAACCGCTGGTGAGCTCTTACCTCACCTTTTCATCCTTACCTTTTCAGGCGGTAATTTTCTGTTGCACTTTCCTTAAGGTCACCCTCACTGGCCGTTAACCAGCATCCTGCTCTATGAAGCTCGGACTTTCCTCATGCTTCCATGCGACTATCCGACTTACTCTATGCATTATAATCTATTTGATTCCATTTCTCAAATATTTTTTAATAATTTTCGAAAGCATAGTCATTACGATCATAAGTAAATACTTCTAGGTCGCTATTTATTGTTTTTAATTTTTTTTCCATAAGAGGTAAAAATACCCATTCAAGGCCATAGTGGGTTGCATCTATCAAGATTATGTCATTTTCATAGGCTTTTTGTCCATCATGGTGTCCTAGGTCTCCAGTAATATAAACATCTGCGCCTTTATCTGCAGCATTACCAATAAAGTCTGCTCCCGCTCCTCCGCAGAAAGCAATACGATGAATCCTTTTTTTTTGACCATTGTACACTCGTATCCCTTCTAAATTGAATTGAGCCTTCAAAAAGTTAATAAAGGAGTGGAGGTCTATCTCTTTTTCTATCACGCCAATCCCACCAAAACCATACTTAGGGTCATTGTCATTAGGAACTAAAACGCTGAAGCCTTCCAAATTTAACTGTTGAGATATTGCCCAATTCATTCCATGATGCGCTTGATCAAAGTTTGTATGAAAACTGACACAGTTGATTTGATTCATGATAAGCGACCGAATCATTTTCCCTTTCGTTTCTGTTACATCAATTTTTAGTATTGGATCAAAAATAAACGGATGATGAGAAATAATCAAGTCAACCTCTTTTTCGATGCATTTTTCAATTACTTTTTCTGTTAGATCAATCGTTAACAAAATTCTATTAACCGTCATATTTCTATCAGACACTTGATAGCCACCATTGTCCCATTTTTCTGACAGATTAAAAGGATATATACTTTCAACATTTACAATTAACTCATTCAATGTCATGCTTTTCCATTAACCTCCTATATGATAAAATCTTGTCTTCTAATGATTTTACTGATTCCTTTGGTTTTCCGCCAATAATCATTTCATTAATAATTCCTTGGCAAATACGTATCTTGTTTTTTAGAAACAATCTAATCAAAGGGTGTTTTTTCTCAATCAATGGTCTCCCAATTTCGTAAAACACATCATCTTCAACATTAACTCTTTCTTCTGTTTTAATTGCTTTAATGATTTCATAAAAATGCGTGTCTTCTTTTGACAGAGATTCTTCAACTATTCTAAAATTCTTATTGAAAAGAAACTTTCTAAGCTTATCCGATGCATTCATGGGTTGCAAAATCAAAGTATGATGATAGCTTATATCCTTCAGTCCATCTTCAATGATTTTTTTTATCAAGAGACCACCCATACCTGCAACAATAATCGTATCAACTTCTTTTAAGTTTACGGGGTCAAGACCATTTCCAAGCCTAACTTCAATCTGATTCAATAGACCCTTTTCTTCGACAAATTTTGATGCAATCTCATACGGTCCTCGATTTAGATCCGTCGCTATGACTCTGTCGCATCTGCCTTCAGCAATTAGTTTTACGGGGACGAATCCATGATCCGTCCCAATATCTGCGACCGTATCACAAGTGTCTACTAAAGATACAATTGTGTCTAATCTATTAAGCATATTAATCACCTTATATTAAGTAAAGATTCGTTTCCGAATCTTTACTCCAAATAATCTTTTAATTTTTTGCTTCGACTTGGGTGTCGAAGTTTTCTTAACGCCTTAGCTTCAATCTGTCGGATCCTCTCTCTTGTCACATCAAATTCTTTACCTACCTCTTCCAAGGTTCTCGCTCTCCCGTCATCTAGCCCAAACCTCAGTCTCAGAACTTTTTGCTCTCTTTCAGTCAAAGTTTCCAAAACATCCACCAGTTGTTCCTTTAGCAAGATAGACGTAGCAGCATCGGCTGGAGCCTGAGCATCGTCATCTGGAATAAAATCTCCTAAATGACTATCCTCTTCCTCACCTATGGGAGTCTCCAGAGATACTGGTTCTTGAGCAATCTTTAAAATCTCTCTTACCTTCTCAGGTTCCATATCCATTTCCATAGCAATTTCTTCAGGAGTAGCATCACGACCTAACTCTTGCAACAATTGTCTTTTGACCCTGATTAATTTATTGATTGTTTCAACCATATGCACTGGAATTCTTATCGTCCGCGCTTGATCTGCTATCGCTCTTGTAATAGCCTGCCTTATCCACCATGTTGCATACGTGCTAAACTTATACCCTTTTTTATAATCAAATTTCTCAACGGCTTTAATCAATCCCAAGTTCCCTTCTTGAATCAAATCTAGAAAAAGCATCCCTCTTCCCACATACCGCTTAGCAATACTTACAACTAACCTCAAGTTAGCTTCTGCTAATCTGTTTTTTGCTTCATCGTCATGATTTTCCATACGTTTAGCCAATTCTACTTCTTCGTCCGCTGTCAACAAGGGCACTTTCCCAATTTCTTTAAGATACATTCTTACCGGGTCATCCACATTAACACCCTTTAATAGTATGGAATCCGATTCGCTTTTTATTCTTTCCAATAGGTTGTTTTCAACTTCCGCATCTATTTCATCATCTTCCTCATCTTCCTCATCTGTGTCTGTAATAATCAAATCATCTTGAAGTCCAAGGATTTCAATCTTGTTATCTTCCAGAAACTTATAGACATCATCTATTTCCTCTGGGCTTATCTCAATTTTCTCAAATGTTGTGACAATCTCTTTATACTCTATGAAGCCCTCTTTTTTTCCTTTCTTTTTTAAATTAATTTTCAGTTCGTCAATGACGGAGTTGTTTTCGTTGATGCCAGTAAACTCATTCACTTTTGTCATTATGTAGCCCCCTTAACCTTATAATTTCTTTATCCAGTTCTAAAATTTTCTTTTGCCATTGACCTTTGTTGTCGATTTTAGGCATATCATTCAGTAGTTCCTTTTTTTGTCTCGTTAGATTTTCTAGCTTAATTCTGTGTATATAATCCTCTGCAACTCTCTCAAGTTCTTCTTGTGTCAGATAAATCCCTTCAAATAACAATTCCGACTCATTGTGTTGGGTTTTTTCGTCCAACATCTTAAATTTATCAGAATATGATGTGTCTTCCGTTAAAAATGTTCTGTATTTAGTCATCACATGATTTTTTACTACCGCATTTTTGGTCAAAATTTCCAGTAGTTTCGTCTCAAAATCATATTCATTGCTAGTTGAAACACTCATTTTCTTGATCACTTGCGGCCTAAATCCTTTACCTTTCACAACCGATTTTAGTTCTTGTTGGAGTGCTTCTTTTGAAACACCTAGCAAATTCGATATTTTTTCAATATACAATTCTCTTTCTACAGGACTTTTGACAGATGCCAAGTGTTCATTGGCTTCTTTTATGTATGATATTTTTCCTGAATCTGTATGAATGTCGTATTTCTTTTTTAGATAGTGATCAACAAACCCAAAGTAATCAAAAGAATTAGTCATTTGTTCTTTATACTTGGCTCCACCATATTTTGATATGAAATCATCTGGATCCATATTCTCTGGGAATTTGAGGATCTTGCACTCGAAATTATTGGATTTTAAAAGATTTGCTGCTTTTATTGCCGCTTTCAATCCAGCTTCATCTGAATCATACGATATATAAAATGTTTGACTATATTTTTTCATTAATTTGACTTGGTTTTCTGTCAATGCTGTTCCTAGAGAGGCTACAACATTTTTATACCCATTTATGGACAGTTTTATAACATCCATATAGCCTTCCGTCAAAATAATGCCTTCTCTTGAATAATCTTTGGCATTATTGAGATTATATAAACTTCTACCTTTATTAAACAATATCGTGTCTGGTGAATTGATATACTTTGGCAAAGAATCATCTACAACTCTCCCGCCAAAGCCAATTACTCTCTTTTTTAGATCAAAAATCGGGAAAATCAATCGATTTCTAAAACGATCATACACATTCCCTCTTTTTTCATTCTTTATGACTAGCCCATTATCCAAGATATCTTTTTCTTTAAAGCCTTTTTTAGTTAGATAAGTCAACAACCCATCCCACTTGTCAGGCGCAAAACCTAGGCCAAAATATTTTTGCGCTTTTCGATGGATGCCTCTGTTCTCAAAGTATTTAACCGCTACTGGATTGTTTTCAAGGTTTTTAAAAAAAAATATCGCCGATTCTCTATTGATTTTATAATTGATGCTAAGAGATATTTGTTTTTTTTTGTCCTTATTTTGCTCATGCTCCAAAGGTATCCCTGCACGATTTGCCAATTCTTCTACCGCCTCAACGAATGTTAAATTCCTATATCTCATCAAAAATGTTATAGCATCTCCTCCTTCACCACAACCAAAACAATGAAAGATCTGTTTATCCGGAGATACAGAAAATGACGGTGTTTTTTCTTTGTGAAACGGACACAGTGCCGTATAATTCGACCCTGCTCGTTTTAAATTGATGCATTCACCGATTACATCGACTATATCGCTATGTTCAACGATTTGTTCAATTTTCTCTTCACTAATAGAGTATGGCATAATACCACCATTATATCAAATTATGGAACAAAATTATACATCTTTTAAATATCTTTGTCAAACACTATTTATCCCATGGTAACGGTAAAAAAATGTCTTTAAATTGCTTTAATGCGTAGCGGTCTGTCATTCCAGCTATATAATCTTTAACTACCTCTTCTTTGTCCAAAGTTGGTATTTCATTATTACTCTCCGTTAGAAGCTGAATGTTGTCCATGTAATAATAATACAAATCCGTCATGATTTTTTCAGCTTTTCTATCTTCACTCTTAGCAACTTCGTTGTAATAAATGTTTTCAAACATGTATTCTCGCAAGTGGTCGGTTGCTTGTTTAATGTTTGAGCTCATTTTGACTTCATTTTTCCCAGCTGAGTTTCTGATTATATCCAAAATCATGTTGTTAATTCTTTCGCCATGGCTACTCCCTAAGGAATCAATGATTTCTCTAGGGATTTTCTCAAGATCAATCAACCCTGCTCTTTCAGCGTCATCTATATCGTGATTCAAATAGGCAATTCTGTCGGCCATTTTAACCAGTTGTGCTTCTAGTGTAAAAGGCTTGTTGTCTCCAGTATGGTTGAGAATTCCATCCCTTACTTCTTCTGTCAGGTTCAACCCATCTTTGTCATTGTGTTTTTCCAACAAGTCTACTACTCTTAAGCTTTGCTCATAGTGTCGAAACCCTCTACTCAACAACCTGTCCAAAATTGCTTCTCCATTGTGCCCAAAAGGTGTGTGGCCTAAATCATGTCCTAGAGATATGGCTTCTGTCAAATCCTCATTCAATCTTAAAGCTCTTGCCATTGTTCTTGAAATTTGAGATACCTCTAATGTGTGGGTAAGTCTTGTCCGATAATGATCTCCTTCTGGAGCCAAAAAGACTTGTGTCTTGTGCTTTAATCGCCTAAAGGATTTTGAATGTAAGATGCGATCTCTGTCTCTTTGAAAGTCAGTCCTAATCTCACATTTACTCTCTTGAGAAATACGGCCTTTTGATTCACCTGATTTGACAGCATATGGAGATAGTATACGAAATTCAAGTTCTTCTTGGTATTCTCTATACATTATTAAACCTCCTTATAAATAACTACAAAGAAGAAAGAGTTATACCCTTTCTTCTTGTTTTGTTGTTTCGTTATACCAGCCAATGATAATGCTTGCAATTTCTTCAATTGCTTTATTTGTAATGTTTACTTTTCTACAACCTATTCTCCTGATATATTGATCAGCATACTCTAATTCTTTGACGATTCTATCTAAATTTGCGTAAGAAGAATTGTCATTTAATCCTAAAGCTTTTAGCCGTTCTTTTCTAATCCTGTTTAAATATTCTGGCTCTGCATATAGTGCAATCACTTTTGCAGCATCGCTAGTAAATAACTCTTCTGGTGGTTCCACTTCAGGAACCAATGGAATATTGGCCACCTTTAGATTTTTATTAGCCAGATACATGCTAAGGGGTGTTTTAGATGTTCTGGAAATGCCTATTAAAACCATGTCCGCTTTAGTGATACCTTTGGTGTCTTTTCCATCATCGTATTTGACAGCAAATTCAATTGCATCCATTCTTTTGAAATAATTCTTGTCAAACTTATACAACAAGCCTGGTTCTCTTTTAGGTTTAATTCCTATGTGTTCTATCATTGGAGACAGAAGTGGTGTAATCAAATCCACTGCTGTTACATCTTCTCTGCTTGCTCTCTTTATTAAATAATCACGTAATTCAACAATTACCAACGTAAAAACGATTACCGCATTTTGCACTCTTGCCTTGTGGACGATCTCATCGATTTCTTCTTTCGACTGCACATATGGATAGACATCAATGTGATAATCAATATCATCAAACTGTTTTAATACCGCTTTGGTAACTTGCTCTGATGTTTCCCCCACCGAATCTGACAAAGCATAGACTCTCACTCTTTTCATAGCAACCCCTTCCCGGACATACCCAAGTCCAAAATGTATTGACATATATTGGTTTTAGAGATACGGCCAATCACTCTCAATTTATCTGTTCCCTCTTCTGATACTATTGGTAGGCAATCAATATGATATTCAACCATTTTTTTTACCGCATCTAAAAAAATATCATTATTATTGCAGTAAATGATTTGTGGCAATCTTGTCATTATAACTGATACAGGCAATGTCAATGCCGAATTACCGGTTATTGTCACTTTCAAAAGATCTCTTCTCGATACAATTCCTTTTAAGTAGTTGTCTTCGACAATAAACAGTGTCCCTACATCCTCTAGAAACATAGTCACTGCAGCATCATAAATAGAGGACATTTCCTCAATGACAACAGGAACTGATTTTATTTCTTCAACTGGAATCGTGAAAAGTTCATCAATGGATTTTTCTAGTATCATTTCATTGAAAAGATAACCAACTTTTGGCTTAGCCACTAACACTCCAATCATTGTTAGAATAGTAAGATCGTGCCGAATGGTGCCCCGAACCAACCCAAGATGTTCCCCTAGGTCTTCTCCCGTAATTGGCTCGTATTGTTTGACAAGTTCCACTATCTTGCTTTGCCTTTCTGTAAGCTTGATAAGATCACTTCCTTAAAATTTCAACTGGTCTAGCAAAAATCGAGGTAGTTCTTTTATCTCAATTCTTTTTTGCTCCATCGTGTCTCGATATCTAATTGTAACACATTTGTCTTCTAGTGAGTCAAAATCATAAGTGATACAAAATGGTGTTCCTATCTCATCATGTCGTCTGTACCTTTTTCCTATACTTCCCGCTTCATCATAATCAACACTCAAATAGCTTGATAATTCATGATAAAGATCCATTGCTGGTTCCTTTAATTTTTTTGTTAAAGGAAAAATAGCTGCTTTATAAGCAGACAAAGCTGGATGTAGCTTCAAAATAGATCTTTCCGTTCCATCTTCTAGTGTTTCTTCTTCATAAGCATCAATGAGAAAGGCTAATAGTACCCTGTCCACACCAACTGAAGGTTCAATGCAGTAAGGAATGTACTCTTCATTTGTCTGAGGATCCTTATAGACAAAACTTTCCCCAGAATGCTCTTGATGTTGTTTTAAGTCAAAATCAGTCCTGTCAGCAATTCCCCAAAGTTCTCCCCAACCAAAAGGAAATAGGTACTCAATATCGGTTGTCGCGTTACTATAATGCGAAAGTTCTTCTGGCCCATGGTCTCGAAATCTCACACTCTCTTCTTTCATTCCAAGAGATGTAAGCCAATTCATGCAAAAGTCTTTCCAGTAATGGTACCATTCAATATCTTCTCCTGGTTTGCAAAAGAACTCTAGCTCCATCTGCTCAAACTCTCGTGTTCTAAAAATGAAATTTCCAGGTGTTATCTCATTCCTAAAAGATTTCCCAATCTGTCCAATGCCAAACGGAATTTTTTTTCGAGAAGATCGGTGGACGTTTTTAAAATTGACAAATATTCCTTGAGCTGTCTCTGGTCTAAGAAATATTTCGGCCTGTGAATCTTCCGTAACTCCTTGATATGTCTTAAACATGAGATTAAATTGACGAATATTTGTAAATTCAGTGCCTTCACATTCGGGACACTTTATATAATGGTCTGCCACATATTTTTCCATCTCTGTATTTGACCATCCATCAACAATTGTTTCATGATCTCCACTATTCCTTAAATAGTCTTCAATGATTTTGTCAGCTCGAAATCTAGTTTTACATATTTTGCAGTCCATCAACGGATCATTAAATCCACCCACATGTCCTGAGGCTTCCCAAGTTTTTGGGTTCATGAGAATCGCAGAGTCAAGTCCTACGTTGTGAGCATTGCCTTGGATAAACTTTTGCCACCAGGCTTTTTTGACATTGTTTTTTATCTCAACTCCAACAGGTCCGTAGTCCCATGTGTTTGCAAGACCACCATATATTTCTGACCCTGAAAATATAATTCCTCTGCTTTTTGATAATGACACAAGTTTTTCTAGTTTGCTTTTTTCAGCCTTACTCATATACTTCTCCTTTCAAAAAATAAAAAAATTCGCCCATAATAGGGACGAAAATACTTCCGCGGTTCCACCCTACTTGATACATTGCTGTATCCTCTCTAGTAGTCTATGCTCATGGGTTCCTTTCTTAAATTTCACATATTGGGTTTCCACCGTGCCCCAATTCTCTATCATGCTCGATCCAATACTCTTCCCAATCAAAGCATTATACAATTAACAATAATTTACCACCATCTACTTGTTCTGTCAATCCCTATTTAAACTCAAGTAATTTCAATGATTTAAACTGTTCTTTCCCAACATAGGCATTAAAGTATTTCCGGATTAATTTTAGTGCTTCAATATTTATCTCTTTAATTGTCGCAATATGTTCAAATTTCACATACAACAATTTGAACATATCGTTTATGCTTTCTTGCGTTGTCAAAGAACTATCTTTCATAACACCGCAGCTGTTACAAATGATACCCCCTTCGCTGATTGAGAATTTAATATGTCGAGGTCTTGCGGCACCACAAACGGCACAATGTTCCAACTGTGGCTTAAACCCCATCATGCTAATCAGTTTTATCTCATATGCATGGATATACCACGAAATATTTGCAGACACATCCTCGAGAACTTCCAACATTCTAACTGTCATTTCAAAAGCATTGGCTTGATGATCATTTTCTTGTAGAACATGATTGAGTATTTCAAGTATATAGCTTCCATAGACATAATTCTCATATTTTTGGCGCAGTCTATAAAAGCTGTTTAGTACACTTCCATTGATTAATATAAACATTTCTTTGTTCTGAATCAGTGTGACATCACAATAGTTGAACGTTTGTGCAATTGACATGTTTTCACTATTCGATTTTTGCGCCCCTCTTGCCATTACTTGTATTCTGCCTCTTTTTTTGCTAAAACAGTGAAGAATCTTATCATAATCTTTGTAGTCAATTTCCTTTAATACAATGATTTCATCTTGTTCACTCATATGTTACCAACTCTTATAGCCTAATTCTCTTAACATTTTTTCATTGTCTCTCCAGTTTTCACTAACTTTTACCCAAAGATTCAAATATACTTTGGACCCAAGCAATCTTTCTATGTCTTGTCTAGATCGCTTCCCAATTTCTTGAAGCTTCATTCCACTTTTACCAATAATCATTCCTTTGTGTGTTTTTTTCTCACACAGGATAACACCATAGACGTCTATCATTTCCTTATTGCTTCTTTTTTCTATCTTTTCAATCAATATACCTATCCCATGAGGAATTTCATCATGAAGTAATTGCATGCTCTTTTCTCTGATGATTTCTGAAATCACAAACCATTCTGGCCTATCTGTCATATAATCTTCAGGGAAATATAGCGGTCCTTCTGGCAATTGATCCTTAATGAAGTTTTTGACTTGCTCCAAGTTTTTTCCTGAAGTGGCTGAAATTCGAATGACACTATCAAAAATACCCATTTCCTCAAGTTCAATTTCCACAGCTTCGTTATCTTTATATATGTCTGATTTGTTGATTAGCGCAATTTTAGGTGTCTTGATTCCTTTTATTAAATCGATGATGTACTTATCTCCCGGTCCTAATTTATTTTTTCCATCGGTCATAAAGACAAGTGTATCCATCTCTTGCATCGCTTCTGAAATCTCAGAGCTCATAAATTTACTCAACTTGTTTTTCCCTTTATGGATCCCCGGTGTGTCGATGAATATGATTTGTGCTTTATCATCTGTGTATACTGCTTTTATCTTATTTCTTGTGGTCTGAGGCTTGTCTGACATAATCAACACTTTTTCACCTATTAATTGGTTTATTAATGTTGATTTTCCGACATTTGGTCTGCCAACGACTGTCACAAATCCTGATCTAAAATCATTTTTCATTTGATTGCCTCCGGTCCAAAACTATAAGGTAGTAGTTCTTTAAGGGTATGTACTTTGTATTGCGATGGACTAATCCCAACAATAACCCTTATGTTTTCTCCGAATTCTCTTATAAATTGTCTGCATACACCACATGGATAAGATATCTTGCTTAGACTTCCTACAATCGCTATCGTCTCAATGTTCCCATAACCCTCCGATATCGCTTTGCTAATGGCCACTCTTTCTGCACATATAGTCGGTGAATATGATACGGATTCTATGTTGCATCCAGTAAATAATTTGCCTTCTTTGGTTAACACTACTGCACCCACTTTAAATTTTGAGTATGGTGTATATGCCTTGTCTCTCACTTCAATTGCCAGTTCTATCAAACTTGCATCCGTCATTGTTCATCTCCTATCTCTATTACTGTGTTCTGTGACACAATCTGAACCCAGGTTTTGCCGGGGTTTAGAACAAGCGCCTTTCCTGTTTCATCGTAGTATGCCGTTTTTTCACGGATAGATGATTTTTCCCAAGTGATTTCCATTACTTCACCCCCAGTGACATAATAGCCTTCACCCGTTGAGAGTGTATCTAAAGACAGTCTTCCCACGCTATCTAGTACGCGTTTATTGACTTTTTGAATGATGATGTTAGTCACTGTTACAGCCGATTCATCTAACTCATCCATATGTTCTTTCCCATTCACAAATCGTCTATAAGTTCTTAGTAATTCATCATAGTCATAAGACACATGGTATTCACTGTTATAATAAATAGCAAAGCTTAGACATGTTACTGTCTCTTGGCATTCATCCATAGGTGTGAAGTCCTCATGAAATTGCCAACTTTCATAGTTTCCTTCTTGTCTAAAGTTCATGTAGGATTGTGCTTCTCTTAAGTTGTCCATCGCAGTATACATATTATTGGGAGCTTCTTTTCCTGTGTCATAATACCTCCAGAATTCCCCACTGGTCATACCACTAATATTTGCCATGTTGTAATCTCTAATTTTAATCAGAGCTTCATCGCTCCCACCTACATGGACAAACACAGCGTCAAATTCCAAAGCAAACTCTAAAAAATAGGGTCTTGCACTTCTAACTGGTCCAATGTGTTCTGGTGATTCAGTCAGATATATGGCTAAGTAACGTGTATATGGTCCTTCCACTTCGCACTCATAAACAATTTCAGCTTGTTGAATACCTGCCTGCCATCTTGAAGCTGGGTGATTATCAAGCACGACTGCTATAGGTCGAACACTCGTTGCTTCTTCTGGATAATATATGCCGCTTATGGGAGAAGGTACGCCAATTTTTTCAATAACCTCTTCCTCATTGGGGTCATCCAGTTCTATGTGCTCATCTTCATTTATTTCTTCATCCACTATAATTTCTGGCATTTGTTCCGGTTCATTTTGTTGGTTCCCACAACCAATTGTCAACAGTAACAACAGAATTAATCCCAGTTTTCTCATCATCTGCTCCTTTCACTGTCTGAACAACCCCAACTGTTTCATAATTTCTTTCTCAAGGAGCCTCATTTCCAATTTTTCATCACTTTCTATGTGATCATAGCCAAAAAGGTGAAGTAAAGAATGAACGTACAGGTAGACCAATTCTCTCTCTTCAGTGTGTCCGAGCTCCTTTGCTTGATGTTTCATCACGTCTACTGCAATAACCACATCTCCTAATAATATGCTATTGTCTTCAAAGTGTGGCAAATCATCCATAGGAAATGAAAGTACATCTGTTATTTGGTCCACTCCTCGATAATCTCTGTTTAACTCTTTTATTTCTTCATTTTCAACAAAAGAGACACTGATCTCATAATGACCTGTTTTTTCTAAGTGCTCGAGTGTCGTTATTGTCGCTTCTTTCATCATTTGTTCCATCTTTTCGTCTGTCTTAAAGCCTTTTTTTCTTATATCAATCAATATTTCCACTTAAGTCTGTTTTCCTTTCTTGTTTTTCAAATGTTTCGTAAGCTCTAATAATGTCCTGTACCAATTTATGTCTCACCACATCTTTTTTGTCAAAGTACATGAAGCCTATTCCATCTACTTGCTTCAATATTCTCTCAACTTGTTTAAGTCCAGACTTTTTTCCTGAAGGCAAATCTATTTGTGTTACATCACCAGTTACAACAGATTTTGAGCCATACCCTAACCTTGTCAAAAACATTTTCATTTGTTCCTTCGTTGTATTTTGTGCTTCATCTAGTATTATGAAAGCTGAGTCAATTGTCCTCCCTCTCATATAAGCTAAAGGAGCCACTTCAATAAGTCCTCTTTCAAGATTTTTCAAGTAATTATCTGCCCCCATGATTTCAAAAAGCGCATCGTATAGGGGTCTGAGATAAGGATCCACCTTATCTTGCAAATCTCCAGGCAAAAAACCTAGTTTCTCTCCCGCTTCAACCGCTGGTCTTGTTAAGATAATCCTTTCAACTTCTTTTTTCCTAAAAGCATCAACCGCCATAGCTACTGCCAAGTAAGTTTTCCCTGTCCCTGCAGGCCCAATCCCAAAAACAATGTCATTGTTTTTGATATTGTCTATGTATATTTTTTGGCCCACTGTTTTAGGCTTAATCATTTTTCCTGTGGCCGTAACTGTCACAATTTCATCCAAATAGTAACGTATTCTTTCTTTGTTTCCTTCGGCATAATGCTTGATTAAATCATTGAACAAAAATTCTGACAATCCCTTCTTGTCAGAATAACTTCTAATCATCTCGTTCAGTAATTTTTCAACAGTTTGAACATCTTCCTTAAATCCAATGATTTTTAATTCGTTATCTCTTGTTAAGACATCTACTTTGAACAGTTCTTTTATTTGACTAAGGTTTCTATCCATTTGTCCGAATATTTCTGCAGTAACTCCATTATTTTCTATGCTTATTTGTTTTTCGTATTGATTCATCCAATCTCCTATATCACCAATCTATTGCTTGGAATAATCATATCACAACTTTATTCATAATTCTATATAAACAAATTGTTAAAGCTGGCAACATTTGATAGAATATTTTTGGAGGTGATTACATGACTGTACATATTGGTGCAAAAAAAGGAGACATTGCTGAAACAATTCTATTGCCTGGTGATCCAATGCGTGCTAAGTTTGTTGCTGAAAATTTTTTAGATGATTTTTTCTGCTACAATGAAGTTCGTGGGATGTATGGTTTCACAGGCTTTTACAAAGGAAAGAAAATCTCTGTTCAAGGAACTGGCATGGGCATGCCATCTATTGGAATCTATTCTCATGAACTAATTGTTGATTATGGCGTCAAAAACCTTATCCGCATTGGATCATGTGGTTCTTTTAATGAAAAAGTGAAAGTTCGAGATGTTATTTTTGCCATGAGTGCATCTACTAATTCCAACTATGCATCTCAATATAATTTACCTGGTTCTTTTGCCCCTAGTGCATCATTTGCATTGCTTGAAAAGGCAAAAAGAATTGCCGACAACAAAAATTTGCCCGTAAAAGTCGGGAACATTCTTTCAAGTGACATCTTCTATGATGCTGACCCAAATGCGTGGAAAAAATGGGCTTCTCTAGGCGTCTTGGCAGTTGAAATGGAAGCAGCCGCATTATATATGAACGCGGCAAAACTTGGTGCTGACGCACTTGCTATTCTTACAGTTAGTGACAGCCTTGTAACTAAAGAATTTACTTCTCCAGATGAAAGAGAAAAAACATTCACTGAAATGATGGAAATTGCATTAGAAATGGCATAAAAAAGGACCCTTAGAAGGGTCCTTTTTTATGCTTACTTCAAATGTCTCATAATTATTTCGTTTACATGTTTACCTTCAGCTTTGCCTTTAACTCGAGGCATGATTTCTGCCATCAATTTTCCTATGTCTTTTTTTGATTGGGCACCCGTCTTTTTGATAGCCTCTATTACTACCTCTTCAAGTTCCTCTTCGGTAAGCTGTCTAGGTAAATATTCATTCAGTATAGCAATTTCCTCTTCCGTAAGTGTAACCAAGTCTTCACGATTGCCAGCTTTAAAATTTTCAATACTGTCTTTTTTTTGTTTGACTTGTTTTACAATGATATCAATGACATCATCCTCTTCAAGTTCAACTCTGCCGTCTACTTCACGTTGTTTGATGGCCGCTCTAATCATGGTTACAGCATTTTTTCTAATTTTGTCTTTATTTCTCATTGAAGCTTTCAAGTCTTCCATTAGCTTCTCTTTTAAAGACATAACGTCACCTCGATTATCTACCCATCTTTTTGTTTTTCTTGCGTTTTGCTGCTTCCGCTTTTTTCTTTCTCTTAACGCTTGGCTTTTCGTAATGCTCTCGCTTCCTTACTTCAGAGAGAACGCCAGTGATAGCACATTGTCTTTTAAATCTCTTCAATGCATTATCCAAAGATTCATTTTCTCTTACTTTAACCTCTGTCATCTGCGACCCTCCCCTCGTATTTCAATATTGTCATGTCTCAAATTGCACTTGTACATTATACATGATGCGTAAAATATTTTCAACTGTTATTTTGACTTTGTTATCCTGGTGGCCATTTCAACGAACGACCTCCCAAAATATGGAAATGAAAGTGTTGAACAGTTTGCATGCCATCTTCTCCAGAATTTGAAACCAACCTATAGCCCGTTTCTGAAATATTAAGTTGCTGAACAATTTTGGGGATTGTCTCAAATATTTCTTTGATTACTTCACTGTTTGTTTCTGTTACATCATTCATTCCAGCCACATGTATTTTAGGAATTACCAACACATGTACTGGAGCTTGGGGATTGATATCTTTAAAGGCCATCACACTTTTGTCTTCATAGATGATTTCTGCTGGAATGTCTTTATTAACAATTTTGCAAAACAAGCAATCCTTCATTTTTTCACCTCCTCAACAAAAAGCGTTTGATTTTTGGACTCCACCACCACTACGTCACAACGTTTGTTTTGGTAGTTTTTTGATGTCATGAGACTCGCGTTTAGATAGCTGCTTGTGTGCCCTATATAGCATCCTTTTGTTTTTTCTTGTTCAAAAATCACATCAACAATTTTGCCGACTTGTCTTTTATATGTTTCTTCAGCAATCCTGTCCGTTAAGCTTATTAATTCATTTGTTCTTGCCTTCTTTATTTTATTCGATATTTGTTGGTCCATTTTGTATGCGCTCGTCCCTTTTCTAGGCGAAAAACTAAAAACATGAACCTTTTGGAATCCTATTTTTTCAACATAATCACATGTGTCTTTGAACTCTTCTTCTATTTCCCCTGGAAAACCAACAATTATATCCGTTGTAAGGCCTGCTTCAGGCATGAATTTTTTTATCAAGTTGACTTTTTCTAAATATTCCTTCGTATCATACTGTCGTCTCATTCTTTTTAAAACAGTATCGGATCCACTTTGAAGTGACAAGTGAAAATGATCACAAAAACTCCCTTTTGTCATTTCACGCAATACTCCTTCATTTATCACACCCGGTTCTAAGGAACCTAGCCTGTATCTTATGTCTTTTAATTCCAGTTCATTGATGCTTCTGATTAGATCTAATAAGGTGGTTTCTATTAAGTCCTTCCCATATGATGTTATGTGAATCCCATTTAAGACAATTTCCTTATATCCATTAGCATGTAAGTCTTTTATTTCTCTCAACACATTGGCGATATCCCTGCTTCTTACTGGTCCTCGCACATACGGAATAATGCAGTATGAACAGAACTGCCGACAGCCATCTTGGATTTTTAAATTCGCTCTGGTTTTATCTTCCATTTGTTGAATACTCATTTCTTCATAGTATTCTTTGTCTTGGAAGTCATCGACATATGTCATCTGTTTTTTTGTCTTTAAAAAATCGTTTAAATACTCAATAATTTTATTTTTTTTCTTTGTGCCGATTACAATATCTGCTGATAGATAATCCTCTTTGTCACCTCTTTTTGATTGGGGGTAACAGCCTGTTAATACAACAACTGCGTCTGGATTCAACATGCGATAACGATTAATTAAATTTCTCGTTTTTCTGTCACTGGCTGAAGTTACTGTGCAGGAATTTACCACAAAAACATCCGTGGTTTTACCCGGATGAATAATTTCATAATTGTTTTCACGAAACAGTTGCTTCATAGCTTCTGTCTCAAATTGATTAACTTTACACCCTAAAGTATGAAATGAAACGTTCAATTAATCACCTATATATTATTAGTTTTGTACATCAATACAGCAACTGTTACCAACCCTGCTGTTTCTGTTCTAAAAATTCGATTCCCCAAGGTAACGACCTTGGCCCCTACCTCAATTAAGCTTTCTATTTCTTCTGCTGAAAATCCACCTTCAGGTCCAATAACAACATTGATTTTTTCTTCTCGTACTGTTATTTCTTTCATTGCAATGCTTTTCTCATCTGTTTTTTCATATGGTACAATCAATAAACCATCATCTGTTCTGAGTTCATAAACCATCTGTTCAAAACTCAAAACAGTATCTACTTGAGGGACAACATTTCTCATAGACTGTTTTGCCGACTCTTCAGCAATCCTTCTCCAGCGGTCTAATTTTTTTAACTTGTGTTTGTCGTCTTCTATTTTGGCAATTGTTCTTTTGCTAACTACTGGTACTATCCTATGGACTCCAGCTTCAACATTCTTTTGAATGACAGATTCCATTTTTGTTCCCTTTGGCAAACACTGATAGAGGGTGATTTGTACAGTAGCTTCTCTATTAGTCCCTGTCTCCCTCAATATTTTAAAAACCGCTTTTCCATTCTCATAACCAATCAGACTCGCAGTATGTTCTTTTTCGTCATGTACAATGAATATCTCATCATCTTCCCTTAGCCGTAAAACTGTCTTGCAATGCTTATAATCATCTTGTTCAAGGATTGCCAATTGATCTATAATCTCTCTTACAAAAAAACGGTTCATGCGACTGCTTTTTGGGCTGTCACTGACACCCATTCTCCTTTTTCAGAAATTGAAACGATTGTGTACTGGTTTTCTGTTAATGCCAACTTTATTTCATCTATTTTTTTTGCCAAGATACCAGAAGCTATAAACAACCCATTAGGTTTCAGCACTGACTGAATTTTCGTGATCATTTGAAGAATAATATCCAAAGTTATATTTGCAACGACTATGTCTGCTTTATAATCTACATTGTCTAACAAGTCATTCTTTTCTATTTGGATATTACTACACTTATTAAGTTGAACATTTTCTTTTGATACTCGAATGCTGTCTTCATCAATATCAATCCCAAGTACTTTGTTAGCACCTAGTTTTGATGATAGAATCGCCAAAATACCTGAACCTGTCCCTATATCTAAAACATCCGATTCAGGTTTTATATATTTTTCTAACGCTTCTATACACAAGGATGTCGTTTCGTGAGACCCTGTCCCAAAAGCTGCTCCTGGGTCTATGGAAATAACAATATCATCATCTTCAGGGTCGTAATCTTCCCATGATGGTTTAATGACAACATTTCTACCGAGTCTTAATGTCTTAAAATGTTTTTTCCATTCACTATTCCAATCCTTGTTTTCTATGTTTTGAATCTCTATCTCTGTCATGCCAATATCAAGATCATACCGAGGCAATCTATTGATCTGTTCTTTTATGAAGTCCATCTTTTCAAGTGTGTCTTCGTCTTTCTTGAAATATCCCTTGATTACGACACCATCATAATAATCTTGAACTAAATCCTCATCCAAATAATCCCATCTATATTCCTCGCTTTTCAACAAGCTAATAATATCACTGGGATCTTCAATGACAATACCTTCCACCATCGCTTCGTGGAGTATATTTGTCACCGCTTCCTTTGCTTCATAAGTTGTTTTAATTACAATCTCTACCCAATCCAACCGATCTTCTCTCCTAACTAAACGCGTCTTTCATTTTATCAATGAAACCTTTCTTTTGAGGTTCGATTTTTTCTCCAGACTCTTTCGCGAATAAGAGCAACATCTCTTTTTGTTTGTCTGAAAGTTTCTTAGGAGTCTCTATTACAATTCTAACATATTGGTCCCCTTTCCCGCCACCTCTTAAGTGTGGGATCCCTTTGTTTTTAAGTCTAAATACCGTCCCTGTCTGAGTCCCTTCAGGAACATTGTATTTTACCTTGCCTTCAAGAGTTGGGACTTCTATTGTGTTGCCAAGTGCAGCTGTCGCAAAAGATACCTTCATGTCATACCATACATCATAACCATCTCTTGTAAAGTATTTGTGCGGCTTTATTCCTAAATAGACATATAAATCACCTGGAGGAGCTCCTTTCTCTCCATGATTCCCTTCCCCTCTTAATGGGATAATAGAGTCTGAATCCACACCGGCAGGTATGTTTATTGATATTGATCTTGTCTTCTTCTCTTTTCCACTACCACCACAAACGCTACAAGGCGTCTTGATTGTTTCTCCTTTGCCACCACAAGTGGGACAAGTTCTTACATTAGAAAATTGTCCAAAGGGTGTTGATTGGACAGATCTTATGGATCCACTGCCGTGACAAGTGTGACAAGTCTCTTTTGATGTTCCTGGTTCTGCTCCTTCCCCGTTGCAATGAGAACAGGTTTCCATCCTATTAATTCTTACTTCCTTTTTAGTCCCAAAGGCAGCTTCTTCAAAATTAATATTTAAGCGAATTTTAAGATCTCCACCTTTTCTAGGTCCGGTTCGCCTTTGTCTTCCAGTTCCACCACCGAAAAAGTCACCAAAAATATCGCCAAAAATGTCTTCGAATCCTCCAGCGCCTGCAAATCCGCCTTCTCCAAAACCGCCATTATTCTCAAACGCAGCATGTCCAAATCGGTCATACTTTTCTTTCTTCTGAGCGTCACTTAACACTTCGTAAGCTTCATTTACTTCTTTAAACTTAACCTCTGCTTCTTTGTCTCCAGGGTTAAGATCTGGATGGAAATTCTTAGCTTGTTTCCTAAATGCTTTCTTTATTTCATCTTGTGTTGCTTCCTTGTTAATTCCAAGTATTTCATAGTAATCTCTCTTGCTACTCATTTAATCTATCACCGCCATTATGATTATATCATTTGAAAAAGGGAAAGCTAAATCAAAAGATTTAGCTTTGACTTTCTTCTTCATCATCCACGACTTCGTACTCTGCATCTACGACTTCGTCATCTGATTCCGTTTGCTTAGCTCCGCCTTCATCACCAGAAGGATCTGTTGATTGCTCAGTCTGTTGATAAATTTTTTGGGCCAATTTATTGAATTCTTCTGTCAATTCATCTAGATTCGTCTTGATTTCTTCAGTTATATCATCTTCTAGCGATTTTTTCAACTTCTCTTTCTTAGTATTGATGATATTTTTTTCTTCTTCTGTAAGCTTATCGTTAAGTTCTCCCATGCTTTTTTCAATTTGATATATCATATTATCAGCATTGTTTCTAAGTTCAATCGATTCTTTCTTCTTTTTATCTTCCTCAGCAAATTTTTCTGCCTCTTGTACTTTTGCATTGATCTCATCTTCTGACAAATTTGTACTTGCAGTTATCGTAATCTTTTGTTCTTTTCCTGTTCCTTTATCTTTTGCTGATACGTTGACAATACCATTCGCATCAATGTCAAATGTTACTTCTATCTGCGGTACCCCTCTTGGTGCAGGTGGGATGCCTGTCAACTGGAATCGGCCTAAGCTAATGTTTCCATCTGCCATTTGACGTTCTCCTTGCAACACATGAATATCTACTGCTGTCTGATTATCTGCCGCTGTTGAAAAAACTTGGCTTTTTTTACTTGGTATTCGTGTGTTCCGTTCTATTAACTGTGTAAAGACACCGCCAAGCGTTTCAATACCTAATGACAACGGTGTAACATCCACCAATAAGATGTCTTTTCCAAATTCACCAGTCAACACACCCCCTTGAATAGCAGCTCCCAAAGCTACACATTCATCCGGATTGATTCCTTTATGAGGCTCCTTATCCGTAATGCGCTTCACCGCTTCTTGCACAGCTGGTATTCTTGTTGACCCACCTACTAGAATCACTCTATCGATATCATTTGCTGACATTTTTGCATCTGCCAAAGCTTTTTTTGTTGGACCAATCGTTTTGTCGACCAACGAGGCTGTCAACTCATTGAATTTTGATCGTGTTAAGTCCATATTCATGTGTTTAGGTCCTTCTTGAGTAGCTGTTATAAAAGGCAAGTTAATGCTAGTTGTCATTGTTGAGGATAATTCTTTTTTTGCATTCTCTGCCGCTTCTTTCAATCTTTGTAACGCCATTTTATCTTTTCTAAGATCGATTCCATTTTCGCTTTTAAACACATCTGCCAAATAATCTACAAGAACATCATCGAAATCGTCTCCGCCAAGATGATTGTTCCCATTTGTGGCCTTAACTTCAAAAACACCTTCGCCAATTTCTAGAATCGAAACATCAAATGTCCCTCCGCCCAAATCAAATACCATTATAGTCTGTGTGGTGTTTTCTTTATCTATACCATAAGCCAAAGAAGCAGCCGTTGGCTCGTTGATAATTCTAAGAACATTTAAACCTGCAATTTTACCCGCATCTTTTGTCGCTTGTCTTTGGCTATCAGAAAAATATGCTGGGACTGTAATAACTGCATCTGTTACTTTTTCGCCTAAGTAAGCTTCTGCATCAGCTTTTAGCTTTTGAAGTATAAATGCTGATATGTCTTGCGGAGTGTACACCTTGCCGTTGATTGTTTCCTTATGTTCGCTGCCCATATGTCTTTTTATGGAAGCCACCGTGTTTTCAGGATTGGTTACCGCCTGTCTTTTTGCCGTTTCACCGACTAGTCTTTCTCCATCTTTCGTAAATGCCACTACTGATGGTGTCGTTCTTTTCCCTTCAGCATTTGATATGACAACAGATTCTCCACCCTCCATCACTGCAACGCATGAATTTGTTGTTCCTAAGTCAATTCCTATTACTTTACTCATTTCTTTCTCCTCCTTGTTGTTATCTTGATACTTTAACCATACTTGGTCTTATTACTTTATCGTTTACTACATATCCTTTTTGCAAAACTTCAACTACAATATTGCTTTCTACATCATCTAAAGCTTCCACTGCTACGGCATGGTGCAAATTGGGGTCAAAATGCTTTCCTATCGCTTCAATCTCTTTGAGCCCTTTTTTCTCCATCGCCTGCTTAAATTGACTGTAAATCATTTGTACACCTTCTTTAAAGGAATCACTCTTTTCATTTGCATTCAATGCGCGATCAAAATTATCCAAAATAGGTAGGAACTCACATATTACGTCTTCTATCCCAGATGAATACAGTCTAGACTTTTCTCGTTCCACACGGTTCTTGTAATTGAGAAAATCCGCTTGCAATCTAAGCAACTTTTTCGTTGTATCATCTTGCTGCTCTTCTTCTTTAGTTTCTTCTATTTCTTCTAACTCTTCATCCTCATTTGATTCGATCAACTCTTCATCAGAGTTTTTTTCTTTTTCTTCAACTTCCTCCATCAGCTCTTTTTCTATCTTTTTATTGGTCATTTGGTTTGCTCCTTTTGTTTTCATTATAGTTCTCATTGATAAGTCTATTAATATTTAATGACAATGCTTTAATCATGGCAATTACATTTTGATAGTCCATCCGTGTTGGCCCAATAAGTCCAACTTTACCAATCACTATGCCATTAAGTTTGTAAGTGGCTGTCACAATGCTGCATTCTTTGATTTGATCGAATTCATTCTCTTTCCCGATTACGATATTCAAATCCTCTGTACTTGCATTCAGCAGAGCTCTCGTGAAATTCTCCTTGTCTTCAACAAAAGAAAGTAATTCTTTTGCCTTAGAAGTATCACTATACTCCGGATAATTCAATATATTTGTCAATCCGTCATAATACAAATCCACTTGTTCATATTTGTTTGCTGTGTTCATTAAGAGAATCAACAATTCATCAATTTTATCATCCAAGCTTTCTCGAATTGCATAAATTTCATTTGCAATTCTCCTTTTCATGTTTTCATCCATCATTGAAAGCTTGATGCCTGAAAGTTTTTCCGTCAATAAATTAGATATTCTATTCAATTGACTAGGTGGTATTGGTTGATTCAAATTAAAAACCACGTTTTTGATGATATTATTCTCTGTGACTAAAACCATCAGGATTTTTTTTTCTGTGACAGGTACCAATTGGATATGCTTTACCTTTGATTCCTTAAGTTGAGGCGTCATCGCAAATGACGTGTAATGCGTGAAATTAGACAAAATTCTCGCGGAATTCTTAATGAAACTTGTCATCTCATCAATTTCGTCTTGTAAAATTTTATTGATTTGTGCGTTATATTTATTGGCTGGTGTTCTTTTTAGTAAGTTGTTGACATACAATCTGTACGCTTTGTCCGTCGGAATCCTCCCAGCTGATGTATGTGGCTGAGTCAAGTATCCTAAGTCTTCAAGATCAGCCATTTCATTTCTTACTGTTGCAGAACTAATCCCTAAACCATGTTTTTTTGAAATCGTTCTTGAACCTACAGCTTCACCCTCTCGAATATAACTGCTGATGATTGCCTTTAGAATCTTTAATTTTCTATCATTAAGATCCATTCTATCAACTCCTTTGTTAGCACTCTGTCTTATCGAGTGCTAACCTCATGACAATAAGATACTACTATATATTTCATTTGTCAATACTTAATCATCATTTTTTCTAAGGCATTAACTCTACAAAAACCCGGTTCGATAAATCCAACCCCAATGGCGTCAATTTATAATATCCTTCCTCTTTAATAATTAAACCTTCTCCTATCAGCATAGATATTCGGTCATTGTAGTATTTCTCATTTCCTTTGATCATTTTATTTAAGTCATATATTCTGATCCCTTGTGTCTTCCTAAATCCAAGAATTAAGAACTCCCAAGCCTTTTCTTTTTCATCTATTTGTATCCGTTCATCGTAAGCCAAAGCTTTATTCTCGCCTATCTTTTTTATATACTCAAACACATTTTGACCGTTTGAAAACCTTTGATCGTTTAAAAAAGAGTGTGCTGCCACACCTATCCCAAGATATTCTTCTCTATTCCAGTATTTCAAGTTGTGTTTGCTTTCAAACCCACTCTTTGCAAAGTTCGAAATTTCATATTGTTTGTATCCCATATCTGCCAATACCTTGATCATCATATGGTAGGCTAATCGCTCTGCCTCTTCGTCTGGAAGTCGTAAGCTTCCGTTTTCAAGCATCTCGTGAAAAGGGGTTCCTTCTTCTACTTTTAATGCATAATAAGAAACATGCTTAGGACGTAAAGTCTGCACTTTTTTCAAATCATTTTCAACCATTTCTTGCGATTGTCCTGGAAGATTAAACATAAGATCAATGGAAATATTTGAATATCCATGTTTTTGAAATTTCTCAAATGCATCATCAATATCTGTTTTTGTGTGTATTCTTCCTAGGGTCTTCAACATGCGCTCATCAAAAGTCTGCACACCTAAGCTTATTCGATTAATCCCGTTTTTCTTGTATGTCTTAAGTTTTTTGTCGTCGATTGTTCCAGGATTCACTTCAAGTGTTACTTCACTATCCTTTTGGACAAAAAAACAACTCTGAACATGATTGAGCAATTTCTCAATATAATGTGCTGGGATAGATGATGGCGTTCCCCCGCCTATGTAGACAGAATCAATAGTTAGATTCCCTAAAACTGCTTTGAGGAGATTAATCTCCTCAAGCATAGCTTCAATATATCTTTCTATGTGTTTTTCTCTTAAATCAATTATGGAGCAAAAGTCACAGTAGTGACACTTTTTAACACAAAAAGGAATGTGTAAATACAGACCTATTTGCCTTTTCTCATTCATCTCTATGATGCTATTTTTTCTCATCAAATTTCAACACAGTCAAAAAGGCTTCTTGAGGCACTTCAACACTTCCTATTTGTCGCATTCTTTTTTTACCTTCTTTTTGTTTTTCTAATAGTTTTTTCTTTCTTGAAATGTCGCCACCATAACACTTTGATAGAACATCTTTTCTCAAAGCCTTAACTGTTTCACGGGCAATGATCTTTGAACTTACAGCTGCTTGAACAGGAATTGCAAACATATGACGTGGTATGACGTCTTTTAGTTTTTCAACAATGTTTCTACCCCTTTCATACGCTTTCTCTTCGTGAACTATCATTGAAAAAGCATCTACTAATTCATTGTTGATAAGAATATCAAGCTTAACCAGTTTTGACTCTTGATATCCGGCTAACTCATAATCTAAAGAAGCATACCCTCTAGTTTTTGATTTCAATGCATCAAAAAAATCATAGATCACTTCGTTCAATGGTAATTTATAATGCAAAACCACTCGTGTCTTTTCAATATACTCCATATCTAAAAAGGCACCTCTTCTATTCTGGCATAACTCCATAATTGGGCCTACATATTCCGGTGGCGCCATAATGTTTGCATTTACAATAGGCTCTTCCATATATTTGATTTCACCAAGAGGCGGCATATTAGTAGGATTCTGAATTTTAATAATACTCCCATCATTCTTGTAAATGTTGTAAATAACACTTGGAGAAGTGGCTATGATGCTTAACCCAAACTCTCTTTCAAGTCTTTCTTGAATGATTTCAAGATGCAGCAAACCTAAAAACCCACATCGAAATCCAAAACCTAAAGCTACCGATGTTTCTGGTTCAAAAACCAAAGCTGCATCGTTGACCTGCAACTTTTCCAAAGCATCTCTTACGTTGTTGTAATCTTCTCCATCTGCAGGGTACACTCCACAGTACACCATCGAAATTACTTTTTTATACCCAGGCAATGCTTCTACGGCTGGGTTTTTTGCTGAAGTGATAGTATCTCCCACCCTACAATACCTTACATCCTTGATGCTTGCAGCAACATATCCAACATCACCTGCTACCAGTTGTTCAACAGGAATCTGACCGGGTGCAAGAAATCCAACTTCTGTCACTTCGAATTCTTTCTTTGTTGCCATCATTTTAATGACATCATTTTTTTTGATTGAGCCTTCTTTTACTCTAACATACGCAATCACACCTTTGTAGCTGTCATAATAAGAGTCAAAAACCAACGCTTTAAGCGGACCTTCTTTATCACCAATTGGCGCAGGAATCTTTCTTACAATCGCCTCTAAAACCTCTTCTATATTGATCCCTTCTTTAGCTGATATCATGGGCGCATCTTGTGCTTCAATTCCTATTATATCCTCTATTTCATTTTTTATCTCTTCCGGTCGTGCACTTGGTAGGTCAATTTTGTTAATAATTGGAACTATTTCCAGATCCTGCTCAGCTGCTAAGTAGACATTGGCTAACGTTTGTGCTTCAATACCTTGAGCCGCATCGACAACCAATACCGCTCCTTCACAAGCTGCCAAACTTCTAGATACTTCATAAGTAAAATCAACATGTCCTGGTGTATCTATAAGATTTAAGATATACTCCTGATTGTCTCTTGCGCGGTACACTAGTCGTATAGTTTGAAGTTTGATGGTGATACCACGTTCTCGTTCAAGATCCATATTATCAAGAAGCTGTTCTTGCATCTCTCTTTGAGTCAAAAGTCCTGTTTTCTCAATCAACCTATCTGCTAATGTTGATTTCCCATGATCTATATGTGCAATTATAGAAAAATTTCTTACATATTTCTGCCTATCAGTCACATGTTCCTCCTAACTTCATAATCCGTTGGTAATTATATCAAAATTTTGATCAGATTAGAAGTTGATTTTATCACATTTAATCAACTCTGTGAACTGTTTCAACCAACATTGTCCTCAATTCTTCTATCTATGACATAAGAATCCACTCTCCCGATTTGATTCATGCATTATAACAAATTATTCTATAATTAAATAACTTGTAATCGCTTCGTTTTACTATATAATGAGAATGAATGGAATAGTGGCTAGGATTTTTTAGATATTTCGAAATTAATATTGATTTTTCTCTGATAACCCTGTATAATTTAAAAGTCGCTTAATTTTGATACTTTCCCACATATGAATAGATACTATGATCCAAAGGAGGTGAATTCCATGGCAAACATTAAGTCAGCAAAAAAGAGAATTCTTGTAAACAATAAACGTAGTGAGATCAATAAAAGCAGAAAGTCAGAAATCAAAACCTATGTCAAAAAGTTTGAGGCAGCTATTCAAGATAACAATTATGAAGCAGCTAAGGAATTGTTAATCCTAATACAAAAAAAATTAGATCGTGCTTCGTCAAAAAGCACAATGCACTCAAATGCTGCATCACGAAGAGTCAGTAAATTTACGAAAAAGCTAAATAGTATTGCATAAAAACCAGGGGATCCCCTGGTTTTTTACTATATCATGCCAATGATCATTTCTATTCCTGACAAAATCTCCAATTCGCCAACTTTGCTTTTTCGATCATACAAATAGCATGTTTCATATGTTTTACATATTCTTGTTTTGCCCATCATAAAAATCTGTTGAGTCATTTTTTTATAGACAAAAGGTCTCATGTTTAGTTTTTTGAGAATGAGAGTGTCTGCAACCCCATCTTCTCTCATTGAAATAATATTGCTTAGTGATCTTAAGTGTCTTGCAATCATAAAAAAAATGTATTGTGGTGCGATGTTGTTAGTTTGCATGTCTTCCAACATCTCCAATGCATCCTCGCGTTTGCCTTCGCAAATATTGTCAATCAGTTTGAAAATATTGTTTTCAACAGAGCCATTCACAACCATGGTAATTTCACGTTCCTCAACCTTCTGTCTATTCTCAGTATATCCAATCAGCTTATCCAATTCATTCTTAACATCGTATAAGTTCATTGTGCTCTGGTATTCCAAATATCCAATCATATGAGCCATCCACAATGCATCTTTTTGAGTGATTTCTCTGTTGTTTTTTGTCAAATACAATACAATCCACTTGACTAGTTCTATCTCTCTCAACTTATTGTATTGTTTGTGTTCACCATGCTTTTCTATTTGCTTTGTAATCTTTTTTCTTTTGTCAATTTTCAAGCCCTGCCCTTTAAAAATTAAACAATTCTCATCTTTTTTATTAGCAATATATTGTAACAACTCATCTTCGTCTTGCTTTTCTAGGCTTTGCTTTGAAGTAAGAAAACTGCAATCCTCAATAATTACCATTCTCTTCTTTGCCATAAAAGGAATTGTTTTAAGAAATGAAACAACCTCACTTCCGTTTTTCTTAATGTTTTCAACCCTAAATACATTCATCTCTTCAAAAGGCTTGATAAATCTATTTTTAATGTCTTCTATGTAATGATCTATTAGATACAACTCATCTCCTGATAAAAGTATTGTATTTTTATTCATTTTCATTCCTCCTCTCTTGAAACTTTAGCATGAAGAATATAAGTAGTGAAAATCCTATGCTATTAATCATTATTGATTTATTCTGTTTCGTTCTGTTATAAAAACTATTGACCGTTATTTCTCCTTTTGAAGACACACTGATTATTATCTCACCGTAGTCCTCTGTGGTCAAAACTTGAGAACCAATTAACTCATATCGATCAATCACTTCCTGATGAGGTATCCCATAATTGTTTCTCCCATAGCTGAAGATCGCATATTGAGGACTTGTTTTTTTCACAAACGATAAATGGGACGATGTTCTACTTCCATGATGAGGGACCATCAACACACCCACTTGAGACAACTCATCTAATATCAACTTTTCTACATTATACTCTATATCTCCAGTAAAAAGCATCTTAAAATCTTGATAGGTTAACATTAATACTAAAGAGTTGTCATTTTCATTATGGCTCACATAACCTTTTGGTGGCCACAAAATTTGTATTGCTAATTTATCATCATATGTGAGTGTATCTCCCTTATTTATTTGGTAGAATCCAGTCTCTCCAAGTTCATTTAAAACGCTCTCATTATAATACCCCGATACAAATCCATCAATATCTAAGTTTTCATGCAAAAGATATATCCCACTGTAATGATCTAAATGATAATGTGATATAAAAATCAAATCTAAATGAGAAACTCCTTTTTTTACAAAATATTCTGGAAAAATGTAATCTGTCCTGTTGCTGCTTCTTGATACTTCTCCTCCAGCATCTATCATAAACACGCGGTCTTTGTATTGAACTGTTGCAGAGTTGCCCTGCCCTACATCTAATACAGATATGGTCAGTGGATCTCTAAGGATATACGGCATCAAACTATATAGAATTATAAAACAAATATACATACAAAAGATACAATAGTAAACTCTTGTGCGATTCAATCTTTCTTCATCATTCAAAATGAAGTAGACAATGATTCCTATTGTGAAAAAATAAAAAATAACTTCCATGATGGACGGTGTCTTCACTGTATAGCCACTCAAACTAACACTTGACAAAACATCGGCAGCTCTTAATACCGCAGCTATTGTTTTGTCGCAGGTAAAAAGGATCAGATGTGCAACTCCTGAAGATAAACATTTAATCAAGAGCGCAATTATTCCACCTATCAAAACATAAGAGAATATAGGTATAGCTATAAAGTTGACTAGAATACTTAATGTTGGTACATAATTAAAATAGTAAACACTTGCGGGTAGAACAAATATTTGAATGGCTGTAATATAGAGTAATCCTCTCTTATAACCTTCTATTCTATATTTTTCAACAATTAACCCCGCAATAATCACACCTAAAACAGCACTAACGGAAAGTTGAAAGCCTACATCAAACAACCAATTTGGCCTAATAAGAAGCATTGTTGATATCGTTATCGCAAAAGCATTTATCGGACTATATCTGCGGTGTAGTACTATCCCTAAGTTTAAAATCGTAATCATCATTAAAGCTCGTACGACTGATGTCGGAAACCCAATCAGACTTGCATACAACAGTCCTATTAACAAACTAATCGTCAATCTCATCGGTTTTTTGACTTGAATTAAGCTTAAAAACATCCCAATAGAGGAAAGAATAATTCCAATATGAAGCCCTGATACAGCAACTATATGAGCAATGCCTAATCTGCGTATTATCACCAGTACATCCTCTTTAATGTAGCTGCTATCACCAAGAATCATCCCTTTTAGTAAACTCTTTTCTGTCTCTCCCATTGAATTTTCCAAGGTTCTATCAATATAATCCGTGAAGTTATTTTGTAATGTATGCTTCCAAGAAAGCTCATCATCGAGCGATTCAATTCCATCTAAATAAACAATACCTTTAATCCCTTGGTTCTTAAGATAATTACGATAGTCAAAAACCCCAAAATTAGATGAATTAATTGGCTCTACCAGTACACCTGTTCCGTACAGAGTCATCCCAGGCCTTAACTCCCTTGGTATTTCAGTGTATACTAAAACTTTCTCCTTTACTGATTTGTTTTCAACATTAATAGATGCATCCAACTGATAAGATGCTATGCTTAAATCTTTGGAGCTTCTGTTAACTTCTGCTACCGTACCCTTTATATAAACCTGTTTCCCGTAGTGATTCTCTAATGAGTTTGTGTTAGAATAGTTCATAGACATCCATCCAAACACAAAAAAAGACACCAGCAAAACTAAAAGTTTTACGATGTTTCTGTTTTTCTTCACATGGTAACATGTATATAGAGCTAGCGGTACTGTTGCCACACCCAATTCAAGCAATGATATGCTAAGATTGTTGGCTAAAATTCCCATCATCAGTGCAATAGTTGATAATACTGTTATGCTGACCATGTATTAATATTACCAAAAATATCAGTGAAATGAAAGATAAAAATCAATTCATTATGGAGAGGCAGATTATGATTCCGACTCAAATTGAATACACATATGGCCCGCTCGCAATAGAACCTACTGAATTATCCAATAATTGTATTTTCTTTGATATAGAAACAACTGGATTGTCACCCAAAAGATCCTCATTACTTTTAGCTGGATTAGTTTACAAATCAGGCAACTCATTTAAAGTTCATCAGCTGATCTCAGAAAGCCAAGAAAATGAAGCAACAATTATTGCTTCTATTGCACCTATCCTACAAAGCAAAAAATACATTATTACCTACAATGGGTTAGGTTTTGATCTCCCATTCTTCAATACAAAATGTCAACAATATGGAATCCCATTCGATCTAAGTGGAAAGATATTGATAGATTTATATTTATTGGTTAAAATAAATCCCTCTTTATCCCATCTAGATAATTTCAAATTGCAAACGGTTGAAAAAATGCTGTCGATATCTCGGCAAGACACATTGACAGGGAAAGATATTGCAAAGTTATACTCCTCCTACCTAATAAACCCTAAAAGAGAATATTTAGATTTGATTATACAGCATAATGCTTCTGACATTTTAAATTTGCCTAGTATTTGGCAATACCTTTATAACGAAATGGTCACAGAAAAAGATCTTATCATCAAGACACCCTCGTTTAATCTACTTTTGTTTGAATCCACATCTTTTTCCAAGAATAACAAGAAGCTCCATTGTAAGTTTCGTTGTTTTAGAACAGTTGATGTAGATGTAACCATTCATTCTTTTTTGTACCAATTGACATGGAACAAGCAACAAGGACGGTTGGCTCTAGAAGTACTCGTTAAAAAAGGTAAACGATCTAACAATGATCTGGTTTATTATGTTGATTTAAAAGAGTTCGGGCTTTCTAGCAAAAACTCCTATTTAGTTCTGTCTATCAATGACCGTATTCAGCAATCAAATTTTTCTTATTTAACTCGATTAATCATTGAGTTTCAATTAGATAGTATCAATTAACAAAACGATTGATATAGCTACCTATTCAATGTTACTACCTTCTGTTTCATTTTCATCAGAATTTTCTTCAGAATTTTCTTTCATAATCATCACACGCTCAATGACACCTTCTGTTGCTTTAACTATTTTTATCCGAATATCACCTGATTTGAATTCCGCTCCTTGCTCAACCTGTTGACAAGCTTCATTGGCTAAGCTGCAAACTAATCCTCCAAGGGTGTTTCCTCTATCTGTTGGAATATCTAGTCCTGTTTCTTTTTGGACTTCACTGACTTTTTTTGATGCTGAATATTCCCGATCCTTTCGAGAAACAAAGTCCTTTTTGGGTGCCAAGTATTTCAAAATAACAAATACAATTGCAATCGCGATTGTCCCAAGCAATAAATCGAACATTGTATTTGCATAAACCAACATTTTCCTTGCTATCAAGAATAGAATTAATTCTAATATTGAATTAGTAGAATGATATAAAAGCATTAACATGAGTTCAATCCCAATGGCAAGAAGCAAAGTGTGCGCTAAAAAGTTCTTAAAAACTTCATATGAGTCATTTAAACCATGCAGAAAAATCTCACCAAAATATCTGATGATATCTATTAATCCGATTGCGATTCCTATCGCTAAAAGGACTGTTAATATGATCTCTAACACATAAGTGAATTGTTCTAATTTTTTAATTATATTAAACTGTCTCATCGCAATCTCCTTCTTTAATAAAACAATCCTTATTGTCTATGACTAAAATCATTCCGACCATTTAATCATTCTTCAGACAACAACGCTTATACTTTTTCCCACTTCCACATGGACAGGGCTCGTTCCTCCCAATTTTTTTTTCTTTTACAATTGTTTTGCTTTTATTATAATCTTTCTTTATGCTTTTCCTTTGATCTTCCGTTAAAATTTCTGTCCATTGCTCCAAACTATACAACCATTCAGCTTGTGCTTCCAACATGTTATAATAAAGGCTTTCAAAATCTACAGATAATTGTATGTTGCTATTTTCCTCTAATCCAGCAATGTCGATTTCGTAATCCAAGCTCGATTGAATTCCCTCCATAAAACCAACAAATAATGTAGACATCATGTTAAACGTTTCAGAAAGCTCTTTCAGTTGACCTTTAATAACTTCCTCTGGATCACTCAAAATTCTTTCATATATGGCTTGTTCCTTGACTAAATAATCCTCCCAGAATTCTTTATCACCGCTACTAGTTTCTGCTAATGATTGCCAATCTTTATATAATGACATGGCAATGCCTCCTTTTATGTATTTTGTATACGATTTATTATAACAAAAAATCACAAATTCGTCATCCATTTTACCCGACTCACTTGCCAATTCAATTAATTTCAAGGATAAGCTTTAAAATTTCTCTGTCATCTGGTATCATAAACTAAATCAGATGATTCATCACATAAGGAGTTGTTAATATGACTGATAACAAAGAAGTTTCTACTCTTGAAAAGAGTGTTGAAACAAAACCCGAAAAGAAAACAAACTGGCAAATGATCATAAGTCTTATATTATTAGGCATTGTCCTTGCGTTTGCACTTGTCAATACACAAAATGTGACCGTTAATTTTTTATTTAAAAGACAAGAAGTTCCATTGATATTAGTTATCCTCCTCTCCATGTTGCTTGGAGCATTAATATCGTGGTTTGCTGGTTGGCGCCAACGCACAAAACGTAAAAAAAAGAATAAATAAACTCTAATTGATGCACACCCTCATTTTTAACGACAAAATACAATCTTTCGATTGTATTTTGTCGTTTTTCAGATATTTAATTGGAAAATCCCCTTATTATTCGCTTATTCCAAAAATAAAAAAACCTCTCAGATTTACCTGTGAGGCTTCATTGTCCCATTAGGATAATGGTGCCCAGAGGCGGAATCGAACCACCGACACGAGGATTTTCAGTCCTCTGC
>CAZIKK010000003.1:0-169486 GCA_964539975.1 uncultured Clostridia bacterium
CTATCCCTCTGTATAAGGTAGGTTACTCACGCGTTACTCACCCGTCCGCCGCTAAGACAATGTTTAACACTCAATCCTCTGCATGTATTCTCAAGCTTTTTTCGCGTAAAGACCTCTTTTCATTCGGTCTTGTGCTGGCTTAAGCTTTTTGTGCAAAAAACTCAGTGTTAAACATCGTCTCCGCTCGACTTGCATGTGTTAGGCACGCCGCCAGCGTTCGTCCTGAGCCAGGATCAAACTCTCGTTTTTAACCTGCTTAAAGCTTTCGCTTTTTGCTCTTTTTTATTCGCTGACTTTACGTCTCGAAATTACTTCTTTTTTTCTCTAAAGAATTACGTTTGCTATGTGTTATTCTATTGTCTAGGTGCTTTTGTTGTTCTTGCCTCTCATTTGGCAACTTTGATAGTTTAACATCATCAACAAGGGAGTGTCAACCTCTATTTTGATTTTTATGAGAATCTTTTTTCTGTCAATTTTTCCCTTCCTATTTATAAAAGATTCTAAGTCCTTTTTTCTTTCATTCAAAAGGTCATGCAAGGATTCAATTCCATCACATGACCTCTAGTCTTCAAGCTTCCATCATGTCTCGTACTTGCGCCACATCTTTATCGCCTCTACCAGACAGATTGACGATGATAATTTGATCTTTACTTGTTTCTTTTGCCAATTTCATTCCTTGAGCCACAGCATGGGCGCTTTCCAAAGCTGGAATGATGCCTTCCACTTTGGACAGTTCATAAAAGGCATCCAAAGCTTCTTTGTCAGTTACTGATGTGTATTGTCCTCTGCCACTCTCATTGTAGAATGAGTGCTCAGGTCCAACCCCAGGATAGTCCAGTCCCGCGGCGATGGAGTGTACGGGTAGCGGCTCTCCTTTACTGTCTTGAAGCGTATAGCATTTAAAGCCATGAATGATTCCAGGCGATCCAAGTGTAATAGATGCTGCGTGATCTGGTGTGTCCAGCCCTTTGCCCGCAGGCTCGACACCCACAATCTTTACACTTTTATCCTCATAGAAGGGGTGAAACAATCCGATCGCATTGCTGCCACCGCCCACACAGGCAACCACATAGTCAGGAAGTTTTCCTTCTTGTTCCATAATCTGATTTTTGGCTTCCATACCAATGATACTCTGGAATTCTCTCACCATAATGGGGTAAGGATGAGGCCCTACCGCGGATCCCAATAGATAGTAAGTGTTTTCGGCATTCTCAACAAAATCTGTCAGTGCCGCATCTACCGCATCTTTTAGGGTTTTTGTCCCTGTCGTGACAGGCACCACTTTTGCTCCTAACAGTTTCATTCTGAACACATTCAGTTCTTGTCTTTTGGTGTCAATTTCTCCCATATAAACCACACATTCCATCCCAAACATGGCACAAACTGTCGCTGTTGCCACGCCATGTTGCCCAGCTCCTGTTTCTGCGATGATTCTTTCTTTGCCCATTTTTTTTGCCAGCAGCACTTGTCCAATGGTGTTGTTGATCTTGTGGGCTCCTGTATGGTTCAGGTCTTCTCGTTTTAGATAGATTTTCCCGCCACCCATCTTGTTGGATAGTCTTTCCGCATAGTACAAGGGGTTTGGTCTTCCTGTGAATTGTCGGTGATAATACATAAGGGTTTCTTTGAATTCAGGTTCTTCAATGTAACGATAAAAATTCTCAGCCACCTCATCCAATACCGATTTGAGAACTTCCGGCACATAAGTGCCTCCAAATTGACCAAAAAATTCTTTTCTTTCCATGATATTTCCTCCTTAGATATAAGCGGAGAGTTTGAGAGGGGAACAAAAAAGTCCTCTACCCATCATAATGATGAATAGAGGACGAACGATCGCGGTGCCACCTCATTTTAATCTTTAAATAAGATTATCTCATTCAGATACAGGCCTCATACCGATATCCTATCTCTATAACGGGAGAACCCCGGGCCGTCCTACTTGTAAATTCAGAAGCCACTCATAAGCCCATTCGACTCTTCTTGAATTATCGGATTCCACCCATACCGACTCTCTATTAATTCTCTAAACAGTCTACTACTCTTACTCAACGCTTTTTTGATTGTATTAATTATAGTGAATTCTCATCTTGTTGTCAAGATCGTAAATTAAAGACCCAACTAAATTTGTCTTATTGATTCTTTTGACAATTTTCCCCTAAAACCGTTAATTAATAGCTATCCTGCCTCGCTACTGCATAAACTCTTCAATGAAGGATTGAATGAGTTTGTTATCATAAGGTGTTTCCAACAAAGTATTCTCTTTCAAGAAATCAAAATGATCCATATAGCTCTCTTTGTCTTCCCTGTATATAACACCCAATGGTATCTTATCTCCCCATTCCATTGCTTTAGTCATTGCTTCAATTTTATCATTTGGATTGTACGAATCGTCGCCAGTTACTTTATAAACTCTTTTTTTATACCAAGCGAAGGTGTTGACCTTGTTGAAGCTGACACAAGGTTGCAGTATATCTACTAGCGCATAGCCATTATAATTGATGGCTTCCTTCATCATTTCTTTCAAATGTTCTTTATCCCCACTGAATGCTCTGGCGACGAACCCTGCGCCAAGGGCGATAGCTGTCAAAATGGGATTTAAAGCCTGATTGACCACACCATCCGGTGTGAAATCAGTCACATGGCCGATATCGGATGTTGGTGAGGATTGCCCTTTCGTCAGACCATATATCTGATTGTTATGAACAAAGTGCGACATATCTACATTTCTTCTAATATTGTGAATGAAGTGATTGCCTCCCTCGCCATAGGAATCTCCGTCTCCTGTATTAATAATGACCTTTAAATTGTGATTGGCTATTTTCGCTGCAGCCGCAGGTGGCAATGCTCTTCCGTGAAGCCCCGCAAAGCCATTGACATTGAGATACTGGGGCGTTTTTGCCGCTTGCCCAATACCTCCTACAATCAATACTTCATGTGGCTTCAATTCCAGCTCTGTCAAGGCCCATTCAAGTGACTCCAAAATAGAAAAATCACCACATCCTGGACACCATGCTGTTTCAAATGTCTTATATTGATAACTATTAGTCATCGATTAGCCTCCTTCACTTTTGAACTGATTTCAGAAGCCGACAATGGCCTACCATCAAATTTCAGAACAGAGGCTGCCATTGTGATACCTGTCTCCTGTCTGATCAAGCTTGCCAATTGTCCGTCATGATTTTGTTCTACATTAATGATGGTTTTGGCTATTTGGGATTTCTCCATCAATTTTTTTTGCGGCAATGGCCAAATGTCTCCAAACACAAGGGCACCATATTTTTTTTCCCCAGTTTCATTCAGCTTATCAACCGCTTCTGAAATCGGACTGTAGGTACTTCCCCATCCCACAAGGAGAACATCCATGTTCTTTTCTCCAAGTAGTTCAGGTTCTATAAGCTCTGTTTTGAGCAATTCAAATTTTCTGGCTCTTTTTTCCACCATGTCTATCCTGACAGCTGCCTCTTCTGTAATATTGCCTACAACATCATGTTCATCGCTATCAATGTTAACGGCGGTGCCTGGCACAATTCCAGGAACCAATCGTGGTGATATGCCGCTTTCTGTCAACTCATATCGATTATAAACCTTCCCATTTTCATAATCCTTGGGATCTGCCAGATATCTATCTATGCTAATTCTATCCAAATCAAAAGGCTCAATGGTTTGGAGAGCATCTGATAAATACTGGTCACCAAGGATAATTACAGGTATTTGATATTTATCCGCTAAATTGAACGCCCTGGTGGTCTGGTAAAAAGCATCCTCTGGATTTCGTACAGCAATAACCATCCGTCCGAACTCGCCTTGGGAAGCATTGATCACAAATTTCAAATCGCTTTGTTCTGTTCTGGTAGGAAGTCCCGTAGCGGGTCCCGGTCTTTGTATAACCGCTATGACCAGTGGAATCTCCCCAATGCCTGCAAGCCCAAGCCCTTCTGTCATGAGAGAAAATCCACCTCCAGAAGTGCCTGTCATGGCCCGTACACCAGCATAAGAAGCACCGATTGCCATATTGATGGCAGCTAGCTCGTCCTCTGCCTGTTCAACAACCATCTTCGCATTTTTTGCTTTTCTGCTCAGATAGCTCATAATAGACGTTGACGGGGTCATCGGATAGGCACTGTAGAATTTAAGCCCCGCAGCCAAGGCACCTAAAGCAATTGCTTCATTGGTCTGAATCAGCATTGTTTTTTTCGATTCGCCTTCTTCGACTTCATATCGACTGTCTACCAATTCTTGACCTTTTTTAAATGAGCTCATGTTTTGTTCCGTTACCTCTCCATCAAATTTCTCCCCAAAAATCTCTTTCACAAATGTTTCGTCCATACCAAACAACTTGGTTAGGGCCCCTAGCGTCACACTAGATATGGTTTTAATATTTCCCGCTTCCTTGGCTATTTTTTTTGCGTGAATGGTTATGAGTCGTTTGTCCTCAGATTTCACTTCCTCATCTGCAAAAACGAAACCATTTGGTTTTAATCTACCAATATGCCAATCCAATGTCTCCTGGTTTAAAGCGATAATGCCGTCCAATTCTTCGCTGTGACTCTTGACTTTCTCATTTGAAAAACGAATTTGGAAAAAATTATGTCCTCCCCTGACTCTTGACATGTAGTCCTGAAGCGTGAATATCTGATAGCCTCTTTTGTGAAGTATTTGAGAAAAAGCAGAAGCCAGGGTATCCATGCCCTGCCCTGCCGCCCCTCCAATCAAAATATTGTAATCCATTTTTTCACCCCATTCATTTTTTGTGTATCACGGCTACATTCTTTCAATCTCAACTAGCACGTTGTCACTTGATTCAATGGCATAGTAATGAATTTAGCTGTCTTTATATTCGCTTTTCTGCCTTGTTTTTATACATCAGCTTGTCCGCTTTTGTCATCAATGCTTCAATGGTTTCTTTCTCGTTTTCTGCCATTGCAAATCCCATTGAAAGACCTACTTTCAAATGTTCTTTGGTACAGTTGATGTTGTGTTTTGTTATTTCTTCCTCCACTCTATTTTTAATGTCATTAGTGAGATTTACATCCTGATCCTTCAATATGCCTACAAACTCATCTCCGCCTATTCTAGCCACTATGTCTGTTTCTCTGAAACTTTCTTTCAGAATATCGGCAACAGCTTTAATCAATCGATCTCCTTCAGAATGTCCAAAATGATCATTTGTGTATTTCAGGTTGTCCACATCAAACATAAAAACAGTAAAGCGTTCCTCTTGAGATTGTTTCTTGATGAAGTCATTGACATATGTCCGATTGCACAAGCCTGTAAGGGCATCATGAAAGCTCATATATTGCAGCTTTTGCTCTGATTTAGCCAATTCATTAAACTGGTCGATATTGGACAATGCCAATCCAGCAATTGCTACAATTTCCATGGCAAAATTTAAATATTTCTCTATGTATTTAGGAAATAAAAACCTGCCTACATCAATGACTCCATAAAATTTTTCATTCCAGTGAATTTTGATACAGAATCTGTTTTGATCCTTTAACAATAAAAAATCTTTTCCCTTGTCTTCAATCAACTCCACAATCTTCTCTGGCAAGTAAGGATTTTTCTTGTCTTTGACCCAGTACCTAAAATCCTGTGCCCCAAATACTACCGTGAATATCTGCTTAATCTCTTTAATGGTTTCTCTCTTGTCGGTATAAGCCGCTATCTTGCCCATCATGTCAAATATTGCAGAATACTCAGCACATTGAGCTTGAGCAGCTTGAATCGATTCTTTGCTTTTTCGATTTGCTTGATTCAAGCGCCATTCGTACACAAAGCTTCTAATCAGCATACGTGCTTTTTCCAAATCTAAAGGTATAATGATAAAAGGTAAATCCAAATATTGAGATAGTTCTGTCATGTCTCTTTCATGTTCAGAATCAATACCCGTGTCAAAATAGAGGAGGTGTTTGCAGAATTCATGGTAAAAGTTTCTTGCCGTCTCTCTGTCAAATCCTTGTTCGTCCATGCGTTCTTTCCAGTTTTTCAACCAGCCAGATCCTATGATATAGCCACCTTGTCCGATAATGTATTCAAGCATTTTTTTATTTAACAAATGACCTAAGCAATTATTGGCTGAATACACGTCCAGTTGTGATTCTTTAGATATCAGTTTGTTGATTTCACAATAATCACTACACAGAACCAGTCCATTTTCAGCCTTCTTATCAAATTCCTCCAAAATTTCATCGGTTTTCTCAATGTTTTCCCGTTTTTCACACATGGATGGGAAGGCCGTTACAATGACATCTTCAAATTTTTCGCCTTCAATGATGTTGGCGATTTCCGGAAAATAATTTTCGCAAACGAATAGCTTGAATTTATCCATCTAGTGACTCCTTGTCAGAGGATAAGTGCCATATTTTCGAACGGCCTCAGACAGTTCAAGAAGAGTTTCTTCCGGAACCTGCCAAGGTATTTCTCCATGATTATCTGATATGATCAAGCCCCCGCCTTGACCGGCTTTTGTTATTAAATGACTTACTCGTTCATTGACAATCTTTGAGTCCCAATTAACCATATCTATGCCGTTTAAATTCCCCAACAAACAAAGCCTGTTTTGGGTCGCTTTCTTGATCGCTGTCAAATCGTCATCTCCACTAAATCCCAAAACCGCTGTTCCCGTTGCTAATAACTCCTCTACCACAGGAAATGCCCTGCCTGAAGCAAGATGGGTCGCCGTAGGTCCTTTAATTTTGAGAATGGTTCGTTTGTCAATTTCATAACCTGTGGCTAAATAGGTGTTCTTTTCAATCATGCTTGGCGATGCCAATGGATTGAAATAGCAAATCGCGGTCGCGCCTGCTTGTAATTGGGCATTCGCCCATTCGACACAAAAGGCCTCATTGACTGCCATCAATTTTTTGAAATCCTTCTTTCTGAAATATATCATTTCAAGGTATTTTTCAAAACCCATCTGCATGATTGGCAATGAAAAAGGGGACATAACTACGCCAATAATCGGCACTTCCTGCTTAACCTCTTTTTTCAGAAGTTCAGTAGCCGTCAAAACCTTTTTCAAGCCATCTGCTTGATGGACATTCGGAACCTGAATTTTTGAAATCTGTTCAAAGCTTTTGATAAAAGGTTCCCCTGAGTTTGGAGGGCCATCTTCCACAAATACGACCTCGCCTCCAAAAGCTTCTATTTCGATAGGTGCATAAAAGAATGTATAGATACAGTCATTCTGGTATTTTTCTTTCATGTCAATTTGCGCCTTCACCACATTCTCGGGTTTTGAAAAATATTGCTTGATGGGCATTTGAAGTTCTTTCGCGCCAAAAAGAGACAGCAACAAAAAAAGAGGGACTCGATCTGCTTCTTTGTGACTGATAGCCGCCATTGTTCTTTCAAAAGAATTCATGTTATTCACCTGCCTTTCCATACTCCGTTTCAATGATACCAATAATGCTTGAGGCATTTTTACCATCTGTGTCCGCCCCAACCTTTTCCCACAAATTATTATCTAGCCTGAAAGGCGCACCACCTACAATGATTTTTGTCACAGCGGCTTTTTTCACCAACTCTTCTTTCACTTCACTTACTTTTAGGGCTGAAGGCAACATCAGCGTGGATATCAGAAGCACTTCGATTTGGTTTTCCAAGGTTTTTCGAACGATCTCTTCTACACTCAAACCTTGTCCAAAATCCATTACTTCAAAACCTCCGGCTCTAAGAATTGAGTAAACGATTCTTTTGCCTAGAGCATGATGATCTTGCAACACGCCTATGGCCATCCTCGGCATGTTTTTTCGTTTGATTTGCATGATCGGCAAATATTTTTCAATCAACCCCTCACAAATCACACCCGCCATATATACTTGTGACAACGAAATGGTCCCTGCTTCCCAGCCATTTCCTATTGTCTCAAGTGCATGAATGGCCAGATGCTCTAATTCCTCAAACTTCTGGTTTTCCTCATAGCACCTTTGGAATATCTCTGCCGCTTTGACTCTATTGATTTGAAGCAATGCGTTTTCAAATTCTTCGCCAAGAAAACTCCTATCGTTCATTGAAAATCCCCCCTATTATCTAATGGCATTGTTCTTATCCTATTTGGTCCTGAAACAATTGCTTGGATCTATTCCTATTTTCGGTGTCTTAGTCCATTGAAGCACACAGCTCAACATATAAACAAATTGTACCATCTCTACTTCTTTAAGTCTATTTGACTTTTTCTTTGTATAAATTATAATCATACTCAAGAGAATTGATCGTAATGACAAAAATAGGAGATGGATATGACTACTTACACCCTTACATTTTTTCACAACCATCAGACGGTTACCCTTGATGAAGGAACGCTATTATCAGACGCTTGCGCTTTAGCCGGTTATCCTTTGGATCTTGTCTGTGGCGGAAAAGGCACCTGCAATGGCTGCCAAGTCACCATAGAAACGAAGGGCGAAAAACAAACAGTTCAAGCATGCATGACCGCTATTCACAATGATCTAACGGTTTATCTTAACCTTGACCAACAAATGAAAGCCCATGCCCAAATCCTTGACACTCAGGGCGCTCATTCTTTCTTTCAACCCGCTATCCAAAAGCGCTACTTAGACAGGGCCTCTTTGATACCCGATAGCTACACTTCCGTATTGGAAGGTATTCAACGTTCTTTTGGTGGTGACTTTGATTACCCTGCCATAAAAAAAGCCTCACACATCCTCCTAGATGATAGCTTGCCCGGTTTGACACTGGTAATCAAAGATCATCAAGTTCTGGATGTTCAACCTGGAGATACATCCAACCGCTTGTATGGTGGGGCAATAGATATTGGCACCACATCCGTTGTCTTGTATGTGTATGACTTGAATACAGGTGAATCCGTCGGCATTTACTCAGGTCTCAATCAGCAGATGTCTCATGGTGCCGATGTCATCAGCCGTATCCAATTTTGCCGTCAAAACCCAATGGGGACGGCTATCTTGCAAGAACAGATCATGAATACCTTGAACCAGCTTATTGAAGAGGCTTCGTCCGTAACACCTGATCTGCCAGAGAATCTGTACCAACTGGTTTTATGTGGCAACAGCACCATGCAACATTTATTTCTTGGTTTCAACCCTAGTCGTTTAGGGCAATCGCCTTTTATCTCGACTACTCGCCAACTGGTAACCGAAATAGCCGATGCTTTTGACTTAAGGCTAAATCCTCAATGCCAAGTCAGCTTTCTGCCTTTACTGGGAGGCTTTGTAGGCGGGGACACAACCGCCGCTTTGCTAAGTGTTCCCAGCGACGGCAATAAACGCCTCGTCATTGACTTAGGCACTAACGGAGAAATTGCCGTAGGCACACACAACGGCTACTTAGTGGCTTCCACCGCCTGTGGTCCTGCACTAGAGGGGGCTGGTCTTGTATTCGGCATGCGAGGCACTTCCGGCGCCATTGAAGGATTTGAACTGATTGATGGACAAGCCCACTACAAAGTCATCGGGAGTGAACCTCCTAAAGGCATCTGTGGTTCAGGTATCATCGATATTCTGGCTAATTTATTAAGACATGGCTTGTTGGATAAAACAGGGAAATTTGTTGTCCCTGATCCTGACAAAAACCCTTCTCTTAGCCAACTTTTTGTGCCCTTTGAGGGCAAACTCGCCTTTCAAGTAGTCTGTCCTGAGGAAAGTGCTTATGGAGAAGGCATTTACGTCACACAAAAAGACATCCGACAAATTCAGTTGGCAAAAAGTGCCGTCAAAACCGGTTGTCTGATGTTATTGGAAAAGTATGGCCTTACAGGAGAAGCTTTAGACGAGATCCATCTTGCCGGTGCTTTTGGAAATTATATTAACGTGACAAACGCCCAACTGGTAGGTTTGATCCCTCACTTTAATAACGTGCCGACTCTATCTGTTGGCAATGCAGCCGGAACCGGTGTCCAAACTTATCTGCTGAATTTGGCATCTGTAAAGAAATGCCAAGAAATCTTGAATCACACCACTCATGTGGAATTGGCTTCAGACCCAAATTTCCAGACTTTGTATCTTGAGAATATGTATTTTGGAGGTGTCTTATGAAAGGTGAGTTTAAACCTGTTTTTCGTGTCGACCAGGAATTGGTGTTTCAACGCATGCGGTTAAAACCCACTTCCCCTGTTTTTGATAAAATGGTGGCTGTCTACCAGGAGCTCCTACCAAAACTAGAAGCCCTTGTTAGTTTTCAAGGAATCTATGTGGTAAAGCCCAACAAATACGATTTTCAATCATCCACATTGAATGCTTGCGAAAAGATCGTCTTTTGCTATGCCACCATCGGCCAATCTGTCTGTCAGGAAATAACCGATCTTTTAGATCAAAAAGAGTTGGTAAAAGGTTATGTCCTCAACGAAATGGCCAATGATGTGATTATGGGTTTGACCAATCAAATGTATCTGTCCATAAAAAAAACCCTGAAGAAATCCGGTTGCCATTTGACCAAACGGTTTTCTCCAGGGGAATGTACCCTTGACTTGTCCCAACAGGCTTTGATAATGGATGTTCTTAATCAATCCTTCCACGTAGAAGGAAGGCTCTTGAAATCCTATATGATCGAGCCTGAAAAGTCTTCTCTCTTTTTATATGGGGCTGATCCCAGTCTTCCTGAATTAGACAAGGATTATGATTGCAGTGCTTGTTCTTCTTCCCACAATTGTCCTTACAAAAGAGATTGACTCTTTATCCAAAATAGGTGTTGAAAAGTTTCTTGACAAAGACAGCGTTAAAATATTCCGTTTCTTTCGAGGCAGTTTCCGCATCTTTGTTTTTGATGGCCATGGCAATGCTGCTTAAAGATTGGGCATGCCATTTAGGGTTTTCAGAAACGTACTGGATGTATCTCAAAAATCGAACAATGATATGATTTAAGTCCTCCAGCATTTCTATCAGAATCTCATTTCGGCAAGTGTCTCGGATGATTCTAAAAAATTCATAATCTGCCGCAATGTATTTTAAGTAATCACTACTTCCCAAATAAGTATCCATTTCTGTAGCAAGATTCATCAATTGTTGTGCTTCTTCTTCTGAAGCAAACTCTGCAGCTAATTCGGCCGCATAGGCTTCCAACTTCTTTTTTACCTGGTAGGCATTTTTTACTTCTTTTATGTCGATTTGAGTCACATAAGTTCCTATTCTAGGAATCATGTTGATCATGGATTTGTTGGATAGTCTCAGCAAAGATTCTCTAACAGGCGTCCTGCTGATATTAAACTCTTGGCTGATTTTTTTTTCTTCGATGATATCTCCTGGTTTGTATTCTAACTGGAGGATCCTGTCTAAAATGATGTTGTAGATTTTTTCATTGGCAGTGTTTTTCTCCATATGCTCTCCTTTCAGCTAATATATCAATGTTATTACTAGTATACAAAAGTCATATATTAAATGCAACCTCCCTTTTAGTATTCCGTAAAAGTGTTTGCACAAGCTATTTCTAAGTGTTAAGATAAATAACAAAACTTTGATGGAGGCCTTATGAAACATCGTTTTATTTCTAAACGTTATTGGAGGGATCTAGCTACCCCAATGGGAAAAGTAGATCAGTTGGCCAAGACATATGATGACGTCATTGATTTAAGCTTGGGCGATCCTGATCTGACAACCGATTCTCAAATCATTGAAAGCGCTTTTCAAGATGCCTTGTCAGGACACACCCATTACACCGATTTTCGCGGTGATCCAGAGTTGCGACAAGCTATATCCAAGCTATATGAAGAAGATCACCATCTGTCAGTGAATGATCAGGAGATCATGGTTACCGCAAGTGGTTGTCTTGCCATGTATCTCTGTCTTGAAGCCATTTTGGATGATGGGGATGAAGTCATCATTCACGCTCCGTATTTTACACCCTATGTTCAGCAGATTGAGTTGGCTAGAGGTGTTCCTGTGGTATTAGACACGCTGGAGTCGGAGGGTTTTCAGATCAATGTGGCTCGTTTGGAAAAGTTGATTACGCCTCAAACAAAAGCGATTGTCATCAATACGCCCAACAATCCTTCTGGCGCTTGTTTTTCAAGAAAAACCTTGGAAGCCATTGGAGAATTAGCTATTAAGAAGGATTTATTGATCCTATCTGATGAAATTTATGGTGCCTACAGCTTTTCTGAGCCTTTTACGCCTATGATGTCTATTCCCGGCTTGAAAGAGCGCACCCTCACCATCAGTAGTTTTTCCAAAGATTATCTCATGACAGGTTGGCGGATTGGGTACATTGTGGCCCCAGACTATCTTATTGAAACCATTCAACAAATCAATGAAAATGTTGTTTTCACAGCGCCTTCCATTTCTCAAAGAGGTGCTCTTTATGCCATTATCCATCGCAAAACCATTCAACCTCCTCTTGTCTCGATTTATCAAGAACGCGTTGCTTATGCGGTAGAACGAATCAACCAAATCGCCACCTGGTCTGTGTTACCCCCAAATGGTACTTTCTATCTTTGGGTCAATATTCAAAAAACCGGCATGAGCACTACAGATGTGTGCGACACTTTGCTTCAGAAGGCCCATGTTTTAGCTATTCCTGGATTCGCTTTTGGTTCATGTGGTGAAGGCTATATTCGCATCGCTTGTACAGTGACTATAGATCAATTGAAAGAAGCTTTTGATCGCATAGATGAGTGTGGTTGCTTTGAAAAATAGTTTGACTAATGGAGACATTGTGATATAATTCATTTAATAACCCAAAGGAGTACCACATGAAATCTTTTCAATCTGTTCCATGTTACGCGTACGTTGCTTATTATCTTGGCTATTATAGCGAAGATGGTTTGGCGTGTAATTGAATAGGTTTAAGATTAGGTTAATGGGTTAGGTGAAAACCGCATGCAAGTGTATAAGATCTACACAAGGACTCGTTAAGAGTCCTTTTTTTATATTTTAATAAAATAGGAGGCATTGTATGATCGTTGTATTTAAGAAAGATGCAGATGTAAAAGAAATTGAATCATTAAAAGAATCATTGGTAAAGAAAGGGTTTCATCTTCACGAATCCCATGGTGAGAACCACTATTTGATCGGTCTAGTCGGAGATACATCGGTTATCGACCCTGGTGTTTTGCGTGCCCAACGCATTGTAGAAAAAGTAGTTTTTGTTCAGGAACCGTATAAAAAAGCCAATCGGCGATTCAATCCGGACGATTTGGTTGTGGATGTAGGTGGTCACAAACTTGGGGGCGGATTTTTCTCAGTCATTGCTGGGCCTTGCTCAGTTGAAAGCAAGGAACAGGTAGTCTCTATCGCCAAAAGCGTCAGAGATTCAAAAGCAGGCATGTTAAGAGGAGGTGCCTTCAAACCTAGAACCTCTCCTTACAGTTTTCAAGGGATGGGAGAAGAAGGTCTAGAGATTTTGTTGGAAGCAAAACGTATCACAGGACTGCCAATTGTTACTGAAATCATGTCCGTTAACCAGTTGGAACAATACCATTCTCTTGTGGATGTGGTTCAGATTGGTGCTCGCAATATGCAAAATTTCGATCTTCTGAAAGAGGCAGGAAAAATCAACAAGCCCGTTTTGATTAAACGAGGTATTTCCGCCACCTTGGAGGAGTTATTAATGGCAGCTGAATACGTTTTGGCAGGTGGTAACAGCCAAGTGATTCTTTGTGAGAGAGGCATAAGAAGTTTTCAAAAAGACACCCGAAACTTGTTGGATCTAAGCGCGGTGCCTATCTTAAAAAGCAAAACTCATTTGCCAGTCATTGTTGACCCTAGTCACGCAACAGGCGTTTGGAGTTTGGTAGAACCTATGTCAAAAGCTGCTGTAGCAGCAGGTGCAGATGGTTTGATTATAGAAGTCCACAATGATCCTGACAATGCTTTATGCGATGGAGATCAATCTATCAAACCAGATCGCTTTGCAGATTTGATGGTGGTATTGGAAAAATACATCGCTCTAGAAAACAAAACATTAAACTAGGAGGTCCCATGGATTTTAAAGATTTAAACATTGCCATTGTGGGATTAGGCATGGAGGGAGGTTCCTATGCCATTGCCATCAATCACTATTTACAACCTAAAAGCTTGATGGCGGTGGATATCAATGAGAATGTTCTAATTGCTGCAGAAAAACTAAATGTGATTGACCGCGGCAGCACTCAGCCTCAAGAGATTCTGCCTCATGCAGACTTGGTGATTATTTGCATTTATCCTTCTGAAATTGCCCCTTTTATCAAGGCCAATCAATCCTATTTCAAACCCAACAGTGTGGTCACAGATGCTGCAGGGGTGAAAGGCCCTATTGTCAATGAAATCGTGGATATTATTCGGGACGATGTCGATTTTGTTCCCGGACATCCCATGGCTGGTAATGAGTTTAGAGGTTTTTTGTATGCAGACAAAAAAATATTTCATGGCAATAGTTATTTGATCACGCCTACCATCAAAAATAAAGAAAGTAGTTTAAGGCTTGTAGAAAGTATGGCCAAACGATTTGGCTGTTCGAAAGTTTACCGGACAGATATCGAGACGCATGATGCCATGATCGCTTACGCTAGTCAATTGATGCATGTCATCGCCGTATCGGTAGTTAACAACGATCATTTCGCTAATGACATCTCACTTTTTTCCGGCGGGTCTTTCAAAAGTGCCACTCGAGTGGCCAATATCAACCCGGACCTTTGGACGGATGCTTTTTTGCTGAATCGATCCTATCTGATTAACGAAATCGATACGTTTCATGACAACATGAGCCAGTTTAAGGACGCTTTAATGGCTGAGGACAAAGAAACCATCTACCAACTCCTTGAAAAAAGTCGCCAAAAAATGACCGCCAATATCAATCGATTTGATCCATAGAGAACTTGACATACCCCCCTAGGGTATGTTATATTTTGATGAAGGACGGTGACAATATGGCAGACGTATCATTGGCAATTGCATTTGGGGCAGGAGTTGTATCCTTTTTTTCTCCCTGTATCATTCCTATGATCCCCGCATATATCTCTTTTATAACCGGTTCGTCTGTGGATGGGCATCCTCAAAATTGGCTCAAGCCTTTTATTCGAACAACGGGGTTCATCTTAGGTTTCAGCTTGGTGTTTATTTTGCTTGGCGCTTCCGCTACCACTGTTGGAAGGTTTCTATCTTTCAATATGTTCACCTTTAGAAGAATTGCCGGTGTGATCATTATTTTGTTTGGTTTATTCATGCTGGGCATACTTCGTCTGAATTTTCTTAATCGAGAAAGGCGCGTAAAAATACCAAAAGTGGTGGATAGTTATTTTGGGGCCGTCTTAATGGGTTTGGCCTTTGGTGCTGGTTGGACCCCTTGCATCGGTGCTGTTCTGGCCTCAATTCTGGTGTTTGCTGGGACTCAAGACACTTTGATGCAAGGTGTATCCATGCTTGTAGCCTACTCAGCAGGATTGTCTATTCCCTTTTTGGCCACTTCTTTGTTCATTGGAAAATTTTCGAGCCATCTGGTAAGCATTGAACGATTTTCTGGTGTGATGAACAAAGTAGGCGGTGTCTTGTTGGTGGTCTTAGGTTTATTGATTTACACCAATCGTTTAGTCTATTTGACCGCATACTTTATTTAGGTGGTGATTATTTGTATAAAAAACAATCTTTGATTCTATTGGCGATGATTCTTTCGGTGATGTTGACTTTAAGCGCATGTACCACATCTGCACCGGCTGAAACTGTACCCTCTCCTTTGGATGATGGGTCTTCAACTGATACCGAACCCTCCGAAGAGGAAGAAATTGTCTTTGCCCCCGATTTCCAATTGAAAGATCTAAGTGGCGAAACCGTCACGCTGGCTCATTATGGAGGAAAAAACATCATTTTAAACTTTTGGGCAACTTGGTGTCCCCATTGTGTGGATGAAATGCCCGACCTGCAACGCTTATATGAAACCTATCAGGACGATGGACTTGTCGTGTTGGCTATCAATATTCAAGAATCTCAATCAACCGTTGAGCGTTTCTTGTCAGATCATCAATTGGATCTGCCCGTATTATTAGATGAAAAAGCGACAGCAGCTGGTGCCTATGGCGCCTATGCCATTCCACTGACAATCGCCATCAACCAAGAAGGCGTTTTGGTAGGCGGTCACAGAGGCACATTGAGCTATGAACAAATGGAAATGTTGTATGATATTTTATTGGAAAGCAACTAAGTTAAATTGAAATTGAAAGGAGATTATTCATGAAATTGGATGTATCACAAGAAGCCATCGCTGCTCTAAAAGATGTGTTGGCGCAAAAAAAAGAAACCGAAAAAGCGGTCAGGGTTAATATTTCAGGCTTTGGCTGAGGCGGCCCTAGAATGGGACTTGTTCTGGATGAACAAAAAGATAATGATGAAGTATTTGAAAAAGATGGTTTGACTTTTCTTCTTGGTGAAGAATTGTCCCGTTATGAAGGGTTCACGGTTGACTATAGCACCTCCTTCTTAAGAAAGGGCTTCATGGTCGATATCATGGGCTATGCCGGAGGCAGTTGTTGATCCCCTCTTAACCTACAAAAAAAGTTCAGGGAAAACCTGAACTTTTTTTATGCTCACTTTAAACGTCTTAGGGCTTGCTCCATCCGATCCATGCCTTCTTGAATGTTTTCCATGCTGTTAGAGTAGGAAATCCTTAAATGGGAAGGTGCTTCAAATGCTTCCCCTGCCACCACTGCTATGTGCGCTTCTTCCAATAGATAATCAGCTAGGTCTGTTGTCGTTTGAATCATTCGTTTATTGGTTGATTTCCCAAAATAAGCTGTGATGTTTGGCATGACATAGAAAGCGCCTTTTGGCATGTTGCACTGAATGCCTGCCATTTGTTTCAATCGATTGACCAAATAGACTCTTCTCTCGTCAAATGCCTGTCTCATCATTTCAGCCTTTTGGTCTCCGTTAGCAATCGCTTCAATTGCCGCATACTGGGCTGGCGTGTTAGGGCTAGTGGTTGTATGTCCTTGATAGTCTCCCATCGCTTTAATGATGGCTCTTGGCCCCACCGCATATCCGATCCGCCATCCCGTCATAGCATAGGCTTTTGATACACCATTGATCGTGATGGTTTTTTCTCGGATGGCAGGAGATAAGGCGCCCACACAGCAATTTTTGACTCGATCATAGACTAATCTTTCGTAAACTTCGTCTGAGATGATGTAAAAATCTTCCTTCACAGCCAACTCTCCCAGTTGTTTTAGATGTTCTTCGGTGTACACCGCACCAGTTGGATTATTAGGAGAGTTAATCATGATGGCTTTTGTTTTGTGGGTCACAGCCTTTTTGATGGCTTCCATATCCAAAGCAAATCCATTTTCTTCTTTTGTCTTGACAAGTATGGGCACACCATCTGCCAGTTTGACCATCTCTATATAACTGACCCAGCAAGGGGTCGGTATGATCACTTCATCTCCAGGATTGACAAGAGCCATCAAGGCATTGGTAAGGGCTTGTTTTGCACCTGAAGACACCACCACATCCTGGTAATCGTATTCTAATTGGTACTCGCGTTTGAATTTGCGACAAATTTCCTGTCTCAACGCAATCATCCCAGGTCCCGGTGTATACCGGGTCAACCCCTTTTGCAGCGCTTCTTTTCCTTTTTCCACAATGGCTACAGGCGTATCAAAGTCAGGTTCTCCCACATTGAATCCAATGATGTGAATTCCTTGTTCTCTTAACTCCGCAATTTTAGACGATTGGGCTAATGTAGCGGAAGGCTTCATTTTTTTAATGCGTTCACTTACCATAAGTCACCCCTTGACTGTTATAGGTTTTCAACCGTTAAAACACTTGCCACACCCAACACGTTTTCGTCTTGTGCTATTTTTTCAAGCACTTGATCTATCTGTTTTTTCTCTGTTTCGTATGTGATGAAAACCAGGGGCGCGATATCTCCAGATTTTTGTCGTTGTACCACTGATGCCAAACTAACATGGTGTTCTCCAAAAATATTGGCGATATATCCAAGAACGCCTGGCTTATCCACCACGTTTAGTCGGATATAATATTGGTTTTTGCTTTCATGTGCCATAACCAATGGTTCTGCGTCTGTTGTGTAACTTCTAACAGGATCTTCTTTCTTCTTAGAAATGGCCATGATATCCGATAAAACAGCGCTTCCTGTTGGCAAAGCCCCGGCTCCTTTCCCATAGAGCATGACTTCTCCAGTAGCATTCCCTTTCAATAAGACCGCATTGAATTCATTCTTGACTGTGGCCAAAGGATGATCTACTGGAATCAAGGTGGGGTGAACGCTTAAAGATACTTGATTTTCTTGTCTTTGGGAAGAAGCCAGCAGTTTGATTACATAGCCTAATTCTCTTGCATACTTAATGTCTTCTTTGGAAATTTTTGTAATGCCTTCCTTGATGATTTGGTCCGCTTCAATCCATTGTCCATATGCCACTCGTGTCAGAATAGCAATTTTATAGGCAGCATCGTCTCCTTCCACGTCTGATGAAGGATCTGCTTCTGCAAAACCAAGGTCTTGAGCTTCTTTCACCGCTTCATCAAAAGATAACCCTCTCTCTGTCATTTGCGTCAACACGTAATTAGTTGTGCCGTTAATCACACCTGATATGCTCTCAATCCTATTGCCACTGAGGTTTTCAGACAAGGTATTGATGATAGGAATGCCTCCACCCACACTGGCTTCGTACATGAGTCTAACGCCATTGTCTATAGCTAAAGATTCTAGCTCTTTACCGTGCGTTGCGATTAAGGCTTTGTTGGCTGTCACCACGTGTTTTTGCTGTTGCAAAGCGGATTTAACGTAGTCATATGCAGGATAGATTCCTCCAATCAATTCCACTAGAATGTCGATGTTGGGGTCATTGATAACTTTGTATGGGTCTGTTGTAAAAGTGGTTTTTGAAAGGACTTCTGGTCTGTCTTTATCTAAGTTTCTGACCAATACTTTCTTAATTTCAAAAGTCTCATTGGTTTCCTTTTCTATCTTTTCCTGATTCATGGTCATCACATCCACCAAACCTGATGCGACAGTCCCCATTCCCAGTATTCCTAATGTGATCGGTTTCATATTTCCTCCTTGTATTCTCTATATTGTTTGCGTTATATACACATTTGTTTTTCATAGGATACCTTAAGAATATAACACAGATTTCTGCCTTGTTCAACTCTTATTGAAACAAAAAACCCGCTCTCTTTCCAGACCAGGTTTGTTGATTTTTCATGTCCTTGTTACTTTAGAATACGTTAAAAACTGAAAACAGGAAATTGGTGATGCCATAAACAGGAGGCCCGATAATTCGTCCAATGTAACCTGTCACCAACAATATGATAAGACCGATGCGGATCACCTGCTCATATTTCCTGAAAAAATTATACACACGAAATCCACCAACACTTTGAGCAATATGATGACCATCGAGGGGCGGAATGGGCAACAAATTAAAAATCATCAAAACGATATTGATTTGCACCACCGCATACAACATCGTCAACAAGACATTGCCTGTGTCTGTAATGAGAAAACTAAAAAAATTGTTGACCATGAATTTGATAATGAGGACAAACACAATGGCCGTGATAAAATTCAATGTTACCCCTGCGATCGAAACGATGATGTCATCTCGCCTTGGATTTTTAAAATTTCTTGGATTGATCATGACCGGTTTGGCCCAGCCAAATCCAACCACCAATAAAAACAGGAATCCCAATGGATCTAAATGTTTAATCGGATTAAGGCTCAATCTTCCCTGATGCAGTGGGGTATCGTCCCCCAGTTTAACTGCGGCCAAGGCGTGGCCATATTCATGTATGGATATGCCAATTAGTATGGCTGGAATAATCAACAGCTTTGGTAATAATGTTTCAAACATGGGTGTTCTCCCTTCTTAGAGTATCACTCTATACTATATCTATTTTTATGAGTCATATCAAGTATAGCAACAAAATCTTAATATTTGATTAAGGCTATCCACTCAAAAAATACAGTCCTTTCGAACTGTATTTCATTAGCTAATATCGTTTTGATCGCATTTAATCTGTCCCCGCTCTTTCAAAAGGAATGCTATACATCCCATAAACCATTTGTTGCACTTCGGGTCCGTTGGCTATGTAGAAAGAGACGCCTTGGATATATTCTGCATGACCCGGCAATGTGTGAAAATTGATATTGTCACTACTCAGGCTCGCCGCTGATGTGGCATATTTTAACGCATCTGTCATATTAACATCTGTACTCACCGCATCAAAGACTTCTTTCACAACCATAGGCAATCGATAACTGAAAGCTTGTCTAGCTGCTTGGCCTAGAAAAGTCTGTTGAAGTTGGATTCTTTGTATGTCTCCATAATGAATGGTTCCGTCGTTGTTCTGTCTAAATCTAAGAAAGTCTACGGAGTTTTTGCCGTCTAAAGTTTGGAGACCAGCCTCTATTCGAATGTGCAGCGGCGGACTGTCATAAATGTCATCGTAGACCATGTCAAAAGGAACCTCTATCTCCACGCCTCCCATAGCGTCGATAATCCGTGTCACACCTGACATGGTAACGGTGATATAATGATGTACCGGAAGATTCATAATGTCTTCTACTGCTCGTATGGTTCCTTCTATGCCATTACCACCATATATGGCGTTTATTTTGTAATTGGATATATGCGTGTAGCCACTTCTAAAGCCTTCCTTGTAGTAGTAAGTATCTCTAGGAATGGAAACCATGTCCACTTTTTTATCTTTTGTGTCGTAACTAGCAAAAATCAAAGTGTCAGTGCGAGTGGACTCTAATCCGGCAATCAAAAAATTGACCCGACGACTGCCAGACACATAGGCTTCGTAAGATTCCAAGGATAACAGTTGGTTTTCGTATCCTACCAACCAATTTTCATCATAAGACGGCACCCGGTTGTTGGATGCCGCAATATCCTGATAAGCTTGATAGACTTGAACACCGGCAATGACCATAAAAATAGCCCATGCAATCATAAATACTTTTGTGAATTGCTTCAAAGATATCGCCACCTTTACCATGACCATAATAGTACAAATCGATATTTTTTTCAATTAATTTTTGCTTAATTTTTCTTAATTAATTGACGGTGGCACCCTCCTGCATTTAACTAAAATTCGGTTTGCGTTTCTCTACAAATGCCGTCATGCCTTCTTTTTGCTCAGGGCATGCAAAACAAAGTCCAAACAAGTCTTTTTCTATGATGCTGCCTGTTTCTATGTCTGTCTCTATTCCTCTGTTGATCGCACTTTTTGAATATTTGACTGCAGTAGGGCTGTTCGCTGCAATGGCTCTTGCCATTTCCATGGTTACTTGCATCAATTGGTCCTGTGCCACCACTTGATTGACCAATCCAATTTTTTCTGCTTCTTCAGCATTAATTAGTTTTCCTGTGAAAATCAGTTCTTTTGCTTTGGCAGTTCCTACTAGTCTTGGCATTCTTTGACTGCCAGCAAATCCTGGTGTGATTCCCAGAGTCACTTCTGGTTGTCCGAATTTGGCTTTTTCTCCCGCAATGCGAATGTCACATGCCATAGACAGTTCGCAACCACCGCCAAGGGCAAACCCGTTGACCGCAGCAATAACCGGCTTTTCCATCAATTCGATTTTTCTAAAAGTATCCAATCCTAAAGCGGCAAAGACTCTTGCTTCTTCAGGCGTTTTGTCTTTCATTTCAACAATGTCCGCCCCTGCCACAAACGCTCTACCTTCTCCCGTAAGAACCAACACTTTAACCGTGTTGTCTTTGGCTATTTGCTCTATGGCTTGGTCCAATTCTTGAATGGTTTCTGAGTTGAGGGCATTTAACGCATTGGGTCTGTTGATTTTCAATACCCCTACTCCTTCTTGATTTTCAAATAATAAATTCTTGAATGTCATTTTAAAAACCTCCTATTTTCTTTGGTTTGCCTTTGGCACCACACAAGTGCCACTGGCTTTGCATACGATGATGGGTTCTTCTAGTATGTCACAGGCCGATTCGCTGATGTCCGGTCTTGGCACAATGACTTTTCTAGCTTCAAACTCCATTTTGCGTGATGTGTTGCCTGATTGGACAATGCGGCCTTCCGCTTCAATATAGTCACCCGCATATACTGGCGCTGTAAATTCCACGTTGTCATAGGCTACAAACAGCCCTTCGTCTCCATCATTGATAATGAGAAGCTCTGTGGCTACGTCTCCAAATAGATTCAACATTCTGGCTCCATCCACCAGATTGCCACCATAGTGTGCGTCATGGGCACTCATACGAACTCTGATTAGTGATTTTGCTTCTTTTTCCATCGCCATCTCCTTCTATTTTCGGCCAAATGGCCTCTATTCCGTTTCTTCGTCCATTATATCAAAATTAGCAGGTTTATCAAACGCCCCCTGTGTCTTTCTGTTCTTTTTATCAAGATTTAACAATTTCGTTCGGTTTAATTGACACCTTTTGTCTTTATTAAAAATCCATTAAGCTTCGCTTATAATTTCATTGCCTCCATGATTTATTGATGCTTTTATTGTATAATAAAAGTGTTACCGCAAATACCAATTGATTATTGGAGGAAATAATGAAACGATATATGTTTTTAGTCTTATGCTTGTTATTGATTCTGCCAACTGCTTGTAGATCTTCTGACCCACCGCCATTAGACCCTTCTGAAGAGGAGCCTAATGACGAGGGCAACAACCTAGATATCCCTGAAGTGATCGACGAGGCTTATCTGATTCAGGTGGGAAGCGGCTATCTGGAAAGTTTGTTTAGTGGTGCTTACTCAGAAGCTTACACAACTTACCCCCATGATGAAAACATGATCGCCGCCATTGATCCAGAAGCTTATGAAGCTTTTTTCGTGGATATGTATGCTAATTACGGTCCTTTTATCGAATTCGTCGGTTCTGAAACCCGTTTTCAGGGAGACTTTGGATTCTACACCACTGGTGTGGTCTTAGAGCAAAACAAATTGAATGCCAATGTGGTCATCGATAAGGAGGGTCGTATTGCCGGTTTTAACTTTGGTGCTTTTTCTTTTGAAGACGAAATCGCTCAAGACCCACCAGAAGGTTTTAAGGAGATTTCGATCGTCTTTGGCGACAACGATTGGCCTTTGGATGGCAAAATCACAACTCCGGATACCTCAGGCACCCATCCTATGGTAATATTGGTCCACGGCTCAGGTCCTAACGATATGAATGAAACCATTGGCGCCAATGCGCCGTTTAGAGATATGGCTTATTATCTGGCCGAGCGGGGCGTAAGCGTCCTGCGTTACGACAAACGAACTTATACTTATGGTGCTGTTATGGGTGGCATGAAAGATCTGACCGTCTACGGTGAAGTGATTGATGATGTGGTTGAGGCGGTTGCGTTCGCCTCTAGCCTAGAGTATGTAGATCCCGATCAAATCTACGTGCTGGGCCATAGCCTGGGTGCTTATCTGATGCCAAGGATCGCAGAAGTTACGCCAGATGCAGCTGGTTACATGATGGCAGCAGGCATCTTTTCAAGCCTGGGAGAAATCGTTCCTTACCAAATTGAGTATTTGTCCGCTTTAGATGGTGAAATTACTGATGAAGAGCTAGCCTATATAGAGGCCATGACTGAAGAAGCCCATAAATCTCTCAACCCTGAGTTAATTGGTGACGATGAGGTTATTCTAGGCGCTTACCGCCCTTATTGGGAAGATTTGGCAGCTTACGATCCTGTCGAGATGGCTCGTGAAATCGAGAAACCGGTTTTTGTTTTTCAAGGAGATCGAGACTATCAAGTTCCGATCAGTGAATTTTCGATCATCTACGAAGCTTTGAAGGATCAGGACAATTATTCTTTCAAAGTGTATGAAGGCATCAACCATTTGCTCATTTATGGCGAATCGGCTCCTACTCCTGAAGAGTATTATGTCAAAGGACATGTCCACGAACCTTTGTTGGAGGATATCATCCTTTTTGTTCAAAACCAACTCTAGTTTACACCACATTAACTCAAGGAGATTCTTATGCTAAAAGTCGACCAATTATCCAAGTCCTATTCCAATGGAAAAGTCAAAGCTGTTGACCAAGTTTCTTTTGCCGTTAAGCCTGGAGAAATCTATGGTTTTCTCGGTCCCAACGGAGCAGGTAAAACGACCACCATCAAGCTCATTGTTGGCTTGCTAAAACAAGATGGCGGCCTGATCCATGTGACAGGCTTTAATACATTGACACACCCCTTGCAAGCCAAAGCCAATATTGGCTTTGTACCGGACAACCCCCAAATCTACGATAAATTGAAAGGTATGGAATACCTGAATTTTATGGGGGATGTGTACCGTGTTTCTAAAAAAGACCGCCAAGAAAGAATTGAAAAATACTTGAATCTTTTCAGTTTATCCGATGCTGTCAATGATGTGATTCATTCCTACTCTCATGGAATGAAACAAAAAATAGCACTGACTGGTGCCTTGATTCATGACCCAGATTTATTCATTCTAGATGAGCCCATGGTTGGCTTAGATCCGAAATCCGCCTTCCATTTGAAGGAAATTATGGGAGACATGTGCCAACGAGGAAAATCTGTCTTTTTTTCTACCCATGTTTTGGAAGTGGCGGAAAAGATCTGTGATCGCATCGGTATCATCCACAAAGGCCGAATAATCGCCGAGGGTACCATGGCTGATTTGCGAACCAAAGCAGGTAGAGAAGAATCTCTAGAAAAAATCTTCCTAGAGGTGACAGGCGTATGAAAACCATTTTATTGCTGACCAAAGTGGGACTGATCAACACTTTCAACCTACACGCCTTGAATCCCAAACACTTTAAAAGCAAGAAGGATGCGTTGAAAATACTCTTGTTTGTTGTCGTTATTTTAGCACTCATCCCTGCTTACCGACTTTACCTGAGCTTTATCAGACAAATGAGCTTCTCCTTATTGATGTTGGGACAGGAGACGTATTTTATGGCTATTGCTCACTATGTCGCTGTCATGATGGTTTTCTTTCTCGGTTTGACTTATGTTTTATCTTATTATTATTTTTCGCGTGATACCGACCTTTTGATTCCATTGCCCATCAAAAGTCGACATCTTGTCATCTCCAAATTCTTCAGTCTGTTGATCTACGAATATATCCTTTTATCTGTGTTTTTCATTCCTGTTATCTTTATCAACCATAGTTTGACGGGCGGTGGTCTCATCTATTACTTGAAAGCTGTCTTGTTGTATCTCTTAACACCTGTAGTCCCTCTTTCCTTGGCATCCATTTTGATCATTGTTATTATGCGATTCACAAATGTATCAGGCAAAAAAGATCTGATCCGCGTTGTGACGATGTTCCTTTTTCTTTTCGTCCTGCTTGGCACGCAAATATTGATCCAACGATCCATGATCCATATGGCACCGGGAGAAGAACAAGCCTTTCTAGCCAATTTATTCACTGACAATCGGTATCTAATTGATCAACTAGGTCGATTCTACCCTCTATCTCAAATGACTTCCTTAGCGTTGTACACCCAATCTGCCACTTCTTGGCTTCAATTGATCGGTGTATTGGCTTTCAGCGCAGGAGCCTTTGTTTTGATGATCTTTGTCAGCGAAACTTTGTATCTAGGTGGCATTATCGGAGGAAATGAGGCTTCCTCTAAGAAAAAAGCTTTTACTGAGTCTGATTTAGAGAAAGCCAGCAGCAAAACTCGTTCCCCTTTTTTGGCTGTTTTCAAAGTAGATTGGATCACTTTGTTTAAAACTCCTATCTATCTGTTTAATTGTGTGAGTATTGTAGTACTGCTGCCTTTTATATTTTTGGTCATGCCCCTTGTGAGTGGTGCGCCTTCTGAAATGGATTTTATAATCGATTTATTTCATGACAACCGTTCCTTGTTTGTATTGGGATTATCAGGCGCCTACTGTCTTATGGCTGCTCTAAACCCCACAGCTTCCACCTGTTTTTCTAGAGAAGGCAAAACGTTTTATCTGTCTCGTATCATCCCTGTTTCATCCAGAGAACATATCATGGGAAAGGCACTCTCCCCTTTCCTGCTTCAAGTTGCAACCATTCTTTTTCTTTCCATCGGCATGTTTTTCTTCCTGCCGCTAACATGGATGGATCTGGTTGTCTCCGGATTTTTAGGCTTGCTAGGCGCCATTCCCATTATCTTTATCGGTCTGTTGATTGACATCAACCGACCTATGCTAAGTTGGGATAATCCACAGAGAGCTGTAAAGCAAAACCTAAATGTGCTCATCTCAATGGCCCTAGGAGGTGGATTGACTGTTACGTTGGGATTTTTGACTTATGTCTTAATCCAACTGGATCTAACTCTTTTGGTCACGGTCTGTATAGATTCTTTATTACTTATTGTGATTGCTTGGTTTGTCTACCGAATGCTTGTCCGTCGTTTGACCCATCAATTTGCTAGTATTGAGTGATTTCGCCTCATATATTTTATAAAGGATGTGAATAGCATGATCAACGAAATCAAACAATGGCCTATGACGAAAAAAAAGGCTGTGCTTCAAACATACGATGCCTTGCATAGTATGCCTGAGCTGGCTACTCAGGAGTACAAAACCGCCGCCTATGTGGCTGAATTTTTGCAATCCCACGGGATCGAAGTCGTTACTGGGATCGCCAACACTGGTCTTGTTGCCTATGTGAGAAGTGACCAACCAGGTCCTGTCCTAGCGCTTCGAGCAGATATGGATGCATTAAACCATATCGTAGATGACCAATTGGTTACCATGCATACTTGTGGACACGATGCCCACACCACCATGGTTCTTTTTGCTGGATTGATGGCCAAGGAACTTAATTTGGTTAAAAAAGGGACATTGAAACTGATTTTTCAACCTTCTGAGGAACAAGAAACAACGAGTGGTGCTCGTGCAATGGCAAGAGCTGGAGTATTAGATGAAGTGGATATGTGCATAGGGATTCATCTGAGACCTATTCAGGAAGCCAAGATGAACGAAGCCATCGCTGCCTTGAAACATGGTGCTCTAACCATTATCAATGGTGAAGTCATTGGGCAGATGTCCCATTCCGGACGCCCTCATATGGGGAAAAACCCCATCGATGCTATCGCCAGCATTGTTCATGCTGTTAATGCCATCTGGGTAGATCCTGGCGTTCCTGCTTCGGCAAAGATGATCGCTGTCCAATCCGGTGATCCCATGACCACTTCCATACCGGAAAAGGGACATGTCACCGTTGATTTGAGAGCAGATAACAATGAAACCATGGATGAATTGATCAGAAAAGTATCTCATGCCATCCAGGCAGGTGCCGCCACTATTGGATGCGAAGGACAAGTCAATGTGGTCCCTGGTTTACCCGCTCCTGTCTACGACGAATCCATGATCCAAATAGCCCGAGAAGCGATTACGGAAGTGTTAGGATCAACCGGCATGCTGGGCATAAAAAGAACCACCGGTGCAGACGATTTTCACGAATTCACACGGTGGAAACCTGAATTAAAAACGACTTACATTGGGCTTGGCTGTGATTTAACTCCCGGTTTGCATCATCCTGACATGTCTTTCAATAGAGACGCTTTACTAAACGGCATCCGTATCTTATCCGTCATGGTTCACAGGATCTTGGGCGTCTGATCAACTCTCACTGAACATGCTTCATTAAATAGCCATAGCCTTGTGCTTCCATCTCATTGTAAGGGACAAATCGCAAAGAAGCTCCGTTGATACAGTATCGCATACCTCCCAAGGTTCTTGGTCCATCATCAAATACATGACCTAAGTGAGAATCCCCTGACCGGCTTCTGACTTCTGTGCGAATCATACTCAAGGTGTCATCTTCTGTATAAACAACGACTTCCGGATCGATGGGTTTGGCAAAACTCGGCCACCCACAATTAGACTCGAATTTATCATTGGATGAAAACAAGGGTTCTCCTGTCACCACATCCACATAGATGCCTTTGTTGAACTGTTCCCAGTAGGGATGGGTGAAAGGAGCTTCTGTCCCATTTTTCTGGGTTACCTCATACGCCTTTTCTGATAAATTTTCACGTATCTCCTCCAAAGATGGCTTGGGGTACTTGGTTGGATCAATGATCACATCTTCTGCCAATGACAAGTCAATGTGGCAGTACCCTGTTGGGTTTTTTTCTAAATAATCTTGATGGTATTCTTCCGCCAAATAGTAATGTTTCAATGGTTCGACTTCTACCACCAAAGTTTGCGCATATTTTTCTTGTTCTTTTGTTATGACTTCTTGAATAACCGCTAGTTGTTCTTCATTTGTGTAGTAGATGCCTGTTCGATATTGAGACCCTACGTCGTTTCCTTGTCGATTCAAGCTTGTGGGGTCGATGACACGAAAATAATAGGTCAGCAGGGTTTTTAAATTCACTTGGTTGGCATCGTAAGTTACATGAACGGTTTCAGCATGACCTGTGTTTTGATGACAAACCTCTTCGTAAGTAGGATTCTCTGTCGTTCCATTGGCATATCCTGAAGTGGCGTCCAAAACACCGTACAACTTTGACATATAGGCTTCCAGCCCCCAGAAACACCCCCCCGCCAAATGAATGGATTGAATATCTCTGTCTTTCGAATCATTTGGTTGATTGATGGAGAAAGCTGTGTATGTTTCTCTATCCTCCGGTTTCTGCTGGTTTTTATCCGTGCTTTTTGACCCTCTCTTAATCTGGGGTACAAACACAACAAGCAGAACGCCAACCACCACCAATCCTAATAATAGCTTAGGTGACATGTTGATTCCTCCTTTTTGTTGCTCTATCTTAGATGCCCTTATTATACTATGAATCTATTGTTTTGAAAATGATTTTCATTTAGTTGATTGATTGAATTTTTCGATCAACACTTTTTTGTAAGCTAAGTATTTTTCTGTCAGCATCAAATCCGGGTTTCTTGGTCGTTCAAAATCTATCCTCTGTTCATGGATCATCTTTCCTGGGCGTTGGCTCATGACGTAGATCCGGTCCGACAAGAATATAGCTTCATCAATGTCGTGAGTGACAAACAAGACAGATTTTTGGTTTTCTTCCCAAATGGTCAACAGCCATTGTTGCATTTCCAATCGTGTCATGGCATCTAAAGCTCCAAAAGGCTCATCCAATAACATAATGGAACTGTCCATCAGAAATGTTCTCAATAGGGCTGCTCGTTGGCGCATGCCCCCTGAAAGCTGATGAGGCCAAGCGTTCTCGAATCCTTTCAACCCAAATTTTTCCATATGCTCTTGTGCCACAGAATGGCTGCGTTTTTTCTTGTAGCCTTTCAATTCTAACGGCAACACGACATTGGCCATAATGCTTCTCCAAGGCATTAACAAGTCTTTTTGCTGCATATAGCCAATGGTCTCATTAGAGTCTTGAATGGAGGTGCCATTAATGAAGATTTTCCCTTCAAACCTTTCTTCAATTTTGGCGATCAATCGAAAGATCGTGCTCTTGCCACATCCACTTGGTCCAATGATGGCGACGAATTCTTTATCCCCCAATTCCAGGTTGACTTGATCCAATGTCTCCAGCTTTACACCCTCTTTCATCCAGTAGGTTTTTGTCACGTGATTCATCACGACACGTTTCATTCCATCCTCCTATTGATTTAAGAACTCGTTGGTAAAGGCTTCTTCTGTAGAGACCCAATTGGTAATAAACCCGTTGTCATAAAGCCATTGGGTGTAGCGTTCCCATGTTTCTTCCGATTGGTATCCCCAATAAGGACCTTCTGCCAGGTACCGTTCTGATAAAAACGCTTGGCTGGCAAATACCAGCTCTTCTTCCAATTCAGGTACATGCTTTAATAGAATTTCAGCTGCCTCATCTGGATTCTCAATGGTATCGTTATAGCCTTGCTCAAGGGCAACCATGAAACGCTCTACAAGCTCAGTTTTTTCAGCGATCATTCTTTCGCTAGCGATGATCACCGGTGTATAGTAGTCAAATATAGGTGCTTCTTTGCCTAGGTCGATGTAGTGAATGTCGTGTCCTTTCAACTCTGCGTCAACTACTGACCAACCCTCAAACACCCATGCAAAATCGATGTCCCCTGATCTGCTGGCTGCAAAAAAGTCGATGTCGCCTACCGTGATGACTTCTACAAGATTGATATCGGCTCCTTCTTGTTCCATCAAATATTGGAGGGTTGCTATCTCTATGGGCGAGCCCCATCCTCCGTATTTCTTTCCTTCAAAGTCCTTTGGTGACTCAATCCCTTTTTCTGCCAAAGACATAAACCCAGAGGTATTGTGTTGAATCACTGCTGCAATAGATACGACCGGGATGCCTTCAGACCTGGCGAAGGTGACACTTTCTTGATAACTCACACCAAATTGGGCGGAATCAGAAGCCACCAATTGCTCAGCTGTGCTTTCACCAGGTTGGATAATTTCAACATCAAGACCTTGGGCTTCAAAGTATCCTTTTTCTTTTGCCACATACACCCCTGTGTGATTGGTGTTTGGAAACCAGTCCAACGTGAATACGATTTTTCCCATTGTATTTTCTGTGTCTTGATTGGATTGACAGCCCATCAAGCCCATTCCTAACAACACTATCAATCCTATAATGATCCCTTTTTTCATTTTATCTACTCCTTTTTTCATTTTTCCATGGCATGGCCTTTCTGCCGATCCAGTCTACACAGGCTACCAACACCAAAGTCATGACAACGATGATGATGATGCTGGCAAACAAGGCAGGAATGCGATATGACTTCATGACTCGTGTCATAAAAATGCCCAACCCCTCTTGGGCACCAACCCACTCTGCCACCACTGCCCCTAACACACTGTAGGTGGCCGCAATCCTTAATCCGGAAAAAAACGATGGCAAAGCAGCGGGAAGTTTACATTTTAAAAAGATTTGTCTTTCTGACGCTTTCATGGTTCGCATTAAGTCTACCAGCTCTGGGTCTGCTGCATTCAAACCTTCTGTCAAGCTGACCGCAATGGGGAAAAAGCAAACCAATACCACAACGATTACTTTTCTCAAAAGTCCAACCCCAAACCAAACCATCAACAAAGGCGCTATGGCAATGATAGGGATAGTCTGAGACACAACAATCAGTGGATAGATCAAATCTTTCAAAGTCTGATGACGATCCATCAGCACGGATAATATGACTGAAAGCATGATTGAGATTGAGAATCCCAACAACACTTCTGTCAATGTAACCCTAGTATGCATCATCAACAATGGAAAGCTTTGGTACAACTCAGTCAAAATCAACAGGGGGGATGGCAAAATATAGGCTGGAATCTCAAGCCAAACGGTTAGTCCTTGCCACAAGACAATGATGAATAGATAGAACCCGATAATTACCTGTTTTTTCGATGACAATCGCTCATCTGTATTGGTGAGTTTTTTCATCCATGGTCACCCCTTCAGGCGCGTAATCGATTTTCACGAAGGAAAGTACGCGATTAGCTCCTTCTTCTACACAAATAGCTTGCGCTTTCTCAACTAATTTCAACAAATCCGGCAATTCTCCCTCCATGGTCGTCTCCATAGGCCCCACTTCATATTTTACACCGCTGTCATGGATCATTTGAATCACTTTGTCAACAACAGGATAAATATTGGTGATATGAGGTATTTTAGGAACAATTTGTAAGCTCAGGTTGATGATTGGCATATGACACCTCCTTATCAGAAAATAAAAAAACTACCCGTCCGGTAGTTGTCATTGTAGGTATTGTGTTTTTTTTATTCGTTAGAAGCTCCCTACGCTGGCATTATCCAGATCAGGTAAATGGTCAGAACAGTAACAGTTCTATCTCAGCCAATCTCTTGGCCCCCATGTCCTAACTGCATTATATAGCACCTTTTAATAGGTGTCAAGATCCTTTGTCATCACGAAAGATGGTTGATCATGCTAGCACTGTAGGCTGCTCCAAATCCATTGTCTATATTCACGACTGTCACACCGCTGGCACAACTATTCAGCATGGATAACAAAGTGGCTATGCCATTTAAATTGGCTCCATATCCCACACTTGTAGGAACTGCAATAATGGGTTTGGATACCAATCCTCCTACTACACTTGCTAATGCCCCTTCCATTCCAGCCACAACTATGATGACCTTGGCTTTCTGAATATCCTCTAGTCGATGAAACAATCGATGAATACCCGCCACGCCTACATCGTTGATGACTTTTACCCGGTTGCCCAATATTTCCGCTGTTTCTTTAGCCTCTTCTACCACGGGAATATCTGACGTTCCTGCCGAGACAATGGCAATGTAGCTGTCCGGTGTCTCTGTTTCTTGGATTTTGCATGTGATAACCCTTCCCGCTTCGTTGTACCGTAACTGATCGCTTAAGTCTTTCACATTTTCATACATTTCTCTACTGGCACGAGTGGCTAGAATGTTGGTTTTTTTTGACAGCAATAGTTGGATAATCTGCCTAACTTGGTCGTTGGTTTTGTTTTCACAATAAATCACTTCAGGATAGCCCACCCGTATGGTTCTATGATGATCAATGGTAGCAAATCCCAATTCAGTGAATGGCAATTTGGCCAACTCGTCTATGGCTTCTTCCAGTGGCATCTGGTCACTCTTAACGGCTTCCAGCATTTTTTTTATCTGATTCTTATCCATGTTTATCCTCTCCTGTTTGTGGGGTTAAAACTTCCCATTTTATATCCACCTAAATCCAGCGTAACATAATTATATCCTGTTTCTTGGATACGTTGATGTATGTCACTAAATAGATGATGTTTGATGACGTGCTGCCATTCCTTCTCTCCCAACTCTATCCTAGCTAGGTCACCATGTGAACGAACCCGTATCTGGTATAGTCCCATTTCAAATAATATGTTTTCCGCTGCTTCAATCTGTCGAATGGCTTCTACTGTAACGGTCGTCCCGTGAGGAATTCTCGTTAGTAAGCAAGCGTAGGCGGGTTTGTTCCATGTGGGTAACCTTTTTGCCTTTGACCATTCACGTATCTGATTTTTTGTAATTTCACATTCCATCAGGGGGCTGACAATATCTAGTTCTTTCAAAGCTTTGAGTCCAGGCCTGTAATCATCTAAATCATCAAAATTCGTCCCATCCATCACTCTCTCAAATCCTAGTGATTTGGCTTTCAATATAATTTGATTGAAAATGCTTTTTTTGCACCAGTAGCATCGATCCTCTGGATTGGATCGGATGGTGTCATCTATTCCCATTTCCAGCTTTACATGGTTGACACCTAATTGATGAGCATAGGCGATGGCTTCGTCAATTTCCCATTGCGGGATGTAGGGAGACACAGCGGTTATGGCTAGGACATTTTCTTTGCCTAAAGCTTCGACCGCACTTGCCAACAAAAACGTGCTGTCTACGCCTCCTGAAAAGGCGATGGCTGCGCGAGAGGCCTTTTTCAGTTGCTTTTCGAGACATAAGTGTTTTTCCATTAAATAGAAGGAATTATTGGGTACTGTCATGCTTTTGACTCCATTTTTTATGAATATCCAGCCGATCAATTGCTCGATACACCGTCTGGATGGATACACTTGATGCTTTGGCCAGTTGTTTGCACACCTCGTACTCAGGCTTGTAGTTGAAAACTTGATCCTCAACAATCGTCAGTTTGATCAGAGCTTCTCCATATGGCGTCTCCACGGTCATAAATTCTCTTTCCAAGACTAGTTTGGTCACTGCGTATTTTCTTAACCCTATGGTTGTGGATTCTGTCAATAAAAGATTTGTTAAATGGGCCTCTTTTTCCTCGTTGGTCAAAATGTTCAACTTTGTGGCCAATCTTCCTTTTTTCATAATGATAGGGGTTTTGTAGAAATCCAAGGCGCCCTCTTCAAAAAGTTTTTCTTCTAGGTAGCCAAACCATTCTGGGTTCATATCGTCAATATTGGCTTCAATCATGATGTTGTTTTCTGTTTTCCCAATAGTCTTTTGGGAACCCATTCCTTCCGCCAGATAGACTCTCAACAGGTTCGGAATTTGAAAATCTTTTGTTCCCAATCCGTATCCTGTTTTCAAGATTTTGAAATTTGTATGGTCAGAGAATTCACTGACTACCGCTTTTAAAATAGCGGCTCCTGTAGGTGTGGTGGCTTCTGAATCCACTCCTCCCATATGAACTGGCGTATCACCCAATATTTCTGTGGTAGCTGGTGCCGGTACTGGCATAACGCCATGAGCGCACTTTACAAATCCTTTCCCAAGTTCAACAGTAGATGACAAAATTTTATCCACTTCCAAGTAATCTATACAAATAGCGGCTCCTATGATATCTACAATGGAGTCCACCGCCCCGACTTCATGAAAATGCACTTCATGTATGGCTTTTCCATGCACTTTCGCCTCAGCTCTTGCTACCTGATAAAATATTTTTTTGCTCAACGCTTTGATCGTTTCAGACAAGTCACTCTCATCTATGATGTCATGGACATCTTCCAAATTCCGATGATGGTGATGGTGACCATGGCCGTGGTCATGATCATGGTGATGATGGTGATCATGTGTCAAGATCACATCCACTTTTGTGCCTGTGATGCCCATTTTCTGATCTTTTCTAATGGACACTCTAAATTCATCTCGAATGGCTAATTTATTCAATTCAGCAATCAAATAGGCCTCATCCACTCCCAAATCCACTAAAGCACCTAAGTGCATGTCTCCGCTAATTCCCGCAAAACAATCATAATACAATATTCTCATGTCTTCCTCCTATCTATTGTTCCCATCGGATGGGTTCAAGTGGGCCAAAATCCGCCACCATGTCCTGATACAGTTTCTTTCCTAATAAGAATTCATATATTTCATCAGCTTTTTCTTTCGGATCAATATCCAAAAACTGATCCGGATAAACCACAGACCCGATATAATACGCATTAACCAGTGCCGTATCGATGTTGGTGTGATAATAGTTGAACGGCAGCTGACCATAGACTTCACCTTTCTCGAATGCGGGGATGGCTTTGTAAAAATCCGGGTGATTCTGAATGTCTCTTTTCACAAGATCCCATCCTGCTAGATCGATGATCACTTTCTCCGGTTGCCAAACCAACAATTGCTCTTTGTCAATCATCAATGAACCTCTGTGCCCTGTCTCATCCACCACATTGTGGACATTGGTCGCCTCAAACAAAGCGTATTGGCCTGTGGTGCTTTGAATGCCATGAATTCCTCGATTGCTGAGAGCTCCTAAATACACTTTTGGACGGCTAGTTGGTTCAACTGTTTCGGTTCGGCTGTTTAAATCTGTTTTTGCTTGGTTGATATAAGCTGCAATGGATTGACTTCTTTCTTGACGACCCATGACCTCCCCAACAATCTGAAGAGCCTCTAAAATCGTCTCGTCAAAGGCTCCTGTTACGCCATAACTGAGACTCACTACTGGGATTCCTGTCCTATTTTGCAAATTCTCTACCATCGCCTTATCATCTGAATAGGTGGAAAAGACAACGTCTGGTTGAACGGTCAACAATTTTTCTGGATCAGGTTGGTGGTTAGGCCCTCCTGGTCCAATCACCGGAACAGATGTCAAGATTTCCTTATTTGCCATGTTATACGGTCTTCCCAAGTGGCTGTCTACTTCTATTTGCTCGATTCCCACCAACTTGTCTGGGGTGTCCACATATAAATACAGCCTCAACGCCCCTGGACCAATAGCTACTACTCTGGAAACTTGTTTCTTTAAAATCACTTCTCTTCCAAGGCTATCTATGATAACGTGTTGGTCTAATTGGTCGTTTTCAGGGTCAGGTTGGGTTGCTTGGCAACCACTCAATAACAAGCTTGCAGCCACAATCAGCAACAGACTCTTTATTTTTCTCTTAATGTCTCTCATGTCTACTCCTTTAATGAGGAATCACGACAAGGTGATCCTTGATACTCTGTATCTGAACAGGCACAGAATAAACCGCGTTGATATTTTCTTCGTTGAATATCTCCTTGCCTCCCGCGGCAAAGATATTGCCTTCTTTCAAAAAAATAAATTTGTTTGCAAGTCTCAATGCCAAATTCAAATCATGAATGGTCACCACTGCAGAAATACCGCTATCTTTCACCACCTTTTTTATGGTATCAATCACTTCCAATTGATTTTTTAGATCCAAACTGCTTGTAGGTTCATCAAACATAAGAAGCTCTGGTTTTTGTGCCAAGGCTCTAGCGATGACCACTTTTTGGTATTCTCCTCCGCTGAGCTCATCTGTATATCTCATGGCATAATCCTTTAATCCCATCATTTCTAGGATCTGATCCACCATCTCATAGTCTGCTTCCGTTGCTTCCCATCTAATATAGGGTTTTCTTCCCAAAAGAACCGCATCAAACACAGTCGTTCTGGTCATTGGGTTGTATTGAGAAACATAACCAACTTTTTGAGCCAGATGGTTGGCCGTCATTTTTTTTACTTCCTGGTCACTAACCACAACTGTTCCTTCCTGGGGTTTGAGAATTTTTGTCAAGCACTTCAGCAAGGTGGATTTTCCCGCTCCGTTTGTCCCCAAAACAGCCAAACATTCTCCTTTTTCCAAAGAAAAAGACACGTCATGCAAGACTTGATTGCTTGGATAATGAAAGGTTAACCCTTCGACATTTAAAATCATCTACTTCCCCTCCTAATGAGTAAATACAGAAATAACGGCGCTCCTAAAAATGAGGTGATAGCTCCCACTGGCATCATCACTGGCGCAATGAGGGTTCTAGCAATGGTGTCCGATAGCAAGAGAATGAAGGCTCCCATTATAGCCGACATAGGAATCAGATATCGATGATCTCCGTCAATCATTCTCTTGACTATTTGAGGTGCAATCAAGCCAACAAACCCGATGATTCCCATGAAAGATACTGTGACAGCTGTCATCAACGACGCTACCAACATGCCTTCCAGCCTTATTTTTTCTACATTCACACCTAAGTTTTTTGCCGAATCCTCTCCTATATTCAACGCGTTGTAGTCCCATCTTCTGAAGTAGAAGTAACCGATACCTAGTCCAACGACCACCGCCATAATCGCTACTTCTTGCCACATGACCCTACCTAGATCTCCAAATGACCAAAACACTGCTGCCGCCACTTGAATATCGTCAGCGAAATATTGAATGAGCATCGTTCCCGCTGTAAACAAAGATCCTAGTGCTACGCCAGATAATATGATGGATTCTGGACTAAATCCTCTCATACCTGCCAACGTCAATATGATCAACATAGCCGCCAAGGCACTAATTAAAGCTGTCACCGTCACTCCATAGGGGTTGTTGATGGCAACGGCACTGGCGCTGCTGCTATGGGTGCTCCCTGCTCCAAACAGGATGATGGCTATGTTGGCGCCAAAAGCAGCAGCATTTGTGATTCCCAATGTTGTAGGAGATGCCATGGGATTTCTTAGATTGCTTTGCATCACACAGCCCGCGGTGGCTAATCCTGCCCCCGCTATCAATGCGCCTAGAATTCTTGGCAAACGCATTTGCCACACCACCGCATGAGTCATAATGGTTCCTTTGCCCATCAAAGCTCTAACGATTTCTGAAAATGTCAGCTCAGCAGATCCTGCTTGAATTCCGTAAACACTAAGTACCAAAGTAGCGATGATCATCAATAGCATGATTTTCTTCTTTTGTTTTGTGTAGTGATGATATTGTTGGATCGTGTGGTTGTTTGAGTGTGTCTTGTTTTCCAACTTATCGACTCCTATTCTAGGCCCAACCTCTCGAGTAGGTTGGAGCACAGTCCATGCATACTTTTTTTCCGTCATTCAATCTAATTTTGTGTTCTGGTGCCGGTTCTTGACATGCCTCACAAACAATGGTTGTAAATATTTTCGCTTTTACCGGCAGTTCGTAATGTGGCTTTTTAACTTGAAACACTTCATCCATTGGCGCTTCCAATATAAAGGCTTGTCTCTGCTCTCTTGTCATTTCTTCTTTTGCCGGTCTTAAGACAATACGAAGGGATTCACCTGTTCTTCTACTGAAGAAGGTGAATGCCATTTTCCCAGTATCTCGATAAATCAGGTTCCCTTTTCCCAAGGTACATCCCGTCATATACTGAATAGCATCTACACCACAAGCCTCATTCTCTGTGACACAGACCAGTTCTTCATCAGGCGCAAAAGTTAGGTCCATTTTTTCTTTGGCGATCTCACACGCCCGAAATCCTATGGCCAATCCTGGACAAGCATGCCCATGGAAGGTCACACATTCTTCCCATAACGCTTTATTCATTTTGTCCTCCAATCATTTATTTGATGTAAACGTTCAAAAAAGCTGAATAAATGTCTTTTTAGACAATTATTCAGCTTCAGCTTCTTTATTAAGGATTCTTCCAATGCCTAGGCTTCTTGCCTTCGGCAAAATCTATAGAAACATTTCGATAAACTCCGGGTCCATGTTGTAGAAAGACTGTAAGTGTTCGCATAAAGATGCTTTCACTTTTTTAAAGTCTCTTTCGTAAAGCCCTTCAATAATATCTTCATGATTCTTGATTTGATACACACTATCTTCAATACTCGTGTATTTAGATATTTGTATCAAATGGATTTTCATATATAAGTTGATTTGGTTCTGCACCAGCATTTCATTCTTGCCTATTTCTGCTATTTTAATGTGGAACTTTGAGTCGTATACGATTCTTTCGTATATATTACCGCTTCTTGCGTGTTGTTCACATTCTTGCGCCAAATGACGCAACTCATTAAACTCAGCATTTGAACCATTCAAAATAGCTAAGTTGCAAGACAAAATATCTTGGGCAAGCCTTAACTGACCAATTTGCTTGATGTCATTCTGATCATAAACAGCTACCTCTGAATACCTACCAGGGTAGCTTCTTACCAACCCCTCTTCATTCAATCGTCGAAGGGCTTCTCTTACAGGTGTTCGACTTCCTTGTATGTGTTCGGAAATCCTTTCTTCTGGTATCCTCTCTCCAGGCTTCAGTTGCAACCGAAGAATCATTTCTCTGATTGTTTCGTATGCCCGTTCACTTAAATTGCTTTTAAGCACCTTCACCCTCTCCATCCTGTCACCTCATTTATCTAGTTATTCATTATATAACAGGTCATAACCTAAATCAAACGGATTTATTCTTGTGCCTGTCTTATTCATCTTCATTCTTATCTTTAGTGTATTTATCTACGGCTTCTAAAAAACTGCTCTTCTTTTCCTGAATGCCCATATGTTTTTTTATGCGATCTAGTTCTTCAAGAATAATTCTAGTATTCATCCAACCTGCGATAGACCCAATAACAGCAAATAAGAATATGATGATTATGATCCATTCAAACATGATGGCCACCTTCCTTTTATGAATTTGTGTAGAAGAAGAGATTTTTTTGTTCTAAAGGTTGCCATCCTTTTGAAAAGGATGGCAACTTTTACTCAATTAATAGGCTGCCAGTCTTTTGTAATTGTCTAATCTTTCCATGGCATCTTCTGCTGCTTTTTTGAACAACTCTTTGGCTGTGTCAGGATACTGCTTCAACAAAGATGCGTATCTCACTTCACTTAATAAATACTCTTGAAAATCAGCTGTGGGTTCTTTCGAATCTAGGACAAATGGATTTTCTCCTTTAGATTTCAAGGTTGGGTTGTAACGGTACAAGGCCCAATAGCCTGATTCCACTGCTCTTTTTGATTGATTTTGAGCTTTTCCCATTCCGCCCTTTATTCCGTGACTGACACATGGTGCATAAGCGATTATCAGAGAAGGCCCTGGGTATGCCTCGGCTTCCATAATAGCTTTAAGGGTTTGATTATGATTCGCTCCCATCGAGATTTGGGCTACATACACGTAACCATAACTCATGGCCATCATTCCCAAGTCTTTCTTTTTAGTGTCTTTTCCTGATGCTGCAAATTTGGCAATAGCAGCGGTTGGTGTTGCTTTGGAAGATTGTCCTCCTGTATTGGAGTAAACTTCTGTGTCAAACACCAATACATTGATGTCTTCACCCGATGCCAATACATGATCTAATCCACCATATCCAATATCATAAGCCCATCCATCTCCGCCAAAAATCCAGTTGGATTGTTTCACCAAGTAGTCTTTGAGCCTATATATTTCATTATACTTGTCTAGCCCATGTTTCTCAATGGCATTTGTCAACTTATCTGCACGATCTCTTGTGTTCTGCGTAACGTCAAAGTTGTCCAACCATTCTGTCATAGCCTCTTTTATTTCCGTTTCCGTTTCTTTCTCTAGCGATTCCTTAACTTTTGATGCTAGCATTTTTCTCATGGTTTGGGCACCCAACATTAGGCCGAAACCATATTCTGCATTATCTTCAAACAGCGAGAATCCCCAAGCTGGTCCGTGTCCTTTGCTGTTTTTTGTATAAGAAATAGATGGCGCAGAGCCTCCCCATACAGTGGAACAACCTGCTGAATTGGAAAGGACCATTCTGTCTCCGTAAAGCTGTGTGACCAGTTTTGCATAAGGCGTTTCGCCACAACCTGCACAAGCACCGGAAAATTCAAGCAAAGGTTTTTTGAATTGGCTGCTTTTCACTGTGATTTTGTTCTTAGCTGACTCAACCGTTTCAAAATCTTTTATGTACTCCCATGCTTTCACAGAACCTTCTTTTACTTCTGAAAGCGGTTCCATAACCAATGCTTTTTTCTTTGCCGGACATACATCCACACAATTGCCACAACCTGTGCAATCAAGCGGAGAGAAACCCATATAATATTGCTTTCCATCAAATCCGATAGCTTTTTTAGTTTCAAGCGCTACGGGTGCTTCATCCACCTGGTTCTGATCTAACAACATTGGCCTTAATACAGCGTGTGGACAAACGAAGGAACACTGGTTGCACTGAATACAATTGTCTACCTGCCAAACCGGCACATCAATGGCAATGCCTCTCTTTTCATATTGAGTGACTCCTGTTGGATAGGTTCCATCTTCTGCGCCATTAAATGCGCTTACAGGAAGAGCATCTCCTTTTTGACGGTTCATCGGTATCATGATGTTTTTAATAAACTCTGGTAAGCCATTCGTGTCTTCAGCCACTTCTTTTTCGGCACTAGACCAATTCTCCGGAATTTCTATTTTTACCAGATATTTCTGACCCGCTTCAATGGCTTTATGGTTCATATCCACCACTTCTTGTCCTTTATTGCCATAACTGTCCACTACTGCTTCTTTCAGCAACTTAATGGCTTCTTCCACCGGCATAACTTTTGACAGACTAAAGAAGGCTGATTGCATAATCATATTGATTCGATTGCCCAATCCAAGGTTTTTCGCAATTTCTACAGCGTTGATGGTATAGAAATCCACATGTTTCTTAGCCAATATGGCTTTCATGGCATTCGGTATTTCCTTTTCCAATTGATCAGGCGTCCAAATGCAATTCAATAAGAAAGTGCCGCCTTCCTTAATGTCATCCAACAAATCATATTGTTGCAGGTAGGCTTGATTGTGGCAAGCAACAAAGTCTGCCATTGTAATAGCATACGGTGCCATAATTGGCTTTTCGCCAAATCTCAAATGGGATATGGTCAAACCGCCTGATTTTTTGGAATCATAGGCAAAATAAGCTTGCGCATTCAAATTCGTGTGATCACCGATGATTTTGACAGCGGATTTATTGGCGCTTACGGTTCCGTCCGATCCCAGTCCCCAGAATTTGCAAGAAATCGTACCTTCTGGCGTAGGGTTGAATGCTTCTTCGCATGCTGGCAATGACTTGAAAGTAACATCGTCTGTAATTCCTACTGTAAAACCGTTTCTTGGTGTGTCTAATGCCAGATTATCAAACACCTCTTTCACATTCATGGGCGTGAATTCTTTTGAGCCAAGTCCGTATCTACCGCCTACCACCAAAGGCGCTTTTTCTTGACCATAATATGCATTTCTCACATCTAAATATAGTGGTTCCCCTTCTGCTCCAGGTTCTTTTGTTCTATCCAAAACAGCGATTCTTTTTACCGTCTTTGGCAACTCATTTAGCATGTGCTTGCTTGAGAACGGACGGTATAAATGAACTTCTAACAAGCCATAATTATTTCCTTGTTTATTCAAGTACTCAATGGTTTCCCTTATTACGTCACAACCAGAACCCATAGCAACGATGACATTCTCTGCATGTTGTGAGCCATAATAGTTGAATAGCTTATAGTCTCTGCCTGTCAATTCATTAATGTCATCCATGTATTTCTGAACAACCTCAGGAATTTCATCATAGAATTTATTGATGGATTCTCGAGTTTGGAAAAAGATATCAGGGTTTTGAGTCGTCCCTCTCAGAACTGGATGGTTGGGATGTAATGATCGTTCACGAAACTGCATGATGGCTTCTTTATCCACCAAGTTATCCAAATCATTATAATCAAGCAAATCTATCTTTTGCATTTCATGGGAGGTTCTAAATCCATCGAAAAAATGCAGGACAGGTATGCGAGACTTTATGGCTGATAAATGGGCCACCGCGCCAAGATCCATACATTGTTGGACGCTACTTGATGCCAACAGTGTAAAGCCTGTTTGTCTTGTAGACATCACATCTTGATGATCTCCAAATATGCTCAAAGCGTTTGAGGCTAATGATCTTGCACTTACGTGAAATACGCTTGGCAGTAATTCTCCAGCGATTTTGTACATGTTTGGAATCATTAACAATAGTCCTTGCGATGCTGTATAAGTCGTAGATAATGCGCCTGATTGAAGAGAGCCATGCAACGTTCCAGCTGCTCCTCCTTCTGATTGCATTTCCTTTACAACCACCGGTTGTCCAAATATGTTCTTTTTTCCTTCCGCAGCCCACTCGTCGACAGATTCTGCCATAGGTGAAGAGGGAGTAATAGGATAAATAACAGAAACATCTGTAAATGCGTATGATGCATAAGCTGCTGCTGTATTCCCATCCATTGTTGCTTTTTTGAGATTGTTCATTTGGTACCTTCCTTTCTCCGCGTTGTATTAAACGACATTCTTGTATTCAATTATGTATTATTGTATACAATTAAGCGCAGTATGTCAATATATGTCGCTGATTTTCGTTAAAGAAATGTCACTTCGGTTTTGCCTTCGCTTTTAATTGCGACACAGCCTTTTTGCCTGTTTCCTGACCCGTCAAATACCACAACAAAATCGGTCAACCAGATTTCTATCTGCTTGATGAACTTTTCCGGTTCTTTTTTGACCTCTTGCTCATGGATACTAAGGTAATCGTTGATTCTATCAGCTTGTTTTAGGTTTCCTTTCAGAGCAATTCCAGGGCCTCCTGGACGAGTAATCAGATAAAGATTAGCTGTCAATCTTTCAATTGTCTTATCTGACGATGCTATTTGTTCGAACGGATCTCCAATGACACCTCCGGTAGAAGTTTCTACTCCTTGTACCTTGATAGATGCCCCTACCACAACAATCTCTTTCCTCGCTCTTTCTTTAAGCCCTTCTCCAAGGAGATAATCCACTAAAAAGGCATCCTTTACCGATCCTATCCTAAAATCCTTCATGCTCTGGTAGTTCTTTTTTACAAGATCTTTCATTCCAGCTATACAAAAGCCTCCAATGGCTAAAGGATAACCTTCGACTGTTTGCATATGCATGAGAAATGCTTCAATCTTGTCAGTCCTCATCATCATAGTTGATTCTCAAATCCATTATAAAGACTATACTTTTTTTTCACAGCCTCAGCCATACTTGCATTGATTCTTTTCAAGTCCACACCTATTTCTTTAAAGGTTTCTACAAACGCTGACATAGCAGCTTCCGCTTCCGCAAAAGGTCCTGGTATATTTATCACTAGGGTTTTGCCTGCTCTTCCAGCTATCAGTTTGCTCCACAAATGACCATTTTTTCCATATAGTTCCGTCACAACTTTGTCATCCAAGATGCCTTCCAGTGCTGAATGGGTAAAATCTTTTCCAAGCGTTTTGCTGTATCGATGTCCTCCACCGGATCCTCCAATCAGAATAATGAGATCAAACTCTTCTGCAAGGTATTGCTGAATTTTTTGTTCTATGTTTGCTTCATCATCCACAGTTGGACGGCATCTTTCGACATGACAATCACCATTGAGCTTCAATATAAAGGACATGACCATCGGACTGTCTGTATCAAGTACAATCCCTTCTTTGATTTCATCTCCCGTTGGAATGATTACCGCTTTATTGACCAACTTTTTGCCACCTTTCACCTTTGCATCTATTCTCTATATAGTCAGGGATTTTCTCTATGTCAAATGATTGGATTTTTTCAACAGACGCCATTTTTGTGACATCTGATGCTGTAATGCCTTCTGCCATTGATATGGCTTTAATCACATCTTCCGACTCAGACAAGATAGCACTTTCTTCAAGCCCATATACATCCATTTCAATAGAATCACCTGTAACGCCTATGATTCTAACCAAACTTTTGAGTTTATTCATGAGAATTTTCTCCAAAGCCTGTGTATCCAATCCTCTTACTTGAACTCCTGTGATTTTGACAATGGTCTTATCCACTTGCACGATTATTTGCGTGTTATCCAACATCCAAACACTCCTTGTTCTCAAGTCCTTTGTTTATTTACAAATCCGAAACAAGCTAAAGCTCATTTCGGATTTTCTGATTTAAACTTCAACGTATTTAATCTGTACGATGTCTGATGCTTTGTATGTTTTCGGTTGATCCACTCCTGGAATGATCTCATCTGCACGGGCGATGATTTCATCCGTTGTCAACGCTTCTACATTTTCCAACATCCATTCTTTTGTAAACCCGACACTTTTCAATTCGTCAAAGGATGCTTTAGTCATGTTGTCAAAATCCGGTTTTATTTTCATATGTCGTGCCACAGCTAGTACCGCTGGTGAAGCACCAATGTCTTTGCCAGGGATCATCCCTGCTTCAAGCGCTTTGATGATGTATTTCGCAAGATCTGACTTGCATGCCGCAATAATCGGGATATGACTCTTCAGGAATTTTGCATACTCGCCTGACTTGTGAGCCGTATCACCAACTTTGAACTGTCTATGTGGAACGATTCTTCCATATTCTTCGGCGACAACCATTCCAATCCCCACAGAAATGATCCATCCTGTTCCACCTACTTCAACATCTCCGTCTCTCATTAGTTGAAGTTGCCCTGAAATTGGCAATATTATTTCTTCCATGGTAATGCAGTGCATCATTTCAGTCGCTGAATTGTTGTTGCCAGCTCGCCCTGTCAATACTGCATTGTGAATAGGAATATTCTTTTTCTTGGGATCTGGTCCCATAATCAATTTTCTATCTCCAAAGTTGATTTTCCATTGCTTCAGATGGGGTTCTTCTTGTATCAATTCGTCAGAATAATCTAGCTCAACCATTTCAAGATAACCAAATTCATTGTTTATTTTCCCATAATCTGACGCTGCCATGCATGTCATGGAACCATCTAGCATTACCCCATCACTGTTGGTAGTTGTAGCTGTCATGTCAAACATATTTAACCCTGCTGGACCTGGTATTGTGGCCGCAATCTTATCACACGCTTCTCTCATGGTTAGATTGCAGGCTTTGACATCTTCGTAATCAATCAGAACAATTGTCAGTGGAACCAATATATCATCCAACATACCTTCAGGTATTACTCTATACTTTAATCTATTCATTTTTTCCTCCATCTCACATTATTAAACGCCTTTAATGATCGCCTATTGGTGGTCTTCTATCATCTATTTCCTCACAGTCATGTAATAAAACATCTTCTGTTGGATGCAGTATATTGATCGTTTCCAATATGGCATGAAGGGGTTTTCCGTCTTTGTCAAATCCTCTTACAATTGCGCTGTGCATGGACTCCGGCCTTCTTGGAATGACTGCCACTTCAACAGAATCAATCCTTGCATCTTTTGCCAAGTCTTCAACCGCCTGTTCAAGTCTTCCCGTTCTCAAAGATTGCATTTTTGCTGTTTTCAAACTTTCAAGTCCTACCACATTGCATTCTTTTACTTTTTCGCCTTTTGTGGCCGCATCTTTCATTTTTTTGATGAACTCCGGTAGCTTCGTGTGCATTAACTTCATAATCAGCTCTCCTTTATCATTTATTCTTCTCTAATTCTCCACTCATCTTTATCTTATCTTAAATTTCAACTTAACGCATCAATAAATTCATAGGCGTTGTGACCAACTGTGGGAACAAAATGATTAAGACTAAGACCACCAGTTGAACGACCAAGAATGGCATGACACCCCGGACCATTTCTGTGATTTTGATTTTTGCTGTGCTACAGCCAATGTAAAGAACGACACCAACTGGTGGTGTGATCAGTCCAATGCAAAGATTTAACACCATCATGATTCCAAAGAAATAAGGGTCGATACCAGCTCGCATAATCACAGGATACAGCACTGGCGCGAAAATCAAAATATTAGGTGTAATATCCATCACCATTCCCATAATAAACAGGAATATATTGATAACAAAAATAAGCAACAATCTATTTTCCAATAACCCGCCCAATAAGTTGGCCAATTGGAATGGCACTTGTGCCAAAGTGATGTAATAGCCCACGGCTGTTGCAGCAGACACAACAAACATAACCACCGCTGTACTTTTTGCGGCATTTACAAATACATCCACCATGTCTTTTAATTTCATTTCCTTATAGTAGATAAAGCTCACCGCAATCGCATACATGGTAGCAAAGGCACCTGCTTCTGTAGGTGTGAATATCCCAAATCGGATACCTCCCACAATCAGAATTGGCATCACAAGTGCGGGCAAAGAATCTATCGTAATTCTTCTAGCTTCTTCTTTTGAAAATGTTTCCTGATCCTGATAATTATCCTTCTTTACTACAAACCACCAGGCGAACATCAATGCAATCCCAATATACAATCCAGGTGCAATGCCGGCCATGAACAACCTTGTAACCGATAAGTTCACTGTGGTAGCAAGAACAATCATGGGAATACTAGGTGGAATAATGGGTGCAATAATGGAAGATGAACAAATAATACCTGCGGATCTGTCACTTCTATAACCGTTTGCTGTCATCAATGGAATCAATATGGCTCCTTGTACAGCCGCGTCCGCAACCGCACTCCCTGACAAACCAGCCATCAGAATACTTGCCACAATGGTGGTATAACCAAGACCGCCTCTAATTCTTCCAATAAGCAATTTTGAGAATTTGACTATTCTTATTGCCAAGCCACCTTTTGCCATGACCTCCCCCGCCAACATAAAAAACGGGATCGCCATCAAAGGATAGTTGTTTGTGCCCATTAGCATAGTCTGTGATATGGTCACCGGGTCCCACTGCCCCATAAACATCATCAATGCAATGGCACATAGTGTCAATACAATCGCTACGGGTATCCCTAATGCCAAAAACGCAAACAGAGTCCCTCCAAAAACTAATAGTGCCATTCTATTCCTCCTTATCTGTATCTGTGTCGCCACTGACCAGTTTTTCTACAACATCCGGTTTTACAATCGTCAACATCTTATAGACATCGATAATGATCAAAGCCGCCGCCATAATGACGATTGAAATACTAATAAGTCCAAAGTTTGTTCCCGTGGCGGCTGTTCTGTAAGTCATTGCATGTTTTGTATAGCCAATCCCACCAATCAAAATAAAAACAAGAGCAGCCATTGTGATGATCTTTGATAGGATTGTGACCACCTTCAATGGACGTCCCATGAGTTTCTCAACCAACATATCTACTGAAACATGATTGTTATCCTTGTGGGCAACAATGATGCCTAGAAATATGGTCCACATGAAAGCAAATCGGGATAGTTCTTCTGTTTCTGTGATTGATTGGTTAATTGTATACCTCAGAACGGCATTTATGAATACCATGACAACCATTGATGACAACGCAACAATGATAAATACAGTAAACATGTTTTTCAGGATTTTTCCTATTTTTTCTGTATTCAAACCAAAATCTCCTTTCAGGTCTTCTCCTTGTAGAAAACTCACAAGACCAGTTGCCAGATGGGCAACCAGTCTTGTTGTCTTTCATATAGTGTCAATATGCTATTGTTGCAACTTAACCGTTTCTATTGTACCGCTCTAATTGCTTCTATCAGTTCCTTGCTTCCTGGATGTGCTTCATAGAAAGCTTCTTCATAAGGCTTATACTGCTCTCTCAATGTGTTCATGAATGTTTCGTCAGGAACGGTGATTTTCACGCCTTGCTCTTTCAAATACTCAATCGCTTCTACTTCCGCATCTATTGCCACATCGAAATTGTATTCGATCGCTTCATCCGCGGCATCTTCAATTAGTTTTCTCTGCTCTTCTGTCAAGCTTTGGAAGAAGTTTTCATTGATATATAGACCATGTGCTGTAAAAACATGTCGTGTTTCCAAGATGTAATCCTGTACTTCATAGAATCTTGAAGTGGTGATTGTGGAATAAGGGTTTTCTTGAGCATCTACCACATTTTGCTCCAAAGCTGTAAACAATTCACTCAATGACATGGAGATAACATTAGCATTCAATGATCTTGCAAAGTCTAAGTACAATGGAATGTTTGGTACTCTCAGTCTTAAACCTTCTAGGTCTTCTACGGTTGACAGCTCTCTGTTGGAAGTAATCACTCTGAAAGCTAATGGCATCATTCCCAATGATCTTACCCCAACATCTTCAGGCATTCCCTCGTGGATAGCATCTCCTTCAGGACCTGTCAAGACTTTTCTAGCGTGATCCCAATCTCTGAACAAGTAAGGGAATTCAGGTGTTGCCGCTCTCGGGAAAGACTGAGCCATAACGGTTCCTGGCAGCGCCATTTCAATGGCACCTTGAAGCAAACTGTCGTTGTAAGCTTCCGGAGAACCTAATTGCATATTTGGATACACTTCAACTTTCAATGCCCCGTCACTACCTGCTTCAACAAGTTCTTTAAACTTGTAAAGAGCCAATGTTTGAGGATGGTCTTCTGCCTGTTGGTTCGCAACACGAATTGTTCGAACCTCGGCTTTGTCGGTATCTCCTGAACATGCTGCTAACACACCTACAAGAAGAACTGCAATTAATAGTACGCTGATAATTCTTTTCATTTTTAATTTACTCCTTTAATATTTTTTTGATATTATAAACTGTGATTATCGACTTAAATACCCACCATCAACTGGCAGTACCACACCATTGACATAGTCTGAAGCACTTGATGCTAGAAACACTGCCGCACCTTTTAGGTCTTCAGGTTTTCCCCATCTATTCATCGGTGTTCGGCTTTCGATTAACTTCTCTCTTTCTGGATCATCATGAATAAAAGAGGTCAGTGCTGTGTCAAAATAACCTGGTGCTATGGCATTTACGTTAATCCCTCTTCCACCCCATTCATTTGACAATGCTTTTGTGATTTGTCCCACCCCTGCTTTGCTCGCCACATAAGCAGGAATTTTTTGTGCCGTCACAAAATAGTTCATTGAGGCGATGTTTATGATTTTGCCATATCCTTTTTCCAACATGATTTTTCCAGCAAGCTGGCATAATTGAAATGCGGTTGTTAAGTTAATTTGCAAAACTTTGTCCCACTCATCCATGGGAAACTCTTCTGCTGGGTAAACTCTTTGGATCCCTGCGTTGTTTACAAGAATATCAATTGTCCCCAACAAATCCACTGCTTTTGAAAAAGTTTGGCTTACTTGTTCCCTATCTGTCAAATCCCCTTGAATGCTGTGGACGCGATCTCCTCCAGGGTCCATGGCCTTTGCTGTTTCGTGAACGCTGACAGAGCTACCTATCAACACCAGCTCGGCTCCCGCTTCATATAACCCTTCCGCAATGCCTCTTCCAATGCCTTTTCCACCACCTGTCACAATTGCTTTTTTACCCTTTAAGTCGAATAATTTCATCCAAGCCTCCTCCTATTCTTTTGTCCCTATTTCTTTGTTGAAAACAAATAATCAATCGTTTTCCTTTAATTCTGTGTGGCGAATAGGAAAACAGTATTCCAATTCGCTATATTGTATACCATAATTAATTTTAGTATACTCTCTTGCTAGTGTCAACACCTATATCATGACTTTTTTGTCATTTTTTCCAGCCAACGAATCATATCTTGAACTTCTCTTTGCTCACGAATCCATAATACTCTCTGATTTGGATTCTCATCAATTGTGGGGCAAGCACTCGCACACCCAGATACCACAATGAGGATGTTGGCTTTTAATGCCTCTTCTCCAAAAACAAAATGGGTGTCGGGCAAAGCTGTTTTTAGTTCAGCCACTAGATTTTCTCTGTTGTAGCGGGGGTTGCAACCCCCGCAGTATTTGATGCCAATCATTCGTTTTCCTTTTTCGAAAGCAATTCTCGAGCAAGATCCATCAAATCCGAACTTACTCCCTCGATAAGCTCTACTGATTGTATGCCAGGAACATGGGCTTTCAGTTGTTCCTCAATAAATAGTCGGGTCGTATCTCCTGCACTGGGACATCCACTGCATGCACCCGTCAGCTTGATCTTGACAACCCCATTCTCCACGCCCATCACTTTTAGGTCCCCGTTGTGAGAGGCCAAGGCGGGTCGTATGATTTGTTCAATGGTTTGTTTCAGTTGATCCATGTTAATCCCTTCTTTATCCATCTATTTTAGCAATATTCTTTGCTAGTTCCTTTTTATGGTCTAAATTGCCCTGTCTCCAAATCATGACACGTTGAGCTTGGGGTGAACCTGCGCCATGCATGGATTCTGTTCGGTAGCCCACAGCCGCTGTTCCTAATGTCAAATTCTCTACTAATCTGAGGATCTTGGCTCTATCTAGTGTCGGAACCTTCTCATTGCCTTTGAAATATTTTTCGCAGATAGGTCCTAATTCTGGGTGCATAAAATCTTTCTCCGATGGCATCGTCACCATTAGTCCCCCTGCTATGTCTTCGGCCAATCTTGTCAACTCGTATGGAAATCTAGTCACGTTTTGTTTGCAAACATTGGCTAAAAGAAGATCTATTTGATAGTTGCCTGCTTCCGTAGGATATCCCTCTGATGAACATGCTATCCCACAGCAGTAAAGGGTCTCGTTCAAGTGCATCATCTCTATGAGCTTATCTTTAATATGGGAAACTTTTGGTACGCCATTGTATTCTGCTGCAAGAGCTGCTGCACCGATTAGAACATCTCCTACACCCACTTTGCAGCCACCATAACTTTGACGGTGGTAACCTGCAAATCGCTCAACCATCATGCCCGCAAATTCTGTTTCACCGTTCAAGAATATACGATGGTTGGGAACAAAGACATCGTCAAACACCACCAAAGCCTCTTGCCCTCCAAATTCACTATTGCCTACATCGAGTGTGCCACCTTCTAGTTTTCTAGTGTCACAAGATTGACGCCCATAAATCATAAATATGCCTTTGGCATCTGAGGGAACAGCAAATGAAACGGCATAGTCCTTATCATCTGGCCCCATAGCAATCGTTGGCATGATTAGATGCTCATGAGAATTAATGGAACCTGTCTGATGGACTTTTGCCCCTCTTACCACAATCCCATCTTCTCTTCTTTCAACCACTCGAACAAACATATCTGGATCTGCTTGCTTGCTTGGCGGCAGACTTCTGTCCCCTTTAGGATCGGTCATCGCACCGTCCACGGTCCAGTCATTCTCCTGGACTTCTTTCATGTAATCCACAAACTGTTGATGATACTGGGTGCCGTATTGCTTATCGGTTTCAAAAGTGGTGCTGTAGATGGCGTTGAACGCATCCATGCCCACACATCTTTGGAAACAAGAAGCTGTCTTTTGTCCCAATAAACGTTGCATTTTTACTTTTTTAACCAAATCTTCCGTACTTTGATGCAAATGGGTGAATCGATTGACTTTCTCTCCTGTAAGGTTTGAAGTTGCTGTCATCAAATCTTCATATTCTGGCTGATCTGCCAATTCATAAGTCATCGCCACTGAGTTGATAGACGGTCTTATAATCGGGTGATCCACAAAATTTTCCACCAATTCTCCAAACATGTACACCTTTATATTGAGTTTTCTCAAACTTTCAATATATTGTTCTTTTGTTTTAATTGCCATAGTCGTCTCCTTTATTAATCAACTTTCTTATACTTTCATTGCAACTAACATGCCAATTGTTTAAAGAATTATAAGTGCCTATTTAACAACGTTTTTTCTCACCTTGTTTTTTTCAATATATAATAGAGACCTCTAGCTGTTGCGATATTACAACAACCAAAGGTCTCTATTACTCGTGTTTTACTTGATTTTGGCTTTTAAACGTTATCTGTTGCGTAAATGCATCTGTTGCGTTTTCGCAACTTTCATTTATTGAACTTCTGTCTCTTCCTCACAAATGTAGAGGCATCTATGCCTAAAGCTTTCGCGGCAGCACGGACATTCCCATGCTTTTTGAAAGCATTTTCAATCAATTGGCTCTCTACTGCTTCAACCGCCTCTTTCAAAGGCATAATGTCTGAAGCCATTTCCCAAGGATTAGTCAATTTCTTGCACTTAATCTTTTCAGGAAGATCTTCTCCTGTGATTTCATTATTCTGACTTGTCACCACGACTCTCTCTACAATATTTTTCAATTCTCTTACATTTCCTGGCCAATTATGGTTCAGCAAACAAGCATTTGCAGAAAATGACAAGGTCTTATTCATATGGTACCTTTGGTTGAATGTTTCCAAAAACCGATAAGCAAGAGGCATAATGTCTTTTTTTCTCTCTCTAAGGGGTGGCACCTGTATCGGTATCACGTTCAATCGATAAAACAAGTCTTCTCTAAAAGTTCCTTCACTTACCATCTCCTCTAAGTCTTTGTTGGTGGCTGCCAAAATGCGAACATCTACCTTTATTGGTTGATTTCCTCCAATCCGTTTGATCTCTCCTTCTTGAAGGACTCTCAATAATTTGACTTGCATATCCAGCGAAAGCTCTCCCACTTCGTCCAAAAGCAGCGTTCCTCCTTCTGCTACTTCAAACAAGCCTAATTTCCCATCTTTGGACGCACCAGTGAATGCTCCTTTTTCATAACCAAATAACTCTGATTCAATAAGATTGGCAGGTATGGCCCCACAGTTGATCTTCACATAAGGCTTATCCTTGCGCAGGCTATTTCGATGGATCAGTTTAGCTATTTCTTCTTTCCCAACGCCTGTTTCTCCAAGAATCAACACCGTGGTATCGACTTTAGCAATTCTTTTTGCCATCTCCAATACTTTTATGTTCTTCTCATCCTCCGCAATCATATGCTCATGTTGAGACAACTGCATTTTTAGTTCTTCAATGGTTGAATAGTATTTCCGGGCCAAAGCCTTGTTCTGGTCTAGTTGGGTTCTCAAATCGGACAATTCTGTGATGTCTCGCACATTGGTCACCACCATCACCACATTGCCATAATTATCAAAAATGGGGGTGCCTGTTACAAGGGCTTTTTTTCCCGTCTTAAACTGTTGTTGGATAGTCGTGACTGCCTTCTTTTTGATAACCAACAGCGTGACCGATTCTGACAACACTTTATCTTTCACTAATTGAGCCATGTTTTTCCCTATCAGTTCTTCTCGGTTCAAACCAGTGATTCTCTCATAAGACTTATTGATTTTTATCGTGTTGGCCTCTCCATCGGCTATGTAGATGCCGTCATAGGATGATTCGATAATCGATTCCAGTTCAAAGGATAATCGGTTTAAATCTTTCATATAGTTGAGTTCTTTGGCCTTTGCTAATCCAACCAATTTTTGAGTTTTTCTTTCGTATATCAAGTTAATAAAGAATGTTGGGTTGACCTCAGAAATTACCATATCGTCATAAAGGATGCCATAAGTTTTATTGCAATAATCCACAGCCATGTCCCGTCTCTCTTTCCCTTCCAATAGTGCCACAAAAAGATCTCTCTTAGTCATCACCCGTACTTGATCTTCTTCTTGAATTTTCAACAATAGCCCATCCACATCATGATGGGAGAAGGCTCTCATTGCATCTTCCAGGCGACTATTTGTATCCAAATAAATCAACTCTTTATTCATTATCTCTCTGATTTTCATTTCCTTTATCCCCAAGTTTGATTTTTGATCCTTTGAGTACAATTCTATCATATGTTGCAGACCCCGTACAACGCAACAAAGGAAAAGACCATAGATCTCTTAAATCAAGCAGTCTATGGTCAAGTTTTTTTTCAATTCGCACAATTTTTCCCAATCCATGTCCGGTGTGTCCGCCAGAGGATACTCTAATCCCAGTTGATCGTATTTGAGTTTTCCCAAGCTATGGTAAGGCAACAACTCGAATTTTTCAACTCTTTCATGAGGAAATGTCAGCACTTCTCTCTCAAGTGCTCTTAAATGAGCGCCCTGATCTGTCAGCCCGGGAACTACCACATGTTTAATCCATATCTTGGCTTGGCTAGCCAATAGAAGCTCTTTAAACATCCAGTAGCGGTCCATTTTTTTACCTGTTATTTTTTCCCATTCTTTCTGATCCTCATGTTTAATGTCCAAAAGGACTAAATCTGTCAAAGAAAGCAATTCTTCCAGTATTTTAGGTGACGGCATCCCATAGCCGGATGTGTCCAACGCAATATGAAAGCCATGCTCTTTTAGGTTTCTGAACAATGGAATTAACGCTTTTGCCTGCAACAAAGGCTCTCCTCCTGAAAAGGTCACGCCACCTTTTGGTTGTGTATAGGTTTTATAGGCCAAAGCTTTTTCTACTATGGCTTCTTCTGTCACAACCGTTCCTTTTGAAGCACTCCAAGTGTCTGGATTGTGACAATAAAGGCATCTTAATGGGCATCCTTGAAGAAAAAAAATCGTCCGGAGTCCAGGTCCATCCAATGCGCCTAAGGTTTCGATGGAGTGCAGCTTGATCATATGAGCCTCCTAGATTTTTTCGTGGAATGTTCGGTGGATCACGTCTAATTGTTGCTCTTTTGTCAATTTATTGAAACGCACTGCGTAACCAGACACACGAATGGTCAGATTGGGGTATTTGTCAGGATGTTTATAAGCATCTAACAAGCGTTCTTTTCTTAACACATTGACATTAAGGTGATGTCCTTTTTGGTTAAAATAGCCATCCATAATTGTTACCAGGTTGTCTACGCGGTGACGAGGCAACTTCCCTATGGCATCTGGAACAATGGTGAACGTATTGGATATGCCATCTTCGCACACATTTTTGTAAGGCAGTTTAGCGACTGAGTTCAAGGCAGCCAAAGCACCATTCACGTCACGTCCATGCATAGGATTGGCTCCTGGGGCGAAAGGCTCGTAAGCTTTTCTGCCATCAGGTGTGGCACCTGTCTTCTTTCCATAAACCACGTTGGATGTGATGGTCAAAACAGACAGTGTGTGCTTGCTTTGTCGGTATGTTTCATTCTGTCTGAGGGCTTCGATAAAAGTTTCCAGTATTTCTACCCCTATTTCATCTACTCGATCGTCGTCGTTCCCGTAAGCCGGAAAGTCACCATGAATCTTGTAGTCCACCACTTTCTGTCCTTCTCTCACCGTTTCCACCTGTGCATGTTTCATCGCACTAAAAGCATCTGCCACTATAGACAATCCCGCAACACCAAAAGCCATATATCGATTCACATGCGGATCATGAAATGCCATCTGGGCTGATTCATAGGCATACCGGTCATGCATATAGTGAATGCTGTTCATCGTGTTGACATACAGCTCTGCCACTTGATTCAAGACTTTTTTGTATTGGACCATCACGGTTTCATAATCAAGTACTTTCAATTCAATCGGTGCTATCCCTTGAAGCACTTTTTCTCCCGTCAACTCATCCACGCCACCATTGATGGCTAGAAGCAATGCTTTTGCCAAATTACATCTTGCTCCAAAATATTGCATCTCTTTGCCTAAGGCCATGGCAGATATACAACAAGCTATCCCATAATCGTCCCCATACATTGACCGCATGATGTCATCATTCTCGTATTGAATGGAAGATGTTTCAATGGATAAGTCTGCACAGAACTGCTTGAAAGATTCCGGTAAATTTGATGACCAAAGCACTGTCATATTTGGTTCTGGAGAAGGCGACAAATTAGTCAGTGTGTGCATGAATCGGAAGGTGGTTTTTGTCACTAAAGTTCGTCCATCTAAACCCATGCCACCTAAAGCTTCAGTGATCCAATTTGGATCTCCTGCAAACAATTCATCGTATTCTGGGGTTCGAAGATGTCTCACTAGGCGCAATTTGATTACCAATTGATCGATCAGTTCTTGAGCTCCCAACTCGTCTAAAACACCTTGCTCCATATCTCTTTGAATGTAAATGTCTAAAAACGAGCTGACTCTTCCTAAAGACATCGCCGCGCCATTGCTTTCCTTAACCCCTGCCAAATAAGCAAAATAGACAAATTGGACGGCCTCTTTCCCATTAATTGCGGGGTAGGCCACGTCGCAGCCATATGATTTTGCCATGGCCATGATTTTTCTCAGTGCAATGATTTGTTCTGATAGCTCTTCTCTTTGTCGGATTTTTTCCTCTGTGAAGGGAAAGGTCATCTCATCCAGAAAAGCTTGCTTCTCTGTGATTAAATGATTTGCCCCATAAAGAGCCAACCTCCGGTAGTCTCCTATGATGCGTCCGCGTCCATAAGCATCTGGCAAGCCTGTCAACAAACCTATCCCTCGAGCTTTTTTGATGGCTTCATTATAAACTTGAAACACCCCTTCGTTATGGGTTTTTCTATACTTTTTGAACCCATTGATCAGATTTGGATCTACATCCAATCCGTAGGCTTCGATGGCATTTTCAACCATTCGGTAACCGCCATAAGGGTTGATTAGTCGCTTCAGCGGCCCGTCAGATTGCAAGCCAACAATCACTTCATTTTCCTTATCAATGTAACCTGCTTCAAAATGATCAATTCCAGAAATCGTGGAACCATCTACGTCGTATATCCCTCGTTTTTGTTCTTCTTTCAGCAAGGCTTCCACCTTTTCAAACAATCGTCTAGTTTTTTGTGTGGTTCCTGTAAGAAATGAAGCATCTCCTTCATACGGCGTGTAATTTTTTTGAATAAAATCTCTCACATCCACTGATTCTTGCCATTTTCCTCCATTGAAGCTTTCCCATTGTTTCATCCTGCATCCCTCCATGTATCCGGACAAAAATACAAAAAACCGCCCGGACAAATCGCCCAGACGGTCGGCATTTAGAAATTATTCACACTCCCTTGTGGTTAATTCCACAATTCCGTCAGTCATGTGAATGGTTACCCCAACTATACAAGATTCATAAATGAATGTCAATGTTAAATCCCATTTTCTTGACAGTTTATGGAAGCATGTGCTATGATAGCTATACACCCCCCCTGGGTGTAAGGGAGGTTTCTATGAAAAAAGAAAAATACCAAGTCAGTGGCATGACCTGTGCGGCATGTTCCCTGGCTGTTGAAAAACAAGTCAAAAAAATCGATGGCATCTCTGACATTCATGTCAATTTGCTTCAGAATAATATGACTGTCACTTATGATGAGAGCAAAGCCAATCCTGATACCATCATGAAAGCAGTAGCCGATGCAGGTTATGGTGCCTCGCCACAGGACAAGTCAAAAAACGAATCTCAGTCATCTGAAAATGATCCAGCTGAAGCCGCTTATCAAATCATGCGCCGACGTTTTATCTGGTCTTTTGTCTTTACGTTCCCTTTGTTTTACATTTCCATGGGACATATGTACCAGTGGCCAATGCCTGGATTTTTACTGGGTCATGCTAATGCTTTGAATTTCGCTTTCACGCAATTCTTGTTGACCGTTCCAGTAGCCATTATCAACCACAGTTACTACCTGAATGGGTTTAAAACTCTTTGGAAAAGATCCCCCAATATGGATTCTCTCATCGCTGTAGGTACTGGTGCCGCTATACTATATGGTATCTTTGCCATTTTTAGAATTGGCACAGGTCTTGGTCATCAAAATATGGAATTGGTGATGGCCTATTCTCATGACTTGTACTTTGAATCGTCGGGTGTCATTCTGACTCTGATCACGTTAGGAAAATTCCTTGAAGCTCGAGCAAAAGGCAGTACTTCTGAAGCCATCAAGAAATTAATGGATTTAAGTCCTAAAACAGCTCTTGTGGAAAGAGATGGGTTGGAGATCACCATTCCCGTGGAAGCATTGGTTGCTGGAGACTTTGTCTTGGTCAAGCCTGGTCAACGTGTTCCTGCTGATGGTCTAGTCATGGACGGTTACACTTCTGTTGATGAAGCCATGATCACTGGAGAAAGTATCCCTGTTGAAAAGAAAGCTGGCAACAAGGTAACCGCAGGCAGCATCAATAAAACGGGTTTTATCAAATTTAAAGCAGAGAAAGTCGGTGAAGATACCACTCTATCACAAATTATCCGATTGGTGGAAGAAGCACAAGCCACAAAAGCACCTATCGCAAAAATGGCAGATAAAATCAGTGGCGTTTTTGTACCCGTGGTGTTAGCTATTTCTTTGGTTTCCACCATCGTTTGGCTATTGTTAGGCTATTCCTTTGAATTTGCCTTGTCTATCGGCATTGCTGTTCTTGTCATCTCCTGTCCTTGTGCCTTGGGGCTTGCCACGCCTACTGCCATCATGGTGGGAACAGGAAAAGGCGCTGAAAATGGGATCTTGATTAAATCGGGAGAGGCTTTGGAAGTTGGACATAAGGTGCAAACTATTGTACTAGACAAGACAGGTACCATCACCGTTGGCCAACCTGAAGTAAAAGACATCCTTTCTTTTAACCACACCTCAGAAGCCTCTATTTTAAGGCTCAGTGCTTCTCTTGAAAAAGGATCTGAGCATCCCTTGGCAGAAGCTGTGATTCAAAAGGCAGAATCTGAATCTCTCGATTTTTATCCTGTGGAATCCTTTAACGCCATCCCTGGAAAAGGCATTACGGGTAGCATTGAAGGCCGAACTTACCATTTAGGTAATTTAAAGCTTATGAAAGAAAATGGGATCGAAGTAGACGCTCATACTCAACTTCACAATCGTTTGAGCAACGAAGGCAAAACCTTGCTGTATTTGGCAGATGACCAACTGCTTGGCATCTTAACCGCAGCGGATGTAGTGAAAGATACTAGCGTGGAGGCCATCCAGACTTTCAAGAAGATGGGACTTGACGTAGTGATGTTAACTGGTGACAATCAATTAACCGGCGAAGCCATTGGTCGTCAGGTTGGCGTGGATCACGTAATCGCTGAAGTCATGCCGGCAGAGAAAGAGCAAGCCATTCGATCTCTTCAAGGTCAAGGCAAAGTAGTCGCTATGGTGGGTGATGGCATTAACGATGCACCTGCTCTTGCGCGAGCAGATATAGGCATCGCTATTGGTGCCGGTACAGATGTGGCGATGGAATCAGCAGATATGGTCTTGATGAGAAGTGATTTAATGGATGTGGCATCCGCCATACAGTTAAGCAAAGCCACCATTCGAAATATCAAACAAAATTTGTTCTGGGCGTTCTTTTATAACTCAGCAGGAATCCCTTTGGCTGCCGGCTTGTTCTATTCTGTGTTGGGTTGGAAATTAAGTCCTATGTTCGCCGCCGCTGCCATGAGCTTGAGTTCTGTTTCCGTTGTAGCTAACGCTTTGAGATTGAAAGGATTCAAACCTATTCATACCAAAATTAAACCCAATCAACCTATTCATACCAAAGGAGATGATGAAATGAAAAGAGAAATCATTATTGAAGGCATGACTTGCAACCATTGCAAGATGCGTGTCGAAAAAACCTTAAGAGAAACCGATGGTGTGGTTTCCGCCGATGTGATTCTGGATGAAAAAAAAGCAGTGGTTGTCCTAGATCAAGACTTGTCTGACCAGCATTTGACTGATTTGATTCATGACGCTGGCTACAAAGTCATTGAAATTAAATAGGAGGCGGTCTCTTGAAAGCAGATAAGAAAAAAGTTATGCGCTATCTTAAAACCGCTCAAGGACAAATGGAAGGCATTATGCGTATGGTTGAAGATGACCGATACTGTGTCGATATCTCCAATCAAATTCTAGCTGTGCAGTCCCTTCTGAAGAAAGCCAACCATGATATTTTAAAAGCACATATTAATGGCTGTATCAAAGATGCCTTTCAACAGGGAGAATCCGAATCCGAGAAGTTGGATGAAGTCATGCGTATTCTTGACAAGTATTACCAGATCTGATCTTAATGAGAAAAACCCGCTCGCGCCGCATTAATCACGGAGAGAACGGGTTTTTTTGCTTTACATCCCTTTTAACACATCGTCCAGCCAAGCTGATTTTTTGTCGATATCCACAAAGAACAATCGGTCACTGTCTTCCTCGAATTTGTTTTGTTGGAATTTGAAGATAAACTGTGTATCTGTCTTCCCAATAATCTCAATTTTGCCTCTTGGGTGGGACATGGCAAATTTGAATCCTTTGCCTAAGCCATTCATTTTCTTTTTCGCTTCTGCCACTATGTCGATTCCTTCGTAAAAAGGCACTTGGAAGTGTTCTTTGACGTATTTGACTGGTCGACACTGGAATAAATAGTAGGGTTGGATCCCTATGGCTGTCAATCCATTCATCAGTTCCGCCAACACATCTGGCTGGTCATTGATGCCTTTTAACAGCACGGTTTGATTCTTAACAGCTATTCCAATGTTTTTTAAAGCCTTGATTCCTTTTTTGGCTTCTTCTGTCAATTCTTTTGGATGGTTGAATTGTGTAACCACCACAATTTCTTTTTTTGTTAAATAATGTTTCAGCAATCTCAGTAGTTCCTCATCCATATAAATTCTTTGGGGAAATACAACGGGAATTCTGGTTCCGAATCTTATGAAATCCAAATGCTCAATTTCACTTAAATGCTTCAAGTATTCTTCTATCACATGATTATCCAGGGCAAAAGAGTCACCACCAGATATCAGCACATTGTTGATTTCCTTATGATCCTTGATATAAGCAATCGATTCTTCCATTCTTGTCAGTGTTTCTTCAGTAGAGTAGCCTACCATTCTTTTTCTAAAGCAATGTCTACAATACATATAACAGACATTTGTGCTAAGAACCAACGCTGTTGTATGGTATTTGTGCTGAATTCCAGGCATTTTAGTATTTGAAGCTTCTCCACTGGTGTCATAATCACCAGATTCGTCTAATTCACTTAATGATGGAACCGATAGTTTTCTAATGGGATCATTGGGATCTTGCCAGTTAATCAGATCAAAGTAGTATCGGGTAATTCTCATGGGATGTCTATCTGCGATCTCATTCAAAGATCGTTTCTCATCCTCTGTCATCGGCATGACTTGTGCCAATTCATCAACTTTTAAAATACTATCTTTCAAATACTCTTTCCACGACATTGTTTTATTTCCTCCAAATTTGTTTACTGGATAAACCAGTCCTATTCATCGTTTTTTTTGCGCCAATCGTTCAATATTCTCATTGATGATTGACACGTTCTTTGATTTGCCATTGTTTAAATTCCTTTACAAAGGCCACTAAATTATCTGTCGCACATTCAAAAAACGCTTTCCCGCTTTCCGCAGATGCCAATGTTGGATCTCCAACTCCACCAAACTCTGATATCTTTGACCAGATGTCTGTAAAAACAACCTTGCCGTTGCACTTGTCCCACCCAAAGAATTCTGATTCCTGCAACCCATATTCTTTTCTTGCAAGAGACATGTTTACATACTCTGGGTACTTATATAGATACATGGAGGTTTCCAATTCTCCAGCATGGCTGATCCCACCAGGTGGTGATTGTCTAATCTTTTCTATTTCTTCGTTTCCCATCAACATCATGGGTGTGGTGGCCACACATATGACGCCCTCATTTTCCCAAACTGTCCGCTTAGCTGCAATGCTTACATGATCTTTGTTTGAGCCATGCCCATTGATCAAGATGATTCTTTTGAAGTTGTGCTTGACCAGACTGTTTGTGATCCCTAATAAGAATTCAATAAAGGCAAAGGATGGAATGTCAATCGCTCCAGGAAAGTCAAAATGGTGTTTGTTGATCCCATAGCTGACAACAGGCAAGACAACTACCTGATCTGGTATTTGTTGTGCCGCCATATGACAAACTTCCTCAACGATCATGTTGTCTGTATCCACCGGCAGATGCATGGCATGGTCTTCTATGGTTCCAATTGGAACAATGGCTACCCTTTCTTCTTTTGCCGCCTGTTTGATTTCAGGCCACGTCATTTTCCCATAGAGATAGTTTTTCAAGCCTATATCCTCCTACTTTCTAAACTTGGGATCTAGGAGATCCCTTAGCCCATCTCCAAACATATTGATGGACAATACTGTTACAGCTATAGTGGCACCTGAATAGATGGTAATCCAAGGTGCTCTTCTGATATGGTTTCTTCCCGCAGCCAGAATATTGCCCCAACTTGGAATTTCCGGAGGGACTCCCACACCAAGGAAACTCAATGATGCTTCAGCCAACATAGCATAAGCAAATACCATGGTTGCTTGTACGATAATGGGTCCGATACAGTTTGGAAGAACATGCATGATCACACCAAAGTGACTATTGCCTGCCACTCTTGCCGCCTCTACGTATTGTTGCTCTTTTTGGACAATAAAGGCGCTTCTTACAATCCTAGCCATCCTCGAAGAATAGGTGATAGTCAAGGCAATGACCACATTTCTAACACTAGGTCCTAAGGCCGCCATGATGCCAATGTTTAATATAATTGATGGAAAAGCCATAAATCCATCCAACACTCTCATCAAGACACTACCAATTTTTTCGAAATAACCTGCGATAGCACCCAACACCACACCTATAGAGGTTGTGAACAAGACCACCAAAGAACTAATGGTCAGAGACAGCCTGCCTCCGTAAATGATTCTGCTAAAAATATCCCTTCCAAAACCATCTGTCCCAAACCAATACTCACCGTCAGGTGGTCTTAGTCGGTTGATGGCGATGATTTCTCTAGGATCATGTCGTGTGACAACAGGTGCGCTGATGGAAATAACCACGAAGAGAATAAACACGATCATCCCAATAACAGCCCCTCTATTTTTTGTCAAACTTCGGATCGTTTTCTTTGCTTTTTCTATTTGGATTTTTGCCCTGTTGTATTCAACCACTTTTTCTTGCATGTTCTTCCTCACCTCCTTAGCTATATGTGATTCTTGGGTCAATTAGAACGTATATAATATCAATGATTAAGTTAATGGCTACATAAATCAAGGCTATATACAAGACAATCCCCTGTACAACAGGATAGTCCCTGTTGAATACCCCAAATATGAGAAGTCGTCCGATGCCTGGAATACCAAAAATTTGTTCTGTCACCACAGCACCACCCATCATGTTGGCCAATGACAATCCCATAACTGTCAAGGTGGGTACAAAGGCATTCTTCAACGCATGGGCAAACAAGATAGAGGTTTGTTTCGCCCCTTTTGATTTAGCTGTTCGAATAAAGTCACTTTTTAATACATCTAGCATATTGGCTCTTGTCATTCTCGCAATTCTTGCTATGGGTGAGATGCCCAATGTAAAGGCCGGAAGCGTCAAGCTCATGAAACTCCTGAATAAATCTTCTTCCGGCCCCACATAACCTGTCACAGGGAACCATCCCATCCTCAAAGAGAATGTAAGCATTAAAACCAAACCCAACCAAGATACTGGTAACGATACACCAATAGAAGCAAAAAACATCAGTATGTTATCGAAAAGTCGGTTGTGAAATGCGGCAGCAAACACACCAATGGCGATACCAAATACGACCGCTATGACAAATGCGTATACCGTCAATAAAACTGTAGGCTTGACATGGTTCAAAATCACTTCCTCAACAGCCGTTCCATAGTAGAGGGAGTTGCCAATGTTGCCTCTTGCCAAATTAACAATCCAATTGAACCACTGCACCACAATAGGTTGGTCCAAGCCAAGTTCTCTTTCTAAAGCTCTGATCTGCTCCGCTGTGGCATCTTCTCCCAGTATGGTATCGGCTGGACTACCAGGTGTTAAATGAATGATAAAAAAAACCAAGGTCGACACAACTAGTACAACAGGTATGATTGATAGCAATCGTTTAGCAATTTTTCTCTTCATGGCATCTCCATTCCTCTAAATGTCTTAAACGTTATTTGTGTCCTCTTCTATACATGCGTCCATTCTACTTTTAATTCTTGTTTACTCATCCAACCAAACATTCCAGAAGAATATGTCTGTTGATGGTTGGAAATTCATTAATTTGTCACTCATTACTCTTAATGTGGAATAATCACAGATTTTTATGTAGGCGGCATCTTCATAGTAAAGTTCCTGAATTCTTTCCCACATTTCAAATCGTTTGTCAAAATCTGTTTCTCTTATCATGTTTTCCAACAATTCTTCTTTTTCAGGATTATCCCACCATCCCGGACTGCTTGAGTTCAAATATGGGACCAATGTTGGATCCGGTCTGTTAGTGTAACCTGTAACTGCTGCATCCCACTGGGATGGATCTTGTCTCATACTGCTTTCTGTTCCAACTTCATATCGTTGAACGTCTATCACAAATCCAGCTGCTTCCAATTGAGGCTTGGCCACCAATGCCGCGTTGTAGTATCCTTCCCAGCTGGCGATCCAACGAATGGTTTCTCCATTGTAACTGGACTCTTCCAACAATTGCTTGGCTTTTTCCGTATCGTTCTGGTCATAATACTCAGCGCCAACTTCCGAATACCAAATGGTTTCTTTTTGCATCAAACTAGGATTCAATCTCCAAATGGCTTCGTCTCCTCTTGACACTAAAGAGATGTCATCCATTTTAAGCGCTGCTTGAAATGCCTGTCTGGTCTTCAGATCCGACATAGGTCCACTTTCTGTATTCAATATGAACGCCAAATGAGCTCTTGGCTCAGACACGACGGTTCGAACGCCTGGAAGCGTCTTTAATCTGTCATAATCATCTGATGATGCAGCATATGCATAATGGTATTCACCAGATTCAACCGCTGCAACTTGAACCGTAGCATCCGGAACAGGCACGTATTGAATGCGATCGACATAGGCTGTCTTATTGCCGCCATACCCTCTCGCTTCGCCTTCCAAAGCTGCGTAATCTTCAAATCTTTCCAACATAATGTGGGCGTTTTGTCTCCATTCCACAAATTTGAATGGTCCCGTTCCAATAAACTCCAGCATATGTGTGTCACCAGCCGCTTCCGCTATCTCAGAAGGGATGATAATGGCGCCATTGTTAGGTGCCGCCAATGCCACCATGAATGTGGCATCCACTTCAGACAATTTGACCAATATTTCATAGTCATTGACCGCTTCTATGCTCTCCAAGTTTTCATAAACTCCTCTACCCGTGTTGTTCACAGCTCCCCATCTGTTTAAAGACGCAATGACATCTTCTGCTTTCATTTCTTTCCCATTATGGAATTTTACCCCTTGTCGAAGAGTAATCCTGTACTCTCTGTAATCCTCGCTCAGCTCAACATCTTCAGCCAACATGGGAATGATATCCTGTTTTTCGTCCAAGGCAAACAGGTTTTCAAACATATGCCAGGATAAGGTCCAAGTGACAGTAGCCGTTGTCATCATCATATCCAAAGTTGCCGGTTCACCATCCATGGCAATTTTCAAAGTTCCGCCAAATTGTGGTTCTCCTTCTCCTACAGGATCAGTTGGGTCTTGATCTACCGGATCAGTATCCCCATTGGGATCCGGTGGTGGTGGTGCCGGTGGATCCGCTTGTCCGCCGCAACCAGTCAATGAAAAACTGAGTACCAGCAAGATGCACAGAACAAGTCCAAGTACCCTCTTGTTCGTCCTATTCCCTCTCTTAAAATAATTTTTCATGTGACACTCCTTTCCTTCTTTTATATATAAGCCCTTATTGGACTTTATATCGCTTTGTCTCATTGGTATAAATGACAATAACAGATATGTCCTTCTGAAATTACCACTTTCTGAGGCTCCTCGTCGATACAGATTTGGGTGACATGTTTGCACCTTGTTCTAAAACGGCATCCTGACGGAATGTTCAATGCGCTTGGAATTTCTCCCACATTAAACGCCGTTCCTTCATGCTTTTCGTCAGGATCAGGAACAGGTATAGAATCTAGCAACAATTGAGTATACGGATGCGCTGGATTCTCAAACAGGTCTTGTTTATTTGCAATTTCAACTATTTTCCCCAAGTACATGACAATAATCCGATCGCTGATGTGCTTAATTACCGACAAATCATGGGATATAAACAGGTAGGTCAAATGGTATTTTTTTTTCAAATCCTCCAGCAGATTCAACACCTGTGCTTGAACAGATACATCCAACGCAGACACGGCTTCATCACATGCGATGAAAGCAGGATTCAAAGCAATGGATCTTGCAATACTGATTCTTTGACGTTGCCCTCCTGAGAACTCATGGGGATAGCGGGTCATGTACTCCGGTCTTAGTCCTACTTCCAACAATAGTTGACCGACTCTCTCAAGAATTTCGTCTCTCGACAAATCGGTATGCAGTTTCAAGGATTCTCCCACGATAGAGGCGATGGTCCGTCTTGGATTAAGGGAAGCATAAGGATCCTGAAAGATCATCTGCATGTCTTTTCGAACTGTTTTCATCTCCCGATTGCTCCGCGAAGCCAAATCATTCCCATTAAAACTAATGGATCCTTCTGTTATGTCCACTAGCCTCAGTATAGCTCTGGCCACTGTTGATTTACCGCACCCGGACTCTCCCACGATTCCCAGTGTTTCGTTCTTTATGACATCAAACGACACATCATCTACCGCTTTTATGGTTTGATTCTTTTCGTTTCCAGATCTCTTTACCTTGAAATAGACTTTCACATTCTCTAAAGTTATCAAACTATGCTCCATACCCATCTATTTTCGGCCTCCAATTTGGATTCTTATACATGATACATCGGACTTCCCTTTCACCATCAGGTCTCAATATATCGGGATTGGCTTCATCACAAGCCTCTACTCTAAATTCACATCGCTTGGCAAATCGACATCCTTTCGGCATATTTGCCAAGGAAGGAACCATGCCCTTGATGGCATAAAGTCTCTCTTTTTCGTGCTTGATATTTGGAATCGCCTCAAGCAGTCCTTTTGTATAAGGATGCAATGGGTCTTTGAAGATTTGCTGAGTGGTTCCCACTTCAACAATTTGACCCGCATACATAACGATAATTCGGTCCACCATGTTGGCTATAACACCCAAATCATGAGTCACCAACACAATGGCTGTCTGAATACGGTTTTTCAAATCTCTCATAAGATTTAGAATTTGCATTTGTATGGTCACATCCAGAGCCGTCGTTGGTTCATCGGCAATCAATACTTTAGGCTCGCATGCTAAAGCCATGGCAATCATGACGCGTTGTTTCATGCCGCCTGACAACTCGTGAGGGTATTGGTTGAATCGTTTTTCAACGTCCCCAATTCCAACCAATTTCAACAAATCAATGGCTCTTTTTTCCATCTCATCTTTCGAATAATCCCTATGGATTTTGTAGACTTCCATTATCTGTCTGCCAATTTTGTGCAAGGGGTTTAGCGAGGTCATTGGTTCTTGAAAAATCATTGAAATATCTCGGCCTCTGACTTTTCGCATCTCACGTTCAGAAATCTTGAGCAGGTTTTTGCCACTCAATAAAACTTCTCCTTGAGTGGTGCTTTTTCTTTCATCCAACAATCGCATACAAGACAAAAAGGTGACACTCTTGCCACATCCGGATTCTCCGACCACACCCACGATTTCACCTTCCTGAACTGAAAAGCTTACGTCTTCCACTGCGGTATAAGTGTTTTCGGATACAATAAAAGATGTCGTTAAATGATTGATTTTAAGAATATTCTCTCTCAAAGTCTCTACCTCATCATTTATAGAATTGTGATTAGGGTTCTTTCATGTGTATTGTGTTTGTGTTTGTGTATTGTGCCTAAGAAAATTTGGCGTCATATGAGTTGATTGTGTGTTTTGGTCAATCATATCAATGTTGAAGAGTCGGACAGTTGATGTCCTTGATGTCGATGGGTCATTGGTTTATTATTTTTGTAGGATTTACTACATTATAGCAGACTAACCTGCTGTGTGCAATATTTTTGTCCATTCATATTGAAAAAATCACGAATAGTCAGTGTTGTTTTTAAGATACAAAAGTGATATTCTAATTGTGTTAATCGAATCCTATTGGAGGTCTCCACTATGGCGATGGATCTTAAAGCCTTCCTGCAACAACTAGATCATTCTTACGAATCCTTCACGCCCAGCTATAAAAAAATAGCTTCCTACATCATGCTGAATTACAAATACATTCCCATGCTTTCTTTAGAGTCTATGTCTCACAACATTGGCATCAGCGATGCGACCATTGTCCGTTTCTGTCAACACATTGGTTATCATGGCTACACCGACATGAAAAACATGCTGTCCAACATGATCAACGCAGATGATTACAACGACGTGGATCGCTTGACTAAAACCATTCAAGAGATAGGGAAAGAGAACAAGGATTATGCTCAAATCTTCAATCAAGAACTGATTAATCTGAAAGATGCTATCTCGAATATCGACACCAAATCTATTCATCATGCCGCTACCATCATGGATCACAGCGAAAAAGTATATGTGATGGGATTGGGTAGTTCCACTATCATTGCCAATTTTATTTACTATCATCTGGATCGATTGAACGTCAATTGCAAGCTTATTCAATATGGCGGGTTGGGATTGTTTGAAACCATTTCAAATATTTCTAGTAAAGATGTCTTGTTGATTGCCAGTTACCCTCGTTATTCCAAAGACTCTCTCAAGGCTTTGAAGGTCGCCCGGGAGAATGGCGCCCAAACCATTTTAATCACGGATAAACTGTCTAACTGCTTGACGGATTATGCCCATTGCACCATTGCCGCTCCTTCGGAGAACAATATCTATTTCTACAATTCCTACATCTCTTCCATCCTGACTTGCAATGTGCTGATTTTAGAATTTAGTAGTCTTAACAAGGACAGGAATACGCTTTTGTTGGATCGGATGAAAAAAGATACTGAATACTATTTATAACTCAAAAATATAGCTTGCCCCAGCATTCAGGCAGTCATTTGTCTGAATTTTTTTGTTTTTGATTATGCGTTTTCCAAAAAAATATTGCACAAAGTAATTAATACGTCTATAATGTAGGAAATGCTACATTCGGAAATTTTACAGCCTACTTAAGGAGACTTCTTATGAAAACTTTGATAAAAAACGGATTTGTGATTGATCCAGGAAATTCTCGAATTGGAAAATACGACCTCTTGATTGAGTATGATAAAATCACATCCATTGATGTTCAGATTTGTTCGAAAGCGGACCAAGTTATTGATGCATCAGGAAAATTTGTTACCCCTGGATTCATCGATCTCCAAGTTAATCCAGGCCAAACCATTGAAAAAATATGCCAAATCCTTCCCTTTCAAGGTATTACAACTCCTTTGATCATGCCTTGCAATATTTACGACAAATCCTTTTTGGATCACTATGGATCCATTGAGAATGTTTTGAGTATAAGCCATGGCCTTCCTGTAAACGTGGCCAATGCCATTTCAATGCAACCGTTTGATACCCATGGTCATGAAACTTACTCTCAGTTCGCCATTGCGCATGATGCCATCAAAAGTCGATTGGAGGCATTAGCCGATCTAAATGTTATTGCCGTAGGTGAGGTTGTCTTACCCATTCAGGGAGTGGCACATATCGACAGCCAAGTGGGGGAGTCTTTTCTACAACATCTTTTGACCGCGAATGAAACGGTTGGCCTCCCCATTCTTTTACACACCGGATTGGGGAAAAAAGGTATCTTAAGAGCCGTTGAAATTGCCAATGGACGGCCTCTACATATCTGTCATGTGGGTAGCACCACCGCTCAGGATAATATCCATGAGGTATTATCCAAAATTAGTCATCATTCTAACATCACCACCGACACCCATTTATCTGAATTTGCAGGTGTCAATAGTTATAAAAGCGAATTGGTGATTAAATACCTAAAGGAAGGCCAAGTGGTGACAATTGACCCTATAACACTTGAGCCGACCCTTCTTACTGAATTGGAGTCTGCTGATCCTCCTTATTACTACACCAAGCCCAATCTTTTTGAAAATAACATGATCTGTGCCTTGTCAGATGGTGTGGATGCCATTGAGAGTGATGAGTTGGGAGATGGCGTCCGCTCCGCCATCATGATCAAGAATTTCTTCAACCTCATCAATGCGGTTTCACTAAATCCCCTTAAAATCCAAATGATGGCTCGACTTATCAAAAAAATGACTTGCAATCCTGCCAAAATCCTCAAGTTGAAAAAAAGAGGTTCTTTAGGCCTTAGTCAGTATGCCGATATAAATATTATTGATTTGAATCAAGAAACCATTGATACCGTTCTGGTCAATGGGCAAGTGGTTCTTCTTAACGGCCAATTGACAGGAGCTTCTCCTGGTGTTTGCTTATCTTTGTCTCAGTAAACCAACCGATTTTTACAAACAAGCACCCTCTATTTTTTTAGAGGGTGCTTGTTTGTCTCATTTGTCAAATAATTCATCGATTTTTGCTGCCAGCACAAAGTCGCTTCTTGATAATCCCCCTATTTTATGCGTCAACAAGGTAACTTTGACACGCCCCCAACCCAGCTCCATATCGGGATGGTGTCCCTCCTCTTCAGCCAAGGCTCCTACTTCATTGACAAAATCAAGGGCTGTTTGAAAGTCTTTAAACTTAAATGTTCTTTCAATTTTCATTTGTTTCACTAATTGCCACAATTCATTAATGTTTGGCATAAGTTCTCTGATTTCCTCTTCTTCCATTGGCGGTGTTCCAATAGAACAGGGAATGCATTTTTCTTTGCTTAGATCTGTCTTCATCATGATTCCTCCTTTTCTTAATTTTATTCTCTTTCCTGCTATGAGCCCTCCATTCAATCTTCCAGCAGTAGCAAGGTCAATAGCAAGGTTTTTTGGATCAACTCACCTCTGCTAATGGCTTCATTTGGTGTATATAACCCTTTACTGGCAGGTCCCCCTCCACAAACTACGGGTTTAGATTTTGGAATTTCTCCAGCAGATGACGAAAGCAAGCTTGACTCCACACCAAAGGGGAGTTTCCATTCTTGAGCGATTGCACTCATTCTCTCCAGGAGAGCATTCTTTTTTTTGCGAATTAAAGGCGGTCTGGATTCCAGTATTTCGACATAAGATTGAATGCCTTTTGGATTAGATTTGAAGACTTCCTTAATCTTTTTCTCTGCGTCTTGAGACACCCGTTCATCAAGGTAAGTCAAGTAGATGGTGGCTTTAATGCGGTGAGGCAATAACACACTATACCTTTCCGATTGAACATCATGTACTGCCACTGTTAAACGCTTGTCTGGACGACTGATAGCCTTTAATTGGTCTGCTTTTTCCAGAAAATAAGACAGAACATCCACTTGTTTGGAGTGACTTCCCACACGAATAGGGGTTCCTTCTAATATAATGGAGAGCTTTTTGCTTCCTCTTCTCTGGTCCACCACCTTTCCTGATTCAAATCCTGGTTGCATCACTACAACCTGCTTTGCTTTTCTTGCGGCTTTCACCAACATGGGGCTGCTGTAGCGCATTCCTCTTCCTTCGTCTGTGTAGAAGAATAAGCCGATTTTTTTCTTATTGAGAGCTTTTAGATCCTTCAGAGCGCTCAATGCGCCTAAAATTGTCGCCAATCCACCCCTGCTTGAGGCAATGCCTTCCCCATAAATCCATTCTTGCTCCATCCGGAAAGGGATAGGAAATCCTGTTCGATTGCCAGGGATGTCTAATGCCACCACAAATAAGGTACCTTCTTCCATACCGGCTTTGGTCTCCCAAGTCCATGCGGAGCGATCATTTGTAGTCTCGGCATGCTTCTTGAATCCTAGTTTATTCATTCGATCTTCGACTTTTCTCAACACGGCGCTTATCCCAACAGGGTCTTCTGTCCAGCTTGGAAGATTGGTCCACATGCTCAGGTCGTCTTCTACTCTATCTCTTTTGCTGGTTATCATACCAAACGCTTTGTCTGTCAAGCTGTCTATTTCTTCTCCTGTGTTAGGCATCAAATAGGGTCCAAAATATCGTTCATAGGCAATTTGTATCAATTGATTGATCAAGTCTGTATAAGATAACCCTATTTTTTCAGCTGCGTACACGTAAGACCCATTAGGCCCAAGACTCGCCATAGAATTGACTTCAAGAATATAGGGGTTCCCTTCTTGATCCAGCCTAAAATCCACACGGGCACTATCATAACAACCCAAGGCGTTGAACGTATCAATAGCTAGTTGTTGCAATTGTTCTATTTGCTCTGGAGACAAGGCTGCCGGACATATCTTTTCCACCGTTCGATCGCTTCTTCCTGTTTTATCCTCGTAAGTGTAAATATTGGGACCTTCTCCAAATACCAACTCAACTGGCGGCAAGGCTTTGACGGGGTGATTGCCCAATAGCCCCACGTTTATCTCTCTTCCTTCTATGTATTCTTCCACTAATGTTGGTTTTTGGTAAGTATCGTATATGATTTGAACGCCTTCTCGAAGTTCTTCCTCATTATGGACGACTTTTAAGCCATAAGAAACCGCCTCATCTTTTGGCTTCACAATCAAAGGATACCGTAAGTCTTCTTTCATTGGAGAATCTGGTTTGTCCAGCACGGTAAATCTAGGGGTTGGCAACCCTTTTTGTTCAATGATCATTTTAGTCACCACTTTGTCTAGAGCAATAGCATGAGTGTCCGGACCGGATCCCACATAGGGAATTCCCAGCATTTCCAAAATACCGGGCACATGCATGTACCTGCCTTTTCCCTGAATGCCATAACTTAAATTAAACACCAACCCAGGCCTTTCTCCCGATAAGACCGAAGGCATGAATTTCTCCAATTTTTCAATGATATTTTTATCCCCTTCAAAGGTCTTGACTTGATGACCACCGGCTTTGAGGGCTTCCTTAATTCGGTTGATGGTTCCTAATCCGTATTTTTCTCGGTTCAAAGTTCCAAATAAATTGATGACCGCTTGGCTTTCCCGATTGTATACTATGGCAATTTTCATCTCAATCTCCTTTTCTTTCAGGTCCTTTCGCACTACCGTCCCTTCTTGGATCCGCTACACCACAGAATAGTGTTTCAGATTTTTGTGGCATGGCTACTCCTTGCACACATCCTAGGTAGAAGCTGTAGGGTCCTCTTTTTGTAATGCTAAATCTTAGTTCTTTCAAGGCATGGATCACTTCTTCGTCAAATCGTTCCAACTCAATTTGCAGACGTCCTGTATGTGAAACATGAAGTCGTGGTGCAGCAATGGCTTCCGACAGATGCTTTTTTTCATCTACCAATCGTGTGATCACCTGAGCCAGACTGGTGGATATTCTCTCACTCCCCGGACTACCCAAAATATAATGAGGGGTGTTCTCTTTCATCATCAAAGTAGGTGCCACACTGCTCCATGGTCGACCGCCTGGAAGTAAATAATAGGGATGGGTCACATCTTTGTATTCAAAGGCACTCATATAGTTATTGTAAAAAAATCCCAATCCTTTTGCCATCGTTTTACTGCCAAACACCAATTCAATAGATTGGGTGATCCCCACTGCATTGCCTTCTTGATCGGCAACAGATAAATGGGTGGTCTCACCAGAGGTTGGTGGTGGTGCGTAGTTGATCCTTGGATTCTGATGCATCAAGTAATGAATTTTCTCCGCTACTTCCTTTGCATAAGATTTATCTGACATGACTCGGTTTGTAATCTGTGAGAAATAATCTGGGTGAATAGGCATCTTCTGGCGATCACTCAGTGTCATGCGAAAAGCAAGCGCAAAAAGAACAGCTCCTTCCGGCGTTTCTGGATTCAATTGTTCGGACGGAAAGTTTTCGAGAATGTTCATCAACTGTACCAAGACTCTCCCCGCCCCTGGAGGTGGAAAGGTGTGTAAGGTGTATTCTCTATAACTGCTAGTTAATACTTCCCTTTCTACAGGCAGTGGGATTTGAGACAAGTCGGTTTGAGAAATCAAGCCATTTCTTTGAACCATATCTTCTACGATTTTTTTACCTATTTCTCCCAAATAAAAATCTTCCCAGCCTACTTTGGCCATCCTGGATAGAGTTGTCGCCAATTCCGGTTGCTTAATCAAGCTACCTGCGGCAGCTGGCTTACCTTCTTGAAAATAGTGTTCAAAGATGCTGTCATCTTTTCTCATCCAATCGGCTTCTTTGTGAATCAATCGATGTTGCAATGAAGACACTCTAAATCCTTTTTCGGCAGCTTCTATGGCAGGTTCTAAGACTTCTGACAAACTCAGTTTTCCATATTGCTCCTGCATGTAACCCAGAGTGGCTGGTGTAGATGGAATCGTCGAGGCCTGTAATCCCAATTTGAGGGGTTTCTCCGGTGTTTTGTGGGGTTGTATTCGGTAAGGTGCTCTTGACGATCCGTCTAGGACAAATACCCTCTGTTTTTCTTTTAAATAAATCAATGCCATCGTTTGACCACCAAGCCCTGACGCTTGGGGTTCTGTGACTCCAAGGCAAAATGCCGAAGCTACAGCTGCATCCACCGCATTGCCTCCTTTTTCAAGCATGATAGATCCCGCCTCCGTAGCCACTCTTGAAGCTGTCGAAACCATGCCTTGTGCACTCTCACCATAAACAGGTTCTTTTCGTTTTTTCATTTTCTCTTCCCCCTCGAACGATCTATTGCTGCTGATTTGTCTACTATCTATATTTTAGCATCAACTTGCTTCTTAAACCATTCATTTGTGGGTTCCATTTAGTTTTGACAACCTATTTTTTGATGCTATAATCAATCTATGGAGGTGATCGCATGAAATTTGGACACATTGGCATCAAAGTATTGGATATGGAAAAATCACTGGATTTTTACCAGAGTGTTTTAGAAGGTAAGCTATTGAAAGATTACCAGTATCCTGAAAGCCGTCTGGTATTTCTAGATATTGGAGGAACGATCATTGAGTTGATTAGCAAACCTGAAAACACACCCAGAGATTTGGGCCCTATCGAGCATATTGCGTTCAAGGTGGATTCCCTTGAAGATAAAATGGCCCAATTAAAAACTCTTGGCCTCAAACATTCTCAGCCAAGAGTTGTTGGTTCTGCTGAAATCATCTTTATCGATGGTCCCAACAACGAAACATTTGAATTTGTGGCACGGGTTAAAAATCCCTAAGCCTGTCTTCTCTGTATTGATTGGTATATAGCTTAAAGTAGCTGCCTTTCAATGCCATCAAGCTCTCATGAGAACCTTCTTCAATGACTTCACCTTTATCAATTACTAAAATTCTGTCCGCATTTGTGATGGTGGACAACCGATGAGCGATCATGAAGGAGGTTCTGCCTTTGAGGACCTTTTGAATGGCATCTTGAATTTTCTTTTCTGTTTGGGTGTCAATGGATGAAGTGGCTTCATCCAAAACAAATATCCTGGGATCCGCAATCATGGCTCGTGCAAATGAGATCAACTGCTTCTCCCCAGTAGAAAGTTTTCCGCCTCCTTCTCCTACTTGTGTATGGTAACCTTCCGGTAATTTTTCTATGAATTCATGGGCATTGACAAGTTTAGCTGCTTTCACAATTTCTTCCATACTTGCATCTAGCTTTCCGTATCGAATATTTTCTTCTATGGTTCCACTGAATAAATGAGGCGCTTGCAACACGTATCCTATATGCTCATGCAACCAAGCAACGGAACGCTTTTTATAATCCACTCCGTCTATCTCAATCACACCTTCCGTAGGCTGATAAAAACGGCAAATCAGATTGACGATGGTGCTTTTTCCCGATCCTGTTTCACCTACTAGTGCGATTTTTTCCCCAGCCTTGACTGTCAAATTGAAGTTTTTTAGAACCTGCTCTCCATTGTTGTATCGAAAAGAAACATTCCTGAACTCAATGTCCCCATTTAACACCTCCCAATTCTCCCTCTTAGGAAACATCACTGTTCCATACTTCTCTATCACATCATCCTCGTCGAAAATTTCCAATTCTTCATTGATCAGCGACATGACACGCTCAGCGGCTGCTTGTGCCTGCTGAAATTCCGCCAAAACCCTGGCGACTTCCCTTATTGGCTCAAAATACTGGGTGGCATAGGAAACAAATAGAACCAAAGTACCATAGGTGATAGCATTGGCCATAACCCCTTCTCCACCAACCCACACCACCAATGCCATGGCAACACTGGACAAAGTCAGTACAACCGGCAAAAAAATGGCTGAGAAAACCACCGCTCGAATAGAAGACCGTTTCATGTCTAAGGTTAAGCCTTTGAACTCATTCAGGTTTTTTTCCTCTCCAACCAACACTTTTGTGGTCACCGCACCGGAAATCCCTTCGCTGAACGCCCCCGTGATTCTGGAGTTGATTTGTCGAACCCTACGATAAGCCACCAAAATCTTTTTTTGAAAATAAAAACTGATGACTGCCAAAAAAGGGACCACTGCCAATGTCAACAAGGCGAGCTTCACATTATACATCAACATAAATACAGCAACAATGATCATCAAGGAGAGCCCCCACACAATATCTACAATGCCCCATGAAACAATCTCTCCCAATCGTCTTATGTCCGACGTCATTCTGGCCATGATCCATCCACTGGGAGTCCGATCATAATAAGAAAAGGACAGTTCCTGTAATTTCTTGAAAGCTCTTTCCCGGATGTCATAGGTGAGATGCATTTCAATTTTTCCTGCTGTTGAAATGAACATATAGATGTTCAATGATTGCCAAATAATCAACAATGCAAATTGAATGACAAACCTGTTCAATCCATCAATTTTTCCTGGAACAATGTAATCGTCTATGGCCCTTTGAGTCATTTGAGGAAAGATGGCATCAGCCATCGCCACGCTCACCATAAAAAACAGAAGAATGGCCACTAGTTTTTTGTAGGTTAACAAATAGGTGAACAATTGCTTCCAAATTTTAAAATCCAGCTTTTTTGAATAGACTTCTTCTTGATGCTCAAACAATGACATACTGCCTCCTTTCTCCCTCAAGGGATCAAGTCATCTGCATTTCCCAAATATTCCTATAATAGCCCTTCTTGGCCATCAATGTCTCATGGTTTCCCGATTCAATCATTCGCCCATCTTCCATTACCATGATTCGATCCGCATCGTAGACAGATGCCACACGATGGGAAACAATAAAAGTTGTAATCCCTCTTTTCCTTTCAGACAAAGCTTTTCTAATGGCCATATCCGTTTCTGTGTCCACAGCGCTCAAAGAATCATCGAATGCAAGAATCGGATAATCATGAATCAACGTCCTGGCGATGGCCACACGTTGTTTTTGTCCACCGGACAAGGTCACGCCTTTTTCACCCACTAATGTGTCGTATCCTTTATCGAAGGTTTGAATCACATCATGTACTGAAGCCGTTTGAGCAGCTTCGTATATGGCTTTTTCTGAGTTTTGACTGGTAAAGTTGATGTTGTCCCGGATGGTTCTTGAGTACAGGAAAGGCTCTTGCAAAACAATGCCGATGTGACTTCGAAGCCATTTTCTTTCAATTTTTCTAATTTCAGTTCCATCTATCAAGATGTCTCCAGAAGACGGGTCATACAATCTGCCTAGAAGATGAATCAAGGATGATTTTCCAGATCCCGTCCTGCCTATAAAAGCGACGGTTTCTCCTTTGTTGACTTGGAAAGAGACCTGATCAAGAATTTTTCGTTCGGGGTTGTCGGGATAAGCAAATGAAATGTCTTTAAAAACAATTTCTCCGTCAATGGGTGGTCTAATTTCATCTGGAGCAATGCTTTCTATTGGTTGGTCCATAATAGCTTGGATTCTTTCAGCTGCCACCATGGCTTTTCCCAAATCAGAAAGGATTCGTCCCATTTGGCGAATGGGCCAAAGCAACCGGTATTCATAATTGACAAACACAATGATTGCGCCAAGGGTGATCTCCCCTATGTAGGCAAAATAGACACCTGCTGCCAATACCAACCCAATGGATGTAAAGGATATAAAATCTGATACGCCCCAATACACCCCTAAGTAATGTATCATTTTATAAGTTTTCTGAGAATAGCTTAAGTTCTTCTCTTTAAACTTATCGATCTCATGTTTTTCTCTGGCAAAAGCTCTCACCACCCGGGTTCCATGAAGGTTTTCCTGGATTACGGTTGACATTTCCGCCTCCGCTTCATCCGATATTTGAAATGCTTTTTGCACCTTTACGAAAAACACCACCGCAAAAATGAAGATAACTGGTGTAAGAGCCATGGCTGCCAAAGTCATCTTCCAACTTAGTTGGAGCATGAAATAAAGGGCGATCCCAATCATGAACAACGCTCTTCCCACTTCCACCAATTGAATACCAAGAAATCTTCTGATAGTTTCCACATCTGATGTCGCTCGTTGTATCAAATCTCCCGTATCTGCATTCTTGTGCGTATTGTAGGGAAGGTGCTGAATATGGTCGTATAGATTGTCTCGAATGTTTTTGGCGATGTCCTCTGATGCTTCCGCTGAAAGTCGGTTGGAGGCAAACAGAAACAAACCATATAATAGTGTGATCAGAATAACAACCACTCCCCCTAACCAAAGGTTGTTGGTCACATATGCCACTCCTCCCACCTTGTCTATCATCCAAATAAGCAGCCCTTTCTCCAGAGGGTAGTCTCCAATAAAATTATCCACCAATATTTGAATCCATACCGGCACCATCAAGGAGAAACTAACGGACAAACCCATTAAGAAAATGGCTAACATATATTTTCCCTTATTGTTCCCCATAAACTGCCATAAGACTTTAATTTTTCTCACCTAATGTCACCTCCATTGTCCTTTCAAGTAAAAAAACCCAGGTAGCAGCCCCAGGGTTTCCATCAAAAAAACCGCAGGGCCATTCTCAAACAGCCTGCGGTTCCAAGTTTTTAACACTAGTAGTCCCTAAAAACAAGGGTCCTTAAGGTTAGAGGCTGATTGATCATCTGTTATTAAATCATTAGAAACATACACCAACATTATCTTGATCATGATTAAGCCTCCTTTTTTTGTATTTGTACTTGATTTTTATACAATCTAAGCATAATCCATCTTTTATCTGCTGTCAATACAAAAATCGTTATTAATTTTTCAAATTCTCACGATCACTATGAACACTTGAACCTCTTATTCGTGATTGGGTATGTCTCTTTATTCTTGCTATTCACTGGAATGCAGTATGGGCAGTTGTAAGAAGAATCGTTAAACACTCTTACTTCAACATCAAAAACACCCTCAAGAACTTCTTTGGATACAACTTCTCTTGGTGTGCCTTCCTTAAACTTAATACCATTTTTCAGGGCGATAATCTTGTCTGAATACCTTGCGGCATGGTTCAAATCATGCAAAACCATTAAAACTGTAATGTCTAAGAAAGCATTGAGCCTGTGGATTAACTCTAAGAGTTCAAATTGATGACCTATATCTAAAAAAGTAGTCGGTTCATCTAATAACAATATTTTGGGTTGCTGAGCAAGCGCCATGGCAATCCAAGCTCGTTGCCGTTCTCCTCCAGATAAAGTACTCACATGACGATGTTGTAAAGATTCTAACTTTGTCTCACTAATAGCCCACTCACTGATTTCTTGGTCTTTTTTGCTCAATCGACCTGTCCATCCTAAGTGTGGATATCTGCCATATCCCACTAAATCACGAACTGTAAAATCATTGGGAACAATGGGCGATTGGGGTAAAAACGCTATTTGCTTGGAAATATCTTTTGTCGTCATCTCTTTGATGTCTTTTTTTCGCAGTGTTACACTTCCTAAATCGGGTTTTTTTAGTTTGGTTAACGCTTTAAAAATAGTTGATTTTCCACAACCATTGGGGCCAATTAATGTTGTTATTGTACCTTTCTCAATAGAAAAACTAACGTTTTTGACCACAATGTCATCTTCGTAGGATAATTGTAAATTCTTAACTTCCAGCACGGTACATCTTGCCCCCTCTCAATAAATACAGGAAAAAAGGTGCTCCCAGTAAAGCCATAATGATGCCTACTGGAATCTCCATTGGATCCATCACCATTCGAGCGATGGTATCACACACCATCATTAAACTAGCTCCAAACAAGGCGCTAGCAGGGAATAAAAACCGGTAATCTGAACCTATGATAATTCTCATCATATGAGGAACAATCAACCCTACAAATCCCAGCATACCTACCACACTCACTGAACTTGCTGCTAACAAGGATGCTATCATAATCATCACCACCCGTGTGCTTTCAACATGTAATCCTAGGCTAGATGCAATCTCATCTCCTAACATCAGAATATTTAATTTTTTGGACATGATAATCGCTAAAAAAAAACCTACCAAAGCATACGGCCACAACATTCTATAATGTACCCATGTTTTTGCTGATAAACTGCCAATTGTAAAGCCAAGTGTGTTGTGTACCCGATCAGGATGGAAAATCAAAATGGTATTCACAATGGCACTCATAAAGGATGAAATCGCAATACCCGATAATATCATTCTCAGAGGATTAATGCCATCTTTCCATGACAATGTATAAATAAAAATCGTTGTCAAAAAAGCCCCTACAAAAGCCATCGGCGTTAGCAAAAAACTATAATTGGGCAGAAGCACCAAAGTAATGGCAGCTGCTAAGCCTGCACCAGAAGACACGCCTATAATATTGGGAGAAGCCAAGGGATTTCTCATAACCCCTTGTAAAATACCTCCTGATAAAGCCAGACAAACGCCTACCATTGCTGCCACTAATGATCTCGGAACACGAATCTTCCAAATAATATTATAAGTCAGTCCTTCTCGATCTATCAATAGCGCTCTAAAAATTTGGTTCACAGACACACGATGGGCACCAAATCGTATACTGATTAAAAAACTGGCGATAACCAACGCAAAAAGAATGAGCAGTACCATTATTTTAAAATGTGTTTTTTTTTGCAATTGACTTAAAGTGTTTTCATTAGTCAAGGTTAAACACCTCTGGTGTCACAATTCTAGCCAAATATTCAAAAGCTTCTGGATATCTAGCATTGGGTCTAAACATAAACAAGTCGCTTGGTAGAAAATGAATTCTATCTTCTTGTACAGCTGTCAATGTGGCCCATGCTTCATGAGATTTTACATCCTGCTCTAATCTCTCTTCACATTGCTCTAAATCTCCCATAGTGGTTACTAAAATAAAGTCTGGGTCCAGCTCTAATAAACGCTCCATACTAAAAGCTACTTTATTAGCACCCTCTGCACCTGTCTCACTAGCTATATTTTCATAATCTAACATGTAGGCAATCTCTCCAGCTAAAGAATTATTTAATTCTAGTTGTACATTTCGACTAGAGGTAAACAAAATAGCAACGGATGGTTTTTCACCTATCACAGCTACTTTCTCAATTAAACCCGCTACCTCCTCTGTAATCTCATGTATCCGCGTTTCAAAAATATCATCTCTGTCTAATATTTTAGAAAACAAATATAAGTTCCTGTGAAACCCTTCGTATGGTCCCATATTCGCGGTGATTGGCACAAATTCAATGTTGTTCTCTATGAGTGCAGGGATAATTTCTCTATGTGAACTAAAAGCGGTACTCATTATAACAAGATCTGGCTCCATAGCAATGACTGCTTCTAAACTAAATCCACTAGTAGAACCTACTGTTGGTAAGTCCATCGCTTCATCTGGTACATTTGTTGTCCCATCAACTCTTGCTATCGCTTCTCCTCCAGCTAAATACCATAAATCTAAAATAGAATTTTGCAATACCACCACTCTTTGTGGACTTCTAGTAACAGTCAGTATTTCTTCTCCACCAACAAAGGTGACGGTGTTTTCAGTGACGTCGTGGACGATTTCTGGAAATAAGCTAGCAAATACTTCAACTTCTTCTGCTAATTGTTCATCCGCAGGTTGGTTTTCTTCTTGGTTATTGTTTTGATCTTGTGGTACTTCTTGTGATGGGCTTTGACAACCTGTCAAGATGATCAATAAAATGATCATGGTTATAATAATCAATCGGTGTTTTTTGTTAAACATGTTTTAATGCCTCCATTTTATTTTTAATATCTTTGAACAATCTATCTAGATTGTTATAAGCCTTAGGGTAATCCATTTTGGGTCTTTCAATAAGAATGAGCTGGGTTTTTGTCTCTTCAACACTTTTTATTTTCTCTTCTAGCCCTCCTTGTGATCCACTATCTTTTGATACTAAATAAGAAATATTCCAAAATTTAATCATTGCCACATTCATCTCTTGACTAAAGGGGCCCTTCATAGCCATCATATGATCTTTGATGACACCTGCCTCAATGGTTTTTTTTAGAATCTCAGGAATGGGAAGGACTCGTACATATAATCTTTCTGTAGGCAGTGATCTTGTAAACAAAGAGACTGAATGACTCCCTGTTGATAGCAATATATTGCCCTCTGTATTTTGTAAAAACTGAATCCCTTCATCATAATTTGAAAATCTTCTGACATGATGACTCTTCCCAGTAGAGGTGCTTTGTCGTTCAAAGCGATAATAAGGAATCAACAAACCTTGACACACATGCATTAGGTTTTCGCTGACTTGAACCGCAAAGGGATGGGTGGCATCAATGACCATTTTAATGTTTTCTTTTTGAAAGACCAGCTCCATTTCTTGCTGGTTAAGGGGTCCAACTTGATGATTGATTGCTTCTTGTCTAATATGAGCATGCACATGGAAATCTGTTGCAGTAAACAACATAAAAGGATGTCCACTACTTTTCAGTTTTTCTGCTATTGCTAGGCTTTCTGTGGTTCCTCCAAACAAAGCAATCATAAAAGATAACCTCTTGGTGTGATCATTTTCCCTTGCACGACTTTTGTATGGCTACTTCCAATAAATACAGTAGATGTCATTGTAATCGGTTGCTGACAAAAGCTCCTAAGACGATCGACTACCCTACTTTCGTCTTCTCTACCGCAATTTGTTACAATCCCCACAGGGGTCTGATTATCCCTATAAGTCATTAATATATCTCTTGCTTTTTCTATATGTGTCTTCCTTCCTTGACTTTTCGGATTATATAATACGGTTACAAAATCTCCTTGTCCTGCTAAATGTAGACGCTTTTCTATTAAATTCCAATCTGTGAGTAAATCACTTAAACTGATGACGACGAAATCATGCATCAAAGGTGCTCCTAATAAGCTTCCACAACCACTTAACGCCGAGATACCTGAGATGACTTCTATTTCACTAAAATCTAGTTGTCCTTCTGCCATTTCATAAGCTAAACCTGCCATTCCGTAAACACCCGAATCTCCGCTGCTGACTAAAACGATATTTTCACCTGTTTTTGCTAGTTCAATGGCTCTTTGACATCGGTCTCTTTCTTTCCTCATGCCAAATTCTTCTATCTGTATATCTGTGAATATTTTTTGAGCTAATTGGGTGTATTTTTTGTAACCAATCACTCGGTCTGCATTTTTAAACGTTTCATACGCTTTGAATGTCATGTTGTCCTGGTCTCCAGGACCCATTCCTACAATTGAAAGCATTTATTTTCCTCCCATACGGACAGCGTCATTCCTTGTGTTTTAATTTTTTCGCAAATCTTCCGTCCAAAATTTGAACCAAAATAGCCACTCGTTTCACTGACAGCACCGACTCCTGCTATCTTTTTGACAAAACTTGAACTGTCAAATAAAGACTCATAGGGCAAGAGAACCTCAACAGGATAAGTTTCCAATGCCACTTGGTATTTTGATGAAAAAGCTAATAATCCTTCTTCATCTTTTTTCAGATGAATAGATACCAGCTTGCTAATGGCTTTAGGGTGAATCCCATACTGATTTAAGCCATCAAATACTACTTTTTCAATAACAGATAAAGGGGTCCCTCTTCTACAACCTATGCCTAGGACAATGTTTTTGGGGATTAGTTGAATCTGTTTTGGATGTGTTTTACTCTCTCTTTTATTTGTCAACCATATGGCAGGCTCATCTAGTGGTAATGCTTCACTGATATATAATGAGTCAGGCAAATTGGAAACTTCAACGGGCCAATCGGAGACAAAGGCGACTTTTTCCCCTCGAATCATCATGGCAGTCAACTCCTTTGCTTTATTAAAAGAAAGTAATTGGCTATCCAATTTTTGAGCAATCATATCCACAGCTAAATGACCTGTCACATCTGACATGGTTGTAATCACTGCTTGTGCCTTAATCTTTTCAGCAATCATTCTAGCCTTATGATTTGCTCCTCCCAAATGACCAGAAAGCAAGCTAATCACATATTCTCCCCTACCATCTATGACAATAATTGCAGGATCTTTTGATTTGTGAACAAGACAATGGGCAATTTCTCTAATCACAATACCAGTTGCCATGACATATACAAGGGTATGGTATCGACGAAACAATTCGCTATTCAATCCTTTTAAACTACTCTGTATGCTATGTAATCCTTCTTGCCATAATGGTGGTGTCACAAATATATCGCAGGGAAAGTGCTCAGCTACACGATAAGCTATCTTTAGACCTTGTGGTGACAAAGCAACAATGCCCCAAGATAAAGGTTTAGACACAGGTGCCTTTTCGGTATTCATGAGAAAACGCCTTGTCATATAGTTTTGATTTTTCATAATCGGTTGAGATAAAATCTCCAACTAAGATTTGTGCTGTCTTATGTATCCCCTGTCTCTTAACAATTTCTGCCACTTTATCTAAAGTGGTTAACACAATTTCTTCATCGATCCAAGAGGCTTTTTTAACAACAGCCACCGGTGTATCCACAGGATAATGGGTCATCAACTGTTCTGCTACTTCTTCAATCATGCCTACCGATAAGAAAATTGCCATACTTGCGCGATGTTTTGCTAAGTCTTCCAACTTTTCTTTATCAGGAACTGCAGTCCGTCCTGCCAATCTTGTACAGATCACTGTTTGGGTCACACCTGGTAATGTAAATTCTCTTTTTATGGAGGCTGCGGCGGCTGTAAATGAACTCACTCCCGGAATGACTTCATACAAGATGTCCATCTCTTCTAAAGCATCCATTTGCTCCTGAATCGCTCCATATATCGAGGGATCTCCCGTATGTACCCTTGCAATGGTCTGCCCTTTCTGACTCGCTTCCTTTATCACAGTTAAAACTTCTTCTAAACTCATCGTTGCACTGTTATAAATGGTTGCATTTTTTTTGTTGACCTTTAAGACTTCTGGGTTGACTAATGACCCCGCATAAATAATAACATCTGCCATTTCTACACACTTTGCACCCTTAATCGTTATTAAATCCGGGTCTCCTGGTCCTGCACCTACAAAATACACTTGTTTCATAGATAATTTCTCCTTCCTGAAATCATGATGATGGGATTTTGAGCCTGTAATAAGGTATAATCATTGACCCGCTTTCCTTTAGAAATCTGTATTTGGGTCAAATCAATTTCTGCATAATCGTAGTTGTCAAATGCTTGATTCAATCTAGACGTTGATTCAATAGCAATGGTGTTAGCAACCACAATGGCATTTTCATTTAGATGGGTTTCTAACCATTGGAATATTGCCTCTATATTTTCGCTACCCCCACCAATAAAGACACGATCAAACTTTTTTTCTGGAAGATCTTGTGTGGCACTTCCTAAAACTGTTTTTAAATTGGGCACATTAAACTTTTCTATATTTTGCTTAATAAGTTCTAATCGCTCCTGATTTTTTTCTATCACAGTAACTTCTGCCTCTGGATTCCATAAGGCAAACGTAATCGCTGTGGCTCCTGTCCCCCCACCAATATCTAATACTTGTTGTTTTCCTTTTAACTCCATACGACAAGCGGCCAACATTCGTACTTCTTCCTTTGTCATTGGCGCATTGCCTCTTATAAAATCCGCATCTTTAATCATCGTTTTTTCTTCCTCTTAAAAGACTAACTATTCACTAGTTCTGCAAAGTGATGGACCTTTTTTCTTGACTTTACACCCATTACTCATCAGATAAAATCACCACATTGATTTGACTGGTTCGATAGTTTTGACCTGTCTCTAATGTCATTTTATTAATGGTTTCATGTTCATAAGATAAATTTTCTCCTATATACATCCACTGATAAACATGCTGAGCTTGTAAAGCGTATTGGGCAATTTTTTCTGGTGTCCAATACTGGTCTGTTAAAAACGCAATACTATAAAACGGTTTTTCCATTTTGGGGATATAACCTTTCCTCCCATGAAAGCTTGTAAAGTAGGCATTCTCATAGCTTAATCCTATGCGACTATACATATATTGGATTGAACTCACTCCTGGAATAATTTCTAATTCTTCTTTATCAAAATGTCTTTTTATGTAATTTGTAAAACTATAAAAGCTAGCATCCCCTGACACGAGTACTGCTATGTTTTTGTTTTTTTTGTATCCCTCAATAATTTTGATGATATCAGTGTATGGGCTCGTTAAAGGAATAAGCACCTGACTGTCTTTCCCAAATACGTTTAAATACCGCATAGCGCCTATGAGCACATCTGACGACTCTAGTGCTTCACGTCCTATTGGCAAAACATACTTTTCGTGGCCAGGCCCCATGCCAATGATTTTAATTTTTCCCATGTGTAAATGTTGCCAACAAATTGGCGCCTCCTCTACTTTGTCCTAAAAAACCATAAACATTGCTAAAAATAATCACTTCAATACTTATTTTTCCTTGTGTTCTCAGTTGACAGTTGTGTTTTGCTCGTTCTGCAATTCTTTCAAATACAAAGAATCTATTTTCACCTAGTATTTCAATGGCTTCATCGGTGGTATTTGCAGAAAGAATCCTTTCAATCTTATCTTTTGAGATGCCTGCCAGGGCCCCATATGCAGCAATGGTTTCTAGTCTTCCGTCTCCATACTGACTATGAGTTTGAAAAACACCGGCTGCTAATTTAGTTAACTTCCCACAGTGACCTACAATCAAAATCTTTTCAAAGGCTAAAACCACCGCATCGTCTAGACAATCACCTACAAAATTACTTATTTTAACCATTGAATCAAGACACACTTTTTGATCTTTTAAGTAATTCATGCCATAATTCCCCGGTGTAAAAATGATGGCTTTGCAGCCTTGTTCTTTTAAAATTTTCATTTCTAATCGTAGGGAATCCTTTAAAGCTTTTTGAGACATGGGTTCAACAATGCCAGTGGTCCCAATAATCGAAATACCTCCTTGAATGCCAAGGCGTGGGTTAAAGGTTTTTTTAGCAATTGCCTCTCCTTCAGGTACCCATAAAGTAATGGCTACTCCTTTGTGTTGAGGCAATACTTCCCTTACTTCTTTTTTGATCATTTCCAAAGGCACAGGATTAATTGCCGGTTTTCCTATTGGCACTGAAAGTCCTTTTTTAGTCACGACTCCAATTCCTTGACCCGCTTTAATCTTAATCCCTGAGTCAATCCATTGTGCTTTTCCGTAAACATGAATCCCATTGGTAATATCTGGATCATCTCCACTATCCTTGATTACATAACATGAAGCTTCATCTTTATTGACATCACTGTCCTGGACTTCCAGTTGAAGAACCCATCCATACGGCGTGTCAATCGATACTTCAGTAGTTTTGTTTTGAGTCATCAACGAGATCACAGCTGCCTTAGCTACAGCAGCAGCACAAGACCCTGTTGTATAACCATATCGAAGTTTTTTCCCTTTTTTTTCGGTCCATTTATTCAACATGTCATCATTTTTAATACAGCATTCACAATAGCCGCTGCTACGGTACTGCCACCTTTTCTCCCATAAATGGTAATATAAGGCCAGCTAGTCTGCTGAGCTAAAGCCTCTTTCGACTCTTCTGCCCCTATAAAACCCACTGGAACACCCATAATAACAATCTCTCTTTTAGGTTGTTTTTCTAATAATTCAAGTAACCGAAATAAGGCCGTGGGGGCATTCCCTATTGCAAAAATTTTAATCACTTCATCATCAAAGGCTTTTTCTAAGGCCGCCATCGATCGGGTTATTTTCTGTGAAATGGCTTTTTCAGCCACTTCTGTATCATGAACATAATTCACTAACTGACATCCATGTTTGTTCAAATTGTGTCGATTAATACCTGATTGAATCATCTGGGTATCTGTATAGATTTTACATCCTTCCCCTATATACGTTTTCATTTTATGAATAGGGTTGTCATAGAAACGGATTAAATCTTCAAACTCAAAGTCTGCTGTTGTGTGAATCATTCTTTTAATGACCGACCGTTCTTCTTCAGAAAAATGCTGACTATTTTTCATTAAATTTTCAATGATTTCCATGCTTTTGTCTTCAATGGCTGTCGGGTTTTTTTCATAATTCATGACATGTCCTCCAAATCAAGTATTTGAATAGTTCTTTTTTTAAGTCTCTTATCCTTTTTTCGTTTTCTGATGCATGAGTGCTTTTTCATAAACAGACTCAATCCACGCCATTTGACTATAGTAATGCAAATGTCCATAGTGACTGATGCCATTTCCTTTAATATAACCGCATTCCCAGTTTTTACTAATACTCCCTTTTCTGGTTTTATAAAGGGATAAGGCTTTAACTTCTTGAATACTCTCTCTAGAACGGTGAAACTCATGTAGTCGTATTTCAGACTGGTCCTCTCCATAAGGACATTCTTTTACCATTTTTGCAGTTGCATACCCAAATCGTTGTAGTTTTTGGGTCATTTCGGTATATCCTTTTAAATAACCTGTCATTTGGTAAGTTCTGCCTGTTAAATCTGTTAGCTTTTCACATAAGTACATCATTCCTCCACATTCCGAGAGGTAGGGTAACCCAAGTTCTAGATGTTGATTCAAATCTTTTCGAATAGCGGCATTATTCTCCAGTTCTTCAGCAAATATTTCGGGAAACCCTCCTCCCAAAATCACGAGGTCGAGTGCACCAGGAATAAATGTACTTTCGATGGGGCTGAAAGGAATGATTTCTCCACCCATCTCCTTCAACAAATCTATATTGTCTTCATAGTAGAAGTTAAAGGCTTTATCATAAGCTAAGCCAATGCGTATCGGTTGATGCTTGGAAATATGAGGTGTTGAATATTTAACAGGTGTGCGGTTTTTTCCCAGTTCATAGAGTCCTTGCCAATCTAAAGTTTGGCTCAGTCTGTTTTTTACAAAGCTTAGTTTTTCAGCAAAATCATCCATTTCCCATATTGGGGTCAAACCTAAATGTCTTTCTTTCAATGACAATTCTGGAATATTTTCCACATATCCATAGACGCTAATCCCTAATGTTTCTTCCACAACTTCTTTAATGAGTTGGTAATGAGATGCACTCACCTGATTAAATATGACCCCTTTAATATTATTGCCTGGATCATAATCTAAAAATCCTTTAATCAATGGAACTACGCTACCCGCCATCCCTTTTCCGTTAACAACCAATACTGTGGGGACGCCCAAAACTTGAGATAGGTAGGCTGTACTTCCAACCATAGAAGTCATTTCTTTACCGTCATAATAGCCCATTACCCCTTCGATAATCCCCATATCGCTGTCTACCAAATTTTTCTCGAATAAATAACGATTTGTATTGTCGTCTAAAATCCATGTATCTAGATTTCTGCTTTTTCGTCCAGTGATCACACTATGATATGCGGCATCTATATAATCAGGACCCGTTTTATATGGCTGAATGCGCATTTTTTCTGATAGCACTGCCATAAGACCTAATGAAACCGTGGTCTTTCCAGATCCACTATGGGTTCCAGCAATCATGATTGATGGTTTCATAAATAGTCAACCTCCATTTTTAGAGTGTTTTTCTAGATGTATAGCTGTGCCATTTCCAATCAGACGGCTTTCCATCGCCATGTTTTCAGGAGATATACCTAGAAAATGATGATGGAATATTTCTATAATGGTGCCATGAGTGACTACAACTATCGGCTCTTGATTTTTTTCTATCAATTGATTGATACAGTGAATAACACGGTTCATCTCAACGATTGTTTTTCCAGCACTAGGAAATTGTGTCAATCCTGCCTGGGAATGCCATGTCGCCCATTGATCAGGATATTTTCTCTCAATTTCTATATAGGTCATGCCTTGCCAATCACCAAAACCCAACTCTTTTAAGTCTTCTACTTCTTCCACTGGAAGATGCCATTTTTCACCTAAGATCTTGGCAGAATTTTTAGCTCGCTCTAATGGACTCGTATAAATCCGATGCCAATTTTTGAAATTTTCAAGTCTATTGGACAACAACTGTATCTGTTGCACACCTTTTGGATTAATATTAATATCTAGTTGTCCTTGCATTCTTTTTTCGATATTCCAATCGGTTTGTCCATGACGAATAAGTGTGATTGACATTTTATCTCCTCAAAACAAAAACACCTTGCCGAAGACAAGGTGTGTATTTACATAAAAATAGACACTGACTTCCCTCCGAAGTAGTTGTTACATGCTCAATGGCAGGTCTCCTGGCTTGCACTCTTCCTAATCTTCCTTCCTTCCCGTTTTCACAGTGGCAATGTTGGAATTTCGTCATGCTTACAGTAGCGGGGGCTGCAGAGGTTTTTCACCTCTTTCCCTCTTAGCTCTCATATGAGAGAACCATTAAACGATTAAATTGTTATCAATACTATATCGGATTGTCAAAATAAAATCAATCCTTATTGCCGAAAAGTTTAAATTCTTTTAGTGCATCTAAAAAAGCATCATTGTCTGAAGGCGATTTGACCGCCACACGAATATATTGACCATCCAGTGATTTGAAGTTACGAGTGTGTCTTACTACAATCCCTTTTTTAAGCAAAAAACGTATCATTTTTTCATCGTGTTTGACCGGCATTAAAAAATAATTCACTTGAGATGGACAGGTAGCATAGCCTAGTTGTTGAAGTTTTTCCACCACGCGCCTTCTTTCTACAGCATAAAATGAACGGGTGTCGTCTAGGTATTTTGTATTGTTTAAAAAATCTATTCCTAGTGCCTGAGCCACACCATTGACGCTCCATGTGGGATGTATTTTTTTTAAAGAATCCATCCTGAGATTATTACCTAAACAGTAGCCTAATCTAATGCCTGACAATCCATAGGCTTTAGTCAGAGATCTTAAAATGATTAAATAATCATTTTCTTTTATCCAATGGGCGGTTTCTACTTTTTGTTCAAGAAAGAAATGGTATGCTTCATCAATAACCAGTGTTATTTTATGTTCTTGGCAATGTTTCACAATAAAATTTAAAACTTCACCCTCTATGACCTGGCCGGTAGGATTATTAGGGTTGCATATAAAAAGATAATCGCACTGTCTTAAGTCAAATATTTGATCATAATGGTAAAGATGTTGAATATGATAGTCATAGGCACTCATCGCCTTTTCATATTCTCCATATAAAGGTTGCAATAAAGCGCCTCTACCATTTGGTACAAGAGATAATATCTGATAAATGGCTTCATTTGACCCGTTAAAAAACATGACTTGATCCAGATCTACCTTCTCTTGATCAGCCACTCGTTTTCTTAATAACAAACATTCATCGTCTGGATATTGGCTTACCAAAGACCACCAATCAATTTGGGGTTTGTCTAAGTAAGGAACCACATTAGTATTCGTACTGAAATCTAAAATTATATCAGGTACCTTCATCCCAAAATATTCAAATACTTTTTCTGGATTTGCTCCATGCATTCTCATAGCCATACTCCTGTTATCACTAACAAAGCAACCCATAAATAAGCAACACCGTACAAAATTTGGTTACTTTTCCGTATATCTAATACTGTGGGGATTCTATTGCTATCGCCAATCCTTGGTTTTTCAACCATCTGTCCAAAGTAAAAACTGTTTCCTCCAAGTTGAATCCCCATCAACCCTGCTGTGACGCTTTCTGGATGACCAGAGTTAGGACTTTTATGATTGTATCTATCTCTCAAGAAAACGGTCCATGCATGATGACCATCAAACCCTAATAACTGACCAATGAATATCATCATTAAGCTTCCTAATCTTGCAGGCACAAAATTGACCCAGTCATCTAGTTTGGCCGAAAAATATCCAAAATGTTGGTACTTTTCATTTTGATATCCAACCATAGAGTCTAATGTATTAATGGCTTTATATAGATACCCTAGTAATAAGCCATGTCCAAAAAAACTTCCTATAGCCATATAAAAAACTGGTGCCACCAATCCATCTATGGTGTTTTCAGATGAAGTCTCTATTGATGCTCTAATCATCTCTTCTTTTGTCAAGGATTCAGTGTCTCTTCCAACTAACATGCCTAACTGCTGTCTTGCATGGGTCAAATTATTGTTTTCTAACGAAGGGATTAATGCTTCTGTGTAATCTTTAAGGCTTTTTGCTGATGGAATTAAATACATCAGATAGAGACCTAATGTCCACTTTATGAACCAGTGTAAATGGATTAACTTTTCAATGCCCATGACTACCACGCCTACAATGAGTAAAGTGGACAGGGTCAGTATCAATCCTCTTTGTTTTTGATTAAATTCACCATAAAGTATGTTTTCAAGTTTTTCAATTAATTTACCTATGATCACAACAGGATGAGTTCCTATGCATCGATCACCTATTACAAGATCCACCACCACACCCACAGCTACTTGAATCATGAATGCTCTCCCTTAATCAACTGCAAAATATAATCCATATCTAGGTATTGTTCTGCATATTCTGCTAGTCTTTCATAAGATTCTTCTTTAATTTTTACGGTATCCACCATCGGTCGGGTTTCTCTACCATGATAGCGTCTAATCTTATTCAACCATTGGTTTCTAAAACCATCGTTATGAAATATATGATGTAAATAAGTGCCAAAAACATGGTCGTTATCAGAAATACAACCTTCTTCTCCTGAAGCATCTATCATAAACGCTTTGCCTGACTGTCGATAAGACTGCCCCAAATGAATTTCATACCCTTCTACCCATACTTTTTCGCCAAAAGCATCCGCTTGGCCTTTATTCTGTCTCACCGCTTTATCTTTCATAAAGACCGTTTTAACTGGAAGTATTCCTAACCCTTCCATGCTCTGTCTTCCTTTTTGATCAATAAGCTCTGGATCTTCGATAATCGATCCTAGCATTTGATAGCCACCACAAATACCAGCTATGAAGCCACCTTTGTTGTAGTACGCTATCAACTTTTCTGCTAGTCCGCTATTTTTTAAAGAATTTAAGTCATCTATCGTACTTTTAGTTCCCGGAATAATGACAGCATGAGGATTGCCAAATTGGTTCGCATCTTTAATGATTCTGACACTCACATCTTTTTCATGTATAAAAGGCTCCACATCAGTATTATTACTAATTCTTTCCAAATGAATCACACCAATATCTAGGGGATTGTCTACCTGATATTGATATAGCAAATGTTTGCTTTGTGCATCTTCTGTTTCAATATAAACATCATCAAGCATGGGTAAAACCCCTACGACTTTGATGTCATACTGCTTTTCTAACCAATCTAATCCATCTTGTAAGAGACGTACATCTCCACGAAACTTGTTGAAAATAACCCCTTTAAATCGATTTCTATGCTCCTTTAATAACTCCAATGTTCCAACGACACTAGCAAATGATCCACCCCTATCGATATCTGTCACCAAAATGACATTAGCGTCTGCTAACTCCGCTACGCGCATATTCACAATTTCCAGATCATTCAAGTTCACTTCTGCAGGAGAACCCGCCCCTTCTATCACCAAACAATTGTATTGTTCATGTAAAACTTTAAGTGCTTCACTGATGGCTTTGACACCATGAGTCAATGCAAAATCCTTTCGATACTCCATCCCTGTATATCCTTGGAAAACTTCCCCAAATAACACCACTTCACTATGGGTATCTCTGGTGGGTTTTAATAAAATTGGATTCATGTAGACGGATGCTTTGACTTTTGCTGCCTCTGCTTGCACACCTTGGGCTCTGGATATTTCACAACCATCTTCAGCTACATACGAGTTGTTAGACATATTTTGTGATTTGAAAGGTGCGACATGAATCCCTCTATTGACTAATGCGCGACATAATGCTGTCGTTACATAGCTTTTTCCCGCATCTGAACTTGTCCCTTGAATCATGATATCCTTCATGATTGCCTCCTCTTGATTATCTATTCTCATAAACTAATACTTTTTTCTTCTATCAACACCATCGCTTTATCGTTCAAGTATCCCACATTAATCATTATTCAGAATACATCTATCTTCTAGCTCGTTTAGTCTTTTAGTGGTTCTTATTTCTTCATTCCACAAAAATCCATTGAATTCTTCCTAATATCACAACCTAATTGTAAACAGTATGTCTGTTTCAAGTTTACGGTATATATTGTACCATTATGATCCCCTTCTATTCAAGAAATAAAAACCCTCAAGAATACTAACCATTCTTAAAGGTTCCTTAAATATAGGCATATCTTTCGTGTTTTTAGTTGTTCCTCAGCTATTCAAAAAAGTTGGTTTTACTCTCCTGTTTTTCTTTAAAAATCTCGTGCTATCATTTGATTTATTCTCTAGTTCAACTGTATCAATCGACATCCAAAACCTTCTAACACGATCGTTTGAGATAGTTTTTCATCTTCCAAAACATCCCACCCTTCAGATGCGGAAATAGCCATAGAGATTGGTTTTGATGACTGGTTGGTTGCGCATAGCAAAGCTTCATCCTTCCATACTCTCAAATAACTGAATAGGGCTCCTTCACATTGGTATGGCTTCCACTTCCCTTTCTGCAAGATTTTTGACTTGCTCCGGTATAAAAAGATCTTTTGATACCAATCCATCAATTCTTTATCTTCTTTTCCCCACGGAAAGGGTTTTCGGCAATACGGATCTTGAAAACCTTCAACACCTGCTTCGTCACCATAATAGATGCATGGGACACCTGGAAACGTACTTTGAATGAATGCCAGTAGTTTTAATCTTCTCTTACCTAACGTTCGTTGTTTCTCAGGCAACTTATAAATATATGCTTGATCGTCTTTTGTCCCAATTGAGTCTGGTCCTTCTCCCAAGAGCGTTAGAATTCTTTTCGTGTCATGACTGCCAATAAGGTTCATCGTCGCATAAAAATATTCTTGAGGATAGTTCTCTCTAAGAGACATCAAATGCGCCAAGGTTTCTCTTCCATCCATTTTTCCCATGATGTATTCTACCATGATGTTTCTGAATGGATAATTCATCACCGAGTCCAAAGCATCTCCCAAAAAATACTGGCGCAGTTGCCCATAACTTTCTTTGTTGGATGCATCTTCCCACACTTCTCCTAAGATCACACTTTCCGAATCAATCTGAGTGGTTTCCTGCTTTATCAATTGAATGAATTCATCGGGAAGCTCGTCTGCCACATCCAAACGCCAGCCTTTGGCGCCATTTTTCAGCCATCGTTTCACAATGCTATTTTCGCCAGTCACCATATATTCCAAGTAGCTGGGTTCCATTTCATCTATATTGGGCAAGGTCAGATTGCCCCACCAGCTTTCATAATGGTTCGGATAATCACTGAATCGAAACCACGGAAAGTAGAGGGAATCTTTTGATTGGAAAGCACCTAACTGAGGATAACGGGCATTCTTGTTGAAATAACGACTGTCACTTCCTACATGACTGAATACGCCATCTAATAGAATATGAATCCCCATCTCTTGGCAAGCAGCTGCCAGTTGCTTGAAAATTTCAAGGTCTCCAAATCCTGAATCTATCGTTTCATAATCCGCCGTATCGTATTTGTGATTGCTATGCGCTTCAAAAATCGGGTTGAGATAAAGAATGGATACACCCAAAGATTTTAAATAAGGCAGTTTTTTAATAATGCCTTCCAGATTGCCTCCATACACATCCCAGTAAACGATATTGCCTGCACGATCTTTAATATAACGGTTTGGATCGTTCCAATTGGTATATTTAACAAATCCTTGTCTCCCGACATATCGATCTTCCTCGCCACCAAAATGGAATCGATCCACAAATATCTGGTACATGGTTCCTTCCTTGTACCAGTCGGCTACTTTAATGTCTTTTTTATGAACTGTCAACTGATAAGGGATGGGATCCCAATGATACAGATGGCTTTCTCCACCCAATCGCTTCAAATTGTTTCCCAGATAACGCGTGTACTCTGGTGTATTCAATGAAAAGTGATAAAACAACACACAAGGTTTTTTCGGTGCCGTATAACGAATGGTGTAGGTCTGTCCCTTTTCTGACACCTCTGTCTTTTTCATTTCCAACGTGGTTTTTTCATCTTCTGTTCCAATGACTAGATGACACACCATTTCAGGTTCATCTGTCACAATCAATCTGAACACCACTTCCGTTTCCACAGAAACGGCACCAAAGGGTGTCTTGTATTGGGGTTGATGGGAATGATAGCGAACATTCATTAGTTGTCGCCTTTTATTTTACGATAAATTTGTCCATAAGCCTGAGCTGATTTTTGCCAGTCAAATCTTGATTGAAAAGCATTGTTTACCACTTGTCTCCAAGCGGGTTCATTCCGCTTGTAAAGACATACGGCTCTGGTTAATTCCGCTAACATTTCATGCGCATTGTAATTGTTAAACACAAAGCCATTCCCCTCACCGGACAACACGTTGAATTTTTCAATGGTATCGTTCAAACCTCCTGTTTTTCTTACCAACGGCACCGCGCCATAGGCCAGTGCAATCATTTGGGTCAAGCCACAAGGTTCCACTCTGGAAGGCATCAATATCATATCGCTTGATGCATATATTTTTGAAGCCAGTTTTGAGTCAAAAGCTGTATGCACAGATGTATGGGATGGAAAGCTGTTTCGAATATGATGGAACACATCTTCGTACTTCTTATCTCCCGTTCCCAACACTACCAAGTTGATCCCAAGACCCATCATTTCATAGATTACATGGGTAATTAAATCGATCCCTTTCAACTCATCCAATCGGGAAACAATTCCTACTAGAGGGCGTTTGTCTTCGTCCAGCATTCCCATTTCTTCCAAAAATTGCCGCTTGTTTTCCTGTTTTTTAACAATTGAACGGGTATAGTTAACGTACAAATTTTCGTCTGTGGCTGGATTATTGGATTGGTAATCAATTCCATTAAGAATGCCTGTCAATTTATGCTGGTTGGATTTGATGACCCCATGAAGATCTTGTCCAAAATAGGAATGTCCCAGTTCTTTGGCGTAGGTAGGCGAAACGGTTGTTACCCAGTCGGCATTGTAAATGCCTGCCTTCATCATATTGGTGGCATCCTTGAATTCAATGTCTTCCGTTATTTCTGACGGAGTCAGCCCAAGAATGTCGTACAGAGTTTCTTTGCCATAAATGCCTTGATACTTAATATTATGAATGGTTAAAACCGTTTTAAGGTCTTGATAATGCTGATGATAGTGCTTTTCCAACAAAAATGGCACCATAGCTGTCTGCCAATCGTTACAATGAATAATATCAGGCCAAAAATCTGTCTGGGGCACAAATTCTAAAATGGCTTTTGAGAAAAACAAGTACCTCTCTGCTTCGTCAAAGAAGCCATAGAGGCCTTCTCGATTGTAATAATAATCGTTTTTAACAAAATAGTACACCGTGTTTCCCTTTGACAATTGCTTGATCTCGCAGGGTTGTTGACGCCAATTAAGCTGGACGGTGAAGGTTGTCACCGTTTCCATCTGATCTTTATATATCTGGGGTATGTCTTGGTACAAGGGCATCATAACCCGAACTGTTTCTTTTTGTTCATTTAAAACTTGTGGCAAAGATCCCGCCACATCTCCTAACCCACCACTTTTCGCAAAAGGAGCCGCTTCTGACGTGACATATAGTACTTTCATCGTTTCCTCCTTCATACAACTGCGTCTTTTTTGATAATCAAAGGTTCCTCTTCTGTTCCTACCATGATTTTCCCTTCTCTAATCACCACATATTTATCTAATATGGCATTGACCAGCACACTGTTTTCTCCGATCTCACATTGTTGCATGATGATACAGTTTTTTACTTTAGCTCCCGGCTTGATTTTAGCTTCTCTAAAAATGATGCTGTTTTCCACATGACCTTCTATTTGAGTGCCGCTCGCAACGAAAGCATTCTTAACGGATGCATGGGGGCCATATTTTGCCGGGTGGTTGTCTTTCGTTTTGGTGTATATGGTTCGATTACTGTGGAACAATTCCTTTTGCACCTCATCTTCCAACATCTCCACTGAACAATCAAAATAAGATTTGATGGAATTGATGATCTTAACATAGCCTTCCATGTAATAACCCGCCACCTTAAGATTGACCAGATTATCCCGAATAATATCGATCAAGTCTATGCTACCGGTGGTCCCGACCATTTCAAGAATGTCCATCATCACTTTCTTCTTGATAATCAATGTATCAATAAAAACATTGGCGCCTGATTCTCGTTTTTCTCTGCTGTAGACGATATCTTGTACTGATCCATCCTCTGTCTTGAGTGTTACTTCTTTATTTAATATCTCTCCCTGGTAATCTCGCTTGTAGACCATCGTTATGTCGGCTTGTTTTCTTTTATGATGATCCAATACTTCTGTCAAATCCATATTGTAAACGATGTTGCAACCTGAGATAACGAAATGCTCCACCCCAGAAGATATTTTGCTAAAAAAGGCTTTGTTGTCTAAAAAATCTTGTAGATTGATTCGTGTGATGCCGCCTATCTTGACATTCCTTCCCCCATGGAGGATGGCAAGATCATTGCTTTTAGAACTTAAGTTCCATTCTTCACCCGCACCAAGATGATCCACAAGAGACCGATACTGATAGGAGCCAATGACCCCAATATTTCTAAGTCCGGAGTTCACCATATTGGACAAAGAAAAATCAATCAATCGATATTTTCCACCAATAGGTACTGTGTGAATGCTGCGGTGACTGACCAATTCTCCCAAATCTCTCTGGTTCGGACTGTTAATTATGATGCCTACTACTTGTTTCATCGTGCTCCCCCCTTATGATAGAACAATGATTTCTTCTTGGTTGGCATCCCCAACTTTTGTACCTTTGGGGACTACTTGATTCTCCACGACAATGGCTCTTTCCACCACCGCGCCTTCTTCGATCACTGAATTGCTAAAGACAATGGAATCTTTTACCACTGCTCCTTTTCCAACCGTAACCTCATAAGATAATATGGAATTGTCAACTTCTCCTTCAATCAAACTGCCATCACAAATCAAGCTGTTTCTGATTTTTGCTGAATTCCCAACATAATGCGGTCTTCTATTTCTATTGTTAGAGTACACTCTCAGCTCTTTAGAAGACAAATCTAACTCCGAGTCTTTTTTCAACAAATCCATATTGGCTTTGTAATAGCTGTCTATCGTCCCTACATCTTTCCAGTAGCCTTGAAAAAGGTAGGCATATATGTTTTTGTTTTGTGCTAACAGCTCGGGGATGACATTTTTCCCAAAATCATGTTGGGATTCCGGATTCTTTGCATCCTTTAACAAAGCTTCTTTTAGAATGGACCATTTGAAAATATATATACCCATGGAAGCCATATTGTTTTTTGGATTCTCAGGCTTTTCCTCAAACTCCACAATTTTCATCTCTTGGTTCACATTGGTGATGCCAAAGCGACTTGCTTCTTCCCAGTCGACTTCCATGACTGAAACAGCCAAATCCGCCTCTCTTTCAATGGCATATTCCAACATTTTCCCATAATCCATTTTATAGATATGATCTCCTGACAAAATCAGCACATATTCTGGATCGTACACATCGACAAAAGACAGGTTCTGGTAAACAGCATCTGCCGTTCCCTTGTACCAATTGCCTCCTTCTTGATCCATATAAGGAGGCAAGATATAGACCCCTTGATCAATCTTGTCCAGCGCCCATGCGTTTCCCGTTCCGATATACCGATTCAACAGCAAGGGTTTGTACTGGGTAAGGACGCCCACGGTATAGATACCAGAATGAAAACAATTGCTTAAACTAAAGTCTATGATTCGATACTTGCCTCCAAACATGACACCTGGCTTTGCATTATCCTGCGTCAGGCTTTTCAACCGGCTGCCCTGTCCACCCGCCAATAACATGGCGATACATTTTTGTTTACTCATCTTAAGACCCCCTTTTTATTTTCCAAATCTCCCTGTTGTAATCCAATATGGTTCTATCGCTTGAAAAGTAACCTGAGGCAGCAATATTTCTGACTACCATTTCAGACCATTTTTCTTTTTTCTGATACGCTTTATCCACTTGGTCCTGAGCCAATTTGTACCCCTCAAAATCTTTTAATACAAAGTAGGGGTCATTATGCGTGATCAAGCTGTCGTAAATCGCTTTGAACTCTGTGATATCTTCTGGGAAAAATCCATCCACTAAATGATTCACCACTGTTTTGATCTTTTGATCCGATGTGTACAGGTCAAAAGATCGGTAACCGCCTTCTTTGTAATATCTTAAAACTTCTTCTGAAGTCAGCCCAAAAATGAAGATGTTGTCATTTCCTACTCTCTCTGCAATTTCTACATTGGCACCATCAAGGGTTCCTAAAGTCAGTGCACCATTCATCATGAACTTCATGTTGCCGGTACCACTGGCTTCCTTGCTGGCTGTAGATATTTGCTCCGACACATCTGCTGCTGGATACACCATCTCTGCCAATGACACGTTGAAGTTTTCAAGAAATATCACTTTCATATACTGATTCACTAAAGGATCACGGTTCACAATGTCTCCCAACAAACTGATGAATCGGATGATTCTCTTTGCCATATCGTACCCAGGTGCCGCTTTTCCTCCAAATATAAACGTTCTTGGATGTATCACTTTTCCTTCGTGCTTGATCTGTTCGTACAAATGTAGAATATGGAGCCCATTCATCAACTGTCTCTTGTATTCATGAATCCGCTTCACATGAACGTCGAATATGGATTCTGTGTCCAAGACAATGCCATGATGGTCTTTGATATAGGTTGCCAACCTTTCTTTGTTTTGCTTTTTTGCTAGATACATCAATTGATGAACCCCTGAATCCGTCGCATACTGTTCAAAACTTTCCAGTTTTTCTGCGTCATATTTCCACTCGATGCCAATGGTATCTGTCAATACTTGACCTAAAGCGGGGTTTGCTTTCAATAGAAAGCGTCTATGAGATACGCCATTTGTCTTCCCATTGAATTTCCACGGGTACATGTCACACATTTCCTTAAAGGTTTCTTCCTGAATGATTTTCGCATGCAATGCTGCTACTCCATTAACGGATTTTGATCCTATGATGGCCAGGTTGGCCATGTGAACTTGTCCATCTCGCAAAATAGCATTCCTCAAACGCAATTCTCTTGTTCCTTCCGTGGCTTCATCAATAAAGCGTCGGTTGATTTCTTCAATGATCATATACACTCTTGGGAGCAATTCTTTGATCAGATCGATCGACCACTTCTCCAATGCCTCTGGTAAAATGGTGTGATTGGTATATGCGCAGATTTGTGTGGTTTTTTCCCAAGCATCATCCCAATCCAATCCTTCTTCGTCTATCAAAATTCGCATCAATTCAGGTATGACTAATGAAGGGTGCGTATCATTGATTTGTATCTGGATTCTATCTTCTATCTCCGAAAAATTCTCATTGTTATTTTTGAATCGTCTTAAAATGCTTTTAAGTCCTGCACTTACAAAAAAGTATTGTTGCTTGAGTCTCAACACCCTTCCCTCATAATTGGCATCATTGGGGTACAAAACATGAGTGATCGCTTCCGCAGCTGCTTTGTTTTTAACGGCGTTTAAATAATCTCCGCTATTGAATGACATCAAATCAAAATCATCCACCGTCTCTGCGCTCCACAACCTTAAGTAGTTCACATCTTGAGAATCATAATCCAGAATGGGAATATCATAAGGAACTGCGGTGATGGGCTCGTAGTTTTCATGGATAAACTGTAGTCTTCCATCGATCATTTCTGACTTGACTTCCCCGTAAAATTTGATGATTTCAGATTTTGATGCCTTTTTGATCTCCCATTGATAACCGTTGGCCAACCATCTGTCCGGTAATTCCACTTGATTGCCGTCAATGATTTTTTGTTCAAACAAACCGTATCGATAGCGCAGTCCCATGCCAACTGCTGGTATGTTCAAATAAGCCAATGAATCCATGAAGCAAGCAGCTAGTCTTCCAAGACCGCCATTGCCAAGTCCTGCATCCTTTTCAACCTTCTCCAGCTCGTCCAAATTAATCTCCAAGTCACACAAGCCTTCTTTTACAACCTCATAGATGCCTAGGTTGATCAAATTCATATTCAATAGCTTTCCAATCAAAAACTCCATGGAAAAATAGTAAACTCGTTTTTTGTTGTTTTCTCCATTTAACCTAGCGTGGCTATCCGCCATGTACACCGCCACATTTTTCATAATCAGGGAGACCAACACCTTGTATTTATCTTCCATGGTGCTTTCTTCAAAGACTTCTCCCGTAATTTCCTTAAACCTTTCTAAATAGGCTTCTTTAAATGTATTTTTGTCATCAAACATTGCCTTCTCCTTTTTTGCCCGATCCCTTTCTTTTGATGATCATACCTGTCAATCCAGGCAGTGTTAATTCAATAAAGTGATCCATCCCATGCATCTTTCCTTTTTTTGCAGAGATTTTAAGCTGTTTATTTGGGGTGTCATTTCCATACATATGCCAATCTGAATTGAGAATGATTTGATATTCTCCTGGCAATGGGACACCAATGCGATATTGTTCATAAGCCGATGATTTGAAATTCAATACGGTTAAAACAAGGGCGTCGTTACCCCATCTTACATAGGAAAACACACTTTGAAACCGGTTGTTGGCATCAATCCATTGAAACCCTTCCCAACTATTGTCCTTCAGCCAAAGGGCTTCTTCATTTGAATATATTAAATTCAAATCCCTAATATACCGTTGATGATCGTCATGCTTTGGATATTTCAACAAAAACCATTCCAAAGCCTCATCATAGCGCCATTCTAAAAAAGGGGCCAATTCGTTCCCCATAAAATTCAGTTTTTTTCCTGGATGAGTCATTTGGTAGGTGGCTATCAGCTTTAACGTTTTGAACTTCTCCTCGTAATCACCGGCCCCTTTGTCCACAAGGGATTTTTTGCCATGTACCACTTCATCATGAGAAAAAGGGAGAATAAAGTTTTCGCTAAAGGCATAGTACAGAGAAAATGTAAGTTGATCGTGGTGAAATTTTCGTTCTTCCATAGGATGGCTCAAGTAACGCAAAGTATCATTCATCCAACCCATATTCCATTTGAAATTGAATCCCAACCCTCCTGAATCAACGGGGGATGTGACCAATGGCCAATCTGTGGATTCTTCCGCCGCCATGATGGCTTTAGGATGCTTTTCAAAAACAGTCTCATTCAAATCTTTTATAAACTGGATCCCATTCAAGTCTTCCATGCCTCCCAAATGATTATGGTATCCAATTTGTTCCATGCCAAAATTTAACTGAAGAATCGACGTTACGCCATCTACGCGGAGTCCGTCGATATGAAACTTCTCAAAATAGAAAAGTGCATTTGAAATCAAAAAGCTTTTCACAGCCCCTTTGCCAAAGTCAAATTTTTTGGTTCCCCAGTTAGGGTGATCTATTCCTCCATAAAGCTCTTCACCATCAAAGTTTAGCAATCCATGAGCATCTCGACAAAAATGTCCCGGCACCCAATCCAATATGACGCCAATTCCATTCTGATGACACAAGTCTACTAAATACATCAAGTCTTGAGGCTCTCCATGTCTTTTCGTGACGGCATAATAACCTGTCGTCTGGTAACCCCATGAGCCATCGTAAGGATGCTCCATTACCGGCATTAGCTCCAAATAATTATAATGCATATTAATCATATAAGGCACTAATTTATCCGCCAATTCTCGATAACTCAAGAATCTCCCATCTTCTTTTTGTCTCCATGAGCCGGCATGGACCTCATAAATGTTCATGGGTGATTGATACAAGTCAATCTGCTGTCGATGGTTCCACCACTGTTGGTCTTTCCAATCGTACGCTAAAGAGGTCACCACAGATGCCGTTTCTGGTCTCAATTCACTCGAAAAGGCGAAAGGATCTGCCTTGTAATGAAGACTTCCATCAGATGCTGTTATTAAATATTTGTACCATTCCTTATGAATTGCCTTCTTAACAAACACCCACCATACGCCACTTAGGTCATGTTTGATCAAAGGGTTTGCGTCAGAATCCCAATCATTAAAAGAACCCACTAGAGAAACATTTCTGGCATGAGGTGCCCACACAGCGAACAATGTCCCCTTTTTCCCATGAAATTCTCTCGGGTGTGCTCCGAAATAGCGATAACTATCGTATAGTGTTCCTTGACTATACGCCATCCATTTTTGTTCCAAGTTTTTTTCCATTCAATCCCTCGATTCTTTTTTCAATTATACCTTAATTTTGTCAGACTGTACAGTCAGGCATAGGATAAAGATTGGAAATTGAATGCAAACAGGCTGCTTTACCTCAGGTAAAGCAGCCTGTTGAACCCATCTATTATTCATCAAAAGCTTCTGATACTTTCCATTCTTTCCAGACATTTCCTACTAGGTCCGGTCCTGGTTTCAATGTCTTTTTGCCAGGCTTCCAGCCTGATGGTGCCGCTTCAGTCCCTTTTGCTTCTCTCACCAATTGGAAGGCTTGAATCTGTCGAAGGGTTTCACTGACATTTCTTCCGACAGGTGGTGTCAACACTTCAAATCCTTGCACCACACCATCTGGATCAATCAGGAATCGACCTCTCGTTTCTACGCCACCTTCTTCATCATAGATGCCATAAAGTTTTCCGATGGTTCCGCCCCCATCTGACAACATCGGGAATGGAATGTCTTTCCCTACCATTTTAGACAACTCATTGTCATTCCAAATCTTGTGAACAAATACACTGTCAACGCTCATTGACAACACTTGAACGCCCAATTTCTCAAATTCATCATTTTTTTCAGCAACTGCTGATACTTCAGTCGCTCAGACGAATGTAAAGTCTCCTGGATAAAAACAAAGTACCACCCATTGGCCTAAATATTCTGAAAGCTTGAAATTAGAGAATTTTCCTTGATAAAACCCCGGTGCTGTAAAATCAGGTGCCGGTTTACCTACTTTAATCATTTGCCTCTCCTCCTTTAACGTTGTTTCTACTGTTTCTGGTGTTTTTTCTTCCACTGTTTCGGTTGTTACTGAAGGTCTTTGACATCCAGCTTTGAATTCTTCTGGCATTCTTTCACCCCTTTAAATTGAATTGATATCATTATAACACTCATTTTCTAAATTTTAAATGGGTATTTGCTATAAAGACTTGCCAAAAATTAAATTTGTCTCTTTTTCCATCCTCTGGTAAAATGAATGTATCACTCGATTCATACAGGAGGGTTTCATGCAAAAACCATTTCCCATAGAATTCATGAAACAATCTGCCATGGAGAAGGTATTGATAGCTCTGATTCCCCTCTACATCTTTGCTGTCGGTACTTTTGGTTGGCGGATATTGCTTCTAGGTGTTGTGACTAGCGGGGTGGCTTTAGCTACAGAATGGGTCTTTCATAGGAAATCTAAGAAACCTTTCACGAAGGCTGTTTTGGTCTCTGCTTTGCTGTTTGTCTTGACCTTGCCTCCTCGAACGCCTTTTTGGGTTGCAGCTATCGGCATCATTTTTGGTGTTGTTTTTGCGAGGGAAGCTTTTGGTGGGTTTGGTCGAAATGTTTTTAATCCAGCAGCAGCGGCACGTGCTTTTGTCTATGTTTCTTTTGCCAAATACTTAACCGCGCAATGGACAGCGCCTTCTCCTGTTTTTATGGGAGGTTTTACCCGTTATCTTACTGAACCCATTGACACTTTAGCCCATTCTACTCCTATGTTAATTTATCGCAATACCGGGGTTATGTCTGCTTTTTCTGATCTTTTTTTTGGCGCCACTGCCGGTTCTGCAGGCGAAGGGCCTGCCTTTCTGATTTTAGCAGCCGGCGTTTATCTTTTTTTGAAAAAAGTTGCCCGAATAGAAACCACCTTGTCGGTTTTTGTTGGCTATTTTTCCATCAGCTTTCTTTTGAGCTTTTTAGGTTTTTCTGAAGTTTTTCAACCTGTTTGGGGTTTTTTATCTGGTGGATTGATTTTTGGTGCTGTGTTCATGGCGACAGACCCCATTACTTCTCCCAAAACTTTTGAAGGTCGATTAATCTATGGTTTCATCACCGGTGCTGTCACCGTTGTCATCCGTTCTTTTGCCTTGTTCCCTGGTGGCATCATGTTTGCCATATTGATTGGCAATACCTTTGTTCCCATCATTGACGAACTTGTGAAGCAAATCAAGAAACGAGGTGCTGTTCATGGCTGATTCAAAAAAAAAGATCTTGTATCCTGTTATTTTTATGATTGCCATCACCATTGTGTTCACCGCTTTGTTGGCGACTCTAAATTTGGTGTTTGCTGACAGGATCCATCAACAGTCTCTATTAAAAGAACAAGCTAGCATCTTATATGTGTTTGATATTCCTCATCAAGACACAAGCGAGAGTGTTTTAGAAACTTATCAACAATTTGTGGAAGAGGACATGGTTTTATCCACCCCTTATTATCGCTATCACAAAGGGGGCCAGACCATGGGACATGCTTTCAAGATACAAGGTGCTGGACTATGGGGAGGTATAGAAGCTGTACTAGCTTTTGATCCTTCTTTTGATCATTTACTGGGGATCACTTTTTTGGAACATTCTGAAACACCTGGTTTGGGCGGTCGTATTGATGAAAGATGGTATCAGGATCAGTTCAGGCAAATTCCTCTTGATCGGAATGCAGGAACACCTTATTTAATCTATCGTCCGGCAACACATGGCAATGTAGACGCCATTTCTGGAGCCACCTCCACATCAAATGCCGTGTTGTCTATTTTCAATGAAGAAATTCATCATATCCTTTCCGTCCTAATGGAGGAGGTGCGCCGTGAACCATAAAACAAAAAAGATTTTTACTCTAGGCATTTGGGAAGACAACGCCATTTATCGTCAAATACTAGGAATCTGTTCGGCATTAGCTGTCACCAATCTTATGCTCAATGCCTTTGTTATGAGCTTAGGACTGATCTTTGTCACTGCTTTTTCTGAATTGACCGTGTCTGTACTGCGACAATATACACCAAAGCATATCCGTATGATGGTGCAAACGTTGATTATCTCTGCTTATGTGATTATGGTCGATTTGTTTCTTAAGGCATTTTTCCCTTCCATTAGTGAAGCTTTGGGACCTTATGTAGGACTGATCATAACCAATTGCATCATTATGGGCCGTTGCGAAAGCTTTGCCCAAAAAAACACGCCTGTCTATGCCTTTGCCGATGGCATCGCATCTGGCATGGGGTATGGCATCGTCTTAATGCTCATTGCTTTTGTAAGGGAACTGTTAGGATTTGGGTCTATTTTTGGAATCAATATTCTAGGGGACTCCTGGGTATCTTGGACGCTCATGATCATGCCACCTGGCGCTTTCTTCATGTTGGCCATCGTGGTTTGGGTCTCCAAAAATCTCTTTCCTGACAAATCTGATAAAAAAGGAGGTGCAAAAGCCTAATGGATATTCATCCTGTAACCATTTTCTTTGCTGCCATTTTTACCAACAACATGATCTTGGCCAATTTTTTGGGAATGTGCTCTTTCATTGCGGTTAGCAGTGACATCAGAACCTCTCTAAGTCTGGGTCAAGCCGTTACTTTTGTGCTGGCATTCACTACCATCATCAATTATCTTCTTTACCATTACGTTTTGTTGCCTCTTCAACTGGAGTATTTAAGATTTATTGTATTCATCATTGTAATCGCAGCCTTTGTCCAACTGGTTGAAATGGTTATCGATCGCTACTTTCAAGGGCTATATTATGCATTGGGTATTTTCTTGCCTCTCATCACGGTTAATTGTGCCATCTTGGGCGTTTCCCTTTTCATGGTCATTCGTTCCTACAATTTGGTTCAATCCCTCGCTTTTGGCATAGGCTCTGGTCTAGGTTGGTTATTGGCCATTGTCGCCATGGCAGGAATCCGACAAAAAATAAAAAACAACCCTTTTCCAAAAGGGTTGGAGGGTGCTGGAATCACTTTAATCATCACTGGACTGATGGCTTTGGCTTTTATCGGGTTTTCCGGCATCGTTACCTTACAATAGGAGGCACCTATGGAAGAAATTCTAACCACTGTTTTTGCTATTTCAGGTATTACAGGATTATTGGCTTTTCTACTTTCTCTTGCAAATAAAACCATTGCTGATTATGGCGAAAAGAACTTGACAATCAATGAAGAAAAAGACTACGTGGTTTCCGGGGGAGATTCTCTGTTATCCGCACTAAATGACGAGAACATTTTTATTCCTTCTGCCTGTGGGGGAAAAGGCAGTTGTGGTTACTGTAAGGTTAAAGTATTGTCTGGAGGTGGTCCTTTTCTAGCGACAGAAAGGGGTTATGTCTCTGACGAAGAACAACAATCCGGTATTCGATTATCCTGCCAAGTGAGAATTAAAAAGGATATGCATATTGAAATCCCTGAGGAACTGTTTAGCGTTCGACAGTATCTATGTACCGTCACTGTGTTAGAAGACTTAACCGACACCATCAAACGTGTAGGATTGTCTTTACCTGAAGGGGAACGCATTTCCTACAAACCTGGTCAATACATTCAAATCCTAACACCTGAATACGATGGCAACGAAGAAGTTTATCGCGCCTATTCTATCACCACACCTCCCAGCTCTGATCAAGCCATCGAGTTGTTTATTGGTTATGTTCCCAATGGAATTTGCACAACCTATATCCACCAATATTTGAAAGTCACCGATGTCCTGACGATTGTAGGCCCTTTCGGAGACTTCTATTATCGTGACACTATGAAAGAGATGATATGTGTAGCCATCGGGACCGGTATGGCTCCCATTATGAGCATACTGCGTCATATGAACGAAAACAACATCCAACGGAAAATCACTTTTTTCTTTGGCGCAAGGACTCGTCAAGATTTGTTTATGACTAAAACCTTGCAGAGTTTGGAAGAATCCATGTATGATTTCACTTATATTAACTGCCTGTCCCGTCCCACAAAGGAGTGTCAATGGAAAGGCGAAACGGGGCGAGTAACCGATCTCGTGAAAGATTATGTGGCTGACGGCGAAAACAAAGAAGCCTATTTGTGCGGAAGCCCCGCCATGATAGACTCGGTATTGCCCTTGTTGAAACAGAAAGGCTTTTCAGAAGATGCCATTTACTTCGATCGGTTTGATTGATTTATTGTTTTCTGCTCCCCGGTTTAACTGGTTGTGAGCCTTTTTCGCACTCAGGACACTCTTTTTGATCGTACGCTTTAAAGTATAGCTCCACCGCACTATAGATTGGCAATCTCAGAGCACTGACTTTTCTATCCACCAAGCAACCAATTCCAATCACTTGTCCTCCAAGAGTCTCTATGACTTTTGCCGCTTCCATGGAAGATTTGCCAGTAGTCACTACGTCTTCCATAATCAGCACTTTTTCGCCTTCATGAATTTGAAAGCCCCTTCTCAATGTCATCACATTATCCACGCGCTCAGTGAAAATAGTTCGAATGTTTAGTTGTCTTCCTAGCTCGTAAGCCGCTCGAATACCGCCCATGGCTGGTCCAACAATTACATCTATCTGCAGGTCCTTCACTTTCTCTGCTACTGCCTCAACCACTTGTCTGGCTCGATCCGGGTACTGCATCAACTGTTCGCATTGAACATATTTCTGGCTGTGTTTGCCTGATGACAATAAAAAATGACCTTCCAGTAATGCCCCGCTTTCTTTGAATAAATTGATCAATTCCATGTTTCCCTCCAGCTCTTCCTCATTTTTTATTCTACCACTCCATTACACAATCCCAATGATATCTTGAATATCCTTGATGTTTTCCTTCTCCAGAAAATCGGTGATTCCGTCGATAATATCCAAACAGCTATCCGCCTTCACAAAGTTGGCTGTCCCCACCTGAATTAAAGAGGCACCGGCCATGAAAAACTCAATGGCATCCTCTGCTGTACTGATTCCTCCAACGCCACATATAGGAATTTTTACCGCATTCGCAACTTGATGAACCATTCTCAAGGCCACAGGCTTAATGGCTGGTCCTGACAATCCTGCATAGATGTTGTCAAAGACTGCTTTTCTCTTATTGATATCAATCGCCATAGCGTTTAATGTGTTGATCAAAGACAAGGCATCGGCGCCTGCTGCCTCACATGCAATGCCCATTTCAACAATGTTTTCAGCGTTAGGTGACAGTTTGACCATCATCGGCTTTTTACAGATTTTTTTAGCTACTTTCACCACTTCATAGGCTACTTCCCCTTTGATGCCAAAAGCCATGCCTCCTGCTTTTACATTGGGGCAGGAAATATTCAGTTCAATCATATCCACTTCTGTTTGATTCAACCATTCCAATCCAATCAAATAGTCTTCTAATGTATTGCCTCCCAAATTGACGATAATGTTGGTTCCCAGTTGTTTCATTTTAGGTATTTCCCGGGAAATAAATCCTTCCACACCGGGGTTTTGCAAGCCAATGCTATTCATTAGTCCCATGGGTGTTTCCCACAGGCGGATGCCGTCATTTCCTTCTTTTTCCATCCGTGTCAGTCCTTTGGTGCTGATACCGCCCAGTCTCCCGACATCATAGATGGTATGGTATTCCTCACCAAAGCCAAAGGTTCCACTTGCTGCCACTACTGGGTTTTTAAAGGGTATGCCTAAAAAATCAACCATTATGTTTGCCATTGCCCTCTCCTCAATCCAAGATCAGATGATCCGCGTTAAATACGGGACCTTCTTTGCAAGCTCGTTGGTTACCTGTGGTCGTTTTTACCACACATCCCAAACAAGCACCTACGCCACATGCCATTCTTCTTTCCAAAGAAGCAAACACGGTCACTTCTTTTCCTTGACTTTCCCGAAGAATTTTCTCCATCATAATTTCTGGACCACAAGTTACAATCGTGTCGTACTGATCCCATTTTACAAAGTCGGTAACAAAACCTTTGAATCCCAATTTTCCTGATTCTGTCACAACCGTCACTTTGTTTCCATTTGCTTGAAAACTATCGGCACAGTAGTCTTGTTCTTTGTATCCCAAATAAATGTCCACTGACTTGGGTTCCAGTTTTTTGGCCAAATACAGAAGCGGCGCAATGCCAATGCCACCACCTACAATCCCTACTTTTCCCTTCATTTGATCTACATCGAATCCATTTCCGAGGGGTCCTAGAAGCTGAACTGTATCTCCTTCTTTCAAGCGAGCCATGCTCTTTGTTCCCTTCCCTTCAACTCGGTAAAGCAATTTAAGCTTCCCTTCACAAAAATCATAAACGCTGATGGGTCTGGGAAGCAAATAATCACCGTGATCTCTCTTGACCATGTAGAATTGTCCCGGCTTTGGAACCTCTCTCCCTTCAAGGGTCAATTCGAATATGCCTTCACAAACTTCTTTTTGTTTCAAAACAGTTGATTGGTAAGACTGTGTCATTTGATTTCTCTCCATATTTCATCTCTCATTTGAATCGTTGCTTGTCTTGCTGCATGGTGGAAATCCAATGGGTTGCCACCCATTTTTCTATAGGCAGTGATGATCCCTCTTGAAGCGTTCACTACACCACCATTGCCATGAATCAAATAAGGTGCGACATCCTTTGCACCCCCTCCTTGAGCACCATAACCGGGAATGAGCAAGAACATATTCTTCACAGTGTTTCTCAATGCCACTCCTGATTCATTGTTGGTGCAGCCAACCACCCCGCCAATTCCACTAAAACCGCACTTCGCCAAGTGTTTTTCCGCCAAAGCTTGCAACTTTTCACCCACATTTGTGTATAGCGTTTTTCCCGTGTCGTCTTGCATGTATTGAAAGTCTCTAGCGCCATTGTTTGAGGTTCTGATCAACACAAAAATGCCTTTATCATGGTGATCCACATATTCCAAGTATGGTTCTAGACTGTCATTTACTCCCATATAAGCATTAAGGGTTACCCAATCCACCTCAAAATCTCCTTGGAAATGTCCTTTGGCATACATGCCTGCTGTCTTTTGAATATCGCCTCTTTTGATATCGCCTATGATCATACACCCTTTTTCTCTCAAATAACGCAAGGTCTCGACGTAGGCTCTCATGCCCGCCAAACCCATCGCTTCGTAATAGGCAATCTGAACTTTGTAACAAGCCGCTAAATCATAAGTCTGATCTATAATGGCTTTGTTGAAGGAAATAATGGCTTCTCCTTCTGATTCAAAAGACTTCAAATAATCTTCTGGCAAATAGGTAATTTCCGTGTCCAAACCAACACAGACATGTCCGTTGGCATTCACTGCATCATATAATTTATCTGCTAACATCGTTTTCTCCTTGATAGACCACTTTCCCAGCTTTCACTGTCATCATCACTTTACCATATGTAGCCATTCCTTTAAAGGGGGAGTTCTTGCCTTTTGAGACAAATTTATCCGGGTCGATGGCTTCACATCTGTTTTCATCCACTAACACGATGTCGCCAGCATAACCCGGTTCAATCAGGCCTTTTTTAATGCCAATCAACTTTGCTGGCCTTTCAGACATAATAGCTGATAAAGCATTTAAAGTCATCTTGTTCTCCCTCACCAAAACCCTATGACAAATTCCAAAGCTGGTTTCAATGCTGGATATTCCCGGCGACCCCTTCTCTTTGTCTGATTGGGTGTGAGGAGCATGATCGGTTCCGATTGCGTCCACATAACCTTCTTTTATGGCTTGTATCAATGCTTTGACATCTTCTGGTTCTCTCAAAGGTGGATTGACACGGTAGCTGGTGGTACTGTCTCCGAATATATGATGGGGGGTCACTTCACAAGTAACAGGCAACCCTTCTTTTTTTGCCTCAATAATGCGCTTTATGGCCTCCTTAGTGCTCACATGAGCCATATGAAGTCTGCAGCCAGTCAATCTAGCCAATTCAATGTCTCTATATGTCATAAGGTTTTCTGCCAGTCGCATGTCCTTGTCAGAAAAATATTGGTTCTCCCCGTGGGAAATAACCGTAGCATTGTTTTTCTTTGCCAGCAACATGGCCTCATAGGCAAGACGGTCATTCATCACACCTTTACCGTCGTCTGTTATGAAACGAGTCACTGTAAGCAATTCCGGCAAGTGTTGGATACTCTCACCTGCTAAATTCTCTGTGATGGTGCCACATTGAACCGCATCTACCAGTCCAATTTGCTGACTTTTCTCCTGTACCCATAATACCAGTTCTTTTGTGCTGGCCGTTGGATTTGTATTACCCATCAAAAGAACAGTCGTGTAGCCTCCTTTTACAGCTGCCATACTTCCTGACTCAATGGTTTCTTTCTCTTCATATCCTGGCTCTCTAAAATGCGTGTGTGTATCCACAAAAGCTGGCATGGCGGTCAATCCTTTGCCATCTATTTGTTGAATTCCTTTTGGATCCCATTCACTTCCTAATTTTTGAATCCGTCCGTCCTTAATTGCTATGTCCCCATCAACTGTCTTTTTTGCATCAACAATCTTTACATTCTTAATGATCAAATCCATGATTTCTCCTACAGGTCTTGCTTGTTTGGATCGTAAGCGTGGTCACAATAGATGCATCGGTATAGCTTTTCTTCCTTGTTAACCAACCGGAATTTGTGCTCAATTTCTTGTTCGATAGAGGTGATGCACCTTGGATTGCTGCATTTCACTACGTTGCTTACTTCCATTGGCAATTCTAAATTAACTTTTCGCACTATTTTATCATTTTCTATGATATTGATAGTAATATTGTGATCGATAAATCCCAACACATTCAAGTCAATATCTAAAACATTCTCTATTTTTATGATATCTTTCTTCCCAAGCTTTTTCGAACAGACATTTTTAATCATCGCCACTGTGAAATTTGCTTCATCCAAATTCAAATACTTGTATATTTTCATGCTCTTTCCCGCTGCTATATGATCAATCACTATGCCTCTTTCTATTGAATCAACCTTTAACATGATTCCACCCCCAATAATTTCATGATTAAAGCCATCCTGGCAAACATGCCATATTTTGCTTGTTTAAAATAAGCAGCTCGTGGATCGTTATCCACCTCCACCGATATTTCATTGACACGAGGCAGTGGATGCAACACAGCTAAGTCTTTCTTCGCTAGATTCATCTTTTCTTTGTTGAGAATGTATGAGTCTTTCAATCGGACATAATCTGCTTCATTGAAAAAACGCTCTTTCTGGACCCGAGTCATATAAAGGACATCCAAAGAATCCATAACTTCTTCTAACTTTTCAATTTCCATCATGTCTACCCCTGGCTTCATCTCTAGCTCTTCACGAATGTACTCCGGCACTTTCAGTTCTTCCGGGGAGATCAAAACAAATCTAATATTCTCGTATCGAGATAGCGCCTTGATCAATGAATGAACCGTTCTACCAAATTTCAAGTCTCCACATAGCCCAATGGTGAAATTATCCAAACTACCTCTTAATTGACGGATGGTCAATAAATCTGTAAGGGTTTGTGTAGGATGTTGGTGCCCTCCATCTCCTGCGTTGATCACTGGGATAGGAGATGATACTGAAGCCACCTTTGGCGCTCCTTCTTTGGGATGTCGCATGGCACAAATATCCGCATAGGAAGCAATGGTTAGAATTGTGTCCTTCACACTTTCACCCTTTGCCGCGGAAGAACTTTCTGAAGATGAAAAACCTAGCACTTGACCACCAAGTCTGAGCATTGCTGCCTCAAAACTTAGTCGGGTTCTTGTACTAGGTTCATAAAAACATGTTGCTAATAATTTGCCTTTGCAAGCATCTGCATATTGCACCGGGTCTGTTATGATTTGGTCTGCCAAATCGAAAATCTCGTCCAATTCCTCTACTGAAAAATCCATTGGGTCGATTAAATGTCTGCCTGTTAACATATTTTTCCTCCTTTTAGCCTCTCTGGACTATTTTAAAGCTATAAAAATGCCTTCCCTATGGTACGAGGAAGGCATGATCATTCAGTGACTCCTTTTCAGCCTCTCGTGCCAAATTAAAGGTTCAATTTAATTAAAAGTACTATAAAACCAATGAAAAGTCAAGGACCCGTTTAAGAATTTAGTTCCCATTGTCTGATCCCTAAATCCGGATAGTTGGTGATGATTCCTGTTACACCCATCCGCATCAAGCGGGCAATGATTTTTTCATGATTCACTGTGTACGTGTTGATCTCGTATCCTTTTTTTAAAAGACTGTCAACCATTCCTTTATCTAAGGTGCGATAATCCGGATGAAGCGCATCGCAACCCATGGTAGCAAGGTATTGACAAGGATGGTAGAGTCTGGAACTTACTAAAGCTCCTGTTTTGATGTCTGGAGCCATTTTTTTTATGGCCACAATCCCACCATGATCAAATGACGACACAATGACTTGCTTATGACGGTTATATTTGTCAATCAACGCCAATACCACTCTCTCTATCCCAGGATACTGTACGGAACCAGCTTTCAGCTCAATATTGAATATGAAGTCTGATGAGACCGATAACGCCAACACTTCTTCTAATGATGGCACCCTTTCACCTGCATATCCCTTTGAAAACCAACTTCCCGCATCAAGTCTTTTTATTTGTGGGTAAGTATAATCGCCAATTCTACCGATTCTATCCGTCGTCCGATCAACCCTGTCGTCATGCATGACCACCGCCACTTGATCTTTCGTTAAATGAACATCCAACTCTATTCCGTGGGATTTTAGTTCTATCGCTTTTTTGAAAGAGGTCATGGTGTTCTCAGGACGGTATCCCATGGCACCTCGATGCCCAATAATCTTCGTCATTTTTCCCTCTCTTTATATTCGAGCAACTCCAGTCTCTATAGCTGCTTTTTTAACTTCCTCAACCACCTTTTGAGTATAGTGTGGATCAAAAGCTTCCGGTAAAATGCAATCGACTGAAAGATCCTCTTCGACTGCTCCTGCCAAAGCTTTTGCTGCTGCCAAATACATGGCGTCGTTGATCTCAGATGCCCGGATATCCAATGCGGCTCTAAAAATACCAGGGAAGGCTAAAACGTTGTTGACTTGATTGGGATAATCAGAACGGCCTGTTCCGACAATAAAAGCACCTGCCGCTTTTGCTCGTTCTGGCATGATTTCTGGAACTGGATTTGCCATAGGAAGCACAATGGCTTTCTCAGCCATGCTTCTGACCATGTCTTCTGTTACCACATTAGGTGCAGAAACACCAATAAATACATCTGCTCCTACCATGGCTGCGGCTAAGTCACCCGACTCTTCTTTTTTATTGGTCAATAAAGCCAACTCTTGCTTGTAAACATCCATGTCTGTTCTTTTTCTATGAAGGATTCCTTTTCGATCACACATTAATATTTCTGGTACACCAAGACTAATCAACAGTTTGGCAATGGCATTGCCTGCAGCTCCTGATCCGTTGATCACCACTTTAATAGCTTGTACTTTTTTGTTCGACAACTTAAGCCCGTTCAAAACCGCTGCCACCGTTACCACAGCTGTCCCGTGCTGATCATCGTGGAAAACGGGAATGTCTAATGATTCTTTCAAAGCTTTTTCAATTTCAAAGCACCTTGGCGCGCTGATATCTTCCAAGTTAATCCCTCCGAAAACGGGTTCCATCAGTTGGATGGTTCTAACAATCTCATCAGGATCCTGAGTTTTCAAACAAATAGGGAACGCGTCCACATTGGCAAAGGCCTTAAACAATACACACTTTCCTTCCATCACTGGAATGGCTGCTTCCGGTCCAATGTCTCCCAGCCCTAGTACGGCAGATCCGTCAGACACCACTGCAATCAAATTTGACTTTGCCGTATAGTCATAAACCGTTTCAGGCTTTTCATGGATGCGTTTACAAGGGGCTGCTACTCCTGGCGTATAAGCTATCGACAGATCTTTTTTCGATGCCACACCCACCTTGCTGGCAATGGCTATTTTCCCTTTATTCTTTTTATGTAATTCCAGAGCTAACTGGTCGTAATTCATATAATCCTCCCTCATTCTTATCTATCGTGATTCAATGTTTTTAGTACGATTTGCTTCATTTTTTCCACAGGTGCTTGAAGCCCACTCCAAATCTGAATGGCCTCTGCTCCTTGATTGACGAACATGCCCACGCCATTTAATGTCTCACACCCTTTATTGGTTGCAAGTTTAAGTAATTTTGTTTCCATTGGATTATAAATAATATCCACCACCATCAAATGCGGTCGAATGAAAGAGGCTTCAATAGGAAGGTTTTCCACATGGGGATACAAACCCACACTAGTCGTGTTAATGAGAACTTGCGTTTTGTTGATGATCTTTTTTAATTCTTGATCTTTTAACCCCACGCTTTCACTACAAGGACCTATATTGTCATTAATGGCTTGAGCCAATGCATCTGCTTTCTTACGAGTTCGATTGGCAATCCATATCTTTTTTGCTCCGCGAGTAGCCAAAGTCATTCCAATAGCCCGTGCTGCTCCTCCTGCTCCAATAATCAGGAACGTCTCGCCTTTGCAATGAATCCCTTTGCTTCTCTCCAGGTCTTTCACAAACCCTTCTCCATCTGTGTTGAATCCGATAGCTCGGTGCTTATCAAATAAAAGGGTGTTTACCGCACCAATCTTTTCTGCTAAAGGATCTAGCTCGTCTAAATATTTCATAATGGCGACTTTTGCAGGGATAGTCACATTGCATCCTATGAAAGGCATCTGTCTCATTCCTGTCAACAAATCCTTGATTTGATCATTCTTTACTTCCATTGGCATATATAGCCAGTCTAGACCCATCTCTGGATAAACGCTATTGTGCATGATGGGAGACATGCTATGCCCTAACGGGTTTCCCACCAAACCAATCCATTTTGTGTTCACATTCATTTGCTTCATATCCCTTTACCCATCAACAGTCTGTGAGCTTCTTTGAAGTCTTCCATGGCAAGCTGGCCTGGGGCAGATGGGGCTTCAACTGTGACATAACTCAAACAAGAACCGACATACTCACCCCAAATTCGGCTGATTCGACCTAGTTCTCCCATAGATATGGCAATAATTGGCAGCTCTGTTTGCTTTCCTATTTCGTTGGCAGCATTAAGAAGGGTCAGCACATCTTCGGGGGTCCTCGGCATCAATGCGACTTTTACCATGTGAGCGCCTCCTGCCTGTCCTTCTAAAAACTTATTGGTGACAAAGTTCTTTTGTGGTGTCATTTGGAAATTGTGATAGGATAAAATCAACTTTTTCTGCTTTTCCTCCGTCAGTAATCTTACTTTCGCAAGAAAACTCTCTCCATTGAACATTTCTACATCCACTAAGTCTACTGCTTTAGAGTGTAAAGCACACTCAATCAATTTTAGTCGTGTTCTTTGATCAACTTCCGTTTGACCACCCTCGTTGCCATGGCGACATGTAAAAATGACAGGTGTGGTTTTTGTTTCCAGTTTAATGGCATCCAATACCTGCGTGACTTCCTCAAGATCTCTTACTTGAGAGAAATAGTCGCTTCGCCATTCAATCACATCGGCTCCTTTGGAAATGGCATTGCTAATTTCTTGAATAATCCTTTCTTTATTCTCTCCTATAACTGAGACACAGGTCAACATTCTTGATTCTCCAAAAATTTTTCCTTTAATCATAAAGCTTTTTTTCATCTTATCTCCACTCCATTAGCAATTTTGCCAATCTTTCCGCCGCCGATTCGGCTGTGCCGTCATTGTTGATTACTACATGGCAACTGGTTTTGTACAAAGTACTTCTTTCATCATAGATCTTGTTGACTCTATTCGGGTCTTCTCTTAACAACGGCCTGTTTTCTGTCTTCAAATTCATTTTAGTTCTTTCTAGGCTTCGGTTTAAATATATAATCACAAATCCCTTTTCTTTCAAGTGGTTGATGTTTTCAGGGTCTAACACAATCCCTCCGCCAGTGGACAGAATAACAGGATCCATCTCAGCAAGTTGGAATAAGACTTCCTTTTCCACTTTCCTGAAATAGCTTTCACCCCGGGTCTCAAAAATTTCACTGATGGTGGTATTCATTTTGTGTTCAACCATTTCGTCTGTACACCGGAATGGCACGCCTGTCTTTTCAGAAAGCAACCGGGCAATCGTTGATTTACCACTGCCCATCATGCCGATTAACGCAACTTTTTTCATAGCATCCCAACCTTCATTCCGTGTTGGTTTGGGAGTCCGACGTGCTGACTACTTTCTTTAATCTTCTCAACACTTCTCTTCTAGGAAGCCATACCTGTCGATCGCATGTTGTGCATCTCATTCTAAAGTCTGTCCCAATTCTTAAAACTTCCCAGTCATAGCCTCCGCATGGGTGAGGCTTTTTAAGTTTGATCACATCTCCTACGTTTAGCTTTTCTGTCATAGGTCCTCCCTATATCATAATCGTTTTGTCAGCATGGTTCATCATATCAACAATTTCATACATGTTGGACACTTGACCCACTGCTAATTTATCCTTCAATTGAAAATATTCCAAACATGTTCCACATGAAACAATTTCTGTACCTGTTGATTCCAGAGCCTTTAAGTCTTCTATTGCCTCTAATGAGATCGTGGTCAAAAACACACCGCCGTTTAAGAAAATCATACGGGTTGGAGGTTTCTCCATTTGTGTCAATGTGTATAGAAAACTCTTCATTAGCATTGCTCCAAGTTCTTCGGAGCCTTCCCCTAGGATGTTTTTCTTAAACACGTAAGCAATCGACGGTTGGCTTGTCTCGATATCATTAGCTTCTTCTTCACGCTTTTTGAAAAAAGCGATCTTGAAGTCCTCTCCCTCTTCTTCTACCGAGGCTTCGCACTTTTGGCTTTTTGCCAACTTCAGCAAATTTGCTCTTGCTACCTCATTGTCCACAATGGTCGTTACATGTTCATCGGTTTCTAAAGCTTTTTTGGTCAAAATAACGGGTTGTGGACAAGCTAATCCCCTTGCATCAATTCGTTTCATCTCTATCCCTCCTTTTTATTCGTCAAGAATCCCTCGATAGGTCATGTAGTTCAAAATTAAATTGTTCTCATAGAATAGTTCGCTGGATTTGGACTCCAATACAGCACTTGTCAATCGGTTTTCAGGCTTTGAAACAGCAATGAAGGGTGAAGCTATAGCAAATATAAGGTATAACATAGCCAATCCTTTAATAAGCCCCAGAACGCCTCCTGACACTTTATTAGCCGTGTTCAACACAGGCGCTTTGAACAGCGTGTTAAGAATATTTGCAATGATTATTAACAAAAAGTAAGTCGCTAAGAAAGTCAACGTAAAACTGATGATCACCAACATCAAATTCGTAATCTGAGTGGCTAATTGTTCGCCGTATGCCGCAGCTGAGTCTGAAATCCCTAGTGTACTTCCTTGGTCATTCAGTATCTTTTGAAGGTCAAAAGGCAGTCGATCAAATCCTTTGAAAAAATCTCCCGGGGTGGGGTCAGAAAAGGGTAGCTTTTCAATTACCTGTGCAAATTTATCTCCTATCGTATCATGAATCATTCGATACAAAGCTGTGTGTTTCTCAATGAGCAATTGGATATGAGGGTAATTGTAAAACGCAATGAAAAATGCGCCTATAAGCCCGATCAATTCAAATAGAGTCATGATCAAACCTCTTCTCACACCATCGAATAGGGCCAGCAAAAGTGCCACTCCAATTATTGCATCAATAAAGTTAACATTCATTTCATCACCTATTTCCTATTTATTTTGAAGGCTTCTATCTGGTTACCCACAAATACGATTATCTGTTGATTTGTTACGCTCATATCATGAATGGTTTGTTGGCCATTGTACAATAAATTTAGCCGATCCTCTTTTAAATATGAAATGTATTGATTGCTTCTTGCAAGTAAAAAATCCTCATAGAATGCCAGCTCTTTATATGGCTGCTCGGTACTAACGCGACTGATTAATTTGCCATCCATAGAGAGAATGTGGATATTGGTTGTTTCAGATTGTTCTAATAGATAGATCCTATCATTTTTGATTTCCATATCCTTAAAGTCTTGATACCTTCCATACTTCCATAGAATCACTCCTTGATTGTTTATTCTATACAAGTGATCATTGGTTGCGACGTATAAGCCATCTCTTCTCGAGACCATCTCCACCACAATTTCATTTTGAAATTCCAACTCCCAAATGACAAAAAAATCCTTGGACAAATACTCTCTTATCACGCAATGAAGGTAATTGCCATCATAATCAAAACTGGCTACTATAAAAGCGTTGGAATTCAATGACTTGTTGGCCCGAATTCCTTTTTCCTTTTCAAGGTCAATCTCGCCTATTGGATTCATTTTATCATCCAGAATTAGTACTTGATTGGTCATTTGATCTCTATCTTCTGTAAAAACATAAATATAATCATCTTGGTCTATATAGAGAATGCTTCTGTCTTCTTCAACAAGTAGTATCTCCTGATGGTTGTAGAAATGAAACAACTTGTTGTCCCCTGTCAATACCAAAGGCTCTTCTAGCATAAATACTTGGTCTACAAAATAATCATATTCTCTTTTGTTGGATTTTCCGTCATAACCTAGGTATTCAACGCTTGTCTCACCTATTCGATACATTCCCTCTTCTGTCATAACAACTTTTCCGCTGTTGCCACCAATTGTCAATGTTTCGCCATCTGATAAAAACAAGGAGTCTCGATTGAGAAACTGTTGCACTATATCAATGCTCCCTGTCAAATATAATGCTGCCATCACGCCTAGCGCTACCATGACTATCGTCAAGATTAACTTTTTTATCATTCTATCACCAATATTCTAGTCTTCTTGTTTGTTTTTTATGGTTCGATTCGTCTTATGAGACAATTCTATAAGTTTTTTGCTTGCTATATCCATTTCATCTAAAGTATTATATGATCCTACACTTAAGCGGATAGCTCCTGTTTTAGATGTTCCAATCGTTTCATGAGCCAGTGGCGCACAATGCATGCCTGGTCTCACATAAATCTCAGACTGTTCATCCAATAGTTGGGCTACTTCACTAGCCTCTGCTCCTTTGATGTTCAAAAGCAGAATGCCCCCTTTTCTTTCTCCTCCACTAGGTCCATAAAGCTGGATGTTCCACGTGGAACCTAATGCCGCTTCCATTCTATTGATCAGCTGAACCTCATGAGCGCGGATCACATCGATGCCCATTTCTAATACATATTTTAATCCGCCGTTTAGACCGGCAATGCCCGGTAGATTGGGTGTGCCACTTTCGTACATGTCCGGCATGAAGTCAGGTTGCTCCATAGAATGAGATAAACTTCCAGTTCCTCCTAAAATGAGAGGCTCCATCTTTTTAAGCGTTGAACTAATGTAGAGTCCTCCTGTTCCCATTGGCCCATAAAGACCTTTATGTCCTGGAAAAGCAAGCAAGTCAATACAATCCAATTGAACATCTATAGGCAATACACCTGCGCTTTGTGCTGCGTCTACCATGAAAGGAATTCCTCTTTCTTTGCACATCTTTCCAACTTCTCTGATGGGTTGAATTGTTCCTGTCAGATTCGAACAATGCGTAAGGACAACCAGTTTAGTATTCTTTGTCATGCTACTTAAGAGATCTTCTGGATCCACATATCCCCATTTGTTTCCTTTAACAATGCTGACTTTGACACCGCGTCGCGTCAAATAATGGAGGGGTCTCAGGACAGAATTATGTTCCATAGAGGTAGTGACCACATGGTCCCCTGGTCTTAAAAGACCTTTAATGCCTATATTGAGTGCTTCTGTGCAATTTTTTGTGAACACGATCCTCATCGGATCTTCAATATTAAAAAGTTGTGCCAATAGTTCCCTCGTCTCGTATATGACAGCTGCACTTTGTACTGCCAACCGATGGCTTCCTCTTCCTGGATTAGCCGCAATCTTTTGTGTATAAATTATCATCTGGTCGTAGGTTGCTTGAGGTTTTGGGAAACTCGTCGCACTGTTATCCAAGTAAATCATCTTATCACCCTTGCTTCATTATAGCCCGATTAATCTCATTAGTAAATAGTCGGCTTTAATCGCCTTTAACTTGATAGAAAAAATTAAGACCGCATAGCGGTCTTAATGTGGTCTTAATCAAATAACTCTTCAAAATCTTTCTGATTTGGTATCACGTACTGTTTTTTAACATCGTAGTGTGTATGTAACAATTTGTGAGACAAATGTCCATTTGGTTTTTTCAAGTAACTCTCGTATAGCTTAATAATCTCAGGATTTTTGTGTGACTTCCTGTTGACCATAATGGTATCTTCTTCGTACAAGGCATTGGCACGACTGACTTTGGGATCCACATACAATCTGTCTTTCGCAGATACATGAGATTGCCCACCACCATGGACGCATCCTCCCGGACACCCCATCACTTCTATAAAGTGGTAGTCCTTCTCTCCTGCTTTAATGGCTTCCAACAATTTGTTGGCTTCTTTGGTGCCATGGACAACAGCAACACGGACTTCTGTCTCAACACCTTCTATGGGTAATGTCAACGAAGCTTCTTTGACTCCTTCAATTCCTCTGACTATCTTGTAATCTATGTTTTCTAAATCTTCTCCTGTCAAAACATCTGCGACTGTTCTAAGCGCCGCTTCCATCACACCGCCTGTCGCTCCGAAAATAACGCCAGCTCCAGAGTACTCTCCCATCACTTTGTCGTACTGCTCATCCGGTAATCTTTTGAAGTCTACTCTAGCTTGTTTGATCATATCTCCCAATTCACGAGTAGTCAATGAATAGTCAACATCTCTTATGCCGTCCACTTCCATTTCGGGTCGGTTCGCTTCAGATTTTTTCGATGTGCATGGCATAATGGATACCACTACCATATTCTTAGGATCTACTCCCATTTTTTCAGCGTAATACGTCTTTGCTATAGCGCCAAACATTTGCTGTGGAGACTTGCAAGTCGAAAGATTTTCTACAAACTCAGGATGAAAGATCTCACAATATCTAATCCAACCCGGAGAACAAGATGTGATCATCGGCAGCTTTCCACCATTTTTAATACGTTCAAGCAGTTCTGTCCCTTCTTCCATAATGGTTAAATCCGCCGCAAAATCTGTGTCGAACACTTTGTCAAATCCAATTCGACGCAATGATGCGATCATTTTTCCTGTAACTCGAGTTCCTACTGGGAATCCGAATTCTTCACCTAGAGACGTTCTCACTGCCGGCGCGGTTTGAACCACTACAAATTTTTCCGGGTCGTCAATGGCTTCCCAAACCTCGTCAATATGCGTTTTCTCACGAAGAGCTGCAACTGGGCAGGCTTGAATACATTGCCCACAATAAACACAAGGCGAGTCAGCCATAGAATATTCAAAAGCTGGAGCTACTTCCGTCTCGAAACCTCTGTGCGTGAAGTCTAGTATCCCAATTCCCTGAACGTCCTTGCACATGCTGATACAACGCCCACATAGTATGCATTTACTAGTATCTCTCACAATAGATGGGGAGACGCTGTCTACTCTCCATTTTCTCTTTGAACCTTCAACCGTGATCTCGTCAATGCCCATTTCTTCACACAAAGTCTGTAATTCACATGATGTGTTTCGTTGGCATGTTAAGCATTCTCTATTGTGATTGGCCAATATCAATTCTAAGTTGGCTCTTACTGCTTCTCTTACACGAGTGGTGTTGGTTCGAACATTCATCCCTTCCTCCACCTTCAAAACACAAGATGCAGGAAGATTTCTCATTGGTCTTCCATTTATATCTGCTTCTACGACACAAAGTCTGCATGCAGCGATTTCGTTAATGTCTTTTAAATAACACAGAGTTGGTATGTCTATCCCGGCTTCTTTAGCAGCCATTAACACTGTGTAGTCTTTTGGCACTGTAATCTCAAAACCATTGACTGTCATTTTTACATTATTCATTCCGATACCCCTCCTTATTTCCTAATTATGGCGTCAAATGGGCAGGTATCCATACATACACCACATTTGATACATTTATCTTGATCGATCACATGAACTTCTTTGACCTTACCAGAGATACATCCTACCGGACACTGTCGGGCACACTTGGTACATCCTTTACAGTTATCAAGAATGATATAGTTCATCAAAGCTGTACAAACACCAGCCGGACACCTTTTTTCCTTCACATGAGCCTCATATTCATCTCGGAAATATTTCATTGTAGATAAAACAGGATTTGGCGCTGTTTGTCCCAATCCGCACAACGACGTGTTTCGAATGTTGACTGCCAATTTTTCCATACGATCAAGATCTTCCATGGTGGCTTTTCCTCTTGTGATATCCTCTAAAATTTCAAGCATTCGCTTGGTTCCTTCTCGACAAGGGGTGCATTTACCGCAGGATTCCTCTACTGTAAACTCTAAAAAGAATCTTGCGATGTCAACCATACAGTTGTCTTCGTCCATAACGATCATACCGCCTGATCCCATCATAGAGCCAAGCTCTGTTAATGTATCAAAATCAATCGGCGTATCAATATAATCCGCCGTTATACACCCGCCTGAAGGTCCTCCTGTCTGCACCGCTTTGAAAGCTTTTCCATTTGGACAACCGCCACCAATATCATAAATGACTTCACTCAGTGTCGTTCCCATAGGAATCTCAACCAACCCGGTGTTGTTGATCTTTCCACCTAAAGCGAATACTTTTGTACCAGGAGATTTTTCACTTCCAAAAGATTTAAACCACTCTGCACCATTTAATATGATTTGAGGGACATTAGCCAATGTTTCAACGTTGTTGATAATGGTTGGTTTGCCAAACAATCCACTCACTGCTGGGAAAGGTGGTTTATTTCTAGACATGCCTCTCTTACCTTCTATAGAAGCAATCAATGCCGTTTCTTCACCACAAACAAATGCACCGGCTCCCAATCGGATCTCCACATCAAAATCAAATCCAGAATTAAATATGTTTTTACCAAGTAATCCCATGGTTTTTGCTTGGTTGATGGCTATTTCTAATCGTTTCACAGCAATAGGGTATTCTGCTCTTACGTATATGAAGCCTTTTGTAGCGCCAATAGCGTATCCAGCAATACCCATGGCTTCTAAAACCGCATGAGGATCTCCTTCTAGAACGCTTCTGTCCATGAATGCTCCTGGGTCTCCTTCGTCAGCATTGCATATGATGTACTTCTGATCTGCTTGATTAGGGGCTGCAAAGCTCCACTTAACTCCCGTAGGGAATCCACCGCCCCCTCTTCCTCTTAAGTTAGAGTCTTTCATCACTTGAATGACTTGATCTGGTGTCATCTCGACCAATGCCTTACCAAGTGCAGCATAGCCATCTCTAGCTATGTACTCTTCGATGTTTTCAGGATTGATCATTCCACAATTTCTCAAAGCAACTCGTTTTTGTTTTTTATAGAAAGAGACTTCGTTCAAAGGCATTAGTTCATCTTTTGCCAGACTTTCCTCATAAAGATATTCCTTGATGATTCTTCCTTTGTATAGGTGCTCCTCAACAACTCGATCTACCCGTTCGAGTTTCATCTTGGCATAAAAAGCCCCTTCTGGATAAATCACCACAATAGGGCCTTCCTCGCATAAACCGAAGCATCCCGTGCTAATAACCTGAATTTCTTTATCCAGTCCCATTTCTTCTATTTTTTCTTCAAATCGTTTCTTTATCAAATCTGATTTGGATGATGCACAGCCTGTCCCACCACAAACCAGCACATGTGATCTGTATATTGCCATTTTAAACCTCCCAATCTGTCATCTCTGACTTAATCCGTTACCTGTCCAATGGTAAACTCTTTTACTGGTCTGCCATTTGTCAAATGTTCCGCTACCACTCTTTTTACCTTGTCCACATCCATAGACACGTAGGTAACCTTTTCCTGACCTGGTGCCGTTACTTCTACGATGGGCTCATAAGTGCACATCCCAATGCATCCTGTCTGTACAACTTGAACATTATTCAAGTTTCGTTTCTGAACTTCTTCTACAAATGCTTGTAAAACTGGTCTAGCACCAGCAGATATTCCACAAGTCGCCATTCCTACGACTACACGCATGGTCTTTTCTGAATCTCTCATTTCAAGGTTCTTTTTTGCTTCTTCTCTAATTTTTCTTAATTCTTCCAACGTTTTCATCTTGTCCTCCACCCTACTTTCTATAACTCTCTATAATTTCAGGAATATCCTCTGTCTTTACCTTTCCATACACTGTCTCGCCTATCATCATGACCGGCGCCAATCCACAGCATCCAAGACATCTAGTGGCTTCTAAAGTAAATAGACCATCACCTGTTGTTTCACCAACAGATATTTTTAATTCTTTTGCCAATTTGTCCAACACCTGTTGAGCACTTTTCACGTAACACGCTGTCCCCATACACACACCCACCGTATGTTTACCTTTTGGCTCCAAAGAAAATTGTGTATAAAACGTGGCTACACCATAAATTTCTGCCATTGGAATTTTCGTTTTTTCAGAAACGAATTTCTGAACTTCAATTGGTAAATAACCGAAAATCTCCTGCGCTTTATGCAATGTTTGCATTAACACACCTTGAGTAGGATCCTGCTTTTCAATGTAAGCAGCTAACGCTTCGAAATTCGATTTGTTTTTTTGAATGTCCAACACCTTTTGCACCTTTAGCCTCCTTAATAACTCCTTCTTTAATTACATCAACGCTATTATACGCTATCGTTAATTTTATGTCAATTAAAATGGACAGATTATCTTCTATATTTTACAAAACCTTAATATTTTCTAGAAAAAATTGTTGGCCTTTCTTTTTATACTAGCTAATATCAATAGGTTTAACTTGTACTCTCGCTTCATTTAAATTATGTCATTTTCGTAATATTTAGCGTCGAAAAAGCAAGTCTTTGTTAAGACTTGCTCATGATCGCTCTTTCGGCCCTTTTGACTATTTGAATTCTTCCGAAAAGAAGCCTATGATTTTTGTCAATTCATCTTCGTTTGTAAAATGAAGATGAATTTTCCCAGATTTTTTCCCTTTTTGTATCTCCACTTTCGTTCCAAGAATCTCTGTAAGCTTCTCTTCTATATGTAATATATTAGGCTCCTTAATACTCCTGCGGACCGTCCTTTTTTGACTCTTTTTTGATTTCAAAGCCTTCACAAGCTTTTCAGTCTCTCTTACACTCAAGTCTTCATTGATAATGCGTTGATACACTTGAGACATGATTTTTTCCTCGAGACCAACCATGGTTTTCCCATGACCTGGAGATAGCTTGCCACTTATGATTCCCTCTTGTACCTTTACAGGCAGTTTCAGCAACCTCAAGCTATTCGTCACATGCACTCTGCTTTTCCCAACAATATCCGACAACGCTTCTTGTGTGACAGCATAGCGCTCCATGATCACTTGGTAGGCTTGGGCTTCGTCGATGGCATTTAGATCTTCCCTTTGAATATTTTCAATCAAGGCCATTTCTTCTTGACTCCTATTGTCAAGATCTCTGACAATAGCAGGTATCTTTTTTAACCCTGCCTTGATAGAAGCTCTCCATCTTCTCTCTCCGGCTATAATCTCATATGCCTCACCTGACTTCTTCAAAATTATGGGTTGTATCACGCCGTGTCTCGCTATTGAATCTGCCAATTCTGCCAGTTTTTCGTCATTAAGCGTTTTTCTAGGTTGCATGGGATTTGGACGAATCATATCCAATGCTACTTGTATGATTGAATGCTCATCAATCTTTTCAAATTCTTCTGTGATTAGGGCCGATAGTCCTTTCCCTAACGCTTTTCTTTTGCTCGTCATGAACGTTCCCCCCTAGCTTCTTCCTATAAATTCATCCGCCAACAAGCCATAGGCTTCCGCACCCTTAGATTTGGGATCATACACCACAATAGGCATGCCAAAACTTGGTGCTTCTGCCAATCTGACATTTCTTGGAATGATCGACCGATACACTTTATTTTTGAAATACTTTTTTACTTCCTCAACCACCTGAATAGATAGGTTGGTTCTTCCATCGTACATATTTAGCACAATGCCTTCAATCTCAAGGGATGGATTCAAATTCCTTCGAACCAATTTGACTGTATTGACTAGTTGACTGACTCCTTCCAATGAATAGTACTCACATTGAATGGGAATCATGACACTATCAGATGCAGTCAGTGCGTTGATCGAAAGCAATCCCAAAGAAGGGGGGCAATCTATGAAAATATAGTCATACCCATCTTTGATGTCTTGTAGCACATGTTTCAACGTGCTTTCACGATGAGCCGATTTGGTCAATTCAATTTCCGCTCCTGCTAGATCTATGTTTGCCGGTATAACGTCTAACCCTTCTATGCTTGATGTCATGATGGCTTCTTCTATGGCTGTTTCTTCAAATAAGCAATCGTAAATAGTGTGCTCCAATTGGCTTTTATCAATCCCAAAACCACTGGTTGAGTTGCCTTGTGGATCAATGTCGATAGACAAGACCCGTTTCCCTTTTTGAGCGACAATCGCTGATAGATTGACATTTGTTGTGGTTTTACCTACGCCACCTTTTTGATTGAATATGGCTATGACTTTACCCATTGCACACCTCTTTAGCTATTTTTTGGGATTCTGACCAGCACTTCTATGTGATCCTCATATTCCTTCTCCTCAAAATTCGCAGACACCCCTGTCTTGAGAATTTCCTTGTACGCATGCTTGATCGTGTTCACATATATTTTATAATTAATAAAATTCCGAATACTGCCCTTGCTTTTTGCCTCATCTTTTTGTTGAACCTTTTCTATTATATCATCAATCAGTTTTTCAGTCTCTTTTACAGTCAAGTTATTTTTAATAATTCGATTTGCCACTTCTATCCGAATGGAGTCTTTATCAAGTTTTAGCAGTGCACGACCGTGACGCTCCGTTAATTGGCCAGATATGATCATTTGTTGGATAGCCTCATTTAATTTAAGCAATCGTATCTTGTTGGCGATAGTCGACTGTTTTTTCCCGATTCTTTCTGCCAATTGGTTTTGATTGACCTTCAAGGACTCTAATAATGCTACATACGCTTTTGCTTCCTCTATCTGATTCAAGTCTTCTCGTTGTAGATTCTCAATCAAGGCTATGGCTGAAGCGTCCTCATCACCTAAGGTCATGATAACCGATGGAATTTTTAACATGCCTGCCATCAAAGCAGCTCGATACCGCCGCTCTCCGGCAATTATTTCGAATTTTCCTTCTTTTTGTTTTCTTACGCAAATGGGCTGAATCAAGCCATAAGACGCGATAGAACTTGCCAGTTCCTTCAATGATTCCTCATTAAAATTCTTTCTTGGTTGATGTTGATTGGGTTCTATTTGGTCCATCTCTATCATTTGAATGTTTTTTTGCTCTTCCATGTTCACTCCTTCGTGATTTAAAGCGGTTTCTTTGATGGCTTACCTGCTTTTCTTGGATATTGTTTCGGGGTTGGCCCTACTTTTCTAATAGTGACTAAGCTTCGAGATAGATCGTAACCGGAAAGTTGGTATTTCTCCACCTTTTCAATTTCTCCGCCTAACACTTTGATGGCTTTTTCACCTACCATTAGTTCCTCGTCTATTTGGCTGCTCTTCATGGCTAAAAAAACACCCCCTATTCGAACAAATGGCAGACAATATTCTGACAGCACATTGATCGGTGCAACTGCTCTGGATATAGCACTATCAAAGCATTCTCGCCATTCTCGGTTGGATCCATAATCTTCCGCTCGTCCATGCTGTGTCTTAACATTCTCCAACCCTAAGGCCTTTACCACTTCATCGAGGAAATGAACCCGTTTGTTCAAACTATCCAGTAAAGTCATTTCTATCTCTTCCATCATAATGGCCATAGGCACTCCTGGAAACCCGGCTCCTGTTCCCACATCGATCATTCGATCATTTTTAGATAGCTCATGCCACCGCATGGCCATAACACTATCCAAGAAATGTTTGACATAGATTTCTTCCTGTTGAGTAATGGCTGTTAAATTGATTTTTTTATTCCATTCCAACATCAAGGATTCATATTGAAGAAATTGAGCGACCTGTTTCTTGCTGATGGTCACACCCGACTGAGCAAATATCTTCTCTAGATCAATGGCCATTTTGTTCCTCCATCCGCCTTATCTGTTCCAAATAGATTAACAAAACATTAATGTCCGCTGGAGAAACTCCTGATATTCTCGATGCTTGACCCAGAGATTCCGGATTAATCTCAGCAAGTTTTTGACGGGCTTCCAGACGCAATCCTTTAATGTCATGATAATCAATCTCTGAAGGAATGGCTTTTTTCTCCATTTTTCTGAATTGCTCGATTTGCTTGAATTGCTTTAAAATATAACCTTCATATTTGATCTGTGTCTCTACTTGAATGATGGTGTTTGGAGAAAGAGGTCCTCTCCCTGTGTCTAAAGGGGCTAGATTTTGATAAGTCAATTCCGGCCGTCTCAATAAGTCATACAAGGTTTGGGCTGTCTTCATAGGCACAGAACCAATTGATTCAAAAAATTTATTAATGGCTGGCTTTGGTGTGATCTTAGTGCCTTTTAATCGACTGATCTCCTTATCCAATTCTTGTTTTTTCAGTTGGAATCTTTCATATCGATCCTCTTTGACCAATCCTACTGCATAGCCTTTCTCCGTCAATCGAAGATCGGCATTGTCTTGTCTCAGAACCAATCGATACTCTGCTCGTGAAGTCATCATGCGATAAGGTTCATTGGTCCCTTTTGTCACAAGGTCATCAATTAAAACCCCAATATAAGCCTCCGAACGATCCAGTATTAAAGGCTCTTTCCCATTTAGCTTCAAAACCGCGTTGATACCTGCCACAACACCTTGCCCTGCAGCTTCTTCGTACCCTGAACTTCCATTGACTTGTCCCGCAAAAAAAAGATTGTCTATCTGCTTGATCTCCAAAGATCGCTTTAGTTGCGTTGGATCAATACAATCGTATTCGATCGCATAAGCTGGCCTCATAATCTCACAGTTCTCCAATCCCGGCACACTTCGATACATGCTAATTTGTACCTCTTCCGGTAAAGTGGTAGAAAAACCTTGAATATACATTTCTTTTGTATCTAGCCCTTCTGGCTCAACAAAAATTTGATGTTTGTCTTTGTCTGAAAACCGGACAACCTTATCTTCTATAGATGGACAATATCGAGGTCCCACACTTTCCATTTCACCTGCATACATGGGAGATCTAGACAGGTTATCCCGAATGATCTGATGCGTTTCTTCACAAGTGTAAGTCAAGTAACAAGGCACTTGATCTATCTCGATTTTATCTGTCATAAAGGAAAACGGAATGATCTTATCGTCTCCTTCTTGAATTTCCATTCGATGGGTATGGATGCTATCTTTATGAACTCTGGCTGGTGTTCCTGTCTTAAATCGCTTTAACCGAATCCCATTATCAAGAAATGCTTGGGAAAGACCATTGGCTGGGAAAAGGCCCGAAGGTCCTCCTGGATAATTGACCTCTCCTATGTAGATTCTTCCTTTGAGATACGTTCCCGTGCAAACAATAGTGGCTTTCGCTTCATAGTAGCCGCCTGTTTGAGTCAAAACACCCTTGACTCTTCCATCTTGAATGTCTAGAGCCGTAACCTCTGCTTGTTTCAAATCTAAATTGTGTTCGTTTTCAATGACTTGCTTCATTTTGACATGATAACTGCGTTTGTCCGCTTGGGCTCTCAAGGAATGAACCGCTGGTCCCTTGGAGGTGTTTAGCATGCGAAACTGAATCATGGACTGGTCAATCACTCGTCCCATCTCACCACCTAACGCGTCAATTTCCCGGACAAGATGCCCTTTTCCCGTACCGCCTATGTTTGGATTGCAGGCCATCATGGCTATGGCATCTAAACTCATGGTCAACATCAAGGTTTTCTTCCCCATTCTTGCCGAAGCCAGTGCCGCTTCACATCCAGCATGACCTGCACCTATTACCACTATATCGTAAACGCCAGCTAAAAATCTTATATCTTCTTTCAAATTGTCCTCCGCTACTTTCCAATACAAAAGTCTGAAAAGATTTTGTCTAGCAAATCATCCTTGACGGACTCACCGGTTATTTCTCCCAAATAGGTCAATGTATCCATAATGTCTACTTCTACACACTCCAGAGTCAATCCATTTTCAATGCTTTCTATCACTGCTTGAATCGAGTTTTTTGCTTGTTTCAATAATTCTTTATGTCTTAAGTTGCTGACAATGACATCATTTTCTACGCTCATTTTACCTGATAAAAATTCCTCTTTAACACGTTTTTCTATCCTTTCAAGTCCTTCATTATTGATAATGGCTATTCTAATCAATTCCTTCTCAACTTTTTCCAACCCTTCAAACGTGATTTTTTCTTCTAAGTCGGTTTTGTTGAGTAAATAGATAACCGTCTTATCTTTGGTTTTTTCTAAAACCATACGGTCTTCTTCCTCTAGTTCTCTGGATCCATCCATTACCATCAGAACCAAGTCCGCTTCATCTATTTTTTGCAGTGCTTTCTCAACACCCATTTTTTCAACCAAATCTTCTGTGTTTCGAATACCCGCTGTGTCGATTAGCTTTAATGGAATACCCGCTAGATTAATAAAGGCTTCGATTGTATCCCGCGTTGTCCCAGGTATTTCTGTTACAATAGCTCGATTTTCATTTAATAAATAATTCATAAGGGATGATTTGCCTACATTGGGTTTCCCTAAAATGAGTGTTTTGATTCCTTCTTTATAAATCAGACCTGTCTCTGAGGATTGAATCAAGCGGTGGATTTTTTTTTCTATTTCCCGGGAAATATCAGCTATCGTCTCCAAAGTCATTTGTTCTTCATCGTATTCTGGAAAATCAATATTCACTTCTATTTGAGCTGTCATCTCCATCAATTGGGTACGAATAGCGTTAATTTCTTGAGACAATCTCCCTTCTAATTGATGAAAAGAAACTTCAAACCCCTTTTTTGTCTTTGCACTTACCAAGTCCATTACCGCCTCTGCTTGGGACAAGTCTATGCGTCCATTTAGAAAAGCTCTTTTTGTAAACTCTCCCCTATCTGCCAATCTAGCACCTTGTGATACCAATATCTTTAGAATTTTTTCCACAGAAATAATGCCACCATGACAGTTGATTTCCACTACATCCTCTCTTGTATAAGTATGGGGGGCTTTCATGGCAACTGTCAATACCTCATCTATGAGTTTTTGATCCAAAGGGTCTTTAATCCACCCAAAATTTAGTTTCCTATTGGGTAATTTGCTTAATTCTTTTCCATTCTTGCTCTTGAAAATTTTTGAAACAATTGGTATTGCCTGCTTTCCACTTACTCTGACTATGCCTATTCCCGCCATTCCTGGCGAAGTTGCAGCTGCCACAATGGTATCCATATCCATCTTATATTCCTCCAAATCATCAAAAAAACCCGATACACAACCGGGTTTTTGTTTTATTTCACATCGATAATGACTTTTCTGTAAGGTTCTTCCCCTTCTGAGTAGGTTATGATATCTTTTTCACCCTGAAGTGCAGAATGTATAATTCTTCTTTCATAGGGATTCATCGGTTCAAGTTTAACTTTTTTGTTGTAATACCTGCTTTTATCTGCCATTTTATGAGCCAGCTTGATCAATGTGTCTTCTCTTTTTGATCGGTAGTTTTCAACATCAACCAAGGCACGCACATAGTTTTGTCGATCTTTGTTGATTACTAAGCTGAGTATGTATTGTAATGCATCCAGGTTCTTGCCTCTTTTTCCTATAATGATGCCCTTGTCTTTATGGTCAATCTGATGGATGTCCACTGTCAACACATCATCCTCAAGGATCACTTCAAAGTTACAAGAAATTCCCATCTTTTCTAAAAGTGTTGTCATGAACTCATTCGCTTTCTCTTTTGGACCATCTGTAACCGTTACTTTCACTTTGGCATTCTTTGACAAAAGGCCTAGAAAACTTTTGCTGGGTTCTTGTAAGATTTCTATTTCAACTTCATTAATGTCCACATTTAATTCTTCTAGTGCCAAACTTACAGCTTTTTCAATTGATTCGCTTTCTTTGACTAAGGTTTTCATTTTGATTTTACCTCCAACAATTGTCTACCGTTGTGAAGGGCCAGATATTGCTGTGTAATTTGGAAAACATTGCTGACTACCCAGTATAAAGTCAAACCAGCGGGAAAGTTTAGGGCAAAAAAGAAAATCATCACTGGCATCAACATGGTCATGGTGTTTTGTGTAGCTGCCTGTTGTTCTCCCATAGATGGTTGTGTGGCTGTTGTCATTTTTGATTGAATGTATGTCGTTACGCCTGCAAAAATGGCCAACAACGGCAAGGCACCACCTACGATAGGTAAAACCATGCCCATATTGATTCCGTTCATGATCTCTGTTCCAGGTAGAAATTCATTAGCTGCAAACCCTAAATCCTTGATCCATATAAAACTTTTGTTAATGGCATCATAGGCAGCTTGGTTTCCATTAAAAACATAGGTGACTGGTTCTCTAAGCACATAGAAAAATCCAATCAAAAATGGAAATTGAATCAAAAGAGGTAAACAACCTCCCATAGGATTCACCTTGTTTTCCTGGTAAAGTTCCATGGTTTTTCGGTTCAACGTTTCTTTGTCATTTTTATATTTCTTTTGCAATTGAGCAATCTGTGGATTCAGCTCTTGCATTTTTTTCATGGAATCCGTTTGCTTTTTTGTTAAAGGGAACAGCACGAGCTTCAATAAAACCGATGCGACGATAATAGACAACGCATAGGCCGAAATAACCGGATTGTCTAAAATAGACAATATGTCATATATTATTTTAACAATAAACCCTAAGGGTCTTGCTATTACTTGCATTCATTAACCTCCGAGTTATAGTAGCGGGTCATAACCACCAGGATGAAAAGGATGACATTTGAGCACTCTTTTTGTGCTTAAGGCGACTCCTTTTATGAACCCGTATTTTTCCAAAGCTTCCAAAGCATATTGGGAGCAAGTTGGATAAAAGCGACAGCTTCTTCTGCCATTTCTTTTTGAATACCCTTGATATAATTTAATGATCCTAATCAATAGGCTTTTCAATTTTAATTCCTTCTTTCGACTTGCCAAACTTTCGACTTTTTCAGTAGTCTCACATAAGATTTTTCCAATTGCGAAAAATCTGCATTTTTTCCATTCAACCGGCACATGACAACGATATCATATCCTTCTCCCACCATATGGAAGTGTTTCCTGACAATTTCTTTCAACCGTCTTCTTACTTTGTTTCTCTCAACTGCTTTTTTAATCTTTTTCGCAGTGGTTACTCCGAACCGTTTTTCACCATTAAACCTCTTCAGTACAAACAAAACCAAATTATAATCGGAATGGGAGGTTCCCTTTGTGTAAACAACTCTGAACTCGGAGTTTTTTCTTATTACATTTTTTTTTTCCATTTAGTACATCCTATCTCATTACAATGGAACAAAAGGCCTCATATTCATAGGCCTTACGCTGATAGTCTTTTTCTTCCTTTTGCTCTTCTCTTTCTTAGGATGTTCCTACCTGCACTGGTTTTCATTCTTTTTCTAAAACCATGCTCTTTGCTTCTTTGTCTCTTCTTAGGTTGGTACGTTCTTTTCAATGTGCACACCTCCTTGCCCGCAGTTACTCTATTCAAAAAAATAGTTGCTAAATCTAGTCTACACTAGATTATATTAATATCCAATATAGATGTCAAGAATTTATGCGCTAATCTCGAAACTCTTTGAATATCTCTTTGACTGTCCTAATTTCATCGATTCTGTAACCATTGCTTCCTGTAAATATCAATCCCTGATCCACTTTTCCTTTAACCGCATTAATAAGCGCTTCAGAAATACAAAATTGATTTTTCCCTGGGTAACAATCCCTAATGCACCGGGTACAATTGTCCGGTATTATTTTTTCTCCCTCTATCAGTGATTTTATGAAGGTATTCTCGTAAACCCGGGCAGGTAGCCCGACAGGACTGGTAATAATTTTTATATCTTCTTCCTTCATAGTAACGAATGTTTTCTTGTAAGCTTCTGAGGCGTCACATTCTTCTGTTCCTATAAACCGAGTCCCTAACTGAACGCCATCTGCCCCCCATTCAATAGCTGATTCAACGTCTTGTCGGTTGTAAAAACCTCCTGCAACCACAACGGGTATCTTTCTTGAATATTTTTGTTCGTATTGTTTCAAGATGTTTTTCAGGTCTAGTATTACTGATCTAAAAGAAAAAGTATCTTCATTGATTTCTTCATTCTTAAAGCCAAGATGCCCACCTGCATGGGTTCCTTCCAAAACAACTGCATCTGCCGTTCTAGTATATTTTGTATCCCATTTTCTTAAAATCAATTTTAAGGCTCTTCCTGAAGAGACAATCGGAACAATACCTGTCTTTTTGCTTGATACATAAGCAGGCAATTCCAATGGCAACCCTGCTCCAGAAACAATCAAGTCAATTCCTTCCTCGACGGCTTTTTTTACATAGTCTCCATACCGATTCATCACCGTCATAAAATTTATTCCGAGCACACCTGTAGGACTTTTTTCTCGTGCCGATTTTATATGATGCGCCAAAGCTCTTAAATTGGCTTCGAAAGGATTTTGATCAAAGTCTGGTTCGTCATAACCAATCTGAACACCGGACATGATGCCAACGCCTCCTTCATTAGCTACCGCTGATGCTACCTTACTCCTTGTAATGCCAATCCCCATCCCTCCCAAAAAGATAGGAAATTCTGTTTTTAAACCATTTATTTCAAGTGTTGGTAATTTCATATTCTCTCCTATTTTATAATGCTTTTTTTTTATTCATTTTCTGTACTATATTATACCTGCCTTTTACAATCAAATAAATTTTTTATTAAGAATTGATATTGTGGATAAAATTTGATAAACTAGATTTGGCTGTGGATAACTTTATTTATAAACATTCCTTATCACACTTGTTGATTCTTTTTTTGTTTTTGAACAAAACCAAGGATTGCAAGTGTTAATACACTATCAACAGGTTGTTTATAAGTTGTTTTTCACTTTAATTGTCAACATTTTCTATCATGTGTGGAGGTTTTTATGAACAATATGAGTCAAGTATGGGATGAGGTTTTAAACGTCATCAAGGAAGATATGAATGAAGTCAGTTATAGTACGTGGATTAAACCAATCAAACCACTACACATACATGATAATGTGGTCTATTTGCAAGCACCTGAAACGTTTTTAAGAGATATGTTGATGAAACGTTATCATCATTTGCTCAATAACGCCTTTACCTATGTCATGAATGACAACACCATTCATATCAAAATATTGACCCCAGAAGAAAATATTGAAGAAAAGAAAATTCACGATAAAAGAATGCGTACTTTGGATGAAAGTAACACCGGTATTATTTCTTTTCTGAATCCAAAATATAAATTCGATTCTTTCATCATAGGCAACAGCAATCGTTTTGCTCATGCTGCTTCATTAGCCGTTGCGGAAACCCCAGCAACCGCTTATAATCCACTTTTTCTATATGGTGGCGTTGGTCTTGGTAAAACCCATCTAATGCATGCCATCGGACATTACATCATTTCTAACAATAAAGATGCCAACATATTATATGTCACTTCAGAAAAATTCACAAATGATTTAATCAACTCAATTAAAGACGATAAAAATGAGGAATTTAGAAACAAATATCGAAAAATAGATGTGTTGCTGGTAGATGATATCCAGTTCATTGCAGGGAAAGAAAGAACCCAGGAGGAATTCTTCCATACTTTCAATGCCCTTCACAATGACAACAAACAAATCATTATTTCATCTGATCGTCCACCAAAGGAAATTCTTACTTTAGAAGATCGTCTAAGATCTCGTTTTGAAATGGGCTTAACTGCAGATATTCAACCTCCTGATCTTGAAACCAGAATTGCTATTTTAAGAAAGAAAGCAGAAGATGAGCAATACGATGTATCAGATGAAATCATCGAATACATCGCGCATAACATCCAATCCAATATTAGAAAATTGGAAGGCGCTTTGATTAGGTTGTATGCCTACTCATCATTGACAAATAAAGAAGTCAATATGGGACTTGCACAAGAAGCGCTTAAACATCTTATCTCAAATAAACAAAAAAATATCACCATTAATACGATTAAACGCTCTGTGTGTAATTATTTCCATATTAGCGCAGAAGATTTAGATTCTAAGAAAAAACCAAAAAGTATCTCCCACCCTCGTCAAATAGCCATGTATTTGTCACGAAAATATACAGACAGCTCTTTGCCAAAAATTGGTGAAGAATTTGGCGGAAGAGATCACTCAACGGTTTTACATGCTTTCAATAAAATCATCAACGATTTGGAAAATGATAATGAACTCAAAAAATCCATTGAAGATCTTGAAGCAGAACTGCTCTAATCCTTATCCCCAATTTGTTGACTAAAATGTGTGTCAACTTGTGAATTTGTGTGGAAAGAATTTGTTATCCTTTTTTGTCCACAATTTAAAAATCTGCCTGTTTCTTTAGATTCAAACCTATTGACATTTATCAACAAATTAACAGCACCTATTACTATTACTGTTATTATTATATTATTATATAGTTGTCTACAAATGACTCACCTAATACCGGTGATAACCAAAGGAGGAAATCTATGAAGTGTCATTTGAATCAAAATGAATTATCAAAAGCCATTGGAATTGTTCAAAAGGTGGTAACCACACGTACAACCATGCCAATATTAACAGGAATACTCATAGAAGCAGAGAATGATACATTAAGTCTCACGGCTACAGATTTGGATTTAGGCATCAAAACATCTATTCCTTGCGAAGTGATAGAGGAAGGAGCTATTGTTGTAAATGCTAGGCTCATCAGCGATTTTATTCGAAAATTGCCTTCTAAATCCATGGTTGAAATTAGTACGGATCATTTAGATAAAATGAGAATCAAATGTTTGAAATCAGATTTTTCCATCTTATGCAATTCTGCGAATGAGTACCCAGATAATACTTTCTACAATGATGGGAAGCGCTTAACGATTAATTCAAATGCGTTGAAACGATTGATTAGATATACGACTTTTGCTGCTGCTCAAGACAATATCAAACCTATTTTCACAGGATGCTTGATGGAAGTAAATCAGCAAAACTGTACATTTGTAGCCATTGATGGTTATCGATTGGCTGTTAAGAATGAAAAAATTGATTTTAATAATCAGTTTGAAGTGATCATACCAAGCAAGTCTTTGCATGAAGTTTATCGAATTATTGAAGACAAAGATGAAATGATAGAGTTGGTTATTTCAGATACCCATATTTCTTTTATATTTGATGATACCGTCATCATTTCAAATCTTCTAGAAGGCGAGTTTATTAAATACAAAGACATCATCAAAGAAGAATTTGCCACTAATGTGGTCATCCAGACATCTGCATTCAGAGACAGTATAGAGAGAGTGTCTTTATTAGCGAGAGAAGATAAGAACAATCTGGTCATTTTCACTTTAGCTGAACAAAATTTAAAGATAGAGTCTACATCTGAATATGGAAATGCAGAAGAAAATATTGAAGTTGAAATGACGGGTGAGGAAGTTAAAATTGGATTCAATTCAAAATATATGTTGGATTTATTAAGGATTGCAGAAAGCAATGTGTTAAATCTTCATTTTCAAGGAAGTTTGAATCCATGTATTATAAGAGTGGCAGACAATGAGGATTTTACTTATTTGGTTTTGCCTGTTAGAATTAGTTAGGAGCCTTTGAATATGGAACGAATTGTAATAAAAACTGAATATATTAAACTGGATCAGTTTTTAAAATTTACATTGATAGCCTCTTCCGGTGGAGAAGCAAAAATGATGATAGAAGATGGCTTGGTATTTGTTAATGGTAAAATGGTTTTTGAAAGAGGAAGAAAACTAAAAAAAGGTGATAAAATTGAGGTTCAAGATCAACAATTTGTTATCGCATAGTTGGAAATTATGTATGTAAAAAGCATTCACCTTAAGGATTACCGAAACTTTGAAAAGCTTCAGGTTGATTTGAATGATCAACTTAATGTCTTTATTGGCGACAATGCCCAAGGAAAGACGAATCTATTGGAGTCAATCTTTGTAAGTGCCATTGGCAAATCATTTAGATTTTCAAAAGATTCAGGGCTTATAAGATGGGATTGTGAGAGATCCCATATTTGTGTTGAATACATTAAAACTGATGGTGAAAAAATCATCGATATCATTTTGGATAAAAACAACCAAAAAATGATTAAAACCAATGGTTTAACCTTGGAAAAAAACAGCGATTTAGTTGGATTGACGAATGTAGTGGTTTTTTCGCCAGATAGTATAGATTTAGTGAAAGGAAGTCCTTCTGAACGTAGAAAATACATGAATGTAGAGCTTTCTCAGTTAAAGCCAAACTACAAATATATTTTAAAAAAATACAGCAAAATTGTATTACAACGGAATCATTTGTTAAAAAAAATGAGTGACAATGTCATTGATAATCGATTATTGGCCGTTTGGAATGATCATTTGGTGGCGGCTGGGACCGATTTAATTTGGTACCGATTGGATTATATAAAAAAAATAGTGTGTTTTTCTCAAAAAATTCATGATACAATAGCCGGTGGTGTAGAAAAACTCGATATCCGATACAAATCCAGTTTAGGAAAAATCAATGACTTGGGAAAAGAAGAAATCAAGAGAGTTTTCAAAGAAAAAATTGAAAAAGGCCTAGAAAGGGAGTTATTTAGAAAATCATCCCTATATGGTCCCCATTTAGATGATCTTGATATTATGATTAATGGAATGGATATCAAGTATTATGCCTCTCAAGGACAAAAAAGAACGGCAGCATTGTCATTGGTGTTGGCAGAAATAGAGGTGATATTTGAAGAAAAGGGAGAATATCCCGTATTGCTTCTAGACGATGTTATGTCTGAATTGGATCATCATAGAAAACACTGTTTAATGACATTTACCAAGAAGGTTCAAACAATCATCACTTCTACGGATGATTCGGATTTAAAATCCATCATTAAGGAGCAAAATAAGAAAATATTTTATCTTCAAAAAGGTGTTATTACCGAGATAATAGAATAGAGGTGTAGAATGGCAGAAAATAAAAGAAATTATGGAGCTGAACAAATTCAAGTACTTGAAGGGTTGGATCCTGTCAGAAAAAGACCAGGTATGTACATTGGTTCTACAGGACCAAGAGGCTTGCATCATCTTGTTTATGAAATTGTAGACAATTCCATCGATGAGGCATTAGCTGGAGTATGTGATACCATAAAAGTGGAGATTTTTGAAGACAATTCAGTAAGAGTGGAAGATAACGGTAGTGGTATTCCTGTAGAAGTTCATCCCAAAACGGGCAAGTCGACAGTAGAAACGGTGTTGACCGTTTTACACGCTGGTGGTAAATTTAATTCGGATGCTTACAAAGTATCGGGCGGACTGCATGGTGTGGGTATGTCTGTTGTCAACGCTTTGTCAGAATGGTTGAAAGTGGAAGTTCATAGAGATAAAAAAGTGTACCGTCAAAGGTTTGAAAGAGGTGTTCCTCAAACAGATTTAATGGTGGCAGAGAAGGAAAAATCTAAGCGTACGGGAACCATCATAGAATTCAAACCTGATGCTGAAATATTTGAAGAAATAGAATTTGATTACGGGACGCTTCAGTATCGATTCAGAGAGATGGCCTTTTTAAATAAGGGTATTAAAATAGGTTTAATAGATCATCGAAACGGAAACAATGGACACAATGAAGATCACTTTTATTACGAAGGTGGTATTAAGGAATTTGTTGAATATTTGAATAAGAAAAAGAATCCTATTCATCAAAAAATCATTTATTTTGAAGGCGAAAGAGACAATAATACGGTTGAGTTGGCTATTCAATACACAGATGCCTATAGTGAAAGCATCTATTCATTTGCAAATAATATCAATACCCATGAGGGAGGCACCCACTTAAGTGGATTTAAATCTGCCATAACCCGCGTGTTTAATGACTATGCTAGAAAGCACAACTTGATTAAGGAAAAAGAAGATAATTTACAAGGAGAAGACATTCGAGAAGGTATGACAGCCATTCTCTCTGTCAAATTGATGGAACCCCAGTTTGAAGGTCAGACTAAGACAAAACTTGGAAATTCTGAGATGAGAGGAATTGTTGAATCTTTAGTAAATGAATCCTTAAATATTTTCTTGGAAGAGAATCCCAAAGACGCCAAAATAATCGTTGATAAAGCACAACGATCAGCAAAAGCAAGAGAAGCAGCAAGAAAAGCCAGAGAGCTGACAAGAAGAAAGAATGTATTGGATGGATTGGCTCTACCTGGAAAGTTGGCAGATTGTTCCGAGAAAGATGCAGATAAATCTGAAATATTTTTGGTTGAGGGAGATTCAGCTGGTGGATCTGCTAAACAAGGAAGAGATAGAAAAACTCAAGCAATCCTACCTTTGAAAGGAAAAATTTTAAATGTTGAGAAGGCAAGATTGGATCGAATTTTGAACTATGTTGAAATAGGCACTATGATCACTGCTTTTGGATGTGGGATAGGAGAAGAATTTGATATTGCCAAGTTAAGATATGGAAAAATTATCATTATGACCGATGCGGATGTAGATGGTGCTCATATACGAACCCTATTGTTGACTTTCTTTTATCGTTACATGAGACCATTGATTGATAACGGCAATATTTATATTGCCCAACCCCCTTTATACAAGGTCAAATATGGCAAGAAGGAAGATTATGTCTACACAGACAGAGAATTGGATAGATTAATCATTGATGTCATAGGAAGAGATAACAAATATACCTTGCAACGATACAAAGGTCTTGGTGAAATGAACCCAGAACAATTATGGGAGACCACGATGGATCCAGAAAAAAGAATCATGTTAAAAGTTGAAGTAGAAGACGCTTTGGAAGCGGATGAAATTTTCACAACATTGATGGGTGACAAGGTGGAACCAAGAAGAGAGTTTATTGAAAAGAACGCAAAATACGCCAAACACATTGATGTTTAAAAAGGGAGGATGCGAATGGATAATATAGAAAAAGAATATGACAGAATTCTTCCAATCAATATAGAAAAAGAAATGAAAAAGTCTTACTTGGATTATGCTATGACAGTGATTGTCAGCCGTGCATTACCAGATGTGAGAGATGGCCTTAAACCGGTACATAGAAGAATTTTATATGCGATGAGCGAATTAGGCGTGACACCTGACAAGCCACATCGTAAAAGTGCCCGTATTGTCGGGGATGTATTAGGTAAGTATCATCCTCATGGAGATTCAGCTGTTTATGATGCCATGGTGAGATTGGCCCAGGATTTTTCTACCCGTTATTTATTGGTGGATGGACATGGAAACTTTGGATCTATAGATGGAGATAGTGCGGCTGCCATGAGATATACGGAAGCAAGGATGGGAAAGATTACCACAGAAATGTTGAGGGATATCAACAAAGAAACAGTGGATTATCGGTTTAATTTCGATGAAACATTGAAAGAACCCGTCGTATTGCCAAGCCGTTATCCCAACTTATTGGTGAATGGATCTAATGGGATTGCCGTTGGAATGGCCAGTTCTATTCCACCTCATAATTTAAGAGAAGTAATCGACTGCACCATTGCCTATATCAACAATCCAGAAATAACAGTGGATGAAATGATTGAATATGTCAAAGGACCTGATTTTCCAACGGGTGCGCATATTATAGGAAAAGAAAATATTCGAAAGGCCTACCAATCCGGAAGAGGAAAGGTTGTGGCCCGTGCAGTGACTGAAATTGAAGAAATGAAAAATGGCAAGACACGGATCATTGTGTCTCAAATTCCTTATCAAGTCAATAAAGCTAAGCTCATTGAAAAAATTGCAGATTTAGTAAGAGAAAAGCGCATTGAAGGCATAACGGATTTAAGAGATGAAAGCGATAGATCCGGAATGCGAATTGTAATTGAAATAAAAAAAGATTACAATCCAAATATTATTTTGAATAATTTATACAAACACACCCAACTACAGGATAGTTTCAGCATCATTATGATCGCACTAGTGAATGGTCAACCAAAAGTATTGAGTTTAAAAGAGATGATTCATCACTATGTGATGCATCAGAAAGAAGTGATCACAAGAAGGACTCAGTATGATTTGGATAAAGCGGAAGCTAGAGCCCATATTTTGGAAGGATTAAAAATTGCTTTAGACAATATAGATGAAATTATAGCCATCATAAGAGCTGCTTACAATGATGCAGAAATTAAATTGATAGAAAGGTTCAACCTCTCAGAAGTTCAAGCTAGAGCTATTGTCGATATGAGGTTGAGACGGTTACAAGGACTGGAGCAAGAAAAACTGGATCAAGAGTACGCAGATTTGAAAGAAATGATACGCTACTATCAGTCTATTCTATCCAATGAGGAAAAGCTGATGCGAATTATCCAGGATGAATTGCTTGAAGTGAAGGAAAAGTACGGTGATAAAAGAAGAACTAAAATATTGGCAGATGAAGGCGAGATCAATTTAGAAGATTTGATAGAAGAAGAAGAAGTCACCATTACTCTAACCAAACATGGTTATGTCAAAAGATTGCCTGAAGACACCTACCGAATACAAAAAAGAGGTGGAAAAGGGATTATGGGTCTGTCAACTCGCGAAGGGGACTATGTTAAAGATATTGTCATTACATCTACCCACGATTATCTTTACTTTTTCACCAACCGAGGAAAGGTTTATAAAATTAAGGCCTATGAGATTCCTGAAGCAAAAAGGCAAGCAAAAGGAACAGCCATTATCAACATTTTACCTATTGAAAGTGGGGAAAAAGTCACTAAGATTATTTCTATCAAAGACATGGCTTATGAAGAAGACGAATTGATTTTCTGCACAAAATTTGGACGTATCAAAAAGACAAAAATACGTGAATTTGATAATATTAGAAAATCTGGTATCATCGCCATCAAATTGATGGAAGGAGACGAATTGATTGGTGTCAGCAAAATCATTGGTGATGAAAACATTTTTATTGTCACTAAAAAAGGCAAAGCCATACGATTCAAAGAAGAAGATGTCAGATCTATGGGGAGAACGGCAACAGGGGTCAAAGCGATCTCATTAGGTGAAGAGGATATAATTGTTTCTATCAATGTTTTGACAGAAGAAAGAGAAATATTCTTGATAACGTCTCTTGGATATGGAAAAATGACAAAGACAAGCTTGTACAGATGTCAGGCAAGAGCAGGTAAAGGGGTCAAAACATATAAAATAACCAACAAAACAGGAGATATTGTTGGGGCTCAAATTGTTGAAAGAGAAGACGAAGTGATGATCATCAGCAAGGAAGGTGTCATCATTAGAATGAGTGTATCAGAAATATCCACCATGGGAAGAGCCACACAAGGGGTACGTATAATGAAACTGAACAAAGAGGATAAAGTCGTGTCCCTTGCAAAAATAGTAATAGAAGAAGAATAGGAGGATGTATGTCTTTAAAGATTGATCGAATTGTAGAAGAAGATCGACTCATCATCATTCCAACTGGGGACATAGACATTGTAAACTCAAAAATCTTCAAAGAAGCCATAGTGGATGTATTAAATGAAAACAAGCATGTTCAAATCGACGGCCGGTATTTGGACTACATGGACAGCACAGGATTGGGGGTTCTAATTGGCTTATACAAAACAGCAAAGGAGAACAGAATCCAATTAACTCTAAAAAACCTGAAACCCAACATCTACAAACTATTTGACATAACAGGTTTAAACCAAGTTTTTGAGATACTATAGGTGATCGCATGAAAGACAAAATAGAGTTAACTTTTCCCAAAAAAGCATCTTATTTAAGTGTATTGCGTATGACAGCATCAGTTATCAGCAGCCAACTGGATTACAATATTGATGAAATTGAAGACATTAAAGTGATGGTTTCGGAAGCAGGGGTATTATTTATTAACAATGTCCCTCATGATGAGGAACCATTGAGGGTTTGTTTTGAATTGACAGATACAGGTATATCCATTTCTATCACAGATAGAAATTCAGGAGAGATGGTTGTGGATGAAGGCGATATGGGTGTCATGATAATAGATAGCTTGTCCGACACTTGGCAGTTGAATTTATCTCAAAAACGAATTATTCTAACAAAAAAACTAGAGAAACAGGACAACAGATGAGTTTCAATGAGATTAAACATTACCAACTCTTCAAAACCTATATAGAAAAAGACAAACCCATAGATTTAAGAAATGAGATTTTTATAGAATTTAACTACTTGGTAGACATAATTGCAAGAAAATATCTTAACAAAGGCATTGAATATGAGGATTTATATCAAGTGGCTGCAATTGGTCTGATTTATGCCATTGAACGGTTTGATCCAGACAAAGGATTTGAATTTTCAAGCTTTGCAACACCCACGATTTTAGGTGAAATTAAAAGACACTTCAGAGATAAAAGTTGGACGCTGAAAATTCCAAGAAGGATACAGGAGCTGTCAAAAAAAATCGTATTGGCCAAAAACCATCTCCAGCAAACGCTTCAGCACACACCTACGATTTACGAAATAGCGGTTTATTTGAGTGTGACAGAAGAGGCTATTTTAGAAGCCATGGAAGCCAGTCATTTGTTCAATCTAAAGTCATTGGATGTATCTCAAGAGGTAATCCTTGAAGGAGGAGAGTACCTTTTGTTGGATTTGCTTGGAGAAGAAGACAAAAAGTTTCAGTATTTTGAGGACAAGAATTTTGTGGAATGGATGATGGACCGTTTAAATCCCCTTGAAAGAGAAATCATCAATAGACGCTACATTCAAAATGAGCAAACTCAGACCCAAGTGGCAACAGAACTGAATATTTCTCAAGTAGCAGTGTCAAGAATAGAAAAAAAAGTATTGGAAAAAATGAAATTGGCCTATCCTAAATAAAAAATGGACCCTCTACCAGAGGGTTTTTTAAGTCTTAAAGCTTTCTTAATTAGTTTGTCACAGAGGCAGGCTTAAGGTATAATAAACTGATAAAAGACAAATAATTAACAAAATACTCAGAAAATGAGGAGGAAAACATGGCAAAAATCAAGAAGAAAAAGTTTTTTGGCATTGCAGTTGTATTTTTGCTTCTGGTGATCATTAGTTCATTTGGAAGTCTGATTAGTTTTCTAGGAGATTACAAATGGTTTCAGGAGCTTGGCTATACAGGAACCTTTTTAACAAAATTAAGAACGCAAATGTTAATTGGCATTCCGATTTTGGTTATCTTTTATGTGCTAGCTAATTTCTTTCTGACCAGATTAAAAAAGAAGTACTTTCAAGAAACAGGCACTATTTTAGAACAAGGTATGGACAAGAAAATGAGATGGGGTATAAGAGTCGTCTCTTTGTTGATTGGACTTTTCTTTTCCCTTACGGTAACTTCAAATCTGTGGTTTGAAGTCTTGGCTTTTGTGAATCAACAACCATTTAATTTGGCAGACCCCCTATTCAATAATGATATCTCTTTTTACATGTTTACGTTGCCCTTTGTGACGGGTATTTTAAGTTTGATGATGTCTTTGTTGTTCCTTGTGATCTTGATCACTGTGGTTTTCAACATTGTGCTGATTACTTCAAAAACCACAACGAAGACTGGAACAGATGAAAAAGTAATTGACTTTGATTTTTATGGGAAAAAAGCCAAAAATCTAAATGAAATAATTGATAAAAAATTTCTGACCAAAATACTGACTCAAATTGGTTTGCTGGGATCCGCCTTTATGGTAATATTGGCCGTCCAGTTTTGGCTTAGAACGTTTGACTTGCTGTATTCAACTAGAGGAGAGGTGTTTGGAGCCAGTTATACCGATGTCTTGATTACATTGAATGTCTATCGTGCTTTAGCAGTGGTATCTCTAGTAGGGGCGGTAACTTTCTTTTTGGGTGCAAAAAGGAAGAATTTAATTATGGCCATGTCTTTGCCGGCGGCACTAGTCGTCATTTCAATTATTGGAAGTCTTGCAGGAGGTATCGTTCAAAGTTTTATTGTAGAGCCGGATGAAATTTCAAAAGAAAGGCCATATATTGAACATAATATTGCCTTCACACGAGCAGCTTATGGGTTGGATAAAATAGAGGTAGTAGATTTTGATGTTCAATACAACCTAACGGCAAGAGATATTCAAAACAATATGGATATTATTGAAAACATAAGGATCAATGACTATTTGCCTATTAATCAAGTTTACAATCAAATCCAAGGCATCAGACCTTATTATGTATTTAATGATGTGGACATAGATCGTTACACCATCGATGGCCGTTATCGACAAGTTTTTTTGGCTGCTAGAGAAATGGATCAAACAAGAATTGACCCGCAAGCTCAAAACTGGATTAATTTGGTTTTGAAGTATACCCATGGTTATGGTTTTGCCATGTCCACAGTCAATGAAGTCAGTCCAGAAGGTCAACCGTTACTTCAGGTGAGAGACATTCCGCCTAGAACGGACACAGATCTTTTGATCACAAGACCGGAAATTTATTTTGGAGAAAAGACCAACAACTACGTTATTTTAAATACGGACGAAGAGGAATTCGACTACCCCTTTGGATCAGATAATGTCATGACCTTTTATGAGGGTGAAGCAGGCATTAAGTTGACATTTTTCAATCGATTACTGTTCACCTTGAGAGAAGGGGATATGAGAATTTTGATATCCAATAACATTGATTCCAATAGCCGAATTGTGTTGCACCGGAATGTGATGGAAAGAGTCAACAAAATAGCGCCATTCCTAGCTTTTGGACACGATCCTTATTTGGTGGTAAACCAAGAGGACGGCAAGCTTTACTGGATATTGGAAGGCTTTACTCATTCGGACAAATACCCTTATTCAAAACCGTTTAATGGTACCTTAAATTATATTAAAAACTCGGTGAAAGTGGTGATTGACGCTTATGAAGGCACCACGGACTTCTATATTGTCGATGATACCGATCCGGTGGTGAATACGTATCAGAACATTTTTCCAGATTTGTTCAAGGATTTGGATGACATGCCAGATGGGTTAAGAGGACATATTCGTTACGCACAAGATTACTTTGACATCCAGGCAGAAATGTATCGAACGTACCATATGACAAATCCGACGGTTTTCTTTGGGAAAGAAGATTTATGGGAAATATCACGAGAAAAATATATGGATCGTACTTTGACGGTTGAGTCTAATTTCGTGATGTTCCAACTACCGGAAGAAGAAGAGGTGGAATTCCTTATTTCTGTGCCTTACTCACCAGTAGGTAGAAACAACATGTCTTCTATGTTGGTGGGAAGAAATGATGGTGAAAATTACGGAGAGTTGCTGATCTATCGGTTCCCAAGAAGTGAAAACATACCGGGAACCAATATGATTGAATCCAGAATAGATCAAGAATCTGAAATATCGCCACAGTTGACCTTATGGTCTCAAGAAGGTTCCAATGTGTTAAGAGGCAATTTAGTGATTATTCCCATAGAACAATCTTTGATATACGTGGAGCCCATTTATTTGCAGTCGAGTGGAGATAACGCTTTGCCGGAGATGCAACGAGTGATTGTGGCATACGGAGATCGAATCGTCATGGAAAGAACCTTAGAGGGCGCGTTAAACCGAATCTTTGGAGATGAGGCCATCGATTATGAACCCGGAGAGGATGGTATTGGTATTGGAGACAAATCCATCATTGAGTTGATCACCGAGGCGGTCAATCTGTATGATCGAGGGCAGGAAGCGTTGAAAAATGGAGAATGGGCCCGATATGGATTGATTATGGATCAACTAAAAGTCGTATTGGATCGATTGGAAGCCTTGCAGTCTGTACAGTAAATAGAGTTGCTAGTAAAAAAGTCTGATGACCTAGGTCATCAGACTTTTTTAAGTGGTTGCATCAATCTATCGTTTAGGCATTCATTAGAAAATCGATGAATTCAGCATTTGACATAGACTTAAAATAATCAGAAAGGTTCATTTCGGAAAGAGCATTAGTCAGAGTCTCTTTTCGGTAAGCCAAGCCAGTCAGTTTTTTCTCAAGCAGTTCAAGATTCTTCCAAGTGAAGAAGTCTCCATATATTTTAATGCCATGGATGAGTCCGTCTTGAATATCTAATTTGATATCAAGAATACCGCAAGAAAATTTTCCTGTTTTCTCCAAAGTGTATTTGGGCGATTTGCGCCAGTTCCATTCCCATGAAGCAAAGTGTTCGGAGGCTCTTTTTTGAATTTTTGCTAAAATCTCAGGAGAGAGTGTTAGTTTTTCTATAGATTTGGACTCACCAAAGAAATCCAACAAATGAGATCTAAACGTTTCAATGGTCATGGGTTCATCAAGATAGTTAATAATGTTGTCGACTCTACTTCGTACAGACTTAATACCTTTGGACACCACTTTGATGGGTTTGACATTCAACGCATCGGAAAGGTGGGACATATCTGCATCGAACAACAAGGTGCCATGGTGTAGCAAGCGACCATTGGCATAGCATTGGGCATTTCCGGAAATTTTTTTATCCCCTACCACTAAATCATTTCTACCGGACAACTCAGCTTTAACACCCAAACGATTTAGCCCCTCAATAACAGGCTGTGTAAATTTAGAAAAATTATTGACATCGGAAGTGTTGGCTTTCTGAACAAATGAAAAGTTGAGATTGCCTTTGTCATGGTATACGGCACCGCCACCGGATAGGCGTCTAGCTACTATTATTTGATGGTCGTCAACAAATGATTGGTTAATTTCTTCCAAAGTGTTTTGAAATTTTCCAACAATAATAGCGGGCTGATGGATATAAAAGAAAACATAATCCCCTTCAGGGGCTTCGTTAAGAAGGTACTCTTCAAGAGCAAAATTTTCGTAAGGAACATGAAAATCAACGTCTATGTATTTCATATGACACCTCATTGGAGCATTATTTTTCTTTAATCATATACAAAGGGAAAAAGGTTTTCAAGTCCTTATGCTGGAGAAGTCATTTTTTAATTGATTTTGACGGAAAGACTTGCTCCAAGGTATAATGAATCATCAAGTTAAGCCTAAAGCTATTTTGGAGGGAACCATGGAAGAAAGCTGCAGAAATTGCGAGCATAAACTTTGTGCCAGAAGGGTACCCATTTTTTCAAACTTAGAAGAACATGAACTGCAACAGGTGGTTGCTCTTATTAGGAGGAAACGGTATCAAAAAGGAGAGAATTTGCTGTTTGAATGGGGAGAATTGCAAGGATTGGTGATCATCAATCAAGGAAAAGCAAAGGCGTATAGCAACACGCTAGAGGGAAAAGAGCAAATATTGCATATTTTTTATCCTGGGGATTTTTTCGGAGAAAAAAATCTTTTTGTGGATAAAAAAACAGCATACAGTGTGAAAGCCATTGAACCGGTGGCTATTTGCATGATTAGTAAAAAGGATTTCCAATCGTTGATACGAAAATACCCAGGCATTACATCCAAAATTCTAGAAGCATTGGTCATTAAAATAGAGAATCTTGAAAATATGATAGAAAACATGGGATCAAAAAGTGTGGATGCACGGATGAGCAAAGTTTTGTTGGATTTTATGGAAAGATCTCTAGACATTGAAAAGGTAGAAAACACAGAAATATTCAACCTTCCTCTAAGTCGGGAGGAGCTTGCCAATTATATTGGCGTATCTAGGGAAACAGTCAGCCGAAAATTGACAGGACTTCAAGATCTTGGCATTATTCGATTGATTGGAAACAAGAAAATTCAAATATTAGATGAGAATAAACTGAGAGAATTATCTTAAAATTTGATTTGAATCACAGTCTTCACCCAAATAAGCCTTTATAATAACAGTACAAATATAAGGAAAGGGTGATCATATGAAAACATACACGATTCATCAAAAGATGTCATTAGGAGAAATTGTCTCAGCCGTCCCAAAGTCGGCAGATATTCTGAAAAACTATAAAATTGATTTTTGTTGTGGAGGACATCGAAGCTTAGAAGAAGCCGCTTATGAGAAAGGGATGAATCCGGAAACTTTGATCGGTGAAATCAACGGCTGTCAGAAGGAGACAAACTACGCCGATACGACTGATTTTACTCAATTAGACAACGAGAAATTGATAATCCATATTATTAACACCCATCACAGTTACTTGAATGAGCAGTTACCTTTCATATCTAGACTTGCCTCGGCTGTATTGAGAGCACACGGAAAAGCTCATCCAGAATTGTATGATTTGTATAAGGATTTTCACAAGTTGAAAACAGAATTGGAACAGCATTTAATCAAAGAAGAAGCGATCCTTTTCCCGGCAATTTTATCGAATCAAGAAGAGGCAAAGTGTTTATTGGAAGTTCAAGATGAACATGAAGTAGCAGGAGATATCCTTGGTAAATTAAGAGAGCACAGTCAAGACTACACCGTTCCTGCAGGTGGATGTGAAAGTTACGAAAAACTCTATCAACTGTTGGAAGCTTTGGAAAGCGATATTTTCCAGCATGTTCATTTAGAGAATAACATCCTGTTTAAACGGCTTTAGGAGAACTTATATGGCAAAAACAATCGATTTTAAGAAAAGTATTTCTGAATTAAATGCTAAATACCCAGAATTTTCCAAGATTATGGAAGAAATAGGGTTTAAAAATATCGTGGACCCTAAAATGATGTCTACGGTTGGCAGGTTTATGACCATTGAAAAAGGTGCCGCTATGAGAAAGATTGATAAGGCCACCATCAAAGCAGTCTTTGAGAGACATGGCTTCACCATAATAGAATAGAAGGAGGAAAACATGAGCGAACAAATCAACAACCGAGCCCATAGACAAAAGATTCTAAAAGCCTTGATCCTTGAATTACATGAGGGAGGAGACTTTGAGACGGTCAAGAAGAAATTCGAGGAGAGTTTCAAAGGCGTTTCGGCAAAAGAGATAACGGAGATGGAAACAAAGTTAGTGGCAGAAGGAATGCCGGTTGAAGAAATTCAAAGGTTATGTGATGTCCATGCTGCTGTATTCAAAGGAACCATTGAAGATATTCATCAAGAGACAGAAGATGAAAAAACGCCGGGACACCCTGTCCATACTTTTAGACAAGAAAACCAGTTGATTGAAGCATTGATTAAAGAAAGAATCCATCCTCACATCCAATCATTCAAAGAAGGGTCTGAAGAAGGGTGGGCAGCGTTAAAAAAGGACTTGAATGACTTAAGAGAAATAGACAGGCATTATAATAGAAAAGAAAACTTGCTATTTCCTTATATGGAGAAATACGGCATAACAGCGCCGCCAAAGGTCATGTGGGGAGTGGACGATGACAACAGACAAGCCATTAAGGAGGCCATCCGTGCTTTAGAGGAGTACCCTGAAAAAGCCACCAAAGAAGAAGCAGTTGAAAAGGTTGAAGGAGCCATTTCCGCTGTGGAAGAAATGATTTTCAAAGAGGAAAACATTCTATTTCCTATGGTCATTGACACTTTAAAAGAAGGCGAGTGGCAGGAAATCATTGAGGCAAGTGATGAATATGGCTATTTCTTTTTCAAACCGGAACACAAATGGGCTCCAAAAGAAATTGAGGAAGCGTCTGATGAACCAAGAATAGATGGAAACGAATATGTATCATTTGATGCGGGATTCATGTTGCCAAAGGAAGTCAATGCCATGTTGAATGCTTTGCCTATTGATATGACTTTTGTAGACAAAGAAGGTAGAGTTAAGTACTTTTCACAAGGGAAAGAAAGAATTTTTGCTCGACCTAAAACCATTATTGGTCGGGAGGTCAAAAATTGTCATCCGCCAGCCAGTGTTCATGTAGTTGAACAAATTGTGGAAGATCTTCGATCAGGTAAAAAAGACCATGAAGATTTTTGGATCAAATTGGGAGACAAATATGTGTACATTCGATATTTTGCTGTTAGAGATGCTGATGGAGACTATTTAGGCGTTGTGGAAGTAAGTCAAGACATTAAACCGATTCAAGAGATAGAAGGAGAAAAAAGATTGATGGATTAGGCTGTAAATTGACAGCTCCATCTTGACAAACATTCAACGTTATACTATGATTAAGAAAATAAAAATAGGTGATGATGAAGAGCAGTAAATGATGCCGTCTTCATAGAGAGCTTTTGGTTGGTGAAAAAAAGCAAGGCGCATTATTGAATCCGTTTCGGAACCTGCAGGTGTGACAACCGGCACGTTAAGGGCGTTAACCTTTTGAGAGATTGCATGCTTTGTGCAATAATTAGGGTGGTATCGCGGTGGTATACATACTCTCGTCCCTTGCAAGGGACGGGAGTTTTTATTTATCAAAAAACCAATAGAAAGAGGAGGTTTACATGTTAGATATTAAGAGAATTCGGAAAAATCCAGAACATATGAACACATTGCTGAAAAGAAGAGATCCCGATTTGACCATTGATGCGGTCTTGGCTCTTGACGAGAAAAGAAGGGGGTTGCTGCTGGAAGTTGAAGAGATGAAGGCGAAGCAAAACAAAGTATCCAAAGAGATTCCCAAACTGAAAAAAGAAGGCAAGGAAGTGGGTGAAACTTTAGCTGCTATGAAACAGCTTTCCGCAGATATTAAAGCATTGGATGTCCAAGTGAAGGCGGTTGAAGAGGAGATCACAGATTTATTGTTAAGCATTCCCAACGCACCACACCCTCAGGTGAAGGCAGGGTTTTCTGAAGAAGAAAACACAGAAATAAGAAAATGGGGAACGCCTAGAACTTTTGATTTTGAAATCAAAGCCCATTGGGATTTGGGAACAAATTTAGACATATTAGACTTTGAAAGAGCGGCAAAGATTACAGGAGCTCGTTTTTCAATGTTTAAAGGACTAGGTGCAAAAATGGAGAGGGCCTTAATCTCTTTTATGTTGGATGTTCATACTCAAGAGCATGGTTTTACAGAGGTCTTGCCTCCATTTATGGTTAATCGAGACAGCATGATAGGGACAGGACAATTACCAAAGTTTGAAGAAGATGTATTCAAAATTCCTCAAAAAGATTTTTATTTAATTCCTACAGCAGAAGTGCCAATAACCAACATCTATCGAGATGAGATTTTGGAGGAAAAAGACTTGCCTTGTTATATGACTGCCTATACACCTTGCTTCAGATCAGAGGCAGGTTCTGCGGGACGAGATACAAGAGGCTTGATTCGAAACCATCAATTTGATAAAGTAGAGATGGTCTTATTGACCAAGCCGGAGAATTCCTATGACGAGCTGGAGAAACTGACAGGTTTTGCTGAAACCATTCTGCAACGGTTGGGACTGCCATACCGGGTTGTGGAACTGTGCACGGGAGATACTGGGTTTTCATCAGCGAAAACATATGACTTAGAGGTATGGATGCCAAGTTATGGACGGTATGTGGAGATCTCTTCTTGTTCAAATTTTGAAGACTATCAGGCAAGACGAGCAAACTTGAAATACAGGCCTGAAGGTGGCAAACCTGAGTTTTTACACACCTTGAATGGATCAGGATTGGCAGTGGGAAGATCCTTTGCCGCAATATTAGAAAACTATCAGGAAGCAGATGGATCCATTACGATACCAGATGCATTGAGACCTTATTTTGGAGGAATGGATAAAATTGAGAATTAAAAGATTAAAACGAATGGTTATAGCAGTGGTATTGTTGCTGATCTTAAGCATCTCTGCAGTTTACGGTGAGATCGATGTCAGTGAGAATATTCGAGCCGCTTTGGTAGGAGATATGGCCACACGAGAAGTTTTTTATGCTTATAACGAAGAAGAACCCGTGGAAATGGCTAGTGTAACCAAGATCATGACTTATCTTGTAGCTAGAGAGGCTATTGAAAATGGAGAAGTGGCTTCGGATGATTTAGTGACGATCTCGCCTTATGCTGCTAGTATTGAAGGAAGTTCTTTCAATTTGCGCGTTGGAGAAGAAATTCCGCTTGAAGTATTGATGAATTCTATTATGATTGTTTCGGGGAACGATGCGGCTGTGGCCATTGCAGAGCATGTGGCTGGAACTGAGCAGGCCTTTGTTCAACGGATGCATCAAAAGGCAGCAGAATTAGGGTTGACAACGGCTTATTTTATTAACCCCAGCGGTTTGCCAACAGATGCAGAAGAATCTGATCAGAACTACATGTCTGCCATGGATCTTTTTCACTTATCCGCGTATTTATTCGAAACTTATCCGGATATTGCAGAGGTTACCATACAAGAAGAAGTTACATTAACCGACAGAAATTTTTCTAGGGAAGCCACTAATCCCTTGTTAGGCGTGCTTCAAGGAGTTGACGGTCTTAAGACAGGCTATACACACAAGGCAGGACTTTGTTTGGTTTCATCTATGCCTTATCAGGATGAGGAAGATAACTTAAAAGACAGACGAGTCATTGCCGTTCTCATGGGGGCGCATAGTCACAATGATCGGGTGAATAAATCAATTGAATTATTGGAGTACGGGTATTATGAGTATTTTATCGAAGGGATTGTCCAAAAAGATCAACCTTTAGGAGAAATTATCATTGATAATGCAGTTGAGGCACAAGTCGGTGTAATCAGTGGGGAGAATTTCTATCAATTGGTTAGAAATGGAGACATGCTCCAAGAAGAACTGGTTTACATTGAGGGAATCAAGGCACCACTTGCAAAAGGGGAGGTTGTCGGACAGTTGAACGTTTATCTAAATGATCAATTGATTCAATCTGTACCGGTGCTAGTCAGTGAGGATGTGGAAAAAGCCAATCTCTTCGTTCGGCTTTTCAGATTTTTGTCAGGTTTGCTGGGCATCTAGAAAGGAGCAGGACATGAATCAATTGATTGCAGCAAGTTTGAGCTTTATGTTGATACCTATTTTGATCAAAAAACGGGTTAAGTTAGGCTATACGATTTTAATCACAGCCACCGTGCTGGGACTTGTTTCCGGTATCGGTGGTGAAGCTTTTGTTGGCTCCGTGAGAAAGGTGTTTTTAACGTCTTCATCCATGAATACGATTCTGGTGGTCACCATGGTAAGCATTCTTGGAGGAACCATGAAACAATATGGTGTGTTGAATGTGATTGTAGATACCATGCAACAAGTGATAGGAAGTAAACGGAATATTATCACCATCATACCGGCTATGGTGGGTTTGCTGGTGATTCCAGGGGGAGCTATCTTATCGGCTCCTTTTGTTAAACAGATTGGGGAAGAAATCCACTTGTCACCTCCAAGGCAGGCTGTCATCAATCTGGTTTTCAGACACTTGGCGATGTTTTTGTTGCCTTTCTCAACCTCTATCATCATCATCCCGACGGTGTTGCCAGAAGTCAGTATTCCCTTTGTCATTGCATTGAATGGCGTTTTTGTGATGGGTATCATTGCTTTAGGGTATCTCTTGTTTCTAAGAGACATTCAATTAGAAAAATCAAAGGCAAAAAATCGAAATAAGGAAAATATCATCAAGTTGGCATTGTATACCTCTCCTATCTATGCTTGTGTCATCGTCACAGGAGTGACAGGTATTCCATTTTATCTTTCTATGTTGGTGAGTTTACTGATAGTCTATTTCCTGGGAAATAAACAAGACTTTCTAAGAACAGCGTTCCAATCCATTGACAGAAACATTGTCATTACGGTGACGGCGGTATTGATCATGCAAAATGTGATTATGGAAATGTCAGATATGCTAGCAGTTTTTCATGGGATATTTGAGCAAATGAATCACATGGCTTCTATTATGTTATTGATTTTATTTACCTCCACATTTTTTGGTTTCATATCTGGCTATAAAGTGGCAGCATTGGCGATCACTTTGCCATTGATTGCACAACTTGATGTATCTCATGCTATGATGCATGTGTATATTTATATTGCATCAGGATGTGCTTTTATTGGGTATTTTTTCTCACCTTTGCATTTATGCCAAGCTTTCACAGTAGAGATCATGAATGTTTCTACTTTGGACTTGTATAAAGAATACAAGGTGTTCGCACCTTTGTTGGTGCTCTTTTTAATGGTGTCGGCCTTGTTGTTTGGGCTTGCTTTGACTTAATTCTCACAAGGAGCTTACGATGGTATTATTGACGGTTGTGGAATCAATTTTTATTATGGGCATACTTATATTGTTTGGATATGTACTCTATAAGAAACAGATCATCACCACTGATGTGGAAAGAGCCTTCACTTTTATTCTGTTGAACATCGCTGTGCCTGCCTTGGTGTTGAACGCGTTCCACATCGACTATTCTCATGAAATGCTGATGGATGGCTTGTTTGTGATGGGGCTGGGAACGATTCATGTTTTGGTGATCATGGGGATCAATTATTTTCTTGTCCGGAGAGTATCAGATCCTGGAAGAAGAAAGATTTTATATTTAACTGGGGTTCTTAACAATGCAGGCTTTATGGGCTTTCCTGTGATCAATCAAGTATTTGGTCCTTTAGGAACTTTTTATGCCTCCATGTTGTATATTCCTTTTATTCTATTGCTTTGGACCTATGGGATTTCTCTTTTCTTTGACAAAATCACCAAGAGAGAAATCAAGCAAATGTTTTTGAACGCAAATATGATCGCGGTATATGCAGGCTTGATTATTTTTGTCTTTTCGATTTCGATCCCAAGAATGGGTGTCAATCTGATTCAAAGTATTGGGAGTTTGACTACGCCACTTTCTATGTTCATTATTGGGGCAAGGATAGGTCGGGTCAAGCTAAGAGAGGTTTTCAACGATAAGATGGTCTATTATGGATCGTTTATCCGATTGATCTTAGCGCCGCTCTTACTATTGATCTATTTAGTGTTCAGTGATCTGGATCCTGTCATTAAAGGAGTATGTTTGATCTATGCGGCATTGCCTGCACCTGCCATTACGGTGGTATTGGCGAATCAGTTCAATATTGGAGCGGACTTTGCGTCTAAAATGGTCGTGGTGACTCACTTGCTCTCCCTTTTCACCATTCCCATCCTGTTTGCGATCCTTGAATTCATTTGACAAACAGAATATTATGCTGTAAAATTCTTAAAGTGATTGTGCACCTGTAGCTCAGAAGGATAGAGCAGTGCCCTCCTAAGGCATGTGCCGGGGGTTCGACTCCTCCCAGGTGCACCAATAATGAATAGCCCTCAATTAATTGAGGGCTATTCATTATTGGTTTTGGGAATGGTTATTTGATTATTTCAGAAAATAAAGAAACCAATTCTTGAGAGTAGCTATCTTTTTCATTCTTTAATACCTCAATGGCAATATCTATTGTTCGTGCTTCTCTGTAAGGTCTATACGAAGTAATAGAATCGATCGTATCAGCAATCATTACAATTCTTGCATTTTGATGGATGTCTTTTCCCTTTATTCCATTTGGATAGCCACTTCCGTCAAGACGTTCATGATGTTGCATCACAATATCCGTATATTCCTTTGGGATATCGTAATTTTCAAGGGAGCTCATGCCTAAATCACAGTGTTGCTTCATTAGCATCATTTCTTGATCGGTCAATTTCCCACGCTTTTGTATAATGGATTTTGGTATCAATAGTTTACCGACATCATGCAATAGGGTGCCAATGCCTAAGTTGGTAAGCTCTCTATCATTGTAGCCTAACTTTACAGCGATCATCAGAGAGATGATGGCGACATCAATTGAATGCGTATATAGCCAATCCACGTACTTGCTCAAAGCATTAACATAAATCCACCATGGCTTAGTTTTGGACTCGAAAATAATGTTGATGAGTATGTCATTTGGTTTCTCAAGAATGCGTTTGTCATGGAGGCTCATTCTTTGTGAAAACCCTTCATTTATGGCAGTTAGGTGAGGGTGTTTTGCTGGAGCATCTTTAGAAATAGCCTCTTCTGTTTGACTACTCTCATCTGGTTTTGCCAAATCGTTTTTAATAAGCGTTTCTAGTCTATGCTTGGTCTTAACTGAAATTTTTTGATCTTTGCTTAGTAAGAGTTTTCCGTTCTTATCATAAATGTCTCGAGCAGTATAATATTCAGATTCTTTTTTTGTAAAGTACACAGTCATTTTTTGTCCTTTCAATATTTATTGGTTGAATTCAATAGAAATTCTGGTGCCAGAGATAGATAATCATCGAAAAGAGCTTTAAAACAAAAAAGTAGGCAGAGTATGGCTGCCTACTTTTAGTGGGTTATTAAAGCAATCAAACAAAAATTGAATTTTGTTTGATTGTTTTAATAACTGATTTGGCAGCTCAACCGTCATGACAATTTTTGCTTTAGACTTGTAGCTTTGCGTCTCCGCCTTTCGACGGATTTGCCTTTGTCACCTATATGTTTAATGGTATAGTATCATTCTATTCTATCGTACTTGAATAGTCAAGATTTGGAGATTTTATTCATTAGTTTTTCAAACAACAACGGCTACCTATGCAAAAAAGGTTGTATTCAAGTTTTTTATGATGGCATTTAACTCTGAGAGAAATATGGTACAATAAAGAGGTTGACTGTAAACAGACTTTACACTTTATGATAAGATTAATAAATGTGAAAGGACAAAAACGATGACAATAAAGGAAATTGAAAACTTATCAGGAATGAGCCGTTCCAATGTGCGGTTTTATGAACGTGAAGGGCTAATCAAACCAAATCGAATGGAAAACGGATATAGGGACTACTCGCAACATGATTTGGAAATTCTTCTGCGGGTTAAACTATTGAGAAGCCTTCATATCTCACTAGAGGAAATAAAGGCGATAAAAGAGGGTCACAAAGATTTAATGGATACTTTGTCCAATCAGATAATAAAGCTGGAGCAAGACAAAAAAGATGTAGCCTATGCGCAGAATGTGTGCAGTGCAATTCAGGAGGACAGGGTAGGTTTTTCTGAATTGGATGCCAAAAAATATTTGGATGGTATAAATCGTGCAATAACAGAAACAGGCAGCGCTTATTTTTCCATCAAGAGTGATGAACTTCCACAAGTTTTTCATCCGTGGCGGAGATTTTTAGCTAGAATGTTCGATTTGTTTTTATATAGAATTCTCTGGACAACTTTTTTGGCATTTGTAGTTCATGTTAACTTGAGCGCTAGGAGCAGTTTTGGAAACCTGTTTGATTCTTTCATCTCAATAGTAATGATGCTGTTTCTTGAACCTCTTTTACTCAAGTTTTTAGGAACCACACCGGGAAAGGCAATATTTGGACTAAGAATCGAAACTTCAGAAGGCAGACACCTTGATTATGGAGACGGATTTGAAAGAACTTGGGGTGTGATAGCGACTGGGATGGGTTACGAAATCCCTATCTACAACCTTGTGCGTTACTGGAAAAGCTACCAACTATGTGTTGAGAACGAACCCCAGCCATGGGATGAATCCATTTCATATAGCCTCAAGGACACAAAATGGTACCGCGCGTTGTTATACATCGGTGCAAGCGCAGTTTTCTTTGTGTTGTTGCTTTCAATCCTATCATCTCAGCACCTCCCACCAAACAGAGGGGATCTGACGGTTGCAGAGTTTTCACAGAATCACAATTACTATTCTAGTTTTTTTAACTTGGGCTATGACAACTTGTATTTGGATGAAAATGGGAACTGGATGGAGAATGAATCTGATGGAACGGTTATACGAATTGGCACAGGACAGATGCAAAAGCCAGAATTTCAATTCACAAAAGAAAATGGCTATTTGACGGAGGTTTCATTTTTGATTGAGTTAGAAGATCAGCAACACTGGCTTTCATCATATAACACACAAATGTTCCTGGCTTCTCTCGCTTTTGCTGGCGCTCAGAATGAAGTAGGCTTATTTTCTAAAGTTCCTAGTAGAATAGCAGATCAGATAGATAAACACACCTTTATGAGTTACCATTTTTCCGAGGCAGGCATTGTGTTTGTTTGCGATATTGAGTATTCTGGGTATAGAGACCCTGTATCAAATGTTCTTATACCGGAAGAAGACGCAGAAAAAAACTATTTTAGATTAAATTTCACCTTAAATAAGGAACAATAGGTAATTTACTTAACACAACTCCAAATTTTCTTGGAGTTTTTGTGCTCCTTTCTAGCCAAAATCTAATCTGACCTTTATAGAATTCTAAGAAAAAAAAGGTACAATTAACGAAGAAAAATTTTCAAGAAATCACAAAGGAGGATGAAAATGTGAAAGCATTCAACAAGACGATTGATCATTATTTAACATTTTGGAATCAGCAGGAACCTGAAAAGATTCAGATCAACCAAACATCCTCTTTGGTGTTATGCATCAAGCAGACCCATCACTACTTACGTTTGAAAAGGCAGATGAATCAAGTATGTAAAAAAATCAAAAATCAACCAACGTTAGACTTGTCAAATGATCCTAGTATGCAACGGTTGTTTGAATTATGGCTTGGTGTAGACAGTCAAGTGTTGAAACAAAAAATCCATGGGGACTACGCACAATGCACTAGAAGCTTTATTGAAAGAGTCAAGAACAGATGGGAAAATATGCCAGAAGCCGCAATATTTCAAGCACTTAGAAATGTTTGGATTATGAACACAATCCAAATCATACACGGCATACCGGTTGAACTGACCAATGCTATATTTGCCTACAGTATGTTGTATCCACTAACAGATAATTATTTGGATGATGAGAAGGTATCTTTGTCAGAAAAACAGGCGTTTTCCATAAGATTTCGAAATAGATTGGAAGGGTTGTATATAGAACCAAGCAATGCCCATGAAGAGGACATATTTGAGATGGTGAACCTTATTGAGAGACAATTCAGCCGCATCAAAAACCCAGCTGTTTTTGAAAGCTTGTTAATGATTTATGAAGGACAGTGCATGAGTTTGCAGCAGCAGTATGAGAATTTATCTGAAAAAGCCATCTTAAGACTTTCCTTTAAAAAGGGTGGGGCTTCTGTAGTGGCGGATGCCTATTTGGTATTGGGAAACCTGAATGAAGATCAAATGATGTTCTATACAGGATATGGCATTGCCTTACAACTTGCAGATGACTTGCAGGACTTGAAAGAAGATTTGCAGCACCACCACAAAACGCTTTACAATTATCATTCAAATCTAAAGAAAAGATGGATGGACACGATAAGACTGATGGCATTGTGTGATGAGATATTGGATGCGGTTCCTATCAAAGAGAACCTATTGAAAGAACAGATGATAAATCTGTTGAGGAACAGCTTACAACTGCTTGTTTGTGATTCTGTGTATGAACATAAGGATTATTTCTCACAGAATGTAATCCGTCAGATCAGTGGCATGCAACGTCTTGGGTTAAAGCATCATTGGAAGCTCAAACAAAGAGGTTATCAATGGATTGAAGAGTTAAAACCCATACTTTCAAAGCAGATGCGATAACCATTGAATAATGAAGGGACCTGGGTATAATAATTGATTGATTTCCTGGTTGTTTTTCTATATAATGACCCCATAAGTGACATTTCAATAATAATGAACAAAGAAATTTATTATCTAAGCGACCAGAAACAACCGGGGAGTGATTGGCAGATGGAAGCTATTCAAAATAAAATCATAGAAGAAATGCCTTTGGGGTATGCTTTGCATCAGTTCATAAAAGATGATAAAGGTGTGCCTTGTGATTATAGATACCTTAAGACAAATGCGCTTTTTGAAACTTATACAGGCCTCCTCGAGGACGAGATTTTGAACCGGAAGGTGACAGAAATCCTCCCCACTATTCTTGAGGATTCATTCGATTGGATTGGAACCTATGCTAAAGTGGCTTATGAACAAGAACGTTTACAATTTGAACAATACTCCCTTCCTTTGGACAAATGGTACCGGATCTATGCCTATTCACCCATGGAAGGTTTTTTTGTGACTTTGATAGAGGACATTTCAGAAGACAAATACAAAGAGCAAGAATATTTTGAAGCTCAGAAGGTTATTGAGCGCCAGGAGATCATCATTGAGTTGCATCAGTCCAGTCTAACGGAACCCCAAGTATTTTTAGATCAAGTCTTAAATGGTGCCTTGAAAATGGTAGAAAGTCAGTACGGCTATATTTTTCTTTACAGTGAAAACGAGAAAGCCTTTACTCTGAACACTTGGACCAATGGAGTCGTGGAAGATTGTCAAGTGATGGACCCACAAACTATTTACGAATTGGAGAAAACAGGGGTTTGGGGAGAAGTGGTCCGACAAAGAAAGCCGATTGTCCTTAACGAGTTTCACAAACAGCATCCTTTAAAGAAAGGGTACCCGGAAGGCCATGTGTCATTAAAAACATTTATGTCCGTTCCTGTTTTTTCAAATGGAGAGATAGTAGCAGTGGTAGGACTTGCCAATAAACAAGGCGGCTATTCAGAGTATGACGTGAATCAATTGACGATGCTTATGCAAGGAGCTTGGTTGATTCTGGAAGCAAGAAGTGAAAAAATGAAATCTGAAAAAGCATGGTATCAGTTTGGGCAGATCCTCAATCAGTTACCGATTCTCTTTTGTGAATTTAATGAAGAAGGAACTTTACAGTTTGTGAATGACCGTTTTTGCGAATTTTTTGATAAGGAACGAAAGGATTTAATTGGAGAATCTTATTTGAAAGTGATTCCAGAAAACCAGAAAGACGATATACGAGACCGCATGTCAAAACTGTCATTGAATCAGCCCATCGTTGATTACATACATCAAGTAGAAAGTCGAGGAGATCTACGATGGTTGGAATGGCAAAACATGGCGATTTACGATGATAGAGCGAAGGTGGAGTTTTATTTCTCGATAGGAACAGATATTACAGATAGAAGACGTCAAGAACTAGAAGAACAAGAAGAGTTGGCACGTTTGAGAGCCGCTTTCGAGAATCATCGGGCGGTTATATTCTTTATCGATCCCGACACGGGAAGATTTCTTTATGCGAACCCAGCAGCATCAGCCTTTTATGGTTATTCACGAGAAGAACTTTTGCAAATGACCATATTTGAGATTAATATGCAAGATGATTCATTCATTAGAAATCTTGGAGACAGAATATTTAATAGAGAACTAGACTTTTTCACGGTACCCCATCGGTTAAAAAGCGGTGATATCAAAATAGTGGATGTTTTTAGCAGCCCCATTGACTATCAGAGTAGAAAGGTTTTGTTTTCCATTATTTTTGATGTGACGGAAAAAGAGAAAGCGATGAAAGAAATCAAACAACTGGCTTATTTTGACTACCTCACCGGTATTTATAATCGCCGGTATTTTGAAGAATCTTTCCGACATCTGAACAAGGAAGAAAACTATCCACTGGCAATCTTGTTGGGAGATATCAATGGTTTGAAAATGGTAAACGACAATTATGGTAGTAGGGTTGGAGATGCTTTGATAAAAGTAGCCGTAAAGGAGATCCAACAACTGATTCCAAGCAACAGTTTTTTTGCTCGGATTGGTGGAGATGAATTTGTGATTCTAATTACTCAGGGAGATGAAGAAGAAGTGTTGGCTATTTCAGACCGTTTAGAATTGGAGTTGGAAAAGAACATCCAAATTGACGGACATCGTCAGTTAGACCTGTATTTATCCGTGTCTTTTGGTCATGCCATCCAAGAAGAACATCGACATAGCATGGATGATTTGATCAAACAGGCGGAAAACCATATTTACAAAAGAAAATATTACAATGCAAAAAGTATGCGCAGTCACATGATCAAAGCCATGATGACAACGCTGTTCCAAAAAAGCGAAAGAGAACAGAAACACTCAGAAAGAGTAGGCAATTATTGTGAAGCCATAGCAAAAGCACTGAATTGGGATTTGGAAAGAACCAATCAAGTAAAAGCAGCAGGCAATTTGCACGACATTGGGAAAATAGGCATTGATGGGAATATACTCAATAAGCCAGGAAAACTCAATGCTGAAGAATGGGAAATCATGCAACAACATGCTTCTAAAAGTGCAAAAATATTGGAAGAAATAGAAGAATATGAAGCGATTGCTCAACACGTGGCGGCCCATCACGAACGACTGGATGGCAAAGGGTATCCCATGGGTTTGAAAGAGAAGGACATATCGCCGGAGGCGAAAATCATTGCAGTAGCTGATGCATATGACGCCATGACAGAATATAGAACTTACCGGAAAGCTATGAGCAAGGAAGAAGCGATTCAAGAATTGTACCGATGTGCTGGAACACAATTTGATCCTGAGATCGTCCAAATTTTTGTGGAACAAGTGATAGATACAATGTGAAAAGACTAATTGAGGACGGTAAATGATTGAAAAAAGAGAATAATTTATCTATAAAAAGTGTGATCAGTCTTGTGACTGGATTAACTTTGCTGATTGTTATTACCAGCATGGGCTACTTGATTTTTAGCAATTGGAAGGATTCGTCAGAAGACATAGCCAGCCGAATATCAGCAGAGATGAATGACAGCATCAATGATCAGATTGCTGTTTTCATGCAACAACCTTATCATATCAATGAGATGAATTACAGAGTGATCGAGAACGGTATTTTAGATGTGGAGAATGATGTTCTTAGAGAACGGTTTTTTTTAGGTGTTTTGGAAGGACATGGCGAAGAGGTATACAGCATCGGATATGGTACCGTATCGGGTGCCTATTATGGTGCTCGAAGAAACCCATTCGGTGAGCTTGAAATCATGAGAAACGATTGGAGAACAGAAGGACAATCCTGGTATTATGCCGTTGATGACCAAAAAGAAGCGGGAGAACTAGTGTTAAAGGCAGGATCCTTTGATCCGAGGACACGGATATGGTTTCAAAGAGCCTTGGAAACAGAAAGCCCTGTTTTTTCTCCAATCTATGAACACTTTATCATGAATGACTTAACCATCACGGCAGCTTGGCCTGTTTACAATGATCAAGGAAGTCTACAAGGAGTGATGGCAACACATATGCTGTTATCAACTTTAGGCGATTATTTGAAGCATATCATTGAGCCGGAGGGAGGCTATGGCGTAATTATCGAAAAAGACACAGGACTGTTAGTAGCCAATTCCTTTGGACAGAACAATTTTGAAGTATTGGAGAATGGCGAGTACCGCAGATTCATGATTCAAGATCTCAGCACCACGCATCTTCACAGCCTGTACGCCCAGTATTTGAATGTAGAAGAAACCCATTTTTTTCATTCAGTAGAAGAAGAGTCGTATTCAGTGGACGTGAACAGCATGGATTTGCCAGGGGTTAATTGGGTTGTATTGACAGCTGTTCCTACAGCTCCTTTCATGGAAGTCATGTTGCATAATATGTATAGGACAATGTGGTTGGCTGCGTTGGCTTTTGTTGTGTTTATAGTGATTTATCACTATGTGTCGAAAGCTTTGTTTAGACCGGTGGATCAACTGGTTGAGACAGCAGAAGCACTGGCTTCAGGCCATTTAGAGAGAAGGGTGCCTGTGGTTAGACAAGATGAGATCGGGACGATATCCAACAGCTTAAATAAAGTGGCAGATAAAATGGAGCATTTGATCCACAACCTTGAAGAAACGGTTCAAATTCGAACCGAGGCATACGATCAGGCAAACAAAGAGTTAGAAAACAGCAAGGATCAACTTCAACTGATTCTAGATTCTACGGCAGAAGCCATTTATGGGATGGATATGAACGGGAAGTGTACCTTTTGCAATAACAGTTGTGTTCGACTCTTAGGATACAACAGTCAAGAAGAGCTTCTGGGGAAAAACATGCATGCTCAGATCCATTATAGTTACAAAGATGGAGCCCCTTTTCCAGGGGATGAGTGCAAGATTTTCAAATCCATTCAAGAAGGCAAAGGCTATCAGGCAGATGACGAAGTGTTCTGGAAGGCAGATGGAACGTCGATTGAAGTCGAATACTTTGCTTACCCTCAAATACGAGAAGGAAAGATCGTGGGTGCCGTGGTGACTTTCATGGACATAACGGAGCGTAAGAAAAAAGAAGAAGAAATCCAATACTTGAATTGTCATGATAGCCTTACAGGACTTTACAACAGAAGGTGTTTTGAGGAAAATCGAGAAGACTATGACAAAGAAGAAAACTTGCCATTATCCGTCATCTTCGCGGACATTAATGGCCTAAAAATGACCAATGATATTTTTGGCCATGAAGCTGGAGATGAGTTGATCAAAAAATCAGCTGAGATTTTGAAACAATCCTGTAGAGCAGGAGATATGATCGCCCGAATAGGTGGAGATGAGTTTGTGATTCTGTTGCCAAAAACAAATGAAAAGCAGAGTAAAAAGGTAGAAGATAGGATCAAAGAAAGATTTTCAAATACGCGCATGTCAGCCATTCGATGCAGCATTTCCATCGGCAGGAACACAAAAAACAGCCTGTCACAATCATTGTCAGAGATCTTGTCAAATGCGGAAAGTCTCATGTACAAAGAAAAAACCATGCAGAGCAAGATAGTAGATCAAAATATGATTGACACGTTGGTTGAAACCCTTCATGAAAGAAGCCCAGAGGAAGGGATTCATGCCGATTCTGTTAGAGAACTCAGTGGTGATCTAGCTCAAGTCATGGGTTTATCTGAGTCAGACATAGCCACGGCAAAGCGAGCAGGTTATCTTCATGATATTGGGAAAATCGCTTTGGATGAAAGATTGTTGGACAAATTGGAAAAAACACCAGAAGAAAAAGAAGAAGCACGCCAACATTCTGTCATTGGATACCGCATCTTAAATCTTTTCGATGATACTTTGGATTTAGCGGATTACGTCTACAGTCACCATGAAAGATGGGATGGCAAAGGTTATCCACGGGGATTGAAAGATGAGGAGATTCCTTTGATATCAAGAATCATCGCGATCGCAGAAGCTTATGATCGGGCGGTGCGTCAAAACGAAAGAGAGGCCATAGAAGTCATAAAGGCAATGAGAGGCACAAAATTTGATCCAGAGGTAGTGGATATGTTGGTTGAGATGGTGGTGGAACAAAGAGAAACGCCAGTTGACTAAGTATATTGCAAAACTAATAAAGGCGCCAAAAATAACTTTTTGGCGCCTTTTATATAAGCTTGTTCCCGTTGCCTTGTCTTGGATAAGGCAAATTTATCATTTCCCTTTGTAATTTGGTTTTCTTTTTTCAAAAAAGGCTTTGACGCCTTCTTG